>NZ_SNUY01000013.1:755-45371 GCF_004376175.1 Halalkalibacterium halodurans | reverse complement strand
CAAAAAATTGTCTATGGTCCAAGGGAGAAGTCTACCCTTTTTTAGGTGCGATTTTGAGTGGGGCGAAGGTACATTTTTTTGTCTGAAATTATTTTACTTTCATTACCATTAATGGAAGTGTAGTCAACTGATTTTCTAGTTATGATTTGATTAAAAAGGTGCTTTTTGAACAAGCTCTTAAAGTAGGCATAAGGGAACCTCCATTTGTTTGGTTTAGACACTTTAAACATAACAGAGGCTTCCCTTTTTTTGTACTCTTTTTTCACTTTTTAGGTGAAAGGTACCAGTAGAGAGAACACTTGGTACATATTTGTTTGGGAGAATTTTGGATTTTTTGGTGAATAATCTAGGAATCTATTTCATTATTATCGGAATCATCGTCTTGTCGGTCTTTATCATTTTTATCCTTTTAAGAAGAATGACCAAATCGTTAACGAACGTCGTTGAGCAAATTTCAAATATGGCCAAGTATCATTTTAAACGCCCGTTAGTAGCTTCCGGTGGTTATGAAACAGAACAAATCGCAAACGCCTTTAACGACATGCTTCGTGAACTACAAGAATATGTGGACCTTGTCGTTGAAACGGAACAAAAGCAAAGAAAAGCGGAGCTCAAAGCATTACAGCATCAGATCAATCCTCACTTTTTATACAATACGTTAACGTCTGTAAAGTTTATGGTTCAGCAGGGGGATAAAGAAAAAGCAGCAGACACAATCTTTGCGTTAATTACGCTACTGCAAAATGCGCTAGGCCATATTAATGAAACGATCACCGTTGAACAGGAGCTAACGATCATTAGAAAATACGTTTTGATCAATCAAGCAAGATACGGGGAGCGTATTAAAGTCCATTATTTCGTATCGCCAGAATGCTTGCCTTATCAGATGCCAAAGCTTGTCCTCCAACCATTTATCGAAAATGCATTTTTCCATGCGTTTAATAAAAAGAAAGAAGGCTTTATTCAGGTGATGGCGGCTGTGAAGGACGAAAAGCTTGTGTTTGAAATTGTTGATAACGGGGATGGGATGGATTTGGAGAAAGTGAGCTTGTCAAGCCGTTATCACGGAAAGCGCCAGTTGTTTCACGGGATCGGAGTGCGTAACGTCCATGAGCGGATTCAATTGCTTTACGGAAAAGATTACGGTGTTGAGATGACGAGTAAAGTTGGGACTGGCACCGTCGTCCATGTCATTTTACCCCTTTTACCAAATGAATCATCTAAGAAAAGTACAAATTTCTAAAGATTGTACAAGTGCTGCTGATCATGATCTAAAAATAATGAAACCACGATCTAAAGATGTTTCTATCCGTTTGTTTTGGTCGTGAGGTATTATTTAATCAAGTTAGTAAGCGCTTTCAAGAAAAGGGGGATTTAAATGAAAACATGGAAGTGGCTCATCTTGTTGCTAGGTACCCTTCTCACGATGTCTGCCTGTTCAGGTACTGAGTCAAGGGGCGAAGGGGAGATAACAGAGGTAGATAAAATCACCGCGTGGGCGTGGGACCCTAGGTTCAACATTGCCGCATTGGATATGGCGGAGGACTATTTTGCCGGAGAGACTGAGCTGGAAACGATTGAAAATGCCCAAGATGACATCATTCAAAAATTAAACACGGGCCTTAGTTCCGGAACAATGAAAGGGATGCCGAACATTGTTTTAATTGAAGATTATAGGGCTCAAAGCTTTTTACAAGCCTATCCGGACGCTTTTTATCCGTTAGATGATTATATCAATCCTGATGAGTTTGCAAGCTACAAAGTGGCAACCACGAGTCTTGACGGGAAACAATACGGCGTGCCGTTTGATTCGGGTGTCACAGGCCTTTACGTTCGAACCGAATATTTAGAAGAAGCCGGCTACACAGTAGACGATGTGACGAACATTACATGGGAAGAGTATGTGGAAATCGGAAAAGCAGTGAAAGAAAAAACAGGAGTTGACATGATTACTCTTGATCCAAATGATCTAGGGATCGTTCGTGTCATGATTCAAACGGTTGGATCTTGGTATGTGGAAGAGGATGGTACTACGCCTGATATCGCCAACAATGAAGGGCTAACCAAAGCATTTGAACTCTATAAACAGATGATGGAAGAAAACATTGTGAAAATCAATTCCGATTGGAGTCAGTTTGTGGCCGCCTTTAATAACGGAGAGGTCGCGACCGTTCCGACCGGGAACTGGATCACGGCGAGCGTTAAAGCGGAAGAGTCTCAGGCTGGGGACTGGGCGGTTGTCCCGATTCCGCGATTAGACATGGAGGGGGCTGTCAACGCCTCAAACCTAGGTGGAAGCTCGTGGTATGTCTTAAATGTGGACGGCAAGGAACAGGCAGCTGCATTTCTTGCCGATACGTTTGGTGCGAATACCGATTTTTATAAGCAACTCGTAAAAGAGATCGGTGCAATCGGTACGTATCTCCCGGCACTAGTAGAAGACGATTTTTCAAGTGAGGATGAATACTTCGGTGGTCAAAACATCATCCAAGCGTTTTCAAAATGGACGGACGACATTAAGGGCGTCAATTATGGAATGCACACATACTCAATAGAAGACATTTTAGTTGCTGCCATGCAAGATTATTTAAACGGTAAAGAGCTTGAAGACGTATTAAATCAAGCCCAATCGCAAGCGGAAGCCCAACTGAAATAGGAACGCCTATAGAAGCCATGAGTCGTCGCCATTACGTTTTGTCATTCCTTTGCTGGCGCGACTCTGGCTTATTTTTGCACTTAAAGAAGTGGAACGTCACGATTCAAATTGGGAGGAGTGAAACAATGAGGAGAGGCATGAACAGACAAAACACGGGCTGGCTCTTTATCAGTCTAGCAGTAGCTGCGATTACGATCTTTTATTTTTACCCAATGCTTCAGGCGCTGCTATTATCGTTTCAATCAGGAATGGGGGCCAATCTCGAATATGTAGGATTGGCTAATTATATACGTTTATTCAATGACCCTACGTTTTTGACGGCTTTAAAAAATACGTTGCTCTATTTACTCATTCAAGTTCCGCTAATGATCGTTTTGGCGCTGATCTTTTCGGTTCTACTGAATGATGCGACACTAAAGTTTCGGAGTTTTTTTAGAATCGCCATTTTCCTGCCGTGTGTGACGTCTCTCGTCGCATACTCCGTCATATTCAAATATTTATTTGGCATGGACGGACTTGTCAATCAATTTTTGCTTAATGTTTCGCTTATCTCAGCGCCGATTCAATGGTTATCTGACCCTTTTTGGGCGAAAGTGACGATCATTGTTGCGATAACATGGAGATGGACAGGGTACAATATGATTTTCTATTTATCCTCTCTGCAAAATGTAGACCAATCTATTTATGAAGCAGCGAAAATCGATGGAGCTACACCCTTTCAGCAATTCACGAAAATTACGATTCCTATGTTGAAGCCGATCATTTTGTTTACATCTATCACATCGACGATTGGAACGTTGCAAATTTTTGATGAGGTCGTGAACATTACGAATGGGGGTCCGGGAAATGCTACTCTATCAATTTCACAGTATATTTATAACCTATCGTTTGAATATACCCCAGATTTCGGCTATGCCTCTACAGTCTCCTATGTGATTGTCATGCTAGTTATCGTCTTGTCGATCGTTCAATTTAAAGTGGCAGGTGAGAAAAAATGAAGCGAGCGTTTATCTATTTATTTTTAAGTGTATCTTCGTTCATATGTATTTTCCCATTCCTATGGATGGTCGTTAGCATGACCAACGAATCGATTGATGTTACAAGAGGACGACTTTTACCTGGTAGCCACTTGTTTGAAAATATCCGCACGTTGTTTGAAACCGTTGATATCGTATCAGCGTTACTTAATTCAACCATCATCGCTTTGGTTACAACATTTTTAACCTTGCTGATTTCCTCCATTGCTGGGTATGGATTTGAAATCTATCGTAGTCCGGGAAAAGATCGGGTGTTTACCATTTTATTGTTATCAATGATGATCCCGTTTGCATCGATTATGATTCCGCTGTACCGTCTCTTTGGCAGTGTGACGAATACGCTTCCTATGATCGGGATCGATACGCTCGCAGCCGTTATCTTACCAACTATTACGACAGCCTTTTTCATTTTCTTTTTTCGGCAAAACACGAAAATGTTTCAGAAGGAGCTCATTGAGGCGGGACGAATCGATGGCCTAAGTGAACTTGGCATTTTCTTGCGAATTTATGTTCCGTCCATGAAAACGACATATGCAGCTGCTGCGATCATTGCGTTTATGACGAGCTGGAATAATTTTTTATGGCCACTAGTCATTTTGCAGTCACCCGATAAAAAGACGATCCCTTTGTTGATATCGAACTTAGGAGCGGGTTACGCGCCAGATTATGGGGTGATCATGACGGCCATTGTCATCGCCACTTTACCGACAGCGCTCGTCTTTTTCCTCATGCAGAAACATTTTGTTGCCGGAATGATGGGCTCGGTGAAAGGATAATCGATAGTAATAGAAAATATATAGAACTAGTAAATGATGAAGGAAGTGATCTCTTTTGAAAACGCACTCAAACGTAAGCTGGCTTCGCGATGTGAATGTATTTGCCGTCAATCGGCTTCCGGCCCATTCTGATCATGTATATTATGAAACGGTGGAAGAAGCGAAAAAAGAACCGCCAATGTCCATGCGCCATTCGTTAAATGGCCATTGGAAGTTCCATTATGCGATCAATTCGAATACTCGGCCAAAGGAGTTTTACCAGCTCGGTTTTGATTGTAAATGTTGGGACGATATTCTCGTACCAGGGCATATTCAACTACAAGGGTACGGGAAGCCCCAATATGTGAACACGATGTATCCATGGGACGGTCACCACCACCTTCGCCCGCCGGAAATTCCGGAAGATGATAATCCAGTTGGCAGCTATGTCAAGTATTTTGATATTCCGAATAACATGTCGAACCACCCTCTCTTTATCTCCTTTCAAGGGGTGGAAACAGCGTTTTACGTTTGGCTCAATGGGGAGTTTGTTGGCTATAGTGAGGATAGTTTTACGCCGGCAGAATTTGACCTGACCCCGTATGCTGTGGAGGGGGAAAACAAACTATGTGTTGAAGTGTATCAACGTTCGACTGGTAGCTGGTTAGAGGATCAAGATTTCTGGAGATTTTCTGGTATTTTTCGCGACGTCTACTTATACACGATTCCGAACATCCACGTATATGACATGCACGTTCGCGCCGAGCTAGACCGTTCGTTGCAAACAGGTATCCTTGAAACAACACTTGAACTAAAACGATCCCAAGAGAAAGAGGTGATGATCGTTGCTGAATTGTACGATGCTGAAGGAGCGGTCATCGCAACGACGGATATAAAAACGAATCATGATCAAGCGACTGTGTCCATGAGCGTAGATTCGCCAGCATTATGGAGTGCGGAGGATCCTTATTTATACAAGCTGTTTTTGAAACTATTTAATGAAAAGGGGACATTAATAGAGGTCGTCCCACAAAAGGTTGGATTTAGAAGATTTGAACTCGTAAATAACATCATGACTTTGAATGGCAAGCGGATTGTCTTTAAAGGCGTGAACCGCCATGAGTTTAATGGGCGAACAGGGCGTGTCGTGACAAAAGAAGACATGCTTGAAGATATAAAGACGATGAAAAAGCATAACATTAACGCCGTTCGTACTTCTCATTATCCGAACAATAGTGAGTGGTATCAATTGTGTGACGAGTACGGTCTCTACGTCATTGATGAGATGAATTTAGAAACCCACGGCTCGTGGCAAAAGTTAGGGAAGGTAGAGCCATCCTGGAACATTCCTGGGAATCATCTGGAGTGGGAACCGATCGTGATGGACCGAGCCGTCTCCATGTTTGAAAGAGATAAAAATCACCCATCGATCCTTATCTGGTCGTGCGGAAATGAATCGTATGCAGGCGAGGTTATTCTGAATGTGAGTCGCTATTTTAAATCGGTCGATCCAAGTCGTCTCGTACATTATGAAGGTGTGTTTCATGCGAGAGCTTATGACGACACGAGCGATATGGAAAGTCGAATGTATGCAAAACCAAAAGACATTGAGGACTATTTAACGAACGATCCGAAAAAGCCGTACATTAGCTGTGAATATATGCATGCGATGGGGAACTCTTTAGGTGGCATGCACAAGTATACAGAGTTGGAACAGAAATACCCGATGTATCAAGGAGGCTTCATTTGGGATTATATTGACCAAGCGCTTTTGAAGAAAGATCGCTTCGGGAAGGAATACTTTGCATACGGCGGAGATTTTGGCGATAGGCCAACAGACTATCACTTTTGTGCAAACGGCATTGTATATGCTGACCGGAAGCCGTCACCAAAAATGCAAGAAGTGAAGTTTTTATATCAAAACATCAAGCTAGTGCCAGATCGCGAGGGAGTGCTCGTGAAAAATGAAAATCTGTTCACCGATACATCAGCTTATCAATTAGAGTATGCATTATATTGGGAAGGGACAGAGCTCTATCGGAAAAAGCAAGATGTATCTGTAGCTCCGCAGGAAGAAATGTACTTTTCGTTTGCTTGGCCTGAACAGGGGATGAATGAACCTGGAGAGTATTGCATCCACACAATGCTTACTTTAAAGCAGGACCAACTGTGGGCTGAGAAAGGACATGAGGTTGCGTTTGGTCAGCATGTATACCGGATGGGAGCGATCGAAAAAGAAAGGAACGCAAGAGGAGCACTTAAGGTTGTGCATGGTGATGTAAACATCGGCATCCATGGGGAAGACTTTTCCGTCCTCTTTTCCAAAGCGGTTGGGAGTCTCGTGTCGCTTCACTATGCGGGCAAAGAAATGATTGAGCAGCCACCGATGCCACTTTTCTGGCGAGCAACGACGGACAACGATAAAGGATGTTCCCAGCTTTATCATTCAGGCATTTGGTATGCGGCAAGTTTAGCGAGAAAATGCGTGAACGTGGAGGTCGAAGAGAAAGATGAATATGTATCGGTTCTTTTCACCTATCATTTTTCCATAAGTGATCGAATCGAAGTAAAGGTCGGTTATACGGTGTTTCCAGACGGCAGCCTTCGGATTCGCTCCGCGTATGAAGCCAGCAAAGGAGACGAACCCTTACCACAGCTACCGATCTTTGCTTTATCCTTTAAACTACCAGCCGATTATGAGCAATTGCAATGGTACTCGTTAGGTCCGGAAGAAAATTACGCAGATCGCGCAACAGGGGCAAGGCTTTGCACATTCAAAAACAAAGTGGAAAACAATCTCTCACAATACGTAACCCCGCAAGAATCTGGAAACCGAACAGGGGTCCGCTCCGTGAAAATCCTCGATGCAAACGGGCAAGGGATCGAGGTCCGTTCGGTGGAGGAGCCAATTGAATGCCAAATCTCCCCTTACACCGCATTTGAGCTTGAACAGGCAAGCCATCCATATGAGCTGCCAAACGTTCATTATACGGTTGTGAATGTGGCAGGTAAACAAATGGGTGTTGGAGGAGATGATAGCTGGGGTGCACCCGTTCACGATGAATATGTGCTGAAAGCGGATCAAGATCAAGAATTCGTGTTTGATATCAATCGAGTGTAACCGTGCAAATGGTAGGGGGGGTTGTCAAAGCTGAACTTGTTGTGCAACTATGCGGTAGTCATCATTTACTAAATGATGTGCCAAGAAAAGTTGGTAATGATGTCACGATGAAAACAACGAATGTCTTTTTTACTTCCGGTGCTACTCGTATTATTTGGCTGTACGAGTATAGTATTAAAAGGGAAGATGTTGAATCTAGGGACAGCAAAGTCTGAGCATACGTCATCGGGGAACCAACTTAATTTCTTAGCGGAAAGCGACAGCCGAAGTTAAGGCTGTCGCTTTTTGGCTTATTTACATTCCTTGACTTGCCCCAAAGGTAGTGGTTGACGATTTTTTCTTGTAATCTGCGAATAACCAAACACTTAAAAGGAGTAAAAGCAACGTCATTATCAGTGGGATGAGCCATAGTTTCGTCAGGTCAACGGTCCAGCCAATAATTACGATCACGATGGAGATAACAGGGGTCATAGCAGAGTAGGCTCTCGCTCGATAAAACCAACCATAAGGGAAAAAATGGGCTCCTGTTATTACAGCGAAGAAAATGATCATTTCTTTTGGGCTTTCGATAAAAGCCCAGAACACGATAGGAAAATAGATAAATTGGGCAAAATTCAAGGTCAAGCCTAGCTTGTTTAAAGGGTTCTTTTCTAATTTCCAATCGGCTTTCATGATGGATGAGATGCCAACAGCTAACGGGAACAGCAACCCTGTCATCGCCAGCATGAAAATGTTCTTCGTTTGAAGTGTGAATGGTAGAAGAAAAATGAACGTGATCAAGAACCAAACGACTGTACCTGAAAGGATAAAGCCGAGGCCATTTTTTGCTTTAATCGATGCATTATCTCTTAACTCATGAATAGTCAACGTTTAAGCCCCTCTCTAAAGTGTGCACACTTATAATTTTTAATGTGAAGCAGCTTTACATATTCGTCGGATGCTGTCTAAATCCTTCAAGCAAAATTTCCAAGGTTGTCATGAGTTCAGTTACGGGCTTTTGTGGATTTTCTGCCAGCCAGAGGGCTGCTTCATTCATAGCCCCTGAAAGACAATGGGTCAACGCATCGATTGAGACAGGGAGTAATTGTCCATGCTCTTGCATAAGTTGTAACTGTTCTCTCAAGGAGTTCATTGAATATTTCTGATCCATCATTCGAAACGTATCCCAACCTAGGACAGCAGGACCATCAATTAATAAAATACGATGATTTTGAGACTCTACTGCCGCTGTAAGAAATGCACGGCACCCATTAACTAACTGCTGCCACATATCTTGGCTATTTGCTGCTTCTTGCTCTACACGGTCCCCCACCTCTTAAAATGGCCTTTCCAATCATCATCAATAGGTTTGTTTAGGAAGAATCAAAAAAGGCACACTTTGCATTGTGAAAAGTGTGCCTAGGTTGTTGGAAAGTCTTTTACAAATGATGGTGCTCTTCAGCAGCCATCGCGATCGCCTTCGTTTCATGCACGGTACCGTGTGGGTGCTGGGGCGGAGCATAGATGGAGTAAAGTTTAAGTGGCCGATTGCCAGTGTTCCTTACGTTGTGCCACGTTCCGGCAGGGATGAGGATCGCATAGTCGTCAAAGACTTCCTCTTGAAAATGTAAATTGTCTTGGCGGTGGCCCATTTGGACGAGACCACGACCTTCTTCTACACGTAAAAATTGATCAAGATGCGGGTGGATTTCAAGGCCGATATCTTCACCCACTTGAATATTCATCAAGGTGACTTGCAAATGGTCCCCAGTCCATAACGCACGGCGGAAGGCTCGGTTTCGCTTCGTCTCATCCTCAATGTTCACGACAAACGGTCTCGGTCCATGGTCCGTTACACGGTGATCAGCTTCTTCATGTAGCGAGCGATAAAGCCGAGTGGTGTTTTCGTGTTCCGTATTTAAAGCGATCCAAAAGGCATGCTGTACGTGTGGGTTCTCGGTAAGGGCACTGCTTCTTTCATATTCCTCATACCCCTCCACTTCTATTTCATACGCTTTTTGCAACCCTTCGTGGAAACGATAAAAAGAAACGTCATCGACCTCCATTTGAGGCTGTTGACCTGTGAGGATCCTATAAGCATTCGTAAATTGAGTCAAAGAAGCTTGTTTGTTTTCTAGCGCTTGGCGGATGTCATGCTGATGCTGTTCACTTGGTGCTTCATCCGCTAATCTCCGATAAAGCTCGATGGCAGTAGCTTCTCGTTTAATTCCAGCTAAGATGGCTTCTGCAATCTGTTGATCGTATTCTTCTTGCTTTCTAGCGTACAGATTAGAATCGGGCGCGCCATAAGGATACAGATTATTCATGCTGCTCATTCCCTTCAAGAGATTGGTCCGATTTAGCATATGCGTATGCCTAGAGAATGTGGCTTATCCTGTAAGATATCTACGAAAAGTAACAATAAATATCCTGTAGAAAAAGGGGAAGACGTTAGTATTTACAACGATCTTATAACACCTTCTCTCGTTAAGAGGGAATAAATTGCTTCCGTCGCATCCACTCACGGAGGACGGCATTGCATTCATGAGGAGCCTTTGAAGGAACTTGATGTTTTACGCCTTGAATGTAGACGATCTCTACGTCGTGGACGAGCTCACGGAAACGCGTTTGGTAAGGCTGGAGATAGTGATCGTTTGCCCCGTAAATTAACAACAATGGAACGCGTAATTGATGAAGGCGGTCTTCACTACTATAATGCAATCCAGTAGTATATTGATCGGCGAGCATTTGTGGATCTGTCTTCATGATCTCGGCATAAAGTTCATTTGCCGCTTGTTTGTCGATAAAATGATTTTTTGCGAGGCCTGAGGCTAGAAGGGGCATCAGTTCGTTGCGTGCCGCCCATATGCCTAGTTTGTATTCTTTCTCGAGCAAAAAGTTCTTCACGGCAAAATAGCCGCCAATCAAAATAACACCGGCTGTTCGTTCCGGATAGGTGAGGGCAAATTCCTGCGCGATCGCAGCTCCGTTCGAGTACCCACAAACAATCGCTTTTCTTACGCAATTTGCATCGAGTACCCGTTTCACATCGTAGGCAAGCTGTGTCATTGTCATCGGCTCAGTGCTCCGTTCACTTTGGCAATCGCCTCTCACGTCAAACGTAATCAGCTTACATTGATCCATTAATGGGATTTGATAACGGAAGGTAAGATGCCCTACACCTGGAGGAGGAATAAAAATAATCGGTGTCCCTTTTCCGATCGTTTCATAGTAAATCGCTGGTTGCCCTTTTTCTTTCGCAAACGGCATAGTTTTGCCTCATCTCCTTAACAGAAAGTAAAAACAGATTCCTTTTTATACTATCCCCAAAAAAAGAGTGAAAAAACAGGGCGCAGCCAACTGATGAATGTTTCGCCACAGGTTAGTGAACGACAAACGATAGATTAAACGATGAACTGGAAAAAGGAAGGAACATGGACCTCCAGAGTAAGTGGATTGTTGATTTAAAGGGCTGAATTTTGCCTATGCTTACTAATGAAATGAGGCCCCTCCCCAAAACGGTAGGAGCCTCACACACCCTTTCTTATACCCAGCCTCTAAAGTGAGAAGCCTCAGCCATTCGCTTAACGCCGACCGTATAGGCGGCGAGACGCATGTCGACTTGGTGCTGTTTTGAGAAGGTGCATATCTTCTCAAATGAATCTACGATCATGTTGCGGAACTTTTGGTCGATTTCTTCTTCACTCCAGTAGTAACCTTGGTTGTTTTGTACCCATTCAAAGTAAGAGACCGTAACCCCTCCTGAACTAGCCAACACATCGGGGACTAAAAAAATGCCCCGCTCGGTTAAAATCCGAGTCGCTTCTAGCGTCGTTGTTCCGTTCGCAGCCTCAACGACTACTTTTGCTTTAATGTCATGAGCGTTTTCCTTTGTAATTTGATTTGAAATCGCAGCGGGGACAAGAATGTCACAATCGGAAATCAAAAGCTCTTGATTGCTAATCGTCTTCTTAAATAAGTTGGTGACCGTTCCAAAACTATCACGTTTATCTAACAAGTATTCGATATCAAGGCCAGCCTGATCATAAAGTGCGCCGTACGCATCGGAAATCCCGACAATGAGAGCACCAGCGTCGTGAAGAAGTTTGGCTAGGAAGCTGCCAGCATTCCCAAACCTTTGAATGATGACACGGGCCCCTTTGAGGTCAAGCTGGTTTCTCTTCGCCGCTTCTTCAATGCAAATGATGACCCCTTTTGCTGTTGCGCTTTCCCGTCCGAGGGAGCCACCGAGGACAATCGGTTTTCCCGTAATAAAGCCAGGGGAATCAAATTCCCGAATGCGGCTATATTCGTCCATCATCCACGCCATCACCTGTGAGTTCGTGAAAACGTCAGGTGCCGGAATGTCTTTCGTAGGCCCGACGATTTGACTAATCGCCCGTACATAGCCACGGCTTAATCGTTCCAATTCACCGAACGACATCGTACGCGGATCACAAATAATCCCGCCTTTCCCGCCGCCATATGGAAGGTCAGCAATCCCGCATTTTAAACTCATCCATAGGGAGAGGGCTTTTACTTCATTTTCATTCACGTCGGGATGGAAGCGAACACCGCCTTTTGTCGGACCTACTGCATCATTGTGTTGGGCTCGGTAGCCGGTGAATATATTGACGTTTCCATCATCCATCCGTACAGGAATGCGGACCGTTAGCATTCGAATCGGCTCTTTTAAAAGCTCATATGTTGCCTCAGAATAACCGAGGAGATCAAGCGCTTCTTTGATGACGGATTGGGTTGACTGTAATAAGCTTAATTCGGTGATCTCTTTCATTTCATCTACTTGCGTCCGCTGTGGCTCTGTCAAAATGGTCATACGTCATTCCACCTTTTTTTCGTTTAGTAAACTAAAAAATGCTTAAATCCCACATGTGAGAAAGATGTTTTAGTAAGGCGACTCCGGCGACGCTGTTGCCAAAGTCATCGATAGCTGGCCCATAGATGCCGATGTCCATCGCCTCGTCCCTTCGTCCTCTTGCTGGGACAGCTGCCATGATTCCACCAGAGACGCCGCTTTTTGCGGGGACGCCAATATGGGCAGCAAACGTTCCAGATGCATTGTACATCCCGCATGTGAGCATTAACGCTTTCGTTAATTTCGCGACTTCCTTCGGAAAGATCTGTTGATGACTGAGAGGATCATACCCATTGTTTGCAAGAATGAGTCCGATTTTGGCAATGTCCTTTGTCGCCACTTCGATTGCACATAGGGTGAAATACACGTGCAAGGCGTCGCCCACTTCAGATTCTAAGTAGCCTGTATCCTTTAAATAATACGCTAGTGAGCGGTTTCGATGAGCTGTCTGCCATTCGGAGTGGAACACGGCTTCATTGGCTGATGCTCGCCTTCCGAGCATTTTTTCAACTAGCGAATAAACTGATTCGAGCTTTTCCGTTGGCGATTTCCCTGAAAGGAGAGAGGCGACAGTAATGGCACCGGCATTGATCATCGGGTTGAATGGTTTTCCTGTTTTGCGCATTTCAAGACGAACCATGGAATTGAACGGATCCCCAGTAGGCTCCACATCAACTCGATCTAACACATAAGTGATCCCGCGATCGAGACAAGCTGCGATAAAATTGATTATTTTTGAGATACTTTGCAATGTGAAAGGGACTTGCCAATCACCGGATTTGATTTCGATTCCGTTCGAATGAACGACGTAAAGGCCGAGGTCTGTTTGATTTGCTTCTCGTAGAGCAGGAATGTATTGGGCACATTGACCGTTAAGGCTTAAAGTGCGATAATGGTTGACTAATTTTTCAAGCTCCTTACTTAAGACTGGCTTGTGCTCAAGAAGCGATTGTTTTTGTTGAAGCATAGCTGACCCCCTATTAATGAAAGCGTTTACATATTGGTAAGTCTAGTCTATGATGGAGGCTACAGAAAGAAACAGAAGACTACAGCTCGAACCAAAAATTTTCATATACTTTATACAGAAGTAATGGCAATATAGAAAGGAAAAGAGCAAGGGACTCACGAGATTTTACACTGTTACTACAGGAATATAAAAACTAAACGTATCCGCCATAAGGATTGCGTTATGCTGAATTTTTCACATAATAGGAAGTGACATCGTTTGAACATTCGTCCGTTTCTTTCGAAAGATTATATGATTATCCTCTCGATGTTGTTGTTTGTACCAATTGCAGGAGAAATTAATTTTTATCCAGTTAATGAAACGTTCCGTGTCAGTTTAGGGCCACCGATCTTCTTCTTATTTTTATTGTTCTTGCGAAATACGGCTGCAATCGTTCCGGGTTTTTTTACAGCGGTTGCTGTCGTTGTGTTTCGAGTTTTTTTAGATACACTACATGCTGATTTTTATTGGGTGGATTCGTTTGAGATCCATTATCCGACCTTTTTCTTTTATTTTACGTACTCATTATTGTTTTCTTTAGCAAAGGTTCAGCGTTTCCATGAGCAGCCTTTGATCATCTTTTTGTTTGGAATTATCATTGAGATTTTAGCCGATACAGCTGAATTCATCGCGCAATATTTCGCATTTGGTGTCATGGTGACAAAGGATTCCATCTTCCAAATTTTATTAATCGCTTTTTCCCACAGCTTTATCGTGCTAGGTGTTTTCAGCATGATGAAGCTATATGAAACAAGGTCGCGTGAATTGGAAATACGCAAGCGGAATGAACATATGCTGTTGCTTATTTCTAATTTGTACGAGGAGTCGGTTCATTTAAAAAAGACGCTACAAAACTCGGAAGACATAACGAGTAAGGTGTTTGGGTTGTACCGTGAAATGAAACGACTTCAAAGCGAGCACATGGATCAAGTGAATCCCCATTTAGAGAAAATAAGCAAAAGGCTATTGGAAATCTCAGGGGAAGTGCACGAAATCAAAAAGGACAATCAACGAATTTTTGCGGGCTTGTCAAAGCTTATCTCAAATGAAAGCTATGTAGACTATATTGAGATTGGGCAAATTATTAAAATGATTGTGCGGACAAATGAAAAATACGCTCAGCTATTAGGAAAAGAGATTGATTTTCATTATTCCATTCAAGGTGAGCACCCACCCTACCACATTTACACACATCTCTCGATTATCAACAATTTGGTTGCCAATGCGGTAGAAGCGATAGACGGAAAAGGGATGTTAACGATCCGTGTCAAAGCGTTAGGGCAGACAGTAGAATTTCGAATTGAAGATGACGGCCCAGGAATCCCAGATAAGCACCGAGCGCTTATCTTTAAACCCGGCTTTACGTCTAAATTTGATCATACAGGGAAGCCTTCAACGGGTATTGGCTTAACCTATGTACATGATATGGTTGACAAGCTTGGTGGAACGGTTGTCTATGAACGAGGCCAAGGAGGAAAAGGATCAGTGTTTACGATTCAATTGCCGATGAAAAATGTCGTTGAAAGGGAGTAGAGGGAATGAACTTTTTTATAACAGATGATGATGTGACTGTTCGTTCAATTCTTGCTCAAATCATTGAGGATGAACAATTAGGCCAAGTCGTAGGGGAGGCAGAGGACGGAAGCGAGCTAGATGGAAAACGATTAAATATAAAGCAAGTAGATATTTTATTAATTGATTTGCTCATGCCAAATTGTGATGGATTAGAGGCGATTCAAAAGATTAAGCCTGAATTCAAAGGGAAAATCATTATGATCTCACAAATTGAATCAAAGGAATTAATCAGCGAGGCCTATCTGCTTGGGATTGAGCATTACATTATGAAACCAATTAACAAAATTGAGGTGCTGTCGGTTATTCGTAAGGTCATCAACCATACGAGGCTTGAACAATCCCTTTATGATATTCAAAAGTCATTGAGCAATGTCCTTCAAGGGAGCATACCGACACAAGTGAACGAGCAAGTGTTTCATGATGATTCGATTAAAAGCTATGGACAGTATTTGTTATCGGAGTTAGGGATTGCCGGGGAGAGTGGAAGTAAAGATTTAATGAACATTCTCATGTTTTTATACACATATGAGAAGGAATATTCATTTGAAAAAGGGCTCCCTGCGTTGAAGGAAATTTTTGAACAGTTGGCGAGCGAGAAGCTAGGGGATGCTGCCGATGAACGAGATGTTCGTAGGGAAGTGAAAGCGGCGAAACAACGAGTGAGAAGAGCCGTATATCAATCATTGGAGCACGTGGCTTCGTTAGGGTTAATCGACTTTTCGAATCCGAAATTTGAAGAATACGCGTCCCACTTCTTTGATTTTTCCGTCGTGCGCAGCAAAATGACCGAGTTGAAAAACGAGACAAGCTCTTCTTATACGTCGGCACGTATCAATGTCAAGAAGTTTACCCAAGCGTTATATTACGAAGCGAAACGATTGATGCAAGAGAAGAAAGGGTAATGTACGCACTTTTATATAGGATCCTAATTAAGAAAAAGGGGCTAGGATAAAACGCAGTTAATAGGATTGGCACTCACGGTCGGTGAGTCCTAGTCTTGTTATTAAGGTAGTTATTTTATAGGGGATTCGTTGTTTCAAAAACCACTCGCTTGCCGTAGGCGTCTCGTGATTTTAACAATCAACTTGGCAAAATCCGTCTAGTTATGTGTATATTGTATGGTCAATAGACGATCCCATGAATGAACAGAAAAAAGGTTCGGATCATTATATTTTGATGAGCCGAACCTTTTGATTACGTTTGGCTAGTTTTATTCCAGCCTCTTTTTGACATTATGCGTTTTTACGTTTAACCTCTTCTTTTTCCCAGCATTCTGTATGCTTTAAGCCTTCGATGTTACTAGAGTAGAAGACTGGATCTTTCCCTTCTTTTTTCTGTTTCAGATAATCTTGCAGAACGGCAAGGGAGACTTTCCCGATGAGGGCAAGGGCTACTAAGTTCACAAGTGCCATTAATGCCATAAACAAGTCGGCTAAATCCCAGACCGTCGCTAGGCTTTCAACGGATCCGTAGATGATCATTCCTAAGACAGCCAAGCGGAAAAGGAAGATGACGGACTTATTTTCTTTAATGTATTCAAGGTTTGATTCACCGTAATAGTAGTTACCGATAATCGAGCTGAAGCAGAATAAGAGAATCGCGAATGCAACAAAATAAGTCGCCCACGAACCAACATGACTGCTTAGCGCCGCTTGAGTAATTTGAATTCCGCTTAATCCTTCATCAGGGGTTCCAGCTAACAAAATAATAAATGCGGTTGCACTACAAATGAGGAGCGTATCGACAAATACTCCGAGCGTTTGAATAAATCCTTGTTTCGCTGGGTGGCTCACATCCGCTGTAGCGGCTGCGACAGGTGCACTACCCATCCCAGCCTCGTTGGAAAACAATCCACGTTTGACACCATTCATAATGGCGGCACCAATTCCGCCTCCGATCGCTTGTTCAAGTCCAAACGCGCTTGAGACGATTAACTGAAAAACTGCTGGGACTTCGCCAATGTTAAAAATCACGACATAGGCTGCAAGAAGTAAATAAAAACCCGCCATGACAGGGACGACTACTTGCGAGACTTTCGCAATACGTTTAACACCGCCAAAGATAACAAAACCGACAACAACGGCTAGCACGACTCCGATAACAGCCGAATTGAAACCAAATGCTTCTTCAAAGGCTGCTGAAATTGTATTCGCTTGAACAGAGTTAAACGTAAGGCCAAAACAAAACGTGATAAGGATGGCAAATGTGATTCCTAACCATCTTTGACCGAGGGCTTTTTCCATATAGTAGGCAGGTCCACCTTTAAAGCCATTTTTATCTTTCACTTTATACACTTGAGCTAATGTACTCTCGATAAAGCTTAAAACCGATCCGAAAATGGCAACAACCCACATCCAGAAAATCGCTCCAGGTCCACCGAGGGTAATCGCAATCGCAACCCCTGCTAAGTTACCTGTTCCAATCCGTGAGGCCGCGCTAATACAAAAGGCTCCAAACGAGGACACGCGCTTTTTTCCGTCACTTGTTGAAGGGCTCTCCTTCATTAAGTGGAACATTTCTTTTATGTTTGTGATTTGAGCAAATTTCGTTCGAATCGTAAAGAAAACACCTAAACCAACGAGCAATGCAATTAAAAGATAAGACCATAGGAAATTATTACCGTGTTCAATAATTTTTTCGAGCAAAAATATTCACCTCTCAAAGTTTCTGATGATTTGTCGTCTAAGGATCAATCTCAGCAGAACGGTCCCCCTTTTAGAAAGCGCTTTCAATATATATGTACCCAAAAAGGATACATATAGAATATAAGAATAAAGCTACAGAAAGATACAAAAGGCTACAAGGAGACTAAAAAATAATTCGGAATATTTTTAGTTGCTAGTAAATGTAGGGGGAATGGATGGCTTCACCATACGCTCCTTCCTAAAGACGTATGGTGAAGAAACACTTATTGATATTGTACTTGGACTCCGAGTTGCTCTAGCAGCTGAAAATAATTTGGGCATGTTTTTGCCACACAGCCAGGATCATTTAACCTGAGTCCTTTGGATTTATACCGTGTGTTTTATGTGACAGCAACGGAAAAAAGCTTTTCAAAAGCGGCAGCTAAACTTTACATTTACACAGCCAAGTGTGAGTCACGCGATCAAGCAATTAGAAGAAACAATGGAAGTGCAATTATTTGCGCGACATGCGAAAGGAGTTGAACTGACAAGGGAGGGAGAAACGATCTTTCCATACATTCAGCAAGCGCTTGGCTGTATTGATAAAGCGGAGCAACTGTTACAAGAATTAAAACAGCTTGAAGGGGGCCGTGTCACAATCGGCGGCAGTGACTCAACGTTCAAGTATTTTGTCTTGCCATCCATTCAGCGGTTTCAGGCCCGCTATCCGAACATTCACATTCGCCTTCAGCACGGTTCCACACCGCAAATCACCGAGAAGCTGGACAACAGCTCCATCGATTTTGGCTTTGTTCATTTACCAGTACAAGCGCGTCATGTCGAGATTCAACCGTTTTTAACGATTTCGAGCCTATTTGTCGTAGGAGAGCAGAACCGCGAGTTGGCTGGGCGTCCGCTGCTGCTAGAGGAGGTGCTTGATTATCCACTCATTACTTTTTCAGAATCGAGTAGCTCTACACAATTTCTCCAGCGTCTATTTGAACGGCAAGGTCTTCATGTACAGCCTGACATAGAAGTAGGGAGTGTAGAACTGTTGATTGAGTGTGTGAAATTGGGCATGGGCGTTGCGTTTGTGACGAAAGACTTCGTGTTACGTGAGCTGAAAAAAGGAGAACTGATACCACTAGAAATGAAGGAACCAATTGAGCAGAGAACGATTGGGATTGTTAAAGGGGCAGCCGTTATCGTTAGCTGCTGAAGCGTTTATAGAAGGATTGCATCAAGAAAGGGAGAAAAAAAGCGTTTTTCTAAACCAATGATCGTAAAATGATATAATAGAAAGGGCGTACAAAGGGGTGAGTCGTGAGCTATAGGTACAGATTAGCATAAGATCCACGATACGCTTTAAAGGGATACGTCAACTTAGTCATTTACACGAAGAACGAAAAGACGTCAGCGCCAAGTTCATGAAAAGAGGAGATAAGGAGGGCGGGACATGAAAATTGCGTTTTTCCTGTTGCCAAAAGCCGAAGTTGTCTATATGAATGAAGATGCTACGATGCGGCAAGTGATCGAACGGATGGAATATCATAATTACACGGCAATCCCGATTTTAGATAAGGACGGAAAGTATGTAGGCACGATCACGGAAGGTGACTTACTGTGGAAAATGAAACATACGCCGAACCTTACGTTTGAGAACACGGAAAGTGTATCCCTTAAGGAAATTGAGCAAAAGATGGTCAATTTACCTGTACACATCGATGCCGAGATTGATGACCTACTATCGCTTGCGATCGCACAAAACTTTGTTCCGGTTGTTGATGATCAAGGGATTTTTATTGGCATCATTCGTAGAAGGGATATTATCAATTATTGCAAAGAGCTGTTAGAAAAAACAAATCTCCATAAAAAAGAAAGATTATCCTAGAAAAGACCCCCCTCATCTCCATAAAATCTGTGAGATGAGGGGGGGTTCGTATTTCCTCCTAAGACATTACGCATGAAGGTTGGGTGGTAATCAAATCTGATCATTGGATATTCTACTCGATAAGGGAATACTCGTAGTAGGAGGGGAATCCATTTAGAGGTTTCATTCGGGCGAGAAATTGGTATGAGTAATGAGAAGAGCTATTATGAATAAAGGAGGGATCTTTATGCGAGAGGCAGTAAGAAAAGGGATGGCATTAGGATTAGGTTTAGCAGCTGCTAGCAAAGAACAAGCAGAAAAAATCATCGATGAGCTCGTGAAAAAAGGGGAGCTTAGCCAACAGGAGTCTAAAGACTTTTTACGTGAGCTGTTGCGAAGGGGAGAAGAGTCGAAGAAAGAGCTTGATGACAAAATTCAAAGCAAGCTAAAAGAGATGCTTAGTGGGCTAAATGTAGCGACGAAAGAAGAGGTTCAAGCGTTGGAAAAACGACTGGCACAGTTGGAAAAAGAACGAAAACAATCAGAGTAATCCATTTAATTTAGCCATTTAAGAAAATGGCACTTCCAATTAGCAAAAGGGTGTCTAGCGCCGGGCGCCGTCCACACATTGGGCGCGACTTGCCTTGTGAGAGGTCTCAGTCATCACCGCACCAATCGCCACGTTTTTCAAATGAGGAGGGGTTCCCATTTTTGAACGTAGAATTCGTCACCTCAAGCGCTATCGTGAAATCGTCACAGCCTTTTCTCATAATGGGTTTGGTTTCATTGTAAAGGAACTAGGTTTGCATAAAATCATTTCCTTACCGAAACGACTGTTGGTGAAAGAGCAAAACGTACAGACGAAAACAATAGGGGAGCGCTTGCGACTATTTTTAGAGGAGTTAGGCCCAACCTTTGTGAAGATGGGACAGATGGCAAGCACACGTCCTGATTTGATCCCTTCTGAACTATTGGAGGAGCTGGAAAAGCTACAAGATCGCGTCTCCCCATTTTCGTATGAAGAAGTAAGAGCCATTGTGGAGCATGAGCTAGGAATGGCTGTAGACGAATTGTTTCGCGAGTTTCATGAAATACCCGTTGGTGCAGCCTCTATCGGGCAAGTTCACTTTGCGGTCTTACAATCAGGTGAACCGGTAGCGGTCAAAGTTCAGCGACCGAACATCGAGGAGATCATCAAAACGGACTTAGAAATTTTGCAGCATTTAGCAGAAATAGCTGAACACCGCTTGGAGTGGGCAGCAAACTATCAATTAGTTGAAATCATTGAGGAATTTTCAAAGGCTCTGTTAGCTGAATTGGACTATACGGTGGAGGGACGAAATGCTGATCGGCTCGCCAAGCTATTTGAAGACGATCCCACCGTCCAGATACCGCGAGTATATTGGGACTATTCCACGAAAAAGGTATTGACGATGGAGTATGTGGAAGGGACGAAGTTAAATGAACGAGAAGAACTCAAACAAAGAGGCTATGATGAAAAAATGTTGGCCCAGAGGATAACCCATGCGATACTAAAACAAATCTTACTGGAGGGCTTCTTTCATGGGGATCCCCACCCAGGAAATATTTCGGTGTTACCAGGTGAAGCCATAGCGTTTATGGATTTCGGTATGGTCGGGCGCCTTTCCCCACAGATGAAACAACATTTCGCTTCACTAGTGATTGCGATCATGCGCCGACGTTCGGAAGGGGTCTTGAACGCCATTACGAAAATGGGGATTGTACCCGATGATGTGGACATGCAGCTGCTGCAATGGGATATCGATGAGTTAAGGGAAAAATTTGCTGATGTCCCTTTAAGTCAGGTGAGCCTTGGGGAAGCAGTTAATGACTTGTTTGCCATCGCCAATCACCACCGCATTCAAATTCCAGCCGATTTAACATTGTTAGGTAAAACGCTTCTTACAATGGAACAAATGGTGGAAAAATTAGATCCGGAGCTTAGTATCGTAAAGGTGGCTGAGCCTTTTGGCCGTCAATTGCTTAAGGAGCGTTTGAGCCCAAAATCTGTTGCCGAACACGTATATAATCAGTGGAATGAATATGGGGACGTTCTTACAGAGTTGCCTCGAACGTTAAAAGAATTAACAGCGATCACAAGAAAAGGGAAGCTACCTCTAGAACTGTCACTACCAAAAATCGAACGATTTCTAAATAAATTAGATCGAATTAGTAATCGTTTGTCCTTTAGTATCGTCCTCCTGTCGTTCAGTATCATTATGGTCGGATTAATCATCGGCTCAGCTCTAGGAGGACAGTCATCTCTCCTTTGGAACATTCCAGCAGTTGAGATTGGGTTCGTTGTGGCGCTCCTTATGTTTATTTGGCTCTTATATTCCATCTTGCGTTCAGGAAGATTTTAACCGGTAGGCGTTTTTTCAGCATTTGAATGGAGATACGCTTTTAAATAAAAAGAAAGTATATATTTAGATGTCTAGCGCAGGGCAGCTGCTTTGCGCTTTTTTTATGTTTCGATCGCTGCTCCGGAGAAATGGTCACAAGGAATGTTTCCTTTGATGTTGAAAAGTAATGAATAGACGAAAATAGTAAAAGCAAAAGGAGGTTGCTGATGAACGTTGATATCTTTTTCGCCCTTATTGGTTTGCCACTGTCAATACTAGCTGTCGCACTTCTTTGTTATGTGCACACAGGAATTAAGGAGGAGATCGCTTCATTGAAACAGGAGATCCGAGCCCGTTCGCTTTCTAACGATGGCAACAGAAAAGGGGATGTTTCTTAGTGAACATGGTAGAACCGCTCGCTGTTGCGATTTTAATCGCATATTTAGTCGCTCTTTTACTGATTGGGCTTCTGAGTTCAAAGAAAAGCTCCGTAGGAATGACTGACTTTTTTCTCGCTGGACGTAACTTGAATAAATGGACGGTCGCATTATCTGCTGTCAGTTCCGGTCGTAGCGCTTGGCTCGTTCTTGGGGTGACGGGAACAGCTTATGCTACGGGGCTTGATGCCGTTTGGGCAGTGGCTGGTTACATTGCTGTGGAAGTATTTTTGTTTTTTTATGTAGCTAGAAGGTTTAGAGCCTATAGTGAACAGACAGGGAGTATTACGATACCTGATATTTTAGAAACCCGATTCAATGATAAAACTCATATTCTTCGAGGGGTCAGTGCGTTCATTATTATGTTTTTTATGATTGCCTATGTGGCAAGCCAGCTCGTGGCAGGTGGCGGAGCGTTCGCGACAAGCATGGGCGTATCATCATCTACCGGAATGTGGGTGACAGCCGTTATTTTACTCGCCTATACGATGCTTGGTGGCTTTCATGCGGTGAGTAAAACAGACGTCGTTCAAGCGGGCTTTATGTTTGTCTCTCTCGTCATACTTCCTGTAGTTGCTATCATCGGTTTAGGTGGGTTTGATCCGCTTTTGCAAGTGATGCATACGGAAGGTGGTGGATTCACTAGTCCGTTTGCCTTTGGCTTTGGTGCGGTGATTGGTCTACTCGGGATTGGGTTTGGTAGCCCAGGGAACCCTCATATTCTTGTTCGATATATGTCACTTAAAAATGTGAAGGAAATGAGACAAGCGGCTTTGATTAGTTCGGTTTGGAATGTGCTCATGGGGTGGGGAGCTGTCATGATTGGACTTGCAGGACGTGCCTACTTTCCTGACGTTAGTCTGCTTCCAAATGGAGATCAGGAGCAAGTGTTTCTCACGTTAGGATCGGAAATTTTGCACCCGCTATTCTTTGGGTTTTTACTCGTTGCTGTATTAGCGGCCATTATGTCAAGTGCGGATAGTCAGTTACTTGTAGGCTCTAGTGCCTTTGTCCGTGATATTTATCAAAAAATGTTTCGCCGAAATCGAAAACTTTCCCAGAAAAAACTCGTTCGTCTCAGCCGGTTAACAACGGTTGTATTCATGGGGCTATCTCTTATTCTCGCATTTACTGCTCAAGAATTTGTCTTCTGGATGGTCTTGTTTGCTTTCGGTGGATTAGGTGCCTGCTTTGGTCCGGCTCTTCTTCTGTCGTTTTACTGGAAAGGTGTCACGAGACAAGGGGTTTTATGGGGGATGATTGCAGGGCTTTTAACGGTTATCCTAGTGAAGCAGCAGCCGCAATGGACGTATGCTTTTTTACCAGATGTAAAAGAGCTTTTAAACACTTATTTTTTCGGGATTACGTACGAAGCCGTTCCTGGATTTATCGTGGCAACAACAATTACAGTTGTGATTAGTCTTTTTACGAAACGACCCAAACACGCGAAACAAATCATTGAGCGTTTAAATGAAAGTGCATAGAAACAGTAGAAGACTCCTGCCTCGTATGGTAGGAGCTTTTTTTATGACAAGCCCTAAAAACAGGTTTGTGATAAGATTAGTTCATGATAAAGTTAGTAGGTGTGGAATAATATAGAAAACCAAGGTGGAGGAAATCGTGTGAACAAGATTTTTTTAAAGGTTACATTCTTCTCTGTATTGTTTATGATGTGTTTGCCAACAACGGTTTTTGCCAATTCGTCTTGGCAATGGCTGACGTCCAGCCCGAAAGAATGGCTACCTGTTGCGGTTAGTTTAACGCTTAGTATTGAAATCGCAGGCATTCTCTTGTTTGCCACTCTCAACAAGGGACTTGGGCTTAAGCTAAAAATGGTCTTATTGATCATAGGTGCGAATCTAGCCTCTTTTTTGCTGCCATACATATCGCGAGCGCTACAGCTACAAATCTTTTACGACGGGTGGGGCGAAGCGTGGAACGGTGCCTTTGAATCAGGCCCGTATTACATCGTTTTGCTAGGATACTTAATGTTGACATTGTTGGTTGAAGTGCCGATCGTTTATCATTTTTCAAAAAAACACGCGAAGTGGCCACGCGCTCTTCTTGTTACCATCGTGGTCGTCAATGTGATCACCACCTTAATTGTTGCCCTATTGGAAAGACGAATGTTTTACGGAGAATGGTAGATTAAGGATACATACTCAAAGGAGGATTGGCGTTGAAGGTTTTACGACTAGGGATTGTTTTTCAGCTTCTATTTGTACTGTTACTTACAGTTGGTAACTTTGCACGAATTTTTATCATCGATCACTATTCCGTTTATCCCATCGCTTTTTTTGAGCTATTTCTTGGCATTGGTAGCCTATCGTGCGGAGTGTATGGATTGATTAAAACAGAAAAACCAATTCTTTCGCTCTGGCTGATTTGTTTTGGATTGTTGATTTGTGTCTTTTTTATAGTTGTTTACTTGTTGCCAGAAGGGGATATCCCCCCAGAGATTACGTGGTTTTATTCCGAATAAGCTTAGAAGGGGGACCCTTCCAAGCTTAAACGGTTATCGTTTTCGAGAATCTGCTGGAAATTCAATCCCTGCTTCTCTCCTAGCGTGTTCCATCACACGCATGACAGAATGGCTGTATGTCAGTAGTTCATAGCACTTTTCGAAATTTTTTGCTTGATACATCTCGTAAAATGTACGCGTTTCATAGTATAAAAGATTGTCGTTTGTTTGAGCGTTTAATTCGGAGGTTTGATCGTCAAGGTAGATTTTGACGTTGCGGCAACCGTTCGCCCCGTTTTCGACATGGATATATCCTTTTTCTCCTTGGATGAGGACAAAATTCATACTCTGCGTGTCCTTACACCCGACGCACTCACTAATAAAATGTGGATACTTTAAAACGAGCACGCCTGACGTATCGATGCCATTGGCATGCTGATTTGCAATATAGTGAGCCGCCTCAGGAGGGCCGAACAAGTTCATAACGAAATGAATATTGTATACGTTAATGTCCATGAGAGCGCCACCGGAAAAGGCTGGGTTGAACACATTCGGTGTTTCTCCGCTTAGAAAACGGTCGTACCTGCTTGAGTATTGGCTATAGTTGCATTGAATCATTTTAATTGAGCCAAGCTTATGAATGTTTTCTTTGATTAATTGGTAGTTTGGTAAATGAATCGTTGTGATCGCTTTAAACAACATTAACTCGTTTTTCCTTGCAACGGATATCAAATGCTCTAATTCCCGTGCAGTTGATGTAAACGGCTTCTCACAAATCACATGCTTCCGATGCTCTAATGCTTGGAGGGCATGCTGATAATGTAAGCTGTTAGGGGAAGCTACATAGACAACCTCCACATTAGGGTCGGCAAGCATGTGGTCAAAATCGGTATAAATGGTGGGGATGTTATATTGATCTGCTAATGGTTTCGCTGTCGTTTCTTTACGCGAATACATGGCGACACACATCGGGCCATCGATCTCATCCAATGCCGATAGGAACGCTTCAACAATCGGGCCAGTACCAACGGTTGCAATCTTCATCTTTTACACTCCCGTCCTGTGATAAGATACTTACGAACATGTTCAGTTTATCATAACAGTTTTATGCTTTAGACACGGGATCGTAAAAAATAGCGCTCAAAAAAAAGGAGAATTTATAACAAATCGCTTGAAGCAGTAGACGAATAATCCTTTTATGTATATAGTATCGTTAATCGTTAGCGTCACCGTTCCTGCCCATAATCTAAAATAATATCTGGTATATTCATTGAATCGTGTTAAAATATACTAGGACAACATGAAAATGGAGGTTTACGAATGGGGAAGCGTATTTTATTTTTTCTTTTAACGAACGTTCTAGTCATGACAACGATCGTCATTGTCTGGTCGATCATCTCGAGGTTTACGAACTTTGGAGGCTCGTTTGAAACTGGTGGCCCTGGCTTAGGGATTGACTATGCGTCGCTCATGGTCTTTAGTTTAATCGTTGGTTTCACAGGGGCCTTCATCTCCCTTGCGATGTCACGTTGGATGGCAAAGAAAATGATGAACGTCAAAGTGCTAGATCCAAATGGCCCGTTAACCGAGCGGGAACGTTTTGTCGTTGAAAAGGTTCATCGCTTGTCTCGTGCAGCTGGACTTATGCACATGCCAGAGGTAGGGATCTATCAATCAGCCGAAGTGAATGCATTTGCGACAGGCCCTTCGAAAAAACGTTCGCTTGTGGCGGTTTCATCTGGATTGTTGGATGCAATGGATGATGACGCGGTCGAAGGGGTTATTGCCCACGAGGTTGCCCATATTTCCAATGGAGATATGGTAACCATGACATTGCTCCAAGGAGTTGTCAACACGTTTGTCGTCTTCCTCTCAAGAGTTGCTGCCATCATTGTGTCGCGCTTTGTTCGTTCCGAGTTGCAATGGATCGTACAGTTTGCGGCGATCATCGTGTTCCAAATTTTGTTCTCTATTCTCGGAAGTATTGTCGTAAGTGCATTCTCTCGTTACCGAGAGTATCATGCTGACCGAGGTGGAGCTGATTTAGCTGGACGTGATAAAATGGCTCATGCGCTCCGTTCATTAAAAGCTTATTTGGACCGAACGAAGCTGAACGATGGCACGGATGACTCAGCGGTGCAAACGATGAAAATTAGTGGTAGAGGTGGCGTCATGAAGCTGTTTTCCACCCATCCTGATTTAGATGATCGTATTGCTCGATTAGAACAACGATAATAGGAAACGAGCAGCTGTCCCTATGTACATCGGGGCAGCTGTTTTTCTATACAAACGATCCGCTCGGACTTGAATTAAGACGATGGAGGGAGTTTTTTAGCCTAGCCAGACGAAAGTTTTTTCGCGCCATTACCGAAGATTCTCCTCGTTAAGCATGATAAAAACAGATTCGCCGATCGAAAGCGAATCTGTTTTCTTACTGATTATCTGCTAATTCTAAAAGATCCCTTACAGTGGTCAAAAAACGGTAAGGGATTTTATTGTGGTTGGGAGTTTCAGACCCTCTTTGGCGAACGGTAAGTGACGATTACGCTCGTTCCTTACTTTGATCAGCAGCACTTGTAGAAATCATTCTATCCAAGCCTTATGCAAACGCCGGATTCCCTCCGTAATTTTTTCTCTTGGCAGGCCGCTAAATCCTAAAATGAAGTAAGGATTAGGCGTTACATCCTTAACAGGGTAAATGTTCACCCCGTGAGCCCTTGCTGCTGCTAACAACTGTTTGTACGGCCGAGAGTTATTTTTTAGTTCCAATACGAGATGGAGTCCAGCTGTTGTCCCATGAAGGGCTGCATGATCACCCATCACTTCTTGAATGGTTGCGATAAGAAAGTCCTGTTTTTCCTTATAATACTTACGCATCCGGCGAATATGCCGCTCATAGTGACCATCCTCCATAAATTTCGCCAATGCCAACTGAAGATGGACACTGACAGGCGAAGGGAACATGGAACATACCTCTTGATAGCGCTTCATCAACTCTGGAGGCAAAATCGCATAGCTTACTCGTATTGCAGGAGAGAGCGTCTTAGAAAATGTTCCGATATAAATGACATGGTTTTTCGATAGTCCTTGTAACGACGGAACAGGGTCGATGTCATAACGGAATTCACCATCGTAATCGTCCTCAATGACATAGCTCTCTGAGTTTTGCGCCCAATTAATAATTTTGATCCGCTCTTGAATCGACAGAAAGCTTCCGTAAGGGTATTGGTGAGACGGTGTCAAATAGAGAACACCATTTTTTTGTTCTTGCAGGTCTTCTAATGATAAAACCCCTTTAGGTGATGGAACCCGCTGAATCGGTAATTGATGCAAGGAAAAAATATCTTCAATTACTTTGTAGCTCGGCTGTTCCATAATGGCTGTTTTTCCCATTTGTTTGAACAAAAGGGACAGAATATTCATGCTATGTTCGATGCCTTCAAAAATGACAACTTGTTCCTCTGTACAATCCAAAATCCGAGACTTTGTCACATAATCAGCCACTGCAGCTCTTAACGGCAATTCTCCTAATTTGGCTCCGTGATGATTAAAGCGTGTTTCGTGGTTTAATAGGGTCTCATTGACACACTTACGCCAAATGGACAAGGGAAACTGGGCGTTATCAATGTTGGACGGGCTAAAATCGATGATCTGATCTTCCGATGCTTGATCATGATGCGGAGCGTGGATGATCTTTGCATCTTGACGTTCTAAAAGTGTGAGTCCTGCTAGATTTTCCACGTAATATCCGCTGCGATCTCGACTCGTAATGTATCCTTCTGCCTCTAGCTGGTGGTAAGCATTTTGTACTGTGATGACACTAACATTTAACGTTTGTGCGAAATGGCGAATCGACGGTAGCTTTGCGCCTGTTTTTAGCTTTCCTGACAATATATCCTTCCGTAGCGATTCGTAAAGCTGCTTATATATCGGCGTATCCGTTTCTTTATCTAAGAAGTAGGTTAACGTCATGGATGTTCCCCCTAGGAAAATCTGTATATATAAAATAATTATAAACTGTAAATATAAATGTGTACATAATTTGGAATAAACTGAAAGAGGCCAAAGCTCATATGAGAAGTAGAAAAGAGAGAGGATGGTTGCAGTTTCATAGTAAAAGGAGGAGGAAAATTTATTAATTGGTTACGAGTAAACGTTCAGAGAATTTTTTAAAAGGTAAATCGTGCATTTGTAATCATCTGATGATCAGATCAAAGGATAAGGGTTATTTTCACAAAATATATTGTTATCGAAAAAGGAGATGCAATGAAACGAAAAATACATTATGGATGGATCATTGTCGCGGTAACTTTTTTAACGTTTTTAGCTGTCCAAGGTGTTCGCCTATCGTTCGGTGCTTTTGTTCAGCCTTGGGAAACTGAATTTTCGATGGATCGTGGAAGCATTTCGCTTATTTCCACACTTAGCTTTATTGTTTATGGGATCTCTCAGCCATTGATCGGTAAGCTTGTGGATCGGTTAGGGGCCCGGTTCATCCTGTCCTGTAGCACACTTCTCGTTGGTGTTAGCTTCGTTTTGACGACAATGGCAACACAGCCGTGGCATCTATTTATTCTGTACGGTGTTGTCGTCTCTATTGGAGTCGGTGGGGCGTCTAATGTGGCCGCGACTGTTGTGATTACGAACTGGTTTAATAAAAAGCGAGGCCTTGCTTTCGGGATTATTGAAGCCGGCTTTGGTGCCGGCCAAATGATTCTTGTGCCTGGGTCGCTCATGTTGATCCAATGGCTTGATTGGAAGGCTACCGTTGTTATACTTGGCTTCTTTTTGGCGGTCATCGTTTTTCCGATCGTTCTACTGTTGTTGCGCAATCATCCATCAGAAAAACAAGTAGAACCGATTGGAGGCGTGCGAGAAGAGGAGGAAACAAACACCTCCCCTAACAGTGCCACTTTTTCCAATTGGTCGGTTTTTCGTATGAGGCCCTTTTGGTTTCTCGTGTTACCTTTTGCCATTTGCGGCTTTACGACGACAGGGTTAATGGATACCCATCTCATTCCGTTGTCACACGATCACGGATTTTCAACAAGTGTCACGAGTGCGGCGGTTAGCTTACTAGCTGGTTTTAATATAGTGGGAATCTTGCTTTCGGGTGTCATTGCTGATCGTTGGAGTAGTCGTAAATTTTTGTTTCTCCTTTATGTAGCACGTGCTTTATCGCTCGTGATCTTAGTGCATAGCCATGACCCGTTACTATTGTTAGGTTTTGCTATCTTGTTCGGTCTCGTTGACTTTGCGACGGTTGCTCCGACACAGCTTCTTGCGACACAGTATTTTAAACGATACTCCATCGGACTAATGATCGGATGGTTGTTTCTTAGCCATCAAGTTGGTTCGGCATTAGGGGCTTATGTGCCAGGCTTGCTTTATGAACAGACAGGCAGCTATACGGTACCCCTGTATATGTCTATCGTCATTTTGATTGTAGCCGCTATCTGCAATTTATTTCTCCCTGAACCGAATAAACAACGAAACGATGTCAAGCAGGCAGAGGCGGTTTAAAGCTTAAAGCGGTTTCTTTTCCAACAATGTGAAAAAATTTCGTCTGTAAATGTAGAGAAGGTAGCCTTGACAAAGGATGAGAAGAAAAGCTAACGGGAGCAATGAGTGATCGAGAAACACATGAAGTAAGAAAATGTTTACCGTGATAGGAGACAGGGCGGCGAGTGAAAGAGGAACGAATCGGTTCATGAGCAGAAAAATACCACAAATGACCTCCAAGGCTTTAACGGTCACAAGTAAATAAGCAAATTGAAACAAGGCCATCGCTTCCTCGCTCGTATCTATAAACGGTTCTAGACCGAAGATAACAAAAAGCCCGTTGAACCCTGCAAGGAGAAAAATACTACCTAACACCATTCTAGCAACTAAAGGGAGCCACTTTAACACGATTGATACACCTCCTTTTAATTTTAGTATATTTCGTTATAAAACTTGATCCGAAATCCTAATAAACTAGTGGGCTTTGGACACTTATAAACATGCAATCTATGGAAATCGTACCACCGACATGAACGATAGGCAAGTGCGGGACTGTTGAAATGGAACGAAACAAAGTCTTCATCATGATTTAACAGGGGAAGGAGCGTCAACTGTCAAAAGGTGTGTTAAAGTAATAAAGAGGAGAGAAGGCTTTGAGTTAAAAGGAGTGGAATTTTCAAATGGGACCATACAAGGTGTTGTTTTTAGATATCGATGGGACGATCCTTTTACCAGATGATACCGTGCAGGAGTCAACAAAGGTCGCGATTCGCCATGTTCAGGAGCAAGGAATGGAGGTGTTTCTTGCGACAGGCAGACCGTTGCACGAGATTTCTGAATTAGCAGAGCAATTAAAGGTTCATTCCTTTATCGGCTACAATGGTGCATATGCGATTTATAATGGGAAGGACATCTTGATGCAGCCAATTGAACCGAAAACGCTAGATCGTCTATTGACGATTTCACGAGAAAGAAACCATGAAGTGGTTATGTATACGAACGAAGAGAATGTGCTCACAGGAATAGATACGAGCTGCATGCAACAATTTATCCGAATCTTTCATTTGAAGCATAACCGGGTTTACGATCCGAAAAAGCAAGATCCAGTTTTAGGGATGACTTTACTCAATGTGAGCAGAGAGGATGTTGCCGCTTATGAAGCATGTAATGGTATCCATCTAGCTTCAGTCAACGTTGGCGACCTGAAGGCTCATGCATACGACGTGATTCGAGATACGACAAATAAGGGAATAGCTGTCCAACAAACCCTTTCTTATTTAGGGATAGAAAAGGAAGAAGCAGTGGCCTTTGGTGACGGGATGAATGATAAGGAAATGCTTAAGTATGTCGGTGTCGGTATCGCGATGGGGAATGCTCATCCTGACTTGCTTGCCTATGCTGATGACCAGACGACTAGTGTAGAATGTGATGGGGTGTCTAACGGACTAAAAAAGCTCGGCTTGGTTCCCCGTATTTTATAATCATCGTACCAATGACGATTCCCGTTTTCTAAAAAACAAAACAAAGAGCGCCCAGCAATGAGCGCTCTTTGTTATTTAAACCAGCCGCATCCAAGAATGATGAGCAGGATGACGAGAACAACGATGAGCGCAAAAGCAAATCCGCCTCCTCCATAGGGAGGACAATAACCACGATATGGGGGTGGAAAAGGGGGATAGCCATAGTAGTATCCCATGAAGGCACCTCCTTCCATTGGGTCAATGCTGTACGTCTTCTTTCTGATGTGTTAGGGGGCAACGTAACGCTAAATCTATTTCTAGTCTATGCACGTGTACGTCTTGAGGATTAGGTATGAGTGGAGGAAAAGGTTTGTCGCTAGAAAAAAACATGGACTTTCGCTACACTAGAAAAGGCACAACATACATAAGGAGGAGCTGGCACATATCCATGTTTAATCAACAAAAGGTGCTGATTGCCACTTCGGTGACTGCCGAGCAAAAGGCTATCCAAGCTGGGCTTGGTCGTGATGCTCAAGTGGATGTTATGACCATTGGGGTCGGTCCCATGTCAGCTGCAGCATATACAGCAAAAGCGTTAGCAAGCAAGGACTATGATCTTGTCATAAGTATGGGGATCGCTGGTGGTTTTAAAGAAAAGGCCGCCGTCGAATCCCTCGTTGTCGCCGATGCGCTCATTGCAGCAGATTTAGGGGCCGAATCAAGCGATGGCTTTCTCCCTTTAGATGATCTCGGATTCGGCTCCATTTATTTACGACCCGATCAAGAGATGGTGGAGCAAGTGGTGAGTACCCTTTTTGCTGCCTATCCATTTGTACATCAAGGAGCGATTTTAACGCGTGCAACAGTAACGGGGACAGAACAGACAGCGAGTCGTTTAATCAAGCGTTATCCTGATGCCGTGGCAGAAGCGATGGAGGGCTTTGGTGTGGGAACTGCAGCGGAAGCATTCGGCGTCCCGTTTCTGGAGATTCGCTCGATTTCTAATGAGGTAGGTCCGAGAAATCGCGAGGCTTGGAAATTAAAAGAATCGCTCAGTTTATTAACAAAAGTTTCAAGCGTCTTATGGAGGGATTATACGTGAACATTGCTTTTTCGCCATGCCCGAACGATACGTTTGTTTTTCACGCTTGGGTTCATGGGCATATTCAAGGGGCCCCACCCCTACATGTCACCTACGCTGATATCGATATTACAAATCATTTGGCTGCTGAAGGCAAAGGGCCGGAAGTGATGAAAATCTCCTATGCCGCTTTGCCGTACGTTTTAGAGGATTACGCATTGATTCCATGTGGTGGAGCCTTAGGAAGAGGCTGTGGGCCTTTATTACTGACGAAGGGGAAAACGGGAGACGATCCAAACATTCTAAATGGAAAAACGATTGCCGTTCCTAGTGAGCGGTCGACAGCCTACTTGCTATTCCGTCTTTGGGTAGCGCAGCAGCTCGACGGCAAAGTAGGGAAAATTGTCGTCATGCCGTTTCATGAAATTATGCCTGCTGTGCGAAATAGAACGGTCGATGCCGGTCTTGTTATTCATGAAGCAAGGTTTACATATCAAGCATACGGGCTGACGATGCTTCAAGACTTAGGAAGCTGGTGGGAGGAAGATACAGGTCTTCCGATCCCGCTCGGTGCGATTATTGCAAAGCGAGGACTAGATGCTTCAGCAATTCAAAGCTGGATTAAGCAATCTGTTCAATATGCTTGGGCTCACCCAGACGCTTCGAAAGAATATGTGATGAGCCATGCACAAGAGATGGCTGAAGAAGTGGCCAAGGCACATATCGATCTCTATGTAAATACTTTTACCGAGGACTTAGGGGAAGATGGTTATCGAGCCGTTGAATCATTACTAGTACGAGCGGCGGAGGAAGATCTTGTCCCTGCCTTTAAAAAAGAATGGTTAAGAGAAAAATAAGCCAAACGTAATCAAAAAGGTTCGGATCATTTTATTTTAATGATCTGAACTTTTTCTGTTGATTCATGGGAGGCGATTCTAAAATAATACACATTCCTTCTATTTTTTATCATTACACCAAATTTGCTTTTAAAATGGATGGATCAGATAATCGAACAATGCCATTTGCTGCTCGCGGCATGCGAGTGTTTTTTGAAACAATCAACCCCTATAGTATAAAATCTACACCTGAAAAATAAGAGTGGCACCCACCGTCGTTCAGTAGGTGCCACTCTTATTCACTATTGCATGTTATGATAGCTTCTCCAATGGTCGGAAGTCGTGCATTTTCATGTCGTCAGCGCTTTCCTTAAGCCAAATGTCTTTTTTTATGATGGAAGATCACTTGTTCATATTGCTCCAGTAGATCGTCAAAAATCCGCTCCCATGATTGGGTCAAGGCATACTGCCTCGCCTCATAGCCCATTTCCGCTCGCTTCGATCGGTTCATGAGCAAATGTTCGATTGCTTGAATGAATGAATGGACGTCTCCTGCTTTGCAGATCATTCCTGACTTCCCATGTTCGACAATCTCGGTTACACCGCCCCGGTCTGCTACAATAGCCGGGGTACCAGAAGCGAAAGACTCAAGTACGACATTGCCGAATGTTTCGGTTACCGACGGGAAGACAAACAGATCAGCGCTCGCATAGGCTGCCGCTAGTTCCTCACCTTTCAAATAACCAGTAAACGTCACATTGGTAGGGCATTGTTTTTTCATTTCGGGCAAAGATGGCCCATCCCCAACGATCATCCATTGTATTTTTTCATTAAGTTCCTGTGGGAGTTGTGCCATGATAGCAACCAATGTAGCGAGATCCTTTTCCGGCGCAAGCCGGCCAACATATAAGAGCACCGCTTTGTCTTTTGGCAATAAATTGCTGGCGTAGGAGCGGTGTCGCTGCTTAGGGTGGAATCGTTCGCAATCCACTCCACGTGTCCAAAGGGCTAGCCGTTGGAACCCATGCTTTTGCAAGTGTCTCATCGTTTCAACTGATGGGACAAACGTCCTTTCAAAAGGTTGGTGAAACCACTTCACATACTTCCAAAGCCAAGCGCTCATAAACTGTAGCTTGTAATAATGAAGGTAGTGATCAAAATGGGTGTGATAGGAACCGACCATCGGAATTCCGTATTTCTTTCCATGCTGTAACCCTGACAGACCGACGTTAAATGGGGTGGCGATGTGGAGTAAATCAGGCTGGAATGAAGTTAGTTGCTGACGTAGCTTGAATACGTTCGGCAATGCAATGCGACATTCTGGATACAAAAAAAACGGCAAACTTGCGAACGTATGAATGTTTGACTCAAAGCGGTCAAGCTTCTCGATCGTTTCTGGCATGTATAGAGCGTATTCGACTTGCCGTTTTTCTAAATGATCCACAAGTCGTTTTATCGTTCGTGCTACACCGTTCACTTGTGGTATATACGTATCGGTGAACAAAGCAATTCTCATCATAAATCCCCCCACTCATTCATTTCTACTCACACAGCTCCGGTCGATGAAAAGAAAAGGTATGAGAACAAGCCGCAAATATAACCGATGATCGCTCCGATTAGGACATCGGAAGGGTAATGGAGCCCTAAACGGATTCGTGACCAGCCGACAAGGAAAGAAAGGGGTAACAAGATCATAATCAAGAGTGGGGATAAGATCATGAACGGTGTCGTAACGGAGAAAATAGCCGTCGTATGTCCAGAAGGAAAGGAAGGATCTTTTAACGGTTTTTTTGCCACAAAGGCGCTCGGCATACAAGGTATGGGCGATTACGCCTGACGATATGCTTTAAAAAAAAGACAATACAATGACTGATAATCAATGAAGCTACGGCGGCATAGGCTGTTTGTTGGATAAGCCCGGCTGAAAATAAGCTTAAGATAACGACGGTAGAAATCGTACTGATCGCGCCACCAAGATGAGTAATCATCGACATCCAGCGGTTGAACGTAATGGCCTCTTGTTTCCCATTAAGCAGTTGAAACAATGTACAATCGGTTTGTACCATCCATGAACGTGATCTCTCCACTCCGATCCCCCCTGAATTGAATTAGAACATTGCTTTACTATCATCCTATCAAGAAAATATTGAGAAATTGTCAAGAAAAGTTAAAAGTCATTTTGAATTTTGTAAAGGCCGTTCAGGGTGCGTCTACAATAAAAAGAGCACCCGCTTATTAAGAGGTGCTCTTTTTCATAAGGAGGTAAATCACCCAGCATGCTCTGGATGATTATGGGCGTCCCTCATAAGCTGAAACTTATGAAGGTAATACCATCTTATGCGGCACATCTTCCAAGGGTCGTACAGATGCCAAGGAAATGGAAAAATATACGTTTGCTCATATTGAATGGAACAACCGATACGTGACACACTATTTTTTAACAAAATGGATGGAGGAATGATCATGGGTAAAGAAGATCAACAGCATGAGCAAGTTTCAATGAAAGAGCAAACCAATGGAAAAATGTCAGGGAATGACCTCACACATGAACAAGTGGAGGACGTCTATATGGAAGGGACAATTGAAGATAAGCTTGACCGCGGCGGGGAAGAGCGTAAATAAACAAAAAGAGCCAACACGGCTCTTTTTTCATGATATATAAGTTGAATTTATCTTTTACAATTGCACACACAATCGGTCAATGACTTTTTCAGGTGTGTCGTTCAACTCACGAATAAAAGCTTGCACATTCCTGCGAATCTCTTTGACAGATGAATAAAAAACGTTATAAATAACATCTGATTTGAGCCACTTCCACAGCCCTTCCACTAGATTTAATTCAGGACTGTAGGCCTATAAGCCCCCTAATGAATTTGGACAACTAAGGTGTGATCTATTAAACTATTAACTATAAAATTAGGGGGCTGATGAATATGAAACGCCAAAGACATTCTGTTGAATTTAAAATACAAGTTGTCAAGGAGGCCTTAGAGGCCGGAAATAAGGCTGCTGTGGCCCGTCGGTATGATATCCATCCTAATCTGGTGCATCGTTGGACAAAGGAATATCAAGACGGTAAATTTGGCGATGTAGATATTACGGCAACCCCAACACTCGATGCAAAAGCATTGTCACAGGAGAATGAGCAACTGAAGAAACTATTAGGTGAAAAAGACCTGGAGATTGCCATTCTCCGTGATCTATTAAAAAAGAAAAACCCTCACTTGCTGAAAAAATTGAAGTAGCTGACAAATGGATTCGTAAAGGATACCCCATCAGAACGGTGCTGAAAATCATAGGCATCGCCCGTTCGACTTATTACTACCGCAAATATTATCGTGTGAAAGAAAAAACAGTGAGTGAGGGACGACCAGCACCGGGGTATTCATATAACCATAAAGGGATAAAAGTTTCGGATGAACAGATTAAAGCGTGGTTGTTGGATCTTGTCGCCCATGAGGGTCAATCCTATGGCTACCACAAATTAACGATGGTTTTACGTCGACAGTGTCAGTTGATCATTAACAAAAAGAAAGTTTATCGCCTATGTAAAGAACTTGGCATCTTGCGTCCCCAACGCGAGAAGCAAAACAAACCACCGAAACGTGTAGCGCGAAACAAAGTCATAACCGATTCCAATCAATTGTGGGAAACCGACATTAAATATGGTTTTATTGAAGGAGAACAACGCTTCTTCTTTCTCCTGTCTTACATCGATGTTTATGATCGGACGGTCATCGATTTTCACATTGGCTTAAGTTGCCAAGCTGAAGATGCGGTACGTGCCCTTCAACGTGCGCTGCTTAAAAGGCAACTGTTTAATCGAGAGCATGACCTGATTATCCGTTCTGATAATGGACCACAGTATATATCCCAGCGTTTTCACCAAGGCTGTGCAACTTTGAAGGTAGAGCATGAGCGTATACCTCCAAAAATGCCAAATATGAACGCTCACATCGAAGCGTTTCATCGCATTTTACAGGATGAGTGTCTAGACCGTATGGTCTTTGATACATACCAAGAGGCATATAAGGCAGTGACAGAATTTATCCGGTTTTACAACAAGCAGCGTATTCACTCGAGCATCCACTATCTGGCACCAGAGACATTTTATGAACAGAACAGGCGGGGGTTGATTCCCATTCAGGAAGTACGCGTTTAAAGCGAGACTCATGCCTTGTTTCGTCTTAATTACCCAGTAGCCTGGACGGGAATGAAATCAAGGGCGTGGATACACGGGCGTAAGCCTTTACCCTTGATGAAATGGACGGACAGGCTATACTACAAAAAGACGAAACAAAGAGCATTTTTGAGAAATAACTTAAAAAGTTGTGATTATGTCCAAATTTAGGGGGTTAATCCGATTGGGTTTCTCTCCATTCATTGATAAGTGTTACGCTTATACTTCGACAGAGAGTGATTGTAACCCTTTAATTCAATTTATATAGTAAAAATAATTTCCGAAGATCTCAGGCTCATTCATCATCTTCGTCTGTTGGTTCAGGGACTTCGCCAAATGTCATACCGACGACTTGATCACTAAATAAAAGCATTTGCTGCATTTTGATCGTTTGTTTTGAGACGAACGGTTGGATCGAGACATTCTTTAAAACGAGAACTTCGTGAAAGTCTTTTACTTTGATCTCCTCATGTCCTGGTATTTCTTCTTGGCGGGCAATAAATTCTTTTCCCCTTTCAGATAAAAACGGGAAGATGGCCTCGTCTTCTTCCTCCCATTCATCAGAGTGGAAGCCTGAAAGAGAATTTACGACGTCTGCCGTCATCACCGCAAAATGAGTGAGAATAAAAAATTTTGACTCTTCACTAATGAAATCTTCTTGTTTAAATTTTTGAAAACGCTCCCAAAATCCGACGGTTTGAACGTAGCGGAAATCAATAATGTTCTGAAGTGCTTTCGGACGTTTGCTCATGCCGTATCACATCCTTTTCTCATAAATAAGACGATCTTTTTATTTATTCCTTTTTCAGCGAAAAATGAAACTATAACGGGAACTCACATATTCAATCCATTTTTGTTAACACTATATGTGACTGAATGAGAAAGGAGTACAACCTATGTTTCAAAGAAGAAGAAATTCAAGCATGAACGGCATGTTTGTTGGTGCTCTTTTAGGAGGAGTCGTTGGCGCGGCTAGTGCCTTGTTGTTTGCCCCTGAGCGAGGAGAAGTCACTCGTAAAAATATGATAAAGCAGTTAGACGGTCTTAGACAAGGGAAAGTAACCGCGACGATGATGGAAATCGGGAATGAGTGGAGCGATGATCTTGCACAAACACTTAAAGGACAAAAAGGCAGACACTCTAGAAGGCCAAGAGAAAATCAAGAGGACAATCAAATCGGTGAAATGATTCGCGAAGTTGTCGAAAATGAGCTACCTCCTACTGAGTAAGGAGGAGCTTTTTTTGTAGGAGTGAAAAGTGGCAAGTCCTTTAAAACAAAGAAAGCCTAAAATGAGATGCCAAGCGTCAATCATCCTAAGCCCAAGCGATTCGTTGAACTTTGTTGCTACGGTTGCTGCTGCTTTTTTGAGCGGGCTTTTTTGAAACTGTCTCGTTCAAACAGAAAAGGATTATGTTTTTCTAATACAATCGTCAGCTCTATCTGTGCTAAAATAGCAAATTAGAGGAGAGAAGATTAGATGGCTTGCACATCCGGTTTGTTAACAATCGAGAGAGAAAAGTAGGTGTTACCATGAATTCATATTACGCGAGACAATGGGAACGTTTTGTTCAATCGTTTGAACGGTTTAACTGGCAAGACTATCTTATACCCGTTGCGATTTTTATCATCTTTCTTGTATTTCGAAAAGTATTTACGAAGTATATTTTTAAGCTTATTTTACGGCTAGCGAAAAAGTCGAAAACCGACGTCCTTACAAACTTGTTACTTTCCTTTGAGAAGCCGTTGCGGGCGTTTTGGATTATTCTCGGAACATACTTAGCTCTTATGGCTTTGCCGTTCCCCGTGACAGCTGTCGCCTTTGTAGACCACTTGTACCGTTCGCTATTAATTTTACTTTTAGGATGGGGATTTTTTAATTATACAGGGGCCCATTCGACGATCTTCTTAACAATTGCCAAATGGATGGATCTTGATGAAAACAGTATGGTTATCCCGTTTTTGTCCAAAATGCTACGGTTTATTGTCGTGGCCCTCACCATTCTGATCATCCTTGCGGAATGGGAGTTTAAGATCGGTGGCTTTATCGCAGGTCTAGGCTTAGGGGGATTGGCGTTTGCCTTGGCCGCACAAGATACGATCGGCAATTTTTTCGGCGGGGTCATTATCGTGACTGAAAAGCCATTCTCGAAAGGGGATTGGATCCAGACGCCAACTGTTGAGGGTGTGGTTGAAGATATAACGTTCCGTAGCACGAGAGTTCGCACGTTTGCGGATTCGGTGGTAACCGTTCCGAACTCAACGCTTGCAAGTGAACCGATTACGAACTGGTCCCAGATGCGAAAACGACGGATTACGTTTAACCTTGGACTTGAATACGCAACGACGAAAGAGCAGCTCCAATCGGTGCGAACGAAAATTGAAGCCTATTTGCGTCAGCACGATCAAGTGGATCAAGAGGTGATCATGGTTCATTTTAGTGAATTTAACTCCTCTAGCCTCGATATTTTTATCTATTTCTTTACGAACACCATCGTCTGGTCTGAATGGTATGTGGTGAAAGAAGAGATCAACTTAAAAATCATCGAGATTTTAGAGGAAGAAGGAGTATCTGTTGCGTTCCCGAGCCGCAGCGTGTATATGAAGCGAGAATCAGAGGATGAGATCTTACCTCCGCAAGAGCGTTAGAATCAAAAGAAAAAGACCAATAAAAAAAGGCAACGTGCTTGATCGGCACGCTGCTTTTTTACTTATCAATCCGTAATGGATGAAAAGGCGTCTTCTGCAACAACAGGTTGTTCGAGCCAGTCATGAGCATCTAGCCAACTAATCACTTCTTCCCAAGATTCAGCATCTTGTCCACCAAACGGTCCATTCGGATTTTCCATTTTCTCTAGCAATATGGAGAGGCTTTCCTCTTCTACTTCTTGAATAAGCGGGAAGTTTGCCTCATCTTGGTTTGTGAGGAGCACATTCAACGCTTCATCAGGATTCTCAACCATCCATTCGTACCCTTTTGATGCTGCACGCCAAAAGGCCGCAAGCACTTCCCCAGACTCTTCAACGTATGCTTCATTTGAAATAAGCACGAGCTCATCATACTCAGGCACACCATAATCAACGGGATTGAAGTAGGAAATGTCGTGCCCTTCGTGCTTTAACACCGGGTATTCGTGGTTGATGTATGTTCCGACAACGGCATCGGCACGACCGCTCACGATCGATGCTCCTAATTCGAAGCCGACGTCCATTAAATGGACTTGCTCATAATCACCTCCAGCAGCTTCCACCATCGTTTTTAAAATCGGTTCATTGACTGGGATTCCTGGGTAGCCAACCGTAAGTCCGACTAAGTCAGCAGGTGAATCGAAATCTTGTTCAGCCAAAAACATCACATGATTGAGCGGGGAACGAACGACGGATGCAACAGACACAACCGGCAAGTCTTTTGAACGGGCCAAAATCACATCTGGTTGGTAGCTAAGCGCAAGGGGAATCGCCCCGCTCGCTGTCAGTTGAATAGGATCGGTTGGATTCGTAGGGAAGACGATGTCCACGTCTAATCCTTCCTCTGCAAAATAGCCATTTTCGATCGCAACATATAAGAACGTGTGGACGGCATTTGGATACCAGTCGAGCATCACTTCAACCGTCTCTAATGCTTCATCATCAGATGCTGTATTCGTTTGACAGCTTGCTAAAAAAAGAATCGCTAAAAGCAGACTTATGATTTTAAATGATTTCATTGTTTTTTCCTCCAAGGTAGTAAGATGTTCTCTAGCTTTTTAATTGCAGCAAAGCCTAAAATCCCGAGTAACGATAAGATGAAAATCGGTGCGAAAACACCGGGTCCGTCAAATTGAGTCATCATTCTTCTGCTGAAATAACCGAGTCCTTCGTTAGCACCTAACCATTCACCAACAGCAGCACCAATGACCGCCAAAGGAACAGCGATGCGAAGGCCTGTTAAAAAGGAAGGCAGCGTCGATGGGACGAACAGTCGAAAAAACAACTGCCTTTTCGTCGCTCCCATCGTGTAAAACAGTTCCTCATACTGGCGGTTCGTACTCTTCAATCCATCGTACGTATTTACTGTAATCGGGAAAAAGGTCAACAAAACCGTAACGGCGACTTTACTCCAAATGCTGTAGCCGAACCATAAAACGAAAATCGGCGCTAGTGCAATAACAGGAATCGTTTGACTAGCCACTAGCAACGGATAGACCGCTCGTTCGACCCGTTCGTTCCAAAACATAAGCAAGGAAAGGAGGATTCCGAGTACGATTGACAGGGCCAATCCGATTGAGATGATCGCCAAGGTAGCAGGTAGATGGGTAAAGAACAACGATTCCGAAAGATCAATCGTACGCATGACGATTTGGATCGGTGAGGGGAGAAGGTACGGTTGACCGATCATACGAGCGCTAATCTCCCATATCACCATCAGCATTAGAAAGAAAAGAGTAGGTTCGAGTGCTTGATAGGATCTTTTCATCGCAACGACTCCTCTATCAATAAGGCACGAATGTCTTTTTTTAATGAGGACCGGTGTTGCTCCATCTCTTCTGTGGTTTCCATTTTACGCCTTAAGTCCGGCGGCACTTGAACTTCAGTAAAGCCATGAAGAGGCTGATTCGTAAAAATGAACAGACGGTCAGATAGCAGGAGGGCCTCTTCAATATCGTGGGTGACGAGCAAAAGCGTTCGTTTTTCCTTTTCCCACATCGATACTAACCAGCGGTGCATCGACGTTTTTGTCAAACTATCCAATGAGGCAAACGGTTCATCTAGTAGTAGGAGTGTTTCGCTTGTTAATGTCGCACGTAAAAAAGCCGCCCGTTGTCGCATTCCTCCAGATAGGGCATCAGGATAAAGAGATTCGGTCCCTACTAAACCGAACCGGTTGAAAAAAGAAGCTGCAATTATTTTGGCTTCTTTTTTGTCTTTTCCTTGAATTTCAAGGGGAAGGGACACATTTTCTAAAATCGTGAGCCAAGGTAACAGTAAGTCTTGCTGTGGCATGTAACCGATCTTTCCTTGAGCATGACAAACAATCGTCCCTTGATCGGGTGATTCTAATCCGGTGATCAAGCGAAACAGTGTGCTTTTCCCTGAACCGCTTTTTGCTAAAATCGCAACGATCTCATTTTCAAACACAGTAAACGAAAGTCGCTCAATGACAGGTGAGGAGGAAGAGTAGGTAAAGGAAACCTCCTCAAACGTTAACAGCTCTTTAACCATTGTAGTTCCACATACGTTCGTTGTACGCCATGTCCCAAAACTCGTTTTCCAATCGACTTGTCGTTAGGAAGATCGTCTCTAGCTTGGCTTTTTCTTTTGAAGATAGCCCTTTTGCCTCCTCATCTAGCATTTGAATTAACCAATCGGCGAGCTCTTTGAATTCATCAGAAGCATAAAGCTTGATCCATTCGCCATAAAAAGGATGATCAGAAGCACCAGGGATGCCTTTGAGTTTGACCCCAATTTCGTAATAGCTCCATGTGCATGGAAGAACCGCAGCGATTAAGTCAAGCAACGAGCCGCGCTGTGCTACATTAAGCATGTAGCTCGTATAAGCGAGGGTTGTCGCGGCTGGTTCAGTTGCCTCCAGTTCCTCTGCCGAAATGCCGAGTCGTTTTGCATACGCTCGGTGCAAATCCATTTCAACATTTAACGTTGCGTGGAGAAGCTTGGAGAACGTTGACATTGTTTGTAGGTCGTTTCCTTTCAATGTCCCAAGGGCGAAAAGGCGCGCGTAATCGATCAAATACAAATAGTCTTGCTTCATGAAAAATTGAAATTTCGACTTCTCTAGTGTGCCGTCACCAATCCCTTGAACAAATGGATGGTTGTAACCAGCCTTCCAAATAGGCTGAGCTTTTTCATACAAACTGGCTGCAAAAGACATACGAATACCTCCCTCAATAAAGTTTAATTTTCTCGCTAATACTCATGTATTCTCCAAATTTCACTAACACCAAATAGTAATCTCACCAGTACTACTGGATAGAAGTAGAACGAATTAAAATTTCTTACAGGGGATAATCCATCCTAACGTCCAAACTGGTATAGTTTGGTAATTGAGTAGTATGACCGTGCCTATAAATCTCCACGCTACTCACGGTCGCTAACCCTCCCATGTCTCTCCGGATTGGTATCCATACCTTCCTTCGTCCTGCGTATCCATGAGGTGGAGGTCGGATAAGCTCCTTTGCTGGGTCATAAGCCCGTATGGTGAAAATAAACTCCGACTCTGCACTATTGGTGTTTGTTATTTGTAAGTATACAGATGATGCACGGCTTTACATGGAGTGGCGGGCATGGTAGGCTTCCTTAGCCATGGGCGAATCATTGGATGACTCGCCGCTTCGCCAAGGAGCCATGCCCGCAGAGGCTCCGTGTCAAGCCACTTTGGGTGATCTGCTTTCTAAGGTTACACTGCCTGTAATCCATCCATTTGAGGAATATCTTTTATTAATCTTGAACCATCAAATTCACACTGTTTTTGACCAATGACAAACAACACACGTAGTAACTTACAACACAAGGCAATCAAAGATTGTTGCTTTTTCAAAGGGCGTTCAGGGCGTTTGGTGTAATAGTGATGCAGGGCTTTAAATGTTGAATTATGGGCGACAAGGGGACGAATCGCTAAATATAAGGCTCGGCGTAATCGTTTCCTTCCTCGCTTTGTAATCCTTGTTTGCCCTTTAAATTTACCTGAACTGTGCTCACGTAATGATAGCCCTGCTAAGTTCACTAATTGTTGAGGATGAGAGTACTTTGAAATGTCCCCAACTTCCGCAAAGAATAATCCAACAGTCACCGCCCCTAAGCC
>NZ_SNUY01000013.1:0-745 GCF_004376175.1 Halalkalibacterium halodurans | reverse complement strand
TGCCCTTTAAATTTACCTGAACTGTGCTCACGTAATGATAGCCCTGCTAAGTTCACTAATTGTTGAGGATGAGAGTACTTTGAAATGTCCCCAACTTCCGCAAAGAATAATCCAACAGTCACCGCCCCTAAGCCTGGAATTTTCATCATTTGTTGGGCACCAGGTAATGTTTCAACGATGGCTTCTAATTCCTGATCCAACTCTTCTAATTGCCGCTTAAAAAGCTCATACTGCTCAATAAGATTCTTCAGTTCACACTTGGCAAATTTCAAGCCTACTTCAATTCCAATGCTCTTTTTGGCTGTTTCTACAAGCTTCGTTGCGCGCTTAATGCCAACTCCTCGTTGGACATACGGTTTCCATTCTTGAAGAACCCTCTCTGGTGTCTTTTTATGAATATCAGAGGGGAACGGAAACAGCTTTAGGGTACAGAGAGCGGCTTTGCCTTCCCAATCTCCAAACACATCGAAAAACTCTGGAAAGTAGCGTTGAATCACATTTTGAATGCGACCTTCTGTGATCATTAATTGTTCAGTAAGCTGATCTCGAATTTTTACGCATTCTCTTAGTTCCGCATATATGCCATCTAAGAGGTTTGGTACAGAGTATCGCCCATCTTTGATTAACTGGGCGATCACTTTTGCGTCTTTCGTATCGTTTTTCGTTGGAGAATTGTCATCAAGTTCTTTACTTTTCTTAACGTGCATTGGGTTCACGACGACAAAGTCGTAACCTTTTGCCGTTA
>NZ_SNUY01000129.1 GCF_004376175.1 Halalkalibacterium halodurans | reverse complement strand
GTAGATGGTAATCCAATCTATTTGTTAGCACAGCATTTCTTCGCAGAGAACCACATATCGTTTGACGTCAAACAGGTCATCGGGCTAACAAATGAAGACGATGTTTCCAGAGAGTATCGACCTCTCAAGCAAATCATTGAACGACTAAATCGCACGTTTAAAGGGAATTATCGTTCGACGCACGGCTTTGGTTCTGAACAGGGATCTGTTTCTTTTGTGACATTGTTTGTGGCTTACTTTAACTTCTTGCGCCCACATTCTTCACTTGAAGGTAAAGTGCCAGTCACAATTCCAGAATTAGAAAAGCTACCAACCATGCCAGCGAGATGGACAGCCCTTATTGGATTAGCTCAAGACTGGATTCAACAACAGTCAGCCTAACTTTTGTTTAGCTGAGCCCTATTCAGCTATCGGCGAAGCGAACTCTTGACAAACCGAACTTGCCAATGGTTTAAAATGGAAAAAGTCAAGGGTTTATTTAGCATGCCTTCGTTTGTTCCCTTCGCCCTTGATTGACCTCTGAATAAACCATTGGTGTGTTTGTCAAGAGCGATAGCGTGGCATTTCCACCTAATAAATGGTAGGTAGTATGAACCGTGCTAGTTTTTCATAGAACTTTTGACACTACCGTACTTCAAGATTTATACGATTTAATGCGGTGAATGCCCCAAATCTTTTCCTCACATTTGTTGCTTTTACAATTTCCATAGGAAATCCTCCTTTGACATCCACATGTAAGGATCAACATATATTTTGAAATATTTTTACCTTTATATTTCATAATATAAAAAAATCAACCGTTTGACAACAATTTATGAACGATTTGATTTGTTTTATTACAAAATTTTTATTACACTAACTGATGAGGTGTTGCAAATGGACGGCTTTCAACGACGAAAAGAACAAAAAAAAACGCGATATATTGGAGGCAGCTTTATCTTTATTTATGGAGTATGGTCTCCAAAAAGTATCGATAGCAGAAATTGCAAAGAACGCGAACGTTTCACAAGTGACGATCTATAATTACTTTGAGAGCAAACATAATTTGACTCATGAAGTTTTTCTTTATTATATGGACAAGGCGGTTCGCGATTTTGAACAAACGGTGTATAGCGATAAACCATTCCCCGAAAAAATAAAGGAAATTATGTTTAGAAAAAAAGAAGTGGCGCGCCGCATTCATGAAGAGTTTTATCAATATTTGATGAAGGAATATACGGCAAACGAAACCATTGCTGAAAACGACTATATGCAAAATGCCCTTCAGCACTTTGATCACTTGTTCCAAGAAGGAAAAGAACAAGGATATGTCGATCCTTCTTTATCACATGAAGCGATTATCTTCTATATCAAAATGCTTAATGAATATATCCAAAAGGAAGAAGTATATGAAAAAATCTTACCGTTAACAGAGGACATTACGAAGCTTTTCTTTTACGGCATAATGGGAGAAAAGAAACATAGGAAGCATACTCCTGAATAATAGCGTTTATCTTTCCGCCAACTCTTAATGGCAGAAGAGAATGTTTCCTTATACTTTAAACCTTTATGTGAAGCTTGTTCAGGTTGCCTATTCTCTCCCCGGTGCACCTAAGCAAGAAAAAAAGGTTCGGATCATCAAAATAAAATGATCCGAACCTTTTTGATTACGTTTGGCTATTTTTGTCCACCTTTTTTATAGTAAATTTTTTTCTAACAGGTAGAGAAAAAAGGCCGGCAACGCTGCCAGCCCCATTTTCTCTCTCATTACTCTAAATACAAGTCGGATGTTCCAGGCTCAACCAAACCTGCTAATTCTAAATCAAGTACCCAATAATACATTTCTTCTTCAGTCAATCCAAAATCTTCATGGGACACTTCTTGTGCTTCAATCGCTGCAAGCAATGCTAAATCTTCCTCACTCAACTCTTCTTCATAGTAATCTTCCTGGAAATCTGCTAGTAAATCGTTAACTAATGATTCCAATTCCCAGTGGATCTCATATGTTAGATCATCTAATTCTGCTTCTGTAAGAGTCGTACGTTCTTGTCCGTAAAGTTTGAATTCAACGGCATCATCATAGTTGTAAGTACTATCTACACTCATTCCTACATCGAAGGAAATACCATCTTCCTCAAATGACATCGTTAATTCAACCTTGCTTTCGAGTAATGTCCCTCTTTCAACTTTAAATCCAAGGTCGAAATCCATCGTGTAATCTTCAATCTCTTCTAATGATTGTTCTAGCTCTTTGATCGCTTCCTCGACCGCTGTCTCTCCATCTTCTTCAAAGGCTTCCTTCATCTGTTCATTTGCTTCTACTTCATGTAACGCATGAATGAATGATTGGAAGAACAAATCTTTGTCAAGTTGCAAATAAATCCATGAATCTTCTTCGGAAATATACTCACCATCCGTATTATCTTTCATATAAAGGAGAGCTTTCTCCAAAATAAATTTATCTACCCATTCTTCATTCTTTTCTCTTGTCTCAAATAAATTTCCATCAATCTCAATTTCCTCAACAAGCTTAGCATTCTGTAGGTTCTCTTCTAAAATCGGTAGAATGACGCCATTCACTTCAGTAGAAAACCACTCTCCTACATCTTGCCCATCTAATGCAGATCCTAATGTCTCTTCTACCTCCGGAATATGCGGAATAACGTTATTCGCGAACACATCAACAAACTCAGGGAAAAATGTAACATACGGATCTACATCAATGGCCATCTCTTCTGCAACGGAATCTACATAAAATCGAAATGGAACCTGAAGATTGATATCCTCCCCTTGAATGTCTCCTGTAACCCCAAACGAACCATCAAATTCAATGGCTTCTTCATCCTGAATTATTCATACCTCGAACATAAATCAGGGTTTTAGGCCAAAAACGATTAGATTCCCGATCCCTTTGAAAGAATCATGGTTATTTTTCTTCTGAAAAGCATCTTTCTAGAATGAGGAGCGG
>NZ_SNUY01000128.1 GCF_004376175.1 Halalkalibacterium halodurans | reverse complement strand
TATTTTGTTTACTTAGTTTCAGATTTGAAAATAAATTACCAAATTATTTCGGCTATATGATCATAAAAAATGCCCCTTAAATAGAGGCATCAGACGTTTGGATTTAAATCAACGGAGGCAATCTGTACTTTGTAAACCTCAAATATCCGGAGATTAAACGTGACATCATGTTCAATTGTCACAAACCACTCATGTTGATCCTTGCCTAAACAAGCTTGATAATAACGATTCTGGATCTTGATTTTTAAAACCATTCCTTCATAAGCGTCATACTTCTGTTGACCAATCCAGATCTTCCAAGTCTGGATGTCAGAAACCATAATCCCGCATCGCTGTCGCATTATAAACCACCATCTTCAGCTGCCATGCGAACGATTTCCTCATCAATTTGTTCCTTCTTTAATTGTGCGCCAAATAAAAGACAATTCGTCGTTAACGTGTCGATGACACGTGGCCACCCCTGTGTGCGTAAAGCTATGGCTTCTAGGGCAGGCTCTGTAAAAATGGGCATGTTCGCTCCAGCTAATTTCATGTGGTGATCAATATAAGCGAAAACATCGTCTTTTTTTAGTGGCTGGAATTGATATCTCATGATGATTCGTTGGGTTAACGGGCGGTGGTGATTTAAGTTCAGCCGCGTTTTTAAATGCGGCAATCCAGCGAGTACTAGAATAAAGGGGTTCGATGAATCCATTTGGAAGTTAAATAGAATCGCTAAATCTTGTAAGAAGGCGTCTTTTGCCATATGCATCTCGTCAAGGATGAAAACAGGAGTGACTTTGCGCCCCTGATCCATCCGTTCAATTCCTTGTTGAATCTGACGAAACAAATCTACTTTCCGAAACTTTGGTTCTTCCCCCAAACCATAAGCCAGTCCTCGGTAAAAATCCATCACACCACCGGTGGACAATGGAAAATAGACGACATGATACAACGAAGGATTAAGGGAATCCTTGAATGAGCGTAAGGTGAATGTTTTTCCGGCGCCAGGGTCACCGATAATCAGACCGATTCCTTTCGATGTTTGTAAATAGTTCAACCCATTCAATGCTTCTTGATAGCTCGTGGAACGGTAAGCTTCTGCCTGTTTCATGTCTTTGGTAAAGGGGGTTTTGGCTAGTGAATAAAACGTTTTATACATGCTTGGCGCCCCCCTTCGAAGGATTCGTTTCTGTAAGAGCGAACGGAGATTGCCCTCGTTTCACATGGGCGTTATTATGCACGGAAACTAGAACAGCTTTAGCCCTCTTTTGACCATCCTCAAAAACATAGACCGTCTGTTCATCCATTCGAAGTTCAATTTTTTGACCGATATACTCCGCGGGCACCTCATATAGTTGTTTTTCAAGCGTAATCGTTCCATCAAGTTTCACTTTTCGCTCGACTCGTTTTAAAAAGATCGTTTCAAGCACAGTTAAGTCGTCTAAAAATGTGACCGTATCCAATTGCGATTGAAAGACTTCGTGTGGTGTTTTTCCATCGAGTGATGCATGCGATCTCCGGTGATAGTCTTTCTCAAGCCATTGCCAAAACCGTTCATTCAGTTTCATGAGGGAATGAACAGGATCAACTTGAAGTAACGGATAAAAACGGGTTTGTACAGTCTTAAAAAAGCGCTCAATTTTGCCTTTACTTTTAGGATCATATGGCTGTGTATGAGCTAGCGTAATGCCTAACTCGGCACACGCATATTGAAGCGTTTCTGAACGATAAATTTTCCCGTTATCCGCATAGATGATGGTTGGCTTTCCCCGTCGCACCAGTGCTTGTTTCGTTACTTCCCGTAGTCCGTTGAATTTCTCGGAAGAGAAAAATTCAGCGTAAGGAACGAGACGTGAACAGTCATCGATATAAGCAATAAGAAACGTTTTTTTCATCTTTCCATCGATAGGAAGATAGGGGCCATGGGACAAGTCTGCCTGCCACAGGACATTGACTTTATCATAGGCAAAACGTTTCCGTTCCTTTTCCGGATGAAAGCTCATATGATTTTTGCCCGCGAGCTTGTGTTTTTTCAGTAAACGATTTATAGTGGCGTAAGAGACTTGATTTATTGTGATCTCTCCACGCGCAATGAGTTGTTCGTAGAACACACTAACAGGCATGTGGAGAGATTTTTTTCGTACTTCCAGAATATGATCCTTGTCATCTGGTGATAGCCTTCTGGTATTTCCCCGATCCGCACGTCTTTTAGGTTTTAATGCATCAAATCCATTTCTTCGGTAATGAAGAAGCCATTCCTGCATGGTTTTGGCTGCAATTGTCCGCTCTCCATAATGTGGAACGGTATGGATTTTCCCCTCCAATTCACGAAAATATTCCTTTGGGTTCACCTGTCCATTTAAAAGAGGGGCAATTAACCCATAACGAAATAAAGCAATGTCCTGTCGTGTTTTTTCATCCATTCATTTTTCCTCCTTTTTTAAGAAGGACAACCGGTTATCCATTGCTTATGATTCTACTTTTTTCGCCAATTGTTTCATAGGCAAGATTTATGTGGGACAGCTTTTATTTTTTTACATCGATAACTATGGTAAAATTAATGTGCCCATAAAATATGATGATAAGTGACCCCAGCTCCTTCGAAAGAAGGTGGATTCGCCAAAATCCTGGATCATTTTCACGTATTTTAGGGCTTCTTTTTTTAGATTTTTCGATAAACCCAATTGATGCCCTACATCTGCGAAAAAGCTATGAATCCAATGAAGGTTCTGATAAAACCGTCTCACGTGCTGTTCCAATTGTTGACGGCTTCCTTCTACTTTCTTTCCGTTTAAGAAACGACGCACCCTTCCAATGATTGTATGCAGTGTATGTTGGAAATAAGGAATAAGAAAATCAGGTAAAATGGAGATGTTGACCTTACAAGCTAAGCACCTCAATCGACAAATTGGAATTCGTTTTTCTATCTTTTTATTGACCCCATAGCGCCAGTAATAACCATTGTGATGCAAGTTTCCTTGAGCGATACAGTTACAATTCGGACACCGATCAAACACCGGAAAATTATTTTTTCTGCCTCTTGTCTCATATTCTTCAAGTTCGATTCCAAAGTTATGTTTTATGATCATAAAAAAACTCCCCCTAATAATAT
>NZ_SNUY01000127.1 GCF_004376175.1 Halalkalibacterium halodurans | reverse complement strand
ATAGAATTGTTCTTCAGCCTGTGAGTGAGTGAAGGACCGGTAGATTGCCTTCAGATCTTCAGCGACTTCTTCTCGATCCTTCTTACGCACACGATTTAAGGTGTGTCGTACTTTGTGTACCACACAACGCTGGACATCTGCTTTCGGATAAAGGCTTTTAAAAGCTTCTTCTAAGCCAGGAAGTCCATCAAATACACCGAGTAAGACTTCCTTCAGCCCACGTTGATAGAGGTCTTGAAGCATCTCTTGCCAACCAAGAGCACTCTCTTGACCACCAATGTAGAAACCTAACAGTTCACGATATCCTTCTACAGTGACTCCAATGGCAAAGTAAATCACTTCGTTCGCCACGGTGTCACGGCGGAGTTTGATATACATGCCATCCAGATATAGCACAGAATAGCGTGGGTGTAATTCGCGTTGCTGCCACGCCTGGATATCTTCCATGGCCACTTCCGTGATATTACTGATGGTCGTGGCAGAGTAAGAAGAACCGAGAATGCGTTCAATGAACTTCCCTACTTCACGGGTACTCATGCCACTTTGATACATCTTGATAATGGTTTCCTCAAGCCATCCATCTCGACGTTGGTAAGGAGCAAAGAGCTGAGTTTGAAATTCACCTCGGCGATCTCGTGGTACTGATAATTCTTCGATTTTGCCGTATCTCGTGTCTAATGAACGTTTATAATATCCATTTTTGCTGTTTGGATGATTAGGTCTTTCAACTTTCAAGTAGTTATCCAGTTCTGCTTTCATGATGATTTCAAGTCTTTCTTGAATAAATGATTTTATGATTTCTTCCAGTTGATTTGTGAAGTCGGATTTGTTTATACTTGATGACATAGGTAGGGATTACTCCTCTCTTATGGAATCTCGACAATTCCGAGGATACCCTACCTATTTTTATGTTTTCAAGGGCTTACACAAAATATTTTACGTCATCATTTTTCGTCTGTTTTCAATCAATTTTTAAAATTTATTGATAAATTTTATCTATCTTGTCTTACATACGGGGTTTATTCAGCGCACAAAGAAGCCATTGCCGGTCATATGGGCAATGGCAAACGTTTATTCTTTAATCCCTTCGAGCCATTCATCATAGCATTCTTTACACATTGGTTTCTCTTCAATGTCTTGCTCCCATTTAAAGGGGACATGGTAAACCATCCCTTCCCCGATTGCATCTTGGCAATAAAAGCATTGTTGCATCATGTGTCTGACCCTCTCCGTTATGGCTTTAAAACCACTTTTATACAGTCATCTTGTTTTGCATCAAAAATGTCGTACCCATGCTCTGCCAACTCTAAAGGTAAGCGATGTGTAATCAGATCGGTCGGATCAAATACCTCGTCCTTAATCATTTGATATAGGGTCGGCATGTAGTGAATGATCGGTGCTTGCCCCATTTTCAATGTAATATTGCGCGCAAAAAAATCCCCTAGCGGAAACGCATTATACCGCGTCCCATAAACACCAACGATACTGACCGTTCCACCTTTACGAACGGCTTGGCTCGCAATATTGATTGGACCTAATGTTCCTCCTTGTAGCTTTAACGCTGTTTCCACCATTTCTACTGCTGACTTTTTCCCGTCCATCCCAACACAATCAATGACAGAATCGGCTCCCCCCTTGGTTATTTCCTTAATATGGGTTCCTACATCATCGATGGTTGAAAAATCGAGCACTTCCACCTGATTTGTTTGCTTGGCGTGGGTAAGTCGATATTGAACATAATCAACAGCAATAACCCGCTCGGCACCTTTCAGCCATGCAAATTTTTGTGCTAATAGTCCAACAGGTCCGCAGCCTAACACAACAACGGTATCCCCTTTTTTTACTTCGGCTTGCTCAACACCCCAATAAGCTGTCGGAATGATATCGGATAAAAACAGTAGCTTTTCGTCTTCCATTTCCGCATCTTCCGGTACGACGAAAGGGGTGAAATTACCATACGGAACCCGTAATAGCTCGGCTTGTCCACCTGGATAACCACCAAAAGTACCTGAGTAACCAAAATATGCACCGGCTTGCCCATTCGGATTAGAATTATCACATTGACTTTCTAGATCGTGCGTACAATAATAGCATTTCCCACACGCAATATTAAACGGTACGATGACGCGATCGCCTTTCTTTACCTTTGTCACGTCAGGCCCTACTTCTTCCACGATTCCCATCGGCTCATGGCCGATAATATACCCTTTAGGAAAGTTAGGGATCATGCCATGAACGAGGTGAAGATCCGATCCACAGATAGCTGTGCTTGTAATCCTTACGAGCACATCATCCTTTTTCTCCAGCTTGGGGTCTGGTACTTCTTTTACTTTTACATCTTTTATTCCTTGATAGGTGACGGCTTTCATGCAATGACTCCTTTTAAGTGGTTTCACCTATAATGTCAGACTTTACTGGGGAAAATATAACTGAGGGTTATTACCAACTACCTAACAAAAAAAGCAGGCCTTAATAGACCTGCAAAGAAAGTAAGTTCTATTTTTTAACAACTCCGACAACGAATCCATCGTAGCCCTTTATTCCAACCGTTTGGATGGCGGTCGATTCAATGCGAGGTTCTTCAGACAGTAAATGAATAAACTGGCGAATTCCTTTGATAGATGGATCATCACTTTCTTTGTTCAACACGTTACCATTGCGAACAACATTATCACCGACGATAAGTGTACCAGGCGTTGACAGCTTAAGGGCCCATTCTAAATAGTGAGGATTGTTCGGTTTATCAGCATCGATGAAAATCATATCGAAACTGGAAAACCCTTTATCCTTTAACGTAGGCAATGTTTCAAGCGCCGATCCAATGATCACATCAATTTTGCCATCGACTCCTGCTTTTTTCATGTTGCTTTGAGCTATGGCTGCATGCTTTTCGCTAAATTCCAATGTCACGAGACGACCATCATCAGGTAATGCTCGCGCCATCCAAATGCTACTGTAGCCTCCAAGGGTACCAATTTCTAAAATCGTTTTTACTCCTTTTAGCTTTGCGAGCAAATAAAGGAATTTTCCTTGATTTGGCGCGACATCGATTGGTGGTAGCTCCGCCTTTTCATTTGCTTCTAAAACCCAATCCATCACTGGATCAAAGGCATGAAGCTTCTCGCTAAAATATTGATCTAGCGCTTCCCACGTTTCACGTTCTTCCATACATATCCCCCCTGTCAAAACTTCGTATTGTCAAAACTTTATATAAAAATAGGCTATTAAATCCTATATTAGAGGGCTTTATAAGCAAAAAAATTGCCACTCCCTGATTTCTGTAGATAATTGAGGTTACCAAACACCCAATTCCAGAAA
>NZ_SNUY01000126.1 GCF_004376175.1 Halalkalibacterium halodurans | reverse complement strand
CAAGGACAAGCAGCTACCGCTGTGGCTCTGTGTTTCACCTAAAATAGAAGTTTTACCAAGTAAAATAAGCAGGGCTAACCTATCTACTAGAAACAGGGGTATTTACACAAAATTATTGACACACCCACCAAGGGGATTTTGAAGCTTCTTCATAGTTTCTTGATATTTTCAATTTATGCTATTAAAAATATGATGAAAACTGGGGGATTAGTACATGACTGAAACGTTTACCTCTAAGAAGAAGCAAGATAGCCTGATAAATACTGAACTAACGTGTAGCCTGAAAAATGGACAATCTATCACAATTCCAAGACCAATTAGAGAAAAGTTATCTTTCTTTCCTGGAGATGAAGTGACGGTAAGCTTAACAGCCGAGTCAAATGAGTTAATGATTCGAAAAGTAAAGGGAGACACATTAGATAACAAGATGATCATAAGTGAGAGAGGCGCCATTCGTATCCCTGTAGAATTAAGAAGATTTCTACGTTTAGAGAGGGAAGAGAGTTTCGATATCTTTGTGTTAAGGGAGGACGAGGGCATCTTGTTAAAGAAAGAGCGCTTTGCATAAAATCGCAACCTAAAGCGATCACGTTTTTGGAGAAAATAGGATTTTGTGAACGTTTATTGAACGAACGTAAAGGCATCGATTTCTTCATAGTTTCTATAAATCTTTTGTCTATAGTAAACGTGAACAGAGTTTTTGATTCAACACACATAACTAAGGGGAGGAAGAGAGATGAGAAAATCATACAGATTATTAGGGGCAGCACTAGGTTTGTCCTTAATCATAGCTGGTTGTTCGGATGAGTCGGTTGACCACTCACAAATGGATATGGGTGAAGACTCAGGTCAGCAAGAAGAACAGAATCAAGAGACTGAAGCAACAACCGAAGAGGGCAAAAAAGTGTTCACGCTTGATGTTAAGGAAACTCATTGGATGTTCAATGATGAGGTCATGATGGATGCTTGGACGTATAATGGTACCCTTCCTGGTGAGGAAATTCGCGTACAACAGGGCGATGAGGTTGTCCTTAATGTGAAAAACTCACTTGATGTGCCAACTGCCCTTCACTTACATGGATTCCCTGTTCCGAATGAAATGGATGGAGTCCCTGGTGTGACGCAAAATGCGATTATGCCTGGTGAGGAATTTACCTATGAATATCAAGCAGATATACCAGGAACATACTGGTACCACTCACACCAAGACGGTGCTACTCAAGTTGACAAAGGTCTCTATGGTGTCTTTATTGTCGAACCAGAAAACCAAGAATCCTACGATGTCGATGAAGCCATTGTAATCGATGAATTTGCTTCTGCAGGCATGGACATGGAGGGCATGGATCACAGCAACATGGACATGGGTGAGACAGACATGGAAGGCATGGATCACGGCAACATGGACATGGGTGAAGCAGACATGGAAGGTATGGACCATGCTAACATGGACATGAGTGAGACGGAAATGGAAGGCATGGATCACGGCAGCATGGACATGGGTGAGACGGATGGTGGTGGCATGAGCCACTCAGAACAAATGAATGAAATGTACGACACCATGGTTATTAACGGGAAGGCGTCGCCACAAATTGAAGCAATCGAGGTAGAAGAAGGAAACAAAGTGAAACTCCGTTTTGTCAATGCAGGGCTGTTTACTCAAGTGGTATCCATTCCGGGTCACTCCTATAAAATCACACATTACGATGGTCAACCTGTCAATGAGCCAGAAGTGTTAACAGACACGGCATTTCGAATCGCTCCTGCTGAACGTTACGATGTAGAAATTGAAATGGATAACCCGGGAGCGTGGGGGATTCAAGTGTTTGCCGAAGAGAATCAGGAAAAACTAAATACGTTCATCCCAATTGTTTATAATGGGTTCGAAAGTGAAGAGCTACAAACGACTGAAGAGATTTCCTCATTTTTTGATTTAACGACATATGGGGAAGCCAAAGAAATTAATCTTGGTGACATCACAAAAGAGTACGAGATGCTACTTGGCACCAATGATGGTGGAGAGACGTTTACTATTAACGGTAAGCAATACCCAGAGCATGAGATTTACGAAGTGGAAGAAGGAGATGTCGTAAAGTTCACCATTGTCAATGACACGGAGTTCGACCACCCAATGCACTTACACGGTGAGTTCTTCAATGTTATTTCCAAGGATGGAGAACCGATTCAAGGATCGCCGGTCTCGAAAGATACACTAAATGTTCGACCTGGCGAGACTTACGAAATTGTCTTTGAAGCAAAAAACCCTGGAAATTGGATGTTCCATTGTCATGAATTCCACCATGCGAATGGCGGAATGGTGTCAGAAGTTCGATATGAAGGCTTTGAACCAGCGTTCACACCGGATCCTGATGTTCCAAATAAGCCTGAGTAAATAAAAGATGATAGTTAAAAGGGTCTCCCGAGAATTTAGGAGGCCCTTTCATTGTGAATGCGAAAATGACCTATTTGTGTATTGAGCTACCCTTGTTGGTAGGTGATTGCCTGTCTCCCCATCTGGACCCAAGCATCTATGAAATCTTGTTTAGCTGCTTTTTTATTTTTTTCTCCTGTCAGTGGGTCGTTGAAGTAAACATAATCTGTATCGTATCCAGTCATTAAAACAGAATGTTCTCGATAAGTAATCTGCACCGATCCCGAGGGGGTATTCCACGTTCTAAACTCATCTTGAGGTAATCTCCTGTATCGGGTATTTGTAATGATCCAAACAGGAACTCCATTTGAAAGTCTGGTTTCTAGTTCACTAAACTTTTCTCCTGTCAGGTTCACAATTCGATTAGGCAAAAATTCCTCCGCCAGTTCCTTGATTGGTTTGTAGTAAACTCCGTAGCCAGGATTATTAATATTGTACATATCCCCAACAAAACCTGCATTAGGATGACCAAAAAATACTTGTCCATTTTTCTTTTGAAAAGGGGTCGGGTCTTTTTTTATTCGCTGGGCCAACTCCATCTTTCCTACATCGACTCCTGCATACTGTAAGAGCATCGATAGACTTGTCACTTCGCATCCTCTTGGCAATTCCGGAAGTTGAGAGATGATAGGTGCGTCTAACATGGCTTGTTCCTTTTTTAGGGATTGCTTTATCTCTGCTTCACTTTCGGTATGATTAGCTGCCGCGACTGTTTCAATTGGAGAACGGGCTAAATTGAAATCAACTGTCCCTTTTGAATTTTGTATGAAATGTCTTAAATCTGGAGACTGGTAGACACTGAAACAAAATAGAAAAAAGGAGCATTCCTGTAATGAAAGAATTTGAGGTTTGAAACAGAAAGAGCCCTCCTGTACGATACGAGGTATCAGTAGCTACTGATCCTTAATTAG
>NZ_SNUY01000124.1 GCF_004376175.1 Halalkalibacterium halodurans | reverse complement strand
TAATTAATTTCCAGTTTTAAAAAATGAACATTAAAAAATCCCACCTAAAATAGGAGGGATGAAATAAATTGGTTTGAGGAAAATCCTTGAACCACAAAGCTCGGCGAATGCCGAGAGTCTATTTAAATGAAAAGGAGGAATTTAAATGCCTATAATCGGCGGAGTAAATTTAGGAAACTTAACTGACTATCTGTTCTTCTTTGCAGATGGTAGAGACGATGCAAACTGGCAAGCAGCAAGCCCGGGTTATGTTGGTGATGTTGCAATTGATGGTCTTCAGGCTGATGAACGAACTTCCGGTAACTTTCCTTATGCTGGTACCATCTATACGAATGCGGCTACACTGGATGCTTGGCAACAAATTGTCAACAATAATCCGATTCAAGCGTCTGGTGCTACAAATGAAGTGGCGCGTATTGCAGCTTTAGAAGCAGACCTTGTAAGTGCATTTCAACAAATTAACGCATTACCTGTTACCCCAGGCTTTGAAAGTGTTTCATCTACTTCATTGAATGGACTGAATACCCAAAATAATATAAATGAGGTATTTGTTATTAATGTAACATCAGGCTTTTCTGTTTCAAGTAAAATAAACATTACTGGTGATCCTGGTGATGTCTTTATCCTTCGATGGGATTCGGATGCAAATCCTGCCAATGGATATCAAGGCACAGTAAATTTCCAAAGTGGTGGTGCGATTGTTCCACAAGGCGGTTTAACCCCAACGAACTTTATCAATGTGGCTGGTAATATCAATTCATCCGGTGGAGGCACTACGCCAGCACCCCCTTACCCTCAAGGGCCACGTTTAAACGATGGGCAGGGCCCTCTTATCATTGGTGGTAGTGATTGGAGTGGAGGTGGATTTTTTACAGGGTATTGGTTAACAACTGGAGCACCACAAGCTTAAGCACCTGAGTATGATAATTTATTCATAGGGGGTACTTCGTCCTTAAGTAATGGTCGCTTCGTTGGTGGTTGGTATTCACTTACAACGCAATTCAGTATGACCTCTGGTACTGCTGGTGTTTATGTATCACCTAACCCAGAAACGTTAGCAGCCCCAGCTATTGATGTTGAAAAAGAAGTATCTAATGATAACGGAATAACTTGGTTTGATGCGGATAATCCTCCAGGTCCAAACGTTGTTCAAGGAACAAACCCACAGTTTCGATTTACGGTAACTAATACAGGGAATGTAACTTTAACCAACGTTCAAGTAACAGACGATGTACTAGGATTAATAGCAAATATCCCAAGTTTAGCACCAGGAGCTTCACAACAGTTTGTTGTAGTAGGAACATGGGCTCTAGGACAACAAGTTAATACCGCTACGGCAACAGGAACATTTAACGGTATAACGGTTAGTGACACAGACCCGGCATATTGGGTGGGAGTTATAGAACCAACACCAGCAATCGATGTTGAAAAGGAGGTATCTCCTGATAACGGAGTAACTTGGTTTGATGCAGATAATCCTCCGGGACCAAGTGTTATTAGTCCAACCAATCCACAATTTAGATTTACAGTAACGAATACCGGTAATGTAACACTAACAAACGTATCTATAACTGATGATGTATTGGGTCAAATCTCTGTTGGTGGTATTTTAAATCCAGGTCAAACAGCACAATTTATTGTAGTAGGGTCATGGGCTCCAGGTCAGCAGGTGAATACGGCTACGGCAACAGGAACATTTAACGGTCAAACGGTTGAAGACACAGATCCAGCTTATTGGGTAGGAGTTGAGGCTGAAGTTCCATCCATCGATGTTGAAAAAGAAGTATCTCCTGATAACGGAGCAACTTGGTTTGATGCAGATAATCCTCCAGGACCAAACGTTGTTCAAGGAACGAACCCGCAGTTTAGATTTACAGTAACGAATACCGGGAATGTAACCTTAACCAATGTTCAAGTAACTGATGACGTATTGGGACAGATAGCGATTATTCCAAACTTAGCACCAGGAGCGTCACAACAGTTTATTGTAGTAGGAACATGGGCTCTAGGTCAGCAGGTGAATACGGCTACGGCAACAGGAACATTTAATGGTATAACTGTAAGTGACACAGACCCGGCATATTGGGTGGGAGTTGAAGCTCCAACACCAGCAATCGATGTTGAAAAAGAGGTATCTCCTGATAATGGAGTAACTTGGTTTGATGCAGATAATCCTCCGGGATCAAACGTTGTTCAAGGAACAAACCCACAATTCAGATTCACAGTTACTAATACCGGTAATGTAACCTTAACCAATGTTCAAGTAACAGATGATGTTCTTGGTTTAATCGCAACGATTCCAAGTTTAGCACCAGGAGCGTCACAACAGTTTATTGTAATAGGAACATGGGCTCTAGGTCAGCAGGTGAATTCGGCTACGGCAACAGGAACATTTAACGGTATAACGGTTAGTGACACAGACCCGGCATATTGGGTGGGAGTTGAAGAAGCAGTACCAGCAATCGATGTTGAAAAGGAGGTTTCCCCTGATAACGGAGTAACTTGGTTTGATGCGGATAACCCTCCAGGACCAAATGTTGTTCAAGGAACGAACCCAGTGTTTAGATTTACAGTAGTTAATATTGGTAACGTAACCCTATCCAATGTCCTAGTAACTGATGACGTATTTGGACTGATAGCTGTTATACCAAGCTTAGCACCAGGAGCGTCCCAGCAGTTTATTGTAGTAGGAACATGGGCTCTAGGTCAACAGGTCAATACTGTTAGATTGTGTCAACCTTTTGTGGGAGGAGTATTTTCCATCCTCATATGTGTAAGCGAATTCAGGATTTTAGGGTTCTCCTCGTTGAGAATCTTATGGTTTTTAAAAGCCTTTCAAGTCTTTCAGTGCTCGATACACTGGAATATTCGCTCTTTGTTTGAGATACATGACGTTGTTACGTGTCGCTTCGCCAATTGTACTTTCTACCTTCTCCACAAAATACTTTGGAGGACGTTCTTCTTTTGGTTCTGTCCATTTTTCAACGCGACCAATCAGTGTTTTGAGCGGAATTTTATCCATCAACGCAACCATCGCTGTCATCATGGCACTAGCACCTTTTTCAACCCAACTTCGTCCATTTTTTAGACGCTTCGCAAAGACACTCATCGTTCCCTCGGCACTTCCCATTGGACGGAACCCTGTCGGATCAATTCCTTGATCTTTCAGCCATTCTCTATAATCTCCCAATGCTTCAGGGTATTGCTCAAGCTGATGAATCAGCGCCTCTAAACGCTCTTCTTTCGCTTCTGTCTCAAGCGTTCCCACTGCACTGTTTAGCTCTATCATGAGGGTTTCTCCATCGTACTTTGCGAGGGCTTTCTGCATAGCCCGATAACGCCGATGACCTTTGAACAATCTTCTAATATCACGTGCTACATGGAAACGATCAATCGTAAAGAAGGCTCGCCCTTGAAAATAATCTCGACAACTGGTGATCCAGGTGGCTCCATCCCCATTAATGACCAGTCGATGCACCGCAGGGTCGTAGTCAAACGTCTCCATGAGAAAAGTCTCAAGCCCCTCCCAAAACGGTTCTTTCCCTCGATGAACATAATGTCGCTTTTCTTTT
>NZ_SNUY01000123.1 GCF_004376175.1 Halalkalibacterium halodurans | reverse complement strand
TTTAAAGTAAAGGGAAAGGTTATAGACCTGCCGTATTTGGTGCTTTCTTTTCCATACAGTAACGCATTCTTAGTTCAGGTGTTTGAAGCTGAAAATCAGGAATGTTTCCTGGAGGGCTTAAAACGGTTCTTCCATCATCTGCAAGGAGTGCCAAAAAGGATTCGTTTTGATAATTTATCCCCCGCAGTAAAAAAGGTTTTACCACAAGGAAAACGCGAGCTTACTGAGGGTTTCAAGCGCTTCGCTTTGCACTACGGGTTTGAGTATGAATTTTGTAATCCGGGTGCCGGCAATGAAAAAGGACATGTAGAAGCGATGGTTAAATATGCGAGGAATAATTTCTTCCTTCCGGAACGAACGGTATATCAGCTGGATAATTTGAATGATCGGTTATGGGAGGAGGCAGAAAAGGATCGAAACCGTCCTCATTATGAAAAGAAACAAGAAATTGCCAGGCTGTTTGAAGAGGACAAAGAAGCGTTAATGTATTTACCGCCGGAAGAATACTCTTGTGTACGCTATGAAACTCTCAAAGCAGACAAGTACGGCTATATCTTAGTAGATACGAAAAGGTATTCTACTTCCCCGCGCTTTGCCAATCAAAAGGTATTGGCTGGCATCACTTATAACAGGATAGATATCCTTTCGGACAACTATGAAGTGATTGTGAGCCATGAACGACTGTATGGAGAAGAATCAAAGTCGATGAAATGGCAGCCTTATCTGTACCTAATGGCTAAAAGGCCGACGGCGCTAAAATATACAACTTTCTATGATCAACTGCCCTTTAAATGGCAAACTTATCTGGAGGAATGTACTCTGGAAGAAAAGAAAAAGGCGCTTCAGTTACTCTCAGACCTTCTTAAAGACCATAGTCTGGAGACAGCTACAGAGGCCCTGGAAATTGCATCCGAGCGATGTCATCCATCCACAGAAACAATAAAGCAAGTCTTTCATCAGCTCATTCATGGCAGAGGCTCCAGAGAGACAGTAAGGCTAAAAAGTACAGTTCCAGTAATGCCAATAGCTGAACGAGGTATGAATCAATACGATGTCTTCTTCCAGCAGGAAAGGAGGAAGGCCTAATGCAGGAACAGATCCAAGAATATGCCAAGCGCTTAAAGCTAAGCTGGATTCGAGAGAACTACCGAGAGGTAGAAGCGGCGAACACAGAAGAATATTTACTGAAGCTCTTTGAAAAAGAAATAGAACAGCGTGAAGAACGAAAAATTAATCTTTTGTTCAAGGCGGCAACCCTGCCGAACGTATCCGGCAAACCTTTTGACTGGAAGGATATTCAGCTGGGGCAGGGGTTAAGTCAACAATCTCTCCTGGACGGTGAATTTATTGAATCAAAAGAAAACATGGTGTTTTATGGCGGCGTTGGTGCAGGAAAAACCTACCTTTCCACCCTCATTGGCATGAATGCGATACAAAAATATGGGAAACGAGTGAAGTTTTATACCATTGCTTCTCTAGCCAATGAGTTATTAGAGGCGAATGACAAAGGAAATCTCAATAAGCTGTTTAAGAAAATCGAGAAGCTTGATCTTTTAATTCTGGATGAGCTGGGATATATACCGCTTCACAAACATGGGGCCGAGCTACTCTTCCAGGTCATCTCCTTGTGTTATGAAAAGCGGAGTATTATCATCACTACAAATCTGCAGTTTGGGCAATGGAATCATGTATTTGGCGACCCTATTTTAACGGAAGCCGTGGTAGATCGCCTGATTCACCACTCTCATTTAGTGATTTTCGGAGGAGATAGTAACCGAATGAAAGAGTCATTCCTTTTGAACAATATGTAAGGAATAAGTGTTATTAAGTGGCTGCAAAAAGGCTTGCCGTTTTATGCATTTTTCTCTTGCCAAATACACTTTTATGAGTCACCTTTTTGGGGTTTCCATGGAGGACTGGGATTAGTTGTTTTAACTGATATAACTTCATTAACCCATCCAGGATGAGATTGTTTACTGTAAAACAACATATTACTATTTCGAACTTTTTCAAGGTAGACCGTTACATGTCCCTTATTGGATTTAGTCACATTACTTCCATAAGGAGTTTCAATACCAACGGTTTCAGCCTTTTTTATGATTAATTTTTGAATTTCATATATATTGTCAATGGTTTGGTTTATGTTTATATCAGGATTTTTGTTGTTCTCTTTTAATTGATTCAAACTATTTAGAAGTTGGTCAGTAGATATTTTACTATGAACCAATGAGTGCAAATATTGGTTAATTAGGGATTTCGAATCCATTTTACATCCTCACCTTGTAAAGTCATGATTTTGTTAATTTTTGTATAAAGTAGCCACTCTTGCATTAATATAGATTCACTTAATCGCTTTAAGGAATGGTAATATTCAGGGCTTAATGTATGTTGTTTTTTGATTAGCTCATCTATTTGACTAGTTTTTTCTATAATTAACTGTGATAAAACCATTTCTTTTTTTACGATTGACTCTAGAAGTTGTAATAGTACTTCTTCATATTCTGGGCAGTCTTCTTTACTCGGAATACCTGATATATCCATCATTTAATTCACCTCGACTTTTACTATTACAATACTATGTACAAGTTTTAGAATTTAGTCTTAAAAGAACTTAATCTAGGTGAAAAATCGTAAAAGTACACTTTTTCTTGTCTTAATCTCCCTGAATAAACTTGCTGAAAAAAACTGTACATTGTAGGTACATAATTATTTTTACTAAAGTTATTTTATTGTATCCTGAATTATTCATACCTCGAACATAAATCAGGGTTTTAGGCCAAAAACGATTAGATTCCCGATCCCTTTGAAAGAATCATGGTTATTTTCTTCTGAAAAGCATCTTTCTAGAATGAGGAGCGGAAAAATGCCTGTTTTTGGGCATACTTCTCCCTTGGTCTTTAATCGTGTTTTAAAAAACAGGATTTTTCGATTTTATCCTAGCTTTAGCTGTTGAATCCGCTGAAGTACTTTCCAGAAAAAATCTTGGTATACAAAACTAGAGGACAATTTAAAATGAAGGGATCGTCCTGATTTCACTAATTTACTAGCCACTTTAATGACCCTTGTACGTATGGTTTCAATTTGCATCCCTTTTTGTGCTTCTGGAAAGCAAAGCGTACGTAGCCAATTCGTTAGGTTATAGGCTAACAGGCTCATCATCATTTTTACTTCATTCACTTGAAAAGAGTGACTGCTCATTTTATCCAAATAAAAACCATTTTTAGCTTCCTTGATGTAGTTCTCCATCGTCCCTCTTTTTTGGTACGTACGAACGATATCTTTTGGAGAGAATACATCTCCCAGACTTGTTACAAAAAATGAATGGGTAAACAACAATTCGCCTGCAGGGCGAACCGATTGGATGATGACCTTTCTCGGCTTAGACCATGATTTCGCTTGATAGTCGATTTCCTCATAATAACATTCAGACTTTGTCACATCTGACGGTACTGTGGCTGGATGACATTCATCTGCCATTCGCTGTAAAATGGCGTTAGATTTCAAACGAATGACATAATAAACCGATTCACGTTCACATAAATCGTACAGAGCTGGAACGGCAAAACCACTATCACCACGTAAGAATGGTGTCGTTTC
>NZ_SNUY01000122.1 GCF_004376175.1 Halalkalibacterium halodurans | reverse complement strand
CGAAGGTGATTAAGAGAAATGCCTTTGGTTTTCGGCGTTATGATCGCTTGCGAAACCGTATTCTCTTGCATCATCCATTCAAACATCAGACATTCGGGGTAGGATAAGAGGGGCTCGCCCTCCTATGCCACCCCAACATTTGACTAAGAACCAAAAATAAATAATTATCTTTATGGACAGTCGAGTATTTTAAAGCTTTTCTGGGGATTTTCAAGGTTAGGCATTCAGAAATTTACAAAATGTTCTATATTTGAGGTTTGATGCAAAAGATGCAGATCATTTATGATAAAAGTAGGAAAATTTATGGGTTCGAAGGAGCATACATGAAAAGGGAGGGGTAAACGGTGGTCGAAAAAATAGCCAGTAGCGAAGTGGCGAATCGGCTAAATGAATGGTATGACACGATTAAACAGCAAGATGTTGAGCGAGCTAGCAAGTTAAGAAACGAAGTACAGGAAGCCATCAATCAGATGGAAGAGGATCAAAATGTATTGCTCTATTTTAATCTTATTGATTCAAGGTACAAATTATTAATTGAGCAATTCGATGAATCTGGTAGCATTTTAAAAAGCGTAAAAGAACAAAGCGAGCAAACAGAAACAGATCACCTTCTCAGATATTACTACTACTTCTTTAGCGGCCTCTATGAATTCAACATGAAAAACTACATTCAAGCTATCCACTATTATCGGCAAGCAGAGAGTTTTCTTAACAGTATTCCGGACGAAATAGAACATGCAGAATTTCATCTTCAGCTAGCAATTGCTTATTACGGAATAGAGCAAAATTTCTTCTCGTTAAGTCATGCAAAAAAAGCCCTTGAAATTTATGAAACGCATGAAAACTACGTGAATCGTTTGATCTCAACACAATTAACAATAGCTGCAAATGAATTAGATCTAAAACAGTATAGCTCCGCTGAGACACTGTATAAAAAGGGGATTAAAACTGCTTCAGAACACAATCATGCATTTATGGAAGTCCTCGGATACTTTAATTTAGGTATTTGTTATGAATTTCAAGATAAGCTTGAATTAGCTAAGGACTGTTTTGAAGCCGCACTCGACATTGCATATCCACAAGACAATAAGAGGGATTCTTACTTAAGAATTAAGTATATGTTAGCACGCACCTTATTTAAAATGGAGTTAGCTGATGAAGCGATGGATTGGTTTAAGGGTGCTCAAAAACTTGCAGATGAAACTAGTGAAGAGACCTATCAAGCCAAGCTGAAAATCATCTACTCGATTTACAAAACGTATGATCAAACATCCATTGATAATGGATTAGAAGTTTTAAGGGAGAAAAAACTCTGGCATGACGTTTCAGATTTAACAACAAATGCAGCGAGACATTTCAAAAAGAAGGAAATGTATAAGCTAGCAACGAAATATTTTAGTGAAGCATTACTGGCAAAAGAAAAAATTCCTATGTTACATAAGGAGGTAGAGAGTGAATGAAAAATGTTTTACTAACCCTTATTGCGGTAAGCTTTATCTTCAATTTTGTTCCTCCAGAAGAGTTACCTAACAGTTATGGCTCAGGAGGAGGATTTACGACATCTGAAAGGAACAATACAGGAGGAACTTGATATTAAGAAAGAACAAAAACTCCGTGGACTCCACGGAGCTTTTCTATTTAGATTGGAATTGTCATTTGAATTGGTAATCATTACAATTTTCCTACTGGTGATAATGGGAAAAATCAGTTTTTTTAAAGATAGGGACGAAGGGAATCAGCTTTATTCATTTTTGCAGAAGTTCCCTCTCACTCCTTCATCTCCTCCGTCCGTTTTATCGTTTCGCCTTTTCTGACTCCATACAACCGGCTTTTCGGTTCATAGATCGTTTGGGACGGCCAGAGGCCATGGTGCCCCGAGAATAGGTAACTGGTGAGACAGGCGACGAAAAAGAATTCGATCCCTTTTCCGTCGAACATTTCGACACCTAATAAGAAGGCGGCGATCGGGGTATTCGCACCACCGCCAAAGGTGACGATCATGCCTAGGGCCGCAAGGAATGATAGCGGCAAGTCTATAAAAGCATGTAGTGTGTTTCCTAATGTGGCACCAACAAAAAAGAGGGGAATCGCTTCTCCACCGACGAACCCCATGCCCATCGTTACTGCGGTAAACACGAGCTTGGCTAAAAAGGCGTAGGGAGGCACGTCCTGTGTAAAGGAATCCTCCAGCATGTCAAGGCCGCGCCCATTGTAGTCATAGGAGCCGATGATATACGTTAGAGCGACAATAATCAGACCACCGACAAAGGCGCGAACCATATGATTTTTCATCGTGTATTTTACAGAAAGCTTGTGGATGCCATGTCTTAATTGACAATACAAAACACTCACAAGGCTAAACACGATCGCGAGCAGAATCACTTTGCTGAAGGTGAGGGCGGATACCTCTGGTACTGTTGTGATGATAAATTTTTCGTGTTCAACGTGCCAAAACTTCTCCGTCGTATAATGGCCGACAAAGCTAGCTACGAGACATGGGACGAGGGCTTCGAATTTCAGCCTGCCGAGACTGGCCATTTCCATTCCGAAAATCGCTGCGGTAATTGGTGTACCAAAGGCGGCCCCGAATCCTGCGCTAATTCCGCCCATCAGCAAAATCCTCGTATCAATCAGTTTCACCTTAAACAGTTTATTGACAGCCTCAGCCACACTTCCACCCATTTGAATCGCTGCCCCTTCCCTTCCTGTTGAACCACCGAACAGGATCGTCATAAAGGTGCCGAGGTAGACGAGAGGGCCCAACCGTAACAGCATTTTTCCTTTCCCTTGAACGCTTTCGATCACAAGGTTATTTCCTTTGTACAATTCATTACCAGCACTTGTTCCTGCCTTCATGTACAAGTATCCTAACGCAAGACCTGCGAGTGGGAGGAAGAGGACGAACCAAGGTCGGTTTTCCCGCGTTTCACCGAGGTGATCGTTCACCGTTAACAGCAAGGCGGTTGTTGAGCCGACAATGGCCCCAATCATTATGCCGAAAAAGATCCATGTCAACAGAGTGAGCCAAAAGGTTTTATTCATTCGTCTATCATCGTCATTCTAGGTGTGTTGGCGGCGGAGTTTGGTGCTTTTTCTCGGCAACTTCAGTAAATAGATTGCCTGTCTCATTTGGTTGGATCATCGGTGGTTGGAGCGGTGCATTTGGTAGCGCTGTTTGGATGAGCGTTTGCAGTTTTTGCATGTCCTCTTTCGTAGCGGCTTGCTTTTCCGGCTTTAGCGAGTAGCCTAATTGCCCGTTCGATTCAATCGTCGCCCATTGGACATCGCTCATGTGTTGAATCCCTTGCTGTCTTAGTCGTAATTCCAACATATCGACGGTTAAGCGCTGCTTTTTTAAGTTTTGTTCCTGAAGCTGGCCGTTTTCAATCACAACGATCGATTGCCCGTAAAAGAAACGCTCAAGGGTATCATTCTTTAAGACGATATACTCAATAAAAAGGAGGGTCAGCACAAGGAGCAGCGTAATGGCGATTGTAATCCAAATGTTTCGATCTCCTACAGGTTGGATAATTAATGAGCCGATGGCAATCATCATCACCGTTTGGGCGACCGTCATTTGCGAAATAGACTTACGACCCGCAAGACGCAAAATCAACACCCCACCAAAAACGATCACAATCGCCTTCCAAATAAAATGGAAGTCCAAAGGTTGTTCCTCCTTTCTAACTGATAGACTCTCGGCATTCGCCGAGCTTTGTGGTTCAAGGATTTTCCTCAAACCAATTTATTTCATCCCTCCTATTTTAGGTGGGATTTTTTAATGTTCATTTTTTAAAACTGGAAATTAATTATCA
>NZ_SNUY01000121.1 GCF_004376175.1 Halalkalibacterium halodurans | reverse complement strand
TCTTTGAAAATCGAATCTTTGGCTTTGAAGCCCTCGTTGAGTGGGTAAAGCAACACCAAGAAAAACACAAGAAGAATCACGTCATTTTTGGCGTAGAACCAACAGGACATTATTGGAAGAGTCTTGCTTACTATCTAACGGCAAAAGGTTACGACTTTGTCGTCGTGAACCCAATGCACGTTAAGAAAAGTAAAGAACTTGATGACAATTCTCCAACGAAAAACGATACGAAAGACGCAAAAGTGATCGCCCAGTTAATCAAAGATGGGCGATACTCTGTACCAAACCTCTTAGATGGCATATATGCGGAACTAAGAGAATGCGTAAAAATTCGAGATCAGCTTACTGAACAATTAATGATCACAGAAGGTCGCATTCAAAATGTGATTCAACGCTACTTTCCAGAGTTTTTCGATGTGTTTGGAGATTGGGAAGGCAAAGCCGCTCTCTGTACCCTAAAGCTGTTTCCGTTCCCCTCTGATATTCATAAAAAGACACCAGAGAGGGTTCTTCAAGAATGGAAACCGTATGTCCAACGAGGAGTTGGCATTAAGCGCGCAACGAAGCTTGTAGAAACAGCCAAAAAGAGCATTGGAATTGAAGTAGGCTTGAAATTTGCCAAGTGTGAACTGAAGAATCTTATTGAGCAGTATGAGCTTTTTAAGCGGCAATTAGAAGAGTTGGATCAGGAATTAGAAGCCATCGTTGAAACATTACCTGGTGCCCAACAAATGATGAAAATTCCAGGCTTAGGGGCGGTGACTGTTGGATTATTCTTTGCGGAAGTTGGGGACATTTCAAAGTACTCTCATCCTCAACAATTAGTGAACTTAGCAGGGCTATCATTACGTGAGCACAGTTCAGGTAAATTTAAAGGGCAAACAAGGATTACAAAGCGAGGAAGGAAACGATTACGCCGAGCCTTATATTTAGCGATTCGTCCCCTTGTCGCCCATAATTCAACATTTAAAGCCCTGCATCACTATTACACCAAACGCCCTGAACGCCCTTTGAAAAAGCAACAATCTTTGATTGCCTTGTGTTGTAAGTTACTACGTGTGTTGTTTGTCATTGGTCAAAAACAGTGTGAATTTGATGGTTCAAGATTAATAAAAGATATTCCTCAAATGGATGGATTACAGGCAGTGTAACCTTAGAAAGCAGATCACCCAAAGTGGCTTGACACGGAGCCTCTGCGGGCATGGCTCCTTGGCGAAGCGGCGAGTCATCCAATGATTCGCCCATGGCTAAGGAAGCCTACCATGCCCGCCACTCCATGTAAAGCCGTGCATCATCTGTATACTTACAAATAACAAACACCAATAGTGCAGAGTCGGAGTTTATTTTCACCATACGGGCTTATGACCCAGCAAAGGAGCTTATCCGACCTCCACCTCATGGATACGCAGGACGAAGGAAGGTATGGATACCAATCCGGAGAGACATGGGAGGGTTAGCGACCGTGAGTAGCGTGGAGATTTATAGGCACGGTCATACTACTCAATTACCAAACTATACCAGTTTGGACGTTAGGATGGATTATCCCCTGTAAGAAATTTTAATTCGTTCTACTTCTATCCAGTAGTACTGGTGAGATTACTATTTGGTGTTAGTGAAATTTGGAGAATACACGAGTATTAGCGAGAAAATTAAACTTTATTGAGGGAGGGTGACAAAAATTCGCGTGCCGCTTGCACCGATTGGGTGACCTAATGCGATAGCACCACCATTGACATTCAACCGATCCTCTGCGAAAGAAAGTTCTTTGGCAACGGCCAATGATTGAGCGGCAAAGGCTTCGTTGGCTTCAATGAGGTCAATGTCATCCATCGTTAGCCCGGCTTTCGTTAATGCTTTTTTTGTTGCTGGAACGGGACCGATTCCCATAATCCTCGGCTCCACCCCTGCTGTTGCATTCGCTCTAACTGTGACCAGTGGTTTGATCCCGAGCTCAACGGCCTTTTCTTTACTCATAACGACGACCGCTGCTGCTCCATCATTGATGCCAGAGGCGTTACCAGCCGTAACCTTGCCGTCCTTTTTAAATGCGGGCCGAAGAGCTCCTAGCGTTTCAGTAGTCGTCCCTCTTTTCACATATTCATCGGTATCAAACTGGATTGGTTCGCCTTTCCTTTGTGGGATGTCTACTGGTACAATTTCATCTTTAAACCGACCTGATTCAATCGCTTGGACGGCTTTTTCTTGACTCCATGCGGAAAATTCATCTAATTCGGTTCGTGACAGTCCATATTGCTCGCATAGATTCTCAGCGGTGATCCCCATGTGATAATCATTAAATGCACACCATAACCCGTCATGGATCATGCTATCAATTAGTTGATGATGCCCCATTCGATAGCCATCCCTTGCCCCTACTGCTAGATAAGGAGCTTGGCTCATATTTTCCATTCCGCCGGCGACAACAATCTCGGCATCACCACAAGCGATTGCCTGGGACGCTAAGTGGACCGCTTTTAAGCCAGAACCGCAAACTTTATTAATCGTCATCGCTGGAACTGTTTCAGGCAAGCCGGCTTGGAGCGCCGCCTGTCTTGCTGGATTTTGTCCAAGTCCAGCTTGGAGGACATTCCCCATGATCACCTCATCTACCTGCTCATTAAGAACTCCCGCCCGGTGGAGCGCTTCTGAGATTACAAGCGCTCCTAATGTTGGCGCTTTCAAATCTTTTAAATGACCACCGAAGCGGCCAATCGGCGTCCGAACCCCGCTGGCGATTACGACTTCTTCCGTCATCGAATCTCTCCCTCTTTTAAATAATGGCAAATCTCAAAACGAACCGAGGGTTTGCCTTGTCTTTATTATATAACCCCTGTGAAGAAAGCAACAACGGTCATAGCAATCGTTGTACCGAAAGCTGCCTTAAAGAGAAATCTTTGATGGTCTCTTAATTCTACCCCTTTCTCTTATCTTTTCTAAGCAAACAAAACCCAATAAAGTAAGGCAATAATCACACCTATAATCGGAATAAGAGCAAGGTACAATAAGAGTTGATTGCTAATACTTTTATGGCTACTGTAACTCGTGTCTTCAGATTTTGTTAACGCTAATGTGATGACAAGAGCTACTATACAAACGAGTGCTACTAAAATAATTAATAGTTTCATGTTTCCTCCTCCATGTAGAACAAGATCCACTTCTCCTACAGCCTTTGATTCAGCTTTATTTTGAATAACATCATCCTGTCCTGCCAATCTTCATTCTACCAACCATCCTTCACACGAGTAAAACAAACAGCTATTCAGGATTATCCGCAAAGAAAAAACACCTCCCTTGTCGTTGGTCGAGAAAGGAAGGTGTCATTTTATAGCTTTATTCTGTGACTACTAGCTTGCTGACCATATTTTCGTGGTCATCTATTGGTCCGCATACAACACTACAAGCAAGCTCAAATTCTCCAGCTTGGTCCGCAACAAATGTGACAGGTTCCCCTTCAGAGAGGGACACATTATACCCTTCAATGACTGCCTCATGATGCCCTTCAACATTTTCAAACGTAATTTCTACAGTAGCACCGAGAGGCACTTCATATTGCTCTTGATCAAAAGAAAAATTGTCTGCTTGAATATGGAGGGTGACTACGTCTTCTCCGTTAACTTCTGATTCAGCACCAGATGCAGCCTCTTCAGTCTCAGATGGTGCAGCTTCTTGCTCCGCATCCGTCGACGTGTCGTCAGAACTACCGCATGCAGCTAGACCAACAGCAAGAGTTAAGCCCATTAATGATAGCCAAATCTTTTTCATTGTAACAACCCCTTATTGAAAATAATCTCAACCGATGTTTACATAAATCATTGTACCAATTCGCACAGGTAAAATCTGTTGCCAAAAAGGCACAAAATGGTGGCGATTTTATGAAGATTTTAAAAGAGATTGTTCCGCTAGCTAGAATAGATGATATTGTATGTCGGCTTAAACACGCCAGTTGAATATTGCTTTATGTCTACTAGGTCTAAATGCCATTGGTTTTTCACTTCACTAAACAGACGTTTACCTTTCCCAATGAGGACGGGATTCACCTTTAATACTAGTTGATCAATGAGCTTGTGTTCAAGTAGCGAACCGGCTAGTTGGGCACTCTCGTCAGACCTCTTCTGTTTGTTTAAGATTCATCAAATCCCCTCCCCGAAATAAGACGTATTGTCAAAACTTTATATAGAAATAGGTTATTAAATCCTATATTAGAGGGCTTTATAAGCAAAAAAATTGCCACCCCCTGATTTCTGTAGATAATTGAGGTTACCAGACACCCAATTCCAGAA
>NZ_SNUY01000120.1 GCF_004376175.1 Halalkalibacterium halodurans | reverse complement strand
AGAGAGTATCGACCTCTCAAGCAAATCATTGAACGACTAAATCGCACGTTTAAAGGGAATTATCGTTCGACGCACGGCTTTGGTTCTGAACAGGGATCTGTTTCTTTTGTGACATTGTTTGTGGCTTACTTTAACTTCTTGCGCCCACATTCTTCACTTGAAGGTAAAGTGCCAGTCACAATTCCAGAATTAGAAAAGCTACCAACCATGCCAGCGAGATGGACAGCCCTTATTGGATTAGCTCAAGACTGGATTCAACAACAACAGTCAGCCTAACTTTTGTTTAGCTGAGCCCTATTCAGCTATCGGCGAAGCGAACTCTTGACAAACCGAACTTGCCAATGGTTTAAAATGGAAAAAGTCAAGGGTTATTTGGCATGCCTACTTTTGTTCCCTTCGCCCTTGATTGACCTCTGAATAAACCATTGGCGTGTTTGTCAAGAGCGATAGCGCGGCCTTTCCACCTAATAAATGGTAGTAGTGTTAGATCCAAATAAGGTTTTCATAGAAGTTTTGACACTACCAAATAAGACTACATTCGATAAAAAGCTTGATCTCCATTAAAAAAGTAGCATTTATCTCCTTTTCTTATTGTATTGGAATTTCAATGACGTGACCGTATCGTTTCATGTAATGCATCCCTTCGATTAATAATTCTTCCGGCTGTTCGTTTGTTTCAAACCATAATGTCCGTACTTTTAAGCTTTGTCCATCTTGTTCCATATAGGTTTGATTAAGCGTAGTCTCCAGCGGAGTGATCCCTTCGGTAGTTACAACCGATACTTGATCTAGCATCACATCTTCATCTGTTGCGATGGTGAGCTCTATCCCTTGGGAAGTTCTTGTCAAGGGATCAATCCAAAGTTGTTTTCCTGAAAGCATTTCTGCTCGTTCATCTCTTAATGGAAGCGAAATTTTCTTTTCAAGAGTCTCATATCCAGCAAATGCCTCAACGATAAGCTCGAGATTCTCTATTTCTTCCGGTAAGGCATCATACTTTAATTCAAGCTTTCTTCCATTGAAGGAAGACTCGATGCTACTTCCGATTTGATCAATAGAAACTCCGTCCACCACTAATTGAATGCCGCTAAGGTCGGATACGCGATCAAAGTTTTCTACGTTTAAGGAGCCGGTGATTACGGTCATCGTCGGTGTCGCGATGATCGAATGGAAGCTGATGATCCCTTTGTCCACTTCCACCGTTTGTCTAATTGACTGCTTTAACATCGTTGGCATTGCCTGATTAGGATAATATGGAAATGTTAGGGCTTCTTCACTATACTGGCTACTCCCTACTTGTTGGGAAAAATGCAAAGTCAGCTTTTTGGAAAATGGACTAACTGGCTCAAACGACAATATCCCCTTTATCTCTGTCCGATCGTCATTCATGATTGATGTTCCGCTAATTACATGGGCATTCGTTAAAAATCCAGTTATGTTGCGGGTGTTAAATAAGTCGCTTGTTTCCTCGTCGACACCCTTTGAATTGAATAAACGGTAGTACAAGATGAGTTGATTTGCGTCTGTCATGATCCCCTCAATTGTTAATTCGGTACCATCTAGAAGAGTCATCCCTTTTTCAATTGCTTGTCCCTTCCCTTGTTCGTTGAGCCGAGCTAACGTATCACTGGTCAATTCTCCAAAGCCAAACAGTGTCTTACCGTAAAAGGCAATCGCATTGTACTGTGTGCCGATAAGAAGGGAAAGAAATAACGCAGTGGCGGCAAACTTCCACATCTTGGATCTTTGCTTACTTGAAGGTGCTGCTCGTAACGCGCGCCTTAACCGCTGTTCGATTTGTTCAGGTGCGTGGATGGCGTCGATTCGTTTCTTTTCAGCAGCCAATCGTTTTTCTATCTCATTCATGGTAATCACCTCCAACATGCTCTCGTAGTTTTTTTAATCCTTGAAAAACTCTTGATTTGACCGTTCCAACGGAGACATTTGTCATGTTAGCAATCGTTTGATAGTCGAGATCGTGAAAATATTTTAATTGAATCGCCTCTTTTTGCTGTTCATTCAAATGGTCTAGTAAACGCATAATATCGAGATGCTGTTCACGTTGTATAAATGGATCGATGAAAGTCGAGTATCTATTTGTTTCCTCTTCATTTCACTCCTTTGCGTGTATGAGTTTCTGTTGTTTGCTAAGCATTCTCTTACAACGGTTCACTAAAATGGTGTTACTCCAACTATAAAAAGCATCCTCTTTTTGAAGCTGATCGATCGTTTCATACAGTGTAACGATCATATCTTCCATGGCGTCCATCGCATCATGGGGACTCCCCATATAAGTGAGAGCCAGTCGGTAATAGCGATCTTTTTCGGCCATCACGAGCTGCAGCAGCGCCTCTTTATTTCCTTTTTTTGCTCTTTTCACAAGTCGCACAACATTCATTCCTTCACCTCTCTCCCTAATAAGAGTCATGTCGATAAGAAAAAGTTCATTTTAGAAAAAAATAATGAACCTAGCAAAAAAGGTGCAATTTCTATGAATCGCACCTCTAGTCAATAGTAAACGGAAACTACTTATTTACGAATAGTTGAAAGGGTAAAACAAGGAGTCTTCAAGTATCGTCATCATTTCGAGAAATCTAGGAAAAATGCGCATGATCTCGTATTAATACTTCCTCTTCTCTCGCGCAAAGGTATAATTTCCTTCATGTCGCGTCAACAAGTGACCTGCTAGCCAGTATGTGACAGGAAACAACCGATCGAGGAAGTAGCGATCATGGGACACGGCAATGACCGTCCCTTGAAATTCAGAAAGAGCTTCTTCTAATACTTCCCTTGAATCAATATCCAAATGGTTTGTAGGCTCATCGAGGATAAGCAAATTGTGGCGCTGATGGACGAGCTGGGCTAATTGGAGACGCATCCGCTCTCCTCCGCTTAAGTCCTTTACTTTCCGGAAGACGGTGTTTCCATAAAAGAGGTAGCGTGCTAAAATGTGTCGCGCCTCGCCTTCAGTGACTGTTACCTTGGCACGAAATTCTTCTAAAATCGTCTTCTTCCCGTCCATTTCCTCGTTGTGCTGTGATAAGTAGCCGATAGACACATTGCTGCCAATCTGAATACGCCCTTTCTCCGGCTGTTGTTTCCCAAGGATCATGTTTAATAACGTTGATTTGCCACTACCATTTTCTCCGACAATCGCGACCCGTTCCTGAAAGCGTACATGGAGCTGAACGTCATGAAACAATTCCCTTTCACCGTATGTTTTCGCTACATTCTCCATCATGATCACATCGGTTCCACTTCGATTTTGAATATGGAAGTCCAAGTCTACTTTTTTATGTTGCAAAATCGGTTTTTTAAGTAATTCAATCCGAGCTAACGCTTTTTCCATACTTTTGGCTCGGCGGTGCAAGCCGTCATTTGGCGGGTTGGCACGATTAGCCCATTCTTTTAATCGTTTAATCGTTTCCTTCATTTTCTTAATCTTCTTTTGCTGGTCTTGATAGTGTTGAAATTCCCGTAAAATCCGCTCTTCACGCTCTTTCATATAGCTGGAGTAATTCCCTTGATACGTGTGAAGTTCACCATGCTCCAACTCAAAAATACTCGTTGTTACCTCATCTAAGAAATAGCGATCATGAGACACAATGACTACGGTACCATCGTATTGGCGGATAAAATCTGTGAGCCATTCGATCGCAGATAAGTCAAGATGGTTTGTTGGTTCATCAAGCAAAAGCAGTTCAGGCGATCTGAGGAGTAGCCTGGCAAGCCCAATTTTCGTTCGTTCACCACCGCTTAACTCTTGCCATTTTTTATCGAGTAAATGTACAAGCTGTAAGCCGCTCACGACGCGATTAATTCGGCTGTCGATTTCATACCCGCCTAATTGCAAAAACTGGTCCTGCAACGATCCGTATGTTGCTAAAAGTTGCTCTAGAGAGGCTGGATTTTCCGCTAACGCTCGTTCGATTTCAGCTAATTTTCCTTTCAGTTCATTTAAGTCGGAAAACACGTCATGCAAAAGTCCGCGAACTTGCTTTTCAGGGTCAAGCTTTGGTAATTGTTCTAACAGACCGAGGGACAAACCTTTTTTCCGAGTCACAGTCCCTTTACTCGGGGGCTCTTTCCCTGCCATTACGTGTAACAATGTTGATTTTCCTTCCCCGTTTCGGCCGATGATACCGATTCTTTCCCCTTTTTTCACTTCACAACAAATGTCGTGAAAAACCGTATGAGCTCCGTACATTTGTTTCACATGCTGCAAACTACATATAATCATGATTATCTTCCCTCCATAAGGGACGTATTGTCAAAACTTTATATAAAAATAGGCTATTAAATCCTATGTTAGAGGGCTTTATAAGCAAAAAAATTGCCACTCCCTGATTTCTGTAGATAATTGAGGTTACCACACACCCAATTCCAGAAA
>NZ_SNUY01000012.1 GCF_004376175.1 Halalkalibacterium halodurans | reverse complement strand
TCTGGAATTGGGTGTATGGTAACCTCAATTATCTACAGAAATCAGGGGGTGGCAATTTTTTTGCTTATAAAGCCCTCTAACATAGGATTTAATAACCTATTTTTATATAAAGTTTTGACAATACGTGATAGATATAGGGGGAACAAGAATGAAAAAACTTATTCGCATTGGCTGGGTTAGCATACTTTCTGTTATGTTAGTCGCTTGTGGCACGAGCAATGAAACGTCTCAAGGAAATGAAAGCGCTTCAAATGGTGAAGCGAACGGTGACGTGTTAACGATTCGTGCGGGTATTGGGCTGAACAGTGAGCATCCTCAGTATAAAGGCTTGGAAAAATTTAAAGAACTCGTGGAAGAACGATCGGGTGGACAAATGGTTGTAGAAACCTATCATAGTGGCCAACTTGGTGATGATCGTTCAATGATGGAAGCGCTACAACTAGGCTCACAAGAAGTGACGGTGCCTTCAACCGCTCCTGTGGCCAATTTTGTTTCCGAATTTTCCGTATTTGACTTCCCATTCCTATTCCCTAGTAGTGATGTTGCCGACGAAGTGCTCGACGGAGACGTCGGTCAAGCGCTCCTCCAAAAGCTAGAAGAGCAAAATTTAGTCGGCCTTGCGTTCTGGGAAAATGGATTTCGCAATGTGACAAACAGTAAAAGGCCTATCGAGATGTTGGAAGACTTCAATGGTCTAACGCTACGAACGATGGAAAACGATCTACACCTTGAAGCCTTCCGCGCCTTAGGAGCCAATCCAACACCGATGGCATTCACAGAACTATTTACGGCCATGCAGCAAGGGACGGTGGATGGACAAGAAAACCCGTATGCTACGATTTATTTAGAAGGGTACGCGGAAGTGCAAAACCATGTGTCCAATACAAATCATATTTACAGCCCATTTGTATTCATGATGAGTAAACCATTTTTTGACGGTTTAACGGAGGAGCAACAAGAGATTGTTCGCGAAGCAGCGCTCGAAGCAAGCCAATATCAAAGAGAACTGAACCGTGAAGCCAATGAGACGTATTTAAGCAGTCTTGAAGAAGCAGGAATGACGTATACGGAGATTTCCGAAGTTGAGCGGATGCGAATGATCGAAGCCGTAGAGCCTGTCATCGATAAGTACGCTGAGCAAATTGGAACAGATATTGTACAAGCAGTCTATGATGCGATAGAAGCAGCACAGTAATACGTGCGGGCGCAGATGAGAGGATCTGCGTCCGATCCTTCTTGCCCGTTAAGAACGTTTAACGTTTGTAAGGGTTAATGATAAGAAAAACAACGGCTGTCACTATAGAGTGCGGCTACTATCCAAATTTCTTAACTATGTAAAGTACAGCTAAACGGGATGTCTTCCACAAAGCATCAAACGAGGCGACTTTTCGGCAGCGTCTTATGATAGCGTTCACAAGCTCAACGTGGTCTTTCCCTTCGTTGCTTGTGCCAATTGCTACACTTTTAAGTGCTTTTCGAAGAAGGAATGGCAGAAGTATGGATCTTCAGGCAAGGGTCCATAGTTTTGCACTTCTTTCTATATTAAAAAAGATTTTGACGTAAGGTGGGATTTCATGAAGGTCATCCGTTGGCTTGATGAGCATATTGAAGAATTTTTTCTCGTCTTTTTTTCAATCGTTATGGTCGTTGTTATTGCGGTACAAGTGTTTATGCGTTATGTTTTATCCTCGTCCTTGTCATGGTCTGAGGAACTCGCACGTTATTGTTTTATTTGGCTTGTTTACTTCGGAATCAGTTATGGAGTTAAAAAGCAAAGGCATATTAAAGTAGATGTTGCGCTCCTTCTCTTGAAAGAGCGGGGGAAGATTGTGCTGCAAATAGGTGCAAATCTTTTATTTTTAGGCTTTGCTCTCTTTGTGATTTTCTACGGAGTAGACATTGCCCAGCGTCTCCTATCATTTGGTCAAACCTCTCCGGCTCTCCAAATTCCGATGGGACTCGTCTATTTAGCTACACCGATCGGGATGGGGCTTGCGGCACTCCGTCTCGTACAGCAAATAATGAAGCAATTCAAAGCATTAGCAGGAGAGGGTTCTTTTAAAGTAAAAACGGAACAAGAAATCATTTTGGAAGAGCAGTCTTCTGATAAAGGGTCAAGGGATTAGGAAGGTGGATGACAGATGACGGCCGCTGTATTATTTGGAAGCTTTGCATTGTTACTACTTTTAAGTGTACCGATCGGGATTGCATTAGGGTTAGCGACATTATTAGCTATTCTTTATTCAGGGACGATTCCGCTCGAATTTTTAGCTCAGGGTTTGATTACATCGGTTGATTCTTTCCCGTTAATGGCAGTTCCATTTTTCATATTAGCAGGCGAAATCATGGCGCGTGGAGGTGTGACAGATCGACTGTTCAATGTGGCTAATGCCCTTGTCGGCAATCGCACAGGTGGTTTTGCGATCGCAACGGTGATTACGTGTATGTTCTTCGCCGCAATTTCTGGATCCGGTCCAGCGACGGTAGCTGCGATCGGAGGAATTATGATTCCAGCTATGGTGAAACATGGATATGACAAACGGTTTGCTACTGCTTTAGTGGCTGCAGCTGGTTCGTTAGGTGTGATCATACCCCCAAGTATTCCAATGGTCATTTATGGTGTATCGGCGAGTGCATCGATCGGAGGTTTATTCGTAGGAGGCATTATTCCCGGTTTAATGATTGCGGGCGCTTTAATGGCCTATGCCTACTATTATTCTCGTAAAAAAGGGTATAAAGGATCTACCGAAAAAACATCGTTCAAACACATCCTCCAATCGGTCTGGGAGGCTAAGTGGGCGTTAGTCATTCCGTTCATTATTCTTGGTGGGATTTACGGCGGCGTGTTTACCCCGACGGAGGCGGCCGTTGTTGCCGTTGTCTATAGTCTCCTTGCAGGTCTCATTTTGTATAGGGAGCTCACGATCAAACAGCTTCCTCGTGTGTTCGCAGATGCTGCTCTCACAACAGCGACAATCCTAATCATCGTTGGCTCGGCAACAGCGTTCGGTCGATTGCTTACGATCGAACAAATTCCGAATCAAGTGGCTGATTGGATGTTAACGATATCTGAAAACAAAATCATATTAATTTTATTGATCACGATTCTCTTACTTGTGGTAGGCTGTTTTATGGATACATTGGCAGCGATTATTATTTTGACACCAATCTTACTTCCCATTGCTGTAACGTTAGGGTATGATCCGATCCATTTTGGCATGATCATGGTTGTCAACCTGGCGATTGGCTTTATCACACCGCCTTTAGGAGTGAACTTGTTTGTCGGGTCAGGAATCTCGGGAATAAGCATCGAGTCGTTATCAAAAGCGATTGTCCCGTTTTTCCTTGTGATGGTTCTGACACTCTTTATTCTCGTATTTGTTCCACAATTAACGCTTTATTTAGTAGAGTTACGAGGCTAATGAACAGCCCGTTCCCGAAGTTGTTCACCGCTTCGGGCTCTTTTGTTCATCTTCAGTGTGGACCGTGCGGTAAAACGCTCTAAGTTACTGCGATGGCTGGGTAAGGGAGAGGAGAGAACATGACGATTTTCTTTCAAGTTGTCCTTCCCGTCATTCTCGTGTTTTTTATTGGTTTCATCGTTCAAAAATGGCGGGATGTTGACATTAAACCGATCTCTACGGTAGCGGTCTACATTTTGACTCCATCCCTCGTGTTTCGGACATTTTATGAGGCAGAGCTGAACTTGCAATACTTGTACATGTTCCTATTTGCTATGCTGCTTTTGTTCGCTTTGATTGCAATCAATAAAGTGTATGCGGTTCTTCGCGGTTATTCTCAGGCGACAGAGAGTGGGTTAGTTCTTTCTACTGCCTTTATGAACTCGGGCAATTACGGGGCACCGATTATTTTGTTTGCCTATGGAAACACTGGATTTGCTTTTGCTGTCTCCTTTATGGTGCTTCAATCGGTCATCATGAATTTTTTCGGTGTTTACTATGCCGCGCGCGGAAAGGCAGGGGTACGTATGGCGATACGTGCGGTGATGCAAATGCCAGCAACGTATGCTGTTATTGTGGCGCTTGCGCTTCAAGCGATTCCAGTTGAGATACCTGCAAACTTTTTAATGACTGTCGATATTATTGCAGAAGCGGCTGTTCCGACCGTTATGATTATTCTCGGGATGCAGCTAGCGATGATTAAATGGGAGCATTTCGATTGGAGTAAGATTACATATGGAACGATTTTACGATTGATCGTGTCTCCACTCATTGCTTTCGGTATTACGCTAGTGTTCCCGTTTGATCCGCTGCTTGCTAAAGTGCTGATCGTCTCTGCCGCAATGCCTTCTGCTGCAACGATCGTGATGTACGCTGTTCAGTTTCAGGCAGAACCGCGCCTCGTGACAAGCATCACGCTCATTACAACACTGTTCAGCGTTGTGACCATTACAGTACTTTTAGCGATCTTAGGTTAATTCCATTCATCTATTTTACGGTCGTGATTGCATTTTTTTTGCTTGGGCACTATCATTAAATAGTGCCCGTTCAAAAACAGATGGATGACTTATGCTACAATGAGATGGTCCAACACTTTGAACGACTTGAACGATACATAACGAGGAGGAAATGATATGAAGATGATGGATGCGAATGAAATTATTCAGTTTATTTCTAATAGCCAAAAGACAACACCTGTAAAGGTCTATATTAAAGGCGACTTGGAAGGTATCGATTTTGGAGCTAATACAAAATCGTTTATCAACGGACAGACAGGTGTTTTATTCGGTGAATGGAGTGAGATTGACGCTGCCCTAAAAGCGAATGAGGCTAAAATTAAAGATGTTGTCGTCGAAAATGATCGTCGCAACTCTGCCATTCCACTCCTCGATTTAAAAAACATTAAAGCTCGCATTGAGCCAGGTGCAATTATTCGTGATCAAGTGGAAATTGGCGATAACGCCGTGATTATGATGGGCGCAAGCATCAACATCGGGTCTGTGATCGGCGAAGGAACAATGATCGACATGAACGTTGTTCTCGGTGGACGGGCGACAGTAGGGAAAAACTGCCATATCGGAGCGGGCTCCGTATTAGCTGGGGTCATTGAGCCACCTTCTGCTAAACCGGTTGTCGTTGAGGATGATGTCGTGATCGGTGCGAACTGCGTCATTCTTGAAGGGGTAACAGTTGGAAAAGGCGCTGTTGTTGCTGCAGGAGCTGTTGTAACGGAAGATGTTCCGCCAAACACAGTCGTAGCAGGAACGCCTGCTCGGGTGATTAAAGAGATCGACGAGAAAACAAAAGGCAAAACAGAAATTAAACAAGAGCTTCGCCGTTTGAATGAAGATAACTAAACAACGTGTGGCTTTACTCAAAATGGGTAAAGCCCTTTTTTCACGATCAGTTAGATATCATTTCGGAAAGATTTTACGACAAGACCAGTTCTTCAAAAAGGGGGAAATGTATGGAACCGTCATTAATCGATGTGCGAAGAGCGTTGCATCGCATACCTGAGCTTGGGTTTGAAGAATATAAAACACAGACGTATTTGCTAGAACTCATTCAATCACTCCCACAAGATTTTTTAGAAGTGAAAACGTGGAAAACAGGCATCCTCGTTCGTGTCCGAGGTCGAAAGGGTGAGAAAACGGTTGCTTACCGTGCGGACATGGACGGATTACCAATAACCGAAGAAACAGGGTTACCATTTGTTTCGCAACATGAGGGGCGGATGCATGCTTGTGGTCATGATTTACATATGACGATTGCTTTCGGTCTGCTTCGTCATTTTGCCTATCACCAACCTGAGACTCACTTGCTGTTTATTTTTCAGCCAGCTGAAGAAGGGCCTGGTGGCGCGAAACCGATGCTGGATTCAGAGGAATTCCGTATGTGGTGGCCCGATGAGATTATTGCTCTCCATATTGCCCCGGAATATCCAGTAGGGACAATCGCCACACGGAAAGGGCTGTTATTTGCAAACACGTCTGAGCTTTTCATTGACTTAAAAGGTCAGGGAGGCCATGCCGCCTATCCTCATCTAGCCAATGATATGGTTGTTGCAGCTAGTCACCTCGTCACACAGCTTCAATCGGTTGTTTCTCGTAACGTGGATCCGCTTGATTCGGCTGTTGTGACAATCGGGGTGATTAAAGGAGGAACGAAGCAAAATATTATTGCGGAAACGGCGCGGATCGAAGGGACCATCCGAACGTTGTCGATTGAGTCGATGAAAAAGGTGAAAAAACGAATTGAAGCACTTGTTTCAGGGATCGAAATCGGATTTTCATGTCAAGCATCCATTGATTATGGCTCAAATTACTGTCAAGTGTGGAATGACGAGGAGCGGGTCGCGCGTTTTATAGAATACTCGCAAGGAAGAGAGGGCGTCACGTTTATCGAATGCAGCGAAGCCATGACAGGGGAGGATTTCGGTTATTTTCTCGAAGAAATTCCTGGCTTTATGTTTTGGCTTGGTGTCGATACAAACTATGGTTTGCATGATGCGCGTTTGAATCCAAATGAGGATGTATTGTCATTTGCCGTCCAGCATTTAATAGGATACATCGAAACATTGTAGCAGAGAAATAGATAGAAATGCATGAAAAAAAAAGGGTCGTTCATACTAAGGAAGAAAGATGATTATTTTGGAGGTGTGAGCGATGCCAAAGGTCGGTGTCGAACAATCATTGACAGCTATTTCAGAAGAGCTTCGTGGGATGGGATATGATGTCGTTCAGTTGAAGCAGGAGCAAGATGCTCAAGGCTGTGACTGTTGCGTTATCACAGGCCAAGATCAGAATGTAATGGGAATTCAAAATGCTGTGACACAAGGCGCTGTCATTAATGCAAGTGGGTTAACAGCAGAAGAGGTTTGTCAGCAAGTAGATCAGCGCTTGCGGCAGCAATAAATGATCAGAAGAAAGCACTCGCTGTTGTCGGGTGCTTTTTCGCACATATTAGGGTCACCACCCCTTTTGCCCAGATAAGTTAAGTGCTCGTTATCGAACGTGGTGACAATGATAGCTCGTGGTTTGTTCAGAGGTGCCCCTTTGTTGCGAGGATTCTATATTTACCTGCAGGGAGTTTACACTTTTTCCAAGTTGTTGGATTTTGTTACTTAGTTCATTAAGGGTAGTATCCACTTGCGAAAATGTACTCTCGAGTTTGTTCACCTTGCCATCAAGCCAATCGATGGTTTCGCTTAATTGATACAACGTTTGTTTCAATTGTGAGTCGTTCACTATGTCAACCTCCTTCTTTTAGCTATGTTTCATTATCATCACATATATGGAAAACTTTTATTGAACATTCATAAGAAAAAGCCATCTCTCATAATAAGGAGATGGCTGATTGATTCATCCCATTTACTTATGAACGTATACTTGGTGAGGATACGGAATTTCGATGTTATGGGCTTCTAGAGCCTCTTTCAACTGTTTGCGTAATAGACGCTCGACACTCCATTGCTCCATATTTTCCGTTTTTGCAATGATGCGGATGACCACATCAGAATCGCCTAAATTTTGAACACCGATAACATCTGGACCTTCAATAATCCGTTCATCTTGTTCAGCCAATTGATCGCAAACCTTCTGCATGACGGAAATCGCTTCATCAATGTTATCGTTATATGAAATGCTGATGTCTACAAGCGCACGCATATTCCCGCGAGAATGGTTGCTAACGTTGGCGATGTTTCGATTCGGTATGTAGTGAAGGGTTCCATCAAAGCCGCGAATTAAGGCTGTACGCAAGCCAACCTCTTCCACGATGCCATCGACACCACCAGCCGTCACGTAATCTCCTACATCGATTTGCTTTTCCAACAAAATAAAAAAGCCTGTCACAATGTCACTCACTAAACCTTGTGCCCCAAAACCAATTGCCAGTCCAATGATCCCAGCACCTGCTATTAAAGCGGAAGGATTTAAACCGAAAATGGTGAGCAAAGTCGTTGCAAAAATAAACATGAGTGTATAAGAAAAAGCATTTAGTGAAAGCTTTTCAAGTGTGACGACCCGTCCAGATGAAAGCTGGTTATTTTTCGCCATCCGCGCAAAACTATTGGAAATGATCCGTTTCCCGATCGCACGCACGATAAGAAAGGCAATGACTGCAACGAGCACTTTACCAGCGATGATGAAAGTCGAAGCAAGAAAAGCCCCTGATGTTATATTTTCAAACCATAGGTTCATCGTATCAACTCCTCTTGGATGATGGGCTAGCCTCTCTTACTATAACCTCATTAAGTATGGACGAAACATGGAAAGAAGAGAAGGGCCAATGGTCGTAGACCCTTTGCTGGACTATCGTAGCGTAAAAAAATTGTCACATTCTAAAAAGGGCTGATATCAAGGGGGAAAGAAGTTCAGTTATTATCAACTAATATCAATTATAAAAAAACATTTACTTCAAAGACATTGACTCCAAAATTTACTTCTCTTATAATATGGCTGTAAGACAACACTTTTGAAGATTTTTCGGGAGGTAGGTACATAATGACGGACAAGCGTATGGTAGCAAAGCAAGCACCTCGCTTTGAAATGGATGCTGTAATGCCGAACAAGGAGTTCGGAAAAGTAAGCCTCGAAGAGAATATGAAGAACGACAAATGGACAGTTCTTTTCTTCTATCCAATGGACTTCACTTTTGTATGTCCAACAGAAATTACATCACTCAGCGACCGTTATGACGAGTTTGAAGATTTAGATGCGGAAGTAATTGGGGTTTCAACCGACACCATTCACACGCATAAAGCTTGGATTAACACGTCTCGTGATGACAACGGCTTAGGAGACCTTAAGTATCCATTAGCTGCAGACACGAATCACGAAGTCTCTCGTGAATATGGTGTACTTATTGAAGAAGAAGGAATTGCACTTCGTGGACTATTCATCATTAGCCCAGAAGGCGAGCTTATGTATTCTGTCGTCAACCATAATAACATTGGTCGTGACGTGGATGAAACGCTTCGTGTTCTTCAAGCGCTCCAAACTGGTGGCCTTTGCCCTGCAAACTGGAAGCCAGGTCAAGAAACATTAAGCGTTTAATTTTGGACAAGCTACAGGTTCAATGGGGAGAGGTCTAGCAGCAATGTTAGGCCTCTTCCCTTCATTTTCGATTAGAAGGAGGGAATTGAGAATGGCGTTAAAATTACGTTCTCAAATGCCAGAATTAGAAGGCGCAACTGCATGGTTAAACGGAGAAGTACAAAAGAGTGATCTTCAGGATAAACCGACACTTATTCATTTTTGGTCGATTAGTTGCGGACTATGTAAAGAAGCGATGCCGAATGTGAACGAATTCCGTGATAAATATAAAGATCAATTGCACGTGATTGCCGTTCACATGCCACGTTCGGAAAAAGACTTAGACCTCGAACAGATTAAACAAGTCGCAGAGGAGCATGGGATTACTCAACCTATTTTTGTCGATAGCCAGCATAAGCTAACGGATGCGTTTGAAAATGAATACGTGCCAGCTTACTATGTATTTGATGAAGAAGGACAGCTTCGTCATTTTCAAGCTGGTGGCGGCGGGATGAAAATGCTAACGAAGCGCGTTAACCGAGTGCTAGGTATTAAGGAATAAGCTTGAACAAGTGCGCCACGAGGGGCGCACTTGTTTTATGCTCTTTCTCATGTTTAATTTATAAGAAAGACGTTTTTTCATTAAATGATGGCGGTAAATGAAAGAGGGGCCATGAGCAACCTAGTTAGGGCTAACCTGTACATTCAAGCATATACTAAAGTCAAGCGGAAAAAAGTCAAAGTACATTTGGATAAAAGGTGAAGAGCGTATGAAAAAACAGTTTGCCGTCATTGGATTAGGTCGATTTGGCGGAAGTGTCTGCCGTGCATTAATTGAGAATGGGATGGAAGTATTAGCAATTGATCGAGATGAGGCGAAGGTCGAACAATTTCGTGACATAGCGACCCATGCTGTTATTGCGGATACTACGGATGAGAAGGTGTTAAAAAGCTTAGGTATTCGAAATTTTGATCATGTTATCGTTGCGATCGGTGATGACATTCAAGCGAGTATTTTGACAACCTTAATTTTAGTAGAGCTTGGTGTGCCCCACGTAACAGCAAAAGCACTTAATGCTTATCATGCTAAAGTCTTGAACAAAGTTGGAGCAGAAAAGGTCGTACATCCTGAACGGGATATGGGGGTTCGAATCGCTCACCATCTAATTTCTAAAAATATTCTCGACTATTTGGAGCTTTCAGATGATTACAGCATTGTCGAGTGTATTGCTGGAGAGAAGTTGAATGGAAAAACGATGGTGGAACTAAACATTCGCGCCACGTACGGTTGTAGCATTATTGCGATCAAGCGAGGGCGTGAAATTATCGTATCACCAGCTGCTGAAGAAACAATTCAAACTGATGATTTGTTAGTGGTGATCGGTGCTGATGCGGATATTGTCCGATTTGAAATGGATTTGATCGATTCGTAACAAAAGCACAGGTGTCCCTTTTAGAACTATTGTTAGCTTACTGCTAAATTCTTTTAACCCTCTGAAAAGGTATTAAAAACGAGCGTTTATCGAAACGCTCGTTTTTGTTACCCATTAGACTTCCATGATGATCGGTAAAATCATCGGTTTACGTTTTGTTCGATCGTATAAGAATGGGCCGAGGACATCCGTAATTTCGTTTTTGATTTCAGACCATTGATTCGTTTTACGCTCCATCACTTCTTGCAAATGATTGGCGAGAAGTCTTTGCGCCTCCTGAATTAAGTCACCTGATTCACGCATGTACACGAATCCTCTTGAAATGAGGTCAGGTCCGGCTGTGACTTTGTACTCCTTCATATTGAGACTAACAACGACGACCACAAGTCCTTCTTCTGACAAAATGCGGCGGTCACGCAGCACAATGTTGCCGATATCACCGATTCCATTTCCGTCTACGTAAACGGAGCCAGATGGAATTTTTCCGGCGATTCCTGCTTCATCAGGGTGGAGGGCAAGAACATCCCCATTATCCATAATAAAGCAGTTTTCTGCAGGTACCCCGCAATCTTCTGCAAGTTTCGTATGCATTTTGAGCATCCGGTATTCTCCGTGAATGGGCATAAAGTATTTTGGTTTTATTAAACGAAGCATGAGCTTCTGTTCTTCCTGTCCGCCATGTCCAGACGTATGGATGTCATTGAGTGAACCATGAATAACATTCGCTCCAGCTTTGTACAGCTGGTTGATGGTTTTGCTGACGCTTAACGTATTACCTGGAATCGGAGACGAAGAAAAAATCACCGTATCACCAGGGATGATTTGAATTTGCCGATGGGTTCCAAAGGCAACCCTTGAGAGTGCAGCCATTGGTTCTCCTTGAGAGCCTGTACATAAAATCATTACTTCGTTATCAGGTAATTTATTGAGTTGATTTGGCTCAATAAACGTATTTTTAGGAGCCTTAATATAACCGAGTTCTTGACCGATATTAATCGCTGACTCCATGCTGCGGCCAAAGACGGCAACTTTTCGTCCATAACGGACAGCCGACTCTACTGCTTGCTGCAATCGGTGAATGTTCGAGGCGAATGTAGCAAAAATAATTCGACCCTCTACACGGCGAAAAATATGATCGATGCTTTCGCCAACTTTACGCTCTGACATTGTAAACTCAGGAATTTCACTATTGGTGCTATCGGATAGTAAGCAAAGAACGCCTTCTTCCCCGATTTTCGCCATTTTTGTTAAGTTTGCTGGTTCACCAACTGGCGTGAAATCAAATTTAAAATCCCCCGTGTGGACGATGTTGCCAGGAGGGGTTTTTACGACGATCCCGTATGAATCAGGAATGCTGTGGGTCGTTCGAAAAAATGAAACCGACGTCTTGGCAAACTTTATAATATCGTCCTCTTGAATGTCATGGAGTTTCGCTTTACGAAGGAGTCCGTGCTCCTCAAGCTTGCCTCGAAGGAGTCCGAGGGCAAGTTTTCCCCCATAGATTGGAATATTTACTTCCCTAAGTAAATAAGGGATGCCCCCAATATGGTCTTCGTGTCCGTGTGTAATAAAAAGACCTTTTATCTTGTTTTCATTCTTGACCAGGTACGAATAATCAGGAATGACATAATCAATTCCAAGAAGTTCATCTTCAGGAAATTTTATTCCGGCATCAATAAGGATAATTTCATCTTGGAACTGCACCGCATACGTATTTTTTCCGATCTCACCTAAGCCCCCGAGGGCATACACAGCGGTTTGGTTATTTTTTAGTTGCTTCATAATCAGTTAGAGCTTCTCCACGGTAAAATGTTCTTTTTGTTGTTCATACGCTAAAAATTCACCAGAGATCGGAGTGATAAATTCTAGGTTATAGTTTTTCTCAGAAAGCTTTTTGCGTACATCCGCTTCACTTTCTGCTTCTACATATAGAGAGTCTGTGTTCTCTCTAACTGGAACTTGGTCAAAATCTTTTTGATAAAATACTTTGTAGATCATTCATACCTCTCCTTACACGTAAATGATATATTTATTATAAAGGATTCCCTTTTGTTTTTCATGTTTTTCTTTAACATCTAGTAAACAGGATTTCCTATCAACCCAAAAAATCCCTTCATTCACTACATGTAAAGAAGATAATAACGTCATCCTTTACCTCCTTCATTGTTTTTAAACGTGAATAAGACGACTTTTCGGCAATAAGTTTTTGCATCCTTCACGTAATTTTTTGCGTAGTTTTTTTAACATATCATTCGCTCCTTTCCAAGGTTAAGATTTAACAGTTTCCTTCCGCTTCTTTTTTCGGTACGATGAAAAAGGAATGATCTTTCGCTGATTTTAGATTTAGTATGTGTGGATAGGGAGAAGATCACTAAGGTAATTAATGGAGTGCACATGTGTAGGAGGGAAAGCGAATGAGTGACAAAGTTGTTTTTTTTGATATTGATGGAACGCTATTAACAGAAGAGAAAGAGCTACCATCCTCCGCGAAAGAGGCTATTTTTTCGTTGCAGCAAAAAGGGGTGCATGTGGCAATTGCCACTGGCAGAGCACCATTCATGTTTAAGGAGCTTGCAGAAGAGCTCAACATCCGTTCGTTTGTAAGCTTTAATGGTTCTTATGTAGTATTTGAAGGGGAAGTTGTGGCTACTTCACCGCTGACGCAGGAACAATTAACTCGTTTAGATGCATTTGCGAAAGAAAACAATCACCCAATGGTATTTCTTAACCATGAAACAGCAAAGTCAAATGAATTGAATCATCCTCACATTGATGAGAGCATCGCGAGTTTAAAGCTACCGTATCCTGAATACGAACCGGAGTTTTACAAAGATCGTGACATTTATCAAGCGCTCCTTTTTTGTCAGGACGGTGAGGAAAAACGCTATGAAGAAAATCACCAACACTTTGATTATGTTCGGTGGCATCGCTACTCGATTGATGTCATTCCTCAAGGTGGCTCAAAAGCCGTGGGTATTGGCCGATTGCTTGAGCATTTGAAAGTAGGACCTGAGCAGGCGTTTGCCTTTGGTGATGCATTAAACGATTTAGAAATGCTTCAATTTGTAGGCACGGGAATCGCCATGGGGAACGGCCTTGAACAAGTAAAAGCTCGTGCCAACCTAGTGACGAAGCGAGTAGAAGAAGATGGCATTTATCATGGATTGAAATTAGTCGGCTTATTATAAATAAAACAAGAAGAGGCTGGGACAAAACTAGCCAAAAATAGTAAGTAAAAAGGTTCCAAGCAAATAATAAGTGCTTGGAACCTTTTTTGTGGAGTTTTTCTTATTTCCTGGCCCTATGTCACCGTTCGTGGCCGTGTACTTTCTCAAGTTCACGGCCATAAATGCAAACCCCAATTCATTTTTCACTTTATCTTTGCCTCTGACGGACATTCGAGTGAAACCCAAATTAGCCTTCAGAAAACCGAACACTGGTTCTACTTCAACTTTTCGTTTCCTGTAAATTTCACCAGTTTTCTCGTCTGAAAGCTTCATACGTATATTTTCTTTTTGAGATTCCCACTTTTCATTAATGTAGACTTTTCGATTGTTGCCTTCTTTTGCTTTCGTGCACAGTTCGCGGAATGGACAGCCTGAACAATCTTCACATTCGTACACTTTAAATTCCCGTGTGAATCCGTACCTGTCTGTTCGTTTGGACTGATGGCTAAACCATACTTTTTGACCATTTGGACATCGGAAAGCGTCCTCTTCCTCATTATAATCCCAATTGTCTACATGAAAAGCATTGTCTTTGTGTTTCCTTTTCTTTTCCTTTCGATACTGATTGTATGTAATAAGTGGCGTTCGATTTCGATTCTCAATGATTTCTTCATAGTTCTGTTCGCTTCCGTATCCTGCATCTGCAACGATATATTCTGGTAATTCGAAGAAATCTTCTATCGTTTGAAGAAATGGAATCAAGGTGCGTGTATCTGTTGGATTTGGAAAAACATCGTAAGCGAGTGCGTATTGACCTTCTGTCGCAAGTTGTACATTATAACCAGCTTTCAATTGACCGTTCTTCATGTAATCGTCCTTCATCCGCATAAACGTCGCATCAGGATCAGTTTTTGAATAGCTATTGCGTTCGCCGAAAGTCTCCATATCTTTTTGATACTTTTGTTTACGAGCAATGAAATCCATGAACTGCTTACGAGCTTGTTTTGGTGCTTTACGTTCAGCGCGAATGTTCTTCCGTTCACTGCCGACCTCACAAGCTTCAATTTTTTTATCATATTCGCTGACTGTTTCGTCTAACTTTTTGACCACTTCTTCCATTTCTTTAACGGTTAGTTCTTCTTTACTTTCTCGTTCTATCGCTGGGATAATTTCCTTTTCCAATAATTCATCATACAGTTGGTTGGACTTTTCTATTAATTTTTCACTATATTGTTCGACGGATTTTCTCCATACAAAGGTAAATTTGTTTGCGTTCGCTTCAATCTTCGTACCATCAATAAAAATTGCTTCTTCTTCAATCAACTCCTTTTCCACGAGTTGATTACGGAATTGGACAAAACATTCGCGCAGTAATTTTTCAATAAGTGGATTGGAACGGAAACGATTAATCGTCCGATAGCTCGGCTCATTTCCTTGGGCTAACCACATCATCCGAATACTGTCTTGGAGCAACGCTTCTATCTTACGACCAGAAAACACAGATTGTGTATACCCACACAAAATAACTTTTAACATCATACGAGGATGATAGGCAGGACGTCCAGTTTGGCGTAAGAAATCTTTGAATGCTTCCTCTGGTATGCTCTCTACAAGGTCATTAATCGCAAAAGCAATATCATTTTCTTGTAATTTTATTTCTAAATCTAGCGGCAAAACAATTTGATTCATGGTATACTGTTTAAACATAAGGACACCTCCAAAAATTATTGTTTAGTCACTTTAATTTTATCAAAAGGTGTCCTTTTGGTTTACACAAAATACGAATAAAAAGGCGTGAAGCCTACACTTTTTAGTGTAAGCTCCTACGCCTTATTTTTTTATTTCCTGGGGTTTTGTCCCAGCCCCTTCCGTTATTTAAAATAGGGTTCAGTAATTATAGGCTCGGATTGATTTCCCTTTTATAAGGATCCACCCAACCCTCAATTCGATCGTAAAACATAATCCCGTTTAGATGATCAATTTCGTGTTGAAACACGATGGCAGGAAATCCTTTTAATTTCAGACGTACTTCTTCATTGTTCTCATTAATAGCTTTTACCGTAATTCGTGCATGTCTTGGTACGATCCCTTGTACTTCACGGTCAACCGATAAGCAGCCCTCTCCTCCTTCAAGGTGGGTCATTTCCACCGATTCGCTAATGATTTTCGGGTTAAAGAGGACTAGACTATATTCCTTTTCATTTTCATCGGTTGTATGAACAGCGATCATTTGTTTGCTTAAACCGATTTGAGGCGCGGCTAACCCAACTCCTGGTCGCAACGAATATTTCTCCGCGATTTCAGGATTTTGGCTGTTTATTAAAAACTCAAGCATTCGCTTGGCGGTTTGTTTGTCTTCATCAGAAAGCGGTACAGGCACAGGTTTAGCGACTTCTCGCAGTACAGGGTTCCCTTCGCGAACAATGTCCTTCATCGTCAACACTATGTATCACTCCTTTTTCTCTTCATTCTTACTTTAGAGTCAAATTCATCAGAATTCAAGTAAATGCATAAAAAAGGAGACCTAGGGGGAGGCCTCCTTTGCGAAATCGTCGTTTTAATATACGCCAAATTTTGACGCGCCAACGATGATCAATAAAATGAACAGAACCACAATTAAAGCAAAGCCTTTTCCTGGCCCGTAACCAACGCCTGCTACTGGTGAGCAATAGCCTACTCCAACAGGAGCGCCGTAACCGACTCCGGCAACTGGTGCACCAGCGCCATAACCGCAAGGATCAAAGCATCCATCAAAACCATATCCGTACATTGAGTCATTACCTCCTTTGATTATCGCTTTAGGGCGATTCCCTACAACATATGCGGTAATTACATGATTGGTTGGACGGATGCCCAGAAAAAGAAATCATAACTGTGCTTTTTTGCTCATACACATGTATCAATCTAAAGTGTGTCATCTTGCTTCATGATGAGATCAACAATTGTGATTATGTGGGACAAGTTGTATAAGGGGGCATTCATTTGCAAACGTATTTGCGGTGGGCATTCATCATTTTGGTTATCACGGCCTTAACGGCTTGCGGGAAAACAGATGAAAAAATTCACGAACATTTAGAGGCGGCAGTTGAACTAGAGAAAGGCTTTTTAGAACAACAAGCTCCTTTAAGGCTTGCAGAAAAGGAAGAATATGAACGGTATGAAGCGTTAATTTCCCAAAATGTAGGGGAAAAAGAAGAGATAGAGGCGTTAGCTGCTGAGGCAATCGAACAAACCTATAGACGGGAAGAAATCATCGCCTTGGAGAAAGAAAGCATGACTGCAAGTTACGAAGCGTTTAAGAACATTGAGAGCTATGTGGAAAAATATAAAGATCCAGATATGAAAGCATTGCTTGAAGAAATGATGAAGACGATGAGTGAGCGATATCATCTATATGAAACGATTGCGGCAGATTATGTAGCGGGGATTGAGTTGGACCGTCAGCTCTATGAAATGCTAAAGGATGAGTCGACTTCGATCGAGTCGTTGCAGGAGCAAATTGAACGTATAAATGCTAAATATGAACAAATCAATGAGGCAAAGAGCGAATTTAATGAACGAACAAAAGAATACAATGAACAGAAACGGGAATTTTATAACGGAACAAAGCTCAACGTCCAATATTAAACTGGACGTTGAGCTTTTTCGTCATGAGAACTGTACTATAATTGATGTGAAGTTGATATATAACAGTAAGGTTTTTTAACATGGTTTCATGAAAGTGGATTCAGATAGATAATGCAAAAGGATTGACGAATTTCTATCCGTTGATGTAGACTTATCAACGGAAGATAAATTGTATTATTTTCTCGAAAAGATGACTAATACAGTTTTCTAATTAACGTGATATCCATGTTAATGCGTCAAAGCTGACAATTAAAGCCACCTTCAATACCTATCCCTCGAATGATTAAGGTTATGTAGGGACAGGGAATGGGTATTCTATGTAAGGAGTTTAAAAAAACGACAATCATCGATAAATGGTTTTAATCGTCAGATATTTTCATTTGAAAGGAAGAGGTGAAGGCAAGTGAGTACAAAGACGTTAGAAAAAGTGGAAGGTCAGTTTGAGACATTTCAAATTTTGAACGAAGAAGGCGAAGTTGTAAACGAAGCTGCAATGCCTGATCTAAGTGATGAACAATTACAAGAGTTAATGAAGCGCATGGTGTATACAAGAATTTGGGACCAACGCGCAATCTCCTTAAACCGCCAAGGGCGTTTAGGGTTCTACGCACCAGTTGCAGGCCAAGAGGCATCCATGCTTGGGTCGCAATTTGCCCTTGATAAAGAGGATTGGATTTTACCTGGATATCGCGATATTCCTCAAATCGTATTCCATGGTTTACCGCTCTATCAAGCGTTCCTATATTCCCGTGGTCACTTTGAAGGCGGACAAATTCCAGACGGTGTGAACGTGCTTATGCCGCAGATTATTATCGGAGCTCAGATCGTCCAAGCAGCTGGAGTTGCGATGGGTCTTAAGCGCAAAGGAAAGCAAAATGTAGCAATCACATATACAGGAGACGGTGGTGCGTCTCAAGGGGATTTCTATGAAGGAATGAACTTTGCTGGTGCTTACAACTCTCCAGCGATTTTCGTTGTTCAAAACAACCGTTTTGCGATTTCGGTTCCTGTCGAAAAACAATCTGCTGCTAAAACCATTGCTCAAAAAGCAGTTGCTGCAGGAATTGAAGGGATTCAAGTAGATGGGATGGACGTCTTAGCAGTCTATGCAGCGACAAAGCAAGCACGTGAGCGAGCGCTCGCTGGGGATGGTCCGACATTAATTGAAACGCTTTGCTATCGCTATGGGCCGCATACGATGGCGGGAGATGATCCAACTCGTTATCGTTCTTCTGACCTCGATGATGAATGGGAAAAGAAAGATCCGCTCGTTCGTTTCCGTAAGTTCTTAGAAGGAAAAGGACTTTGGAGTGAAGAGCAAGAGAACGAAGTGGTAGAAAAAGCGAAAGAAGATATTAAAGCGGCTATTAAGAAAGCTGATGCTGCCCCTAAGCAAAAAGTAACAGATTTGATCGGATTTATGTTTGAAGAAGCTCCTCAGCATCTTCGTGAGCAATTAGAAGAATATACAGCAAAGGAGTCGAAGTAACCTATGGCGCAAATGACAATGATCCAAGCGATTACGGATGCGATGCGTAATGAGCTAAAACGTGACGAGAATGTTCTCGTTTTTGGTGAAGACGTAGGCCAAAACGGTGGTGTCTTCCGTGCTACTGAAGGGCTTCAAAAGGAATTTGGCGAAGACCGTGTATTCGATACACCACTTGCTGAGTCTGGAATTGGGGGCCTAGCGATCGGTCTAGGATTAACAGGCTTCCGCCCAGTCATGGAAGTTCAATTTTTCGGTTTTGTATTTGAAGTATTTGATTCGGTTGCTGGACAAATGGCGAGAATGCGATATCGTTCAGGTGGCAAGTATCATTCGCCAATTACGGTCCGCTCTCCGTTTGGTGGAGGGGTAAAAACACCTGAACTTCACGCCGATAACTTAGAAGGTTTAATGGCACAGACACCAGGTGTAAAAGTTGTGATTCCGTCAACTCCATATGATGCAAAAGGGTTATTGATTTCTGCGATTCGTGACAATGATCCAGTTATCTACCTAGAGCATATGAAGTTATACCGCTCTTTCCGTGCGGAAGTTCCGGAAGAGGAGTACACAATTCCACTTGGTAAAGCTGATGTGAAGCGCGAAGGAAAAGATGTTTCTATTATTACGTATGGCGCAATGGTTCACTCTTCTCTAAAAGCGGCAGAAGAGCTTGAAAAAGAAGGCATTAGTGCCGAGGTCATTGACCTGAGAACAATCAGTCCTATTGACATCGATACGATTTTAGAATCTGTGAAAAAGACAAGCCGAGTGATCGTTGTACAAGAGGCTCAAAAACAAGCTGGGATTGGTGCTCATGTAGCTTCAGAAATCCAAGAACGTGCCATCCTTCATTTGGAAGCACCGATCATGCGTGTTTCTGCGCCAGATACGGTTTATCCGTTTGCAGCAGCGGAAGATGTATGGCTTCCTGATTTCAAAGATATTGTTGAAAAAGCAAAAGCAGTCATTGAATTTTAATTCAGATACGGTCAAGGAAAGAAGGGTGACTACGGTCTTCCTTCTCTCCTCATAAGAAGAATAGGATTAAAAAAGGAGGCGCTTGGATTGGCTTACGAATTTAAATTGCCTGACATCGGGGAAGGCATTCATGAAGGTGAGATTGTCAAATGGTTCGTGAAACCTGGTGATGAAGTAAAAGAAGACGATATTCTTTTGGAAGTTCAAAACGATAAAGCAGTCGTAGAAATTCCTTCACCGGTTGACGGGAAAATTTTAGAGGTTAAAGTAGAAGAAGGGACAGTAGCGATTGTCGGTGATGTGCTCGTCACGATCGATGCTGGAGAAGGAGTAGGAGCGGAAGAAACAGAAGAAGCCCCTGCACCAGAAGAAAAAGCTGAGGAAGCAGCACCAGCTGAGCCGGCACCAGCAAAAGAAACAGCACCTGAAGAAGACGGCGACGAAGACAAACGCGTCATCGCGATGCCATCTGTTCGTAAATACGCTCGTGAAAAAGGTGTAAACATTAAGAAAGTGAAGGGAACAGGGAAAAACGGTCGCATTTTACGTGAAGACATTGATGCTTTCTTGAGTGGAGATACTCAAGCAGAGGCTTCGGAAGAAAAAGCCGAAACAGCGGCACCTGCGGCAGCATCTAATGTGGAGCCGACTGAAATTCCTGTTGGTGAACGGGAAGAGCGCGTACCGCTTAAAGGGATCCGTAAAGCGATCGCAAAAGCGATGGTCAACTCGAAACATACAGCCCCGCATGTCACCCACATGGATGAAGTGGATGTTACGGCTCTTGTTGCACATCGTAAACAGTATAAAGAAATCGCAGCAGAGCAAGGGACAAAGCTCACATACTTACCTTATGTTGTGAAGGCTTTAACGTCTGCGTTGAAGAAGTATCCGGTTCTTAATGCGTCGATTGACGACGTGAACGAGGAGATTGTGTACAAGCATTACTTCAATATTGGTATTGCGGCTGACACAGAGCAAGGACTTGTCGTTCCAGTCATTAAAGACACAGATCGTAAATCGATCTTTGAATTAGCTGACAACATTAATGAGCTTGCGATTAAAGCACGTGATGGTAAGTTGAGCGCTGCTGAAATGAAGGGCGGCTCTTGCACAATCTCAAACCTTGGTTCTGCTCGTGGTCAATGGTTCACGCCAATTATCAACCACCCAGAAGTAGCGATTTTAGGAATTGGCCGAATCGAAGAGAAGCCAGTTGTTAAAGATGGTGAAATTGTAGCGGCTCCAGTTCTCGCACTTTCAATCAGCTATGATCACCGCCTCATCGACGGGGTCACAGCACAAAACGCACTGAATCATGTGAAGCGTTTGTTGAACGATCCACAATTAATGTTAATGGAGGGGTAAGGAATGGTTGTAGGTGATTTCGCAAAAGAAGTTGATACTCTCGTCATTGGTTCAGGTCCAGGAGGCTACGTTGCCGCGATTCGTGCAGCGCAGCTTGGACAAAGCGTAACAATTGTAGAAAAAGGTACTCTTGGGGGAGTATGCTTAAACGTTGGTTGTATCCCTTCCAAGGCGTTGATCTCTGCTGGTCATCGTTATCACAACGCTCTACATTCTGACGATTTAGGGATTAAGGCAGAAAACGTGACATTAGACTTCAGCAAAGTTCAAGAGTGGAAAGCATCTGTCGTAAATAAATTAACAGGTGGCGTAGAAGGGTTACTTAAAGGGAATAAAGTAGAAATCATTAAAGGTGAGGCCTACTTTGCTTCGGAAGACTCTGTGCGCATTATGGATGAGAAAAATGCAACAACATACAAGTTTAAAAACTGCATCATCGCAACAGGCTCTCGTCCAATTGAATTACCGAACTTCAAATATTCAAAGCGGATTATCAATTCAACTGGTGCCCTCGCGCTAGAAGAAGTTCCGAAAAAACTTGTTGTTATCGGCGGTGGCTACATCGGGATCGAGCTTACAGGTGCATATTCAAACTTAGGTTCAGATGTAGTTGTACTTGAAGGTGGCAAACAAATCTTACCTGGGTTTGAAAAGCAAATGGCAAAGCTTGTTGAGCGTAAGTTGAAAAAGAACGGTGTTTCTTTCCATACAGAAGCGATGGCTAAAGGCGTGGAAGAAACAGAAGATGGCGTAAAAGTAACGGCAGAAATTAAAGGCAAAGAAGAAGTATTTGAAGCTGATTATGTATTGGTTACTGTCGGTCGTAAACCAAATACGGATGAGCTTGGTCTTGAACAAATCGGAGTCGAGCTTACAGAGCGCGGTTTGATCAAAGTTGACAAACAATGTCGTACGAACTTAAGCAACATTTATGCGATCGGCGACGTCATTGCAGGACCTGCACTAGCACATAAAGCTTCCTACGAAGGGAAAATCGCTGCAGAAGCGATTGCCGGGGAAAAGTCAGAAATTGATTACTTGGCGATTCCAGCCGTTGTATTCTCTGACCCAGAGCTCGCTACGGTTGGCTATACTGAGACAGAAGCGAAGGAAGCTGGCTATGATGTAACAGCTGCAAAATTCCCGTTTGCTGCAAACGGAAGAGCGTTGTCTCTAAATGATGCAGATGGTTTCATGAAGCTCATTACTCGTAAAGAAGATGGCCTCGTCATTGGTGCACAAATTGCCGGTCCGAATGCTTCTGATATGATTGCAGAGCTTGGCCTTGCGATTGAAACTGGTATGACGGCTGAGGATATTGCTCTTACGATTCATGCCCATCCATCTTTAGGCGAAATTACGATGGAAGCTGCAGAAGTAGCACTTGGAACACCGATTCACATCGTAAAATAACCGCTAACGGTAAAAAACACGGTTGCTATTTTAGCACCGTGTTTTTTTATCTTTTTAATTTCGAACATTCATGTTGTAAAAGGTAAGCTTATAGTGGTTGCCTATCTCTTGCTTTGGCTCGATTGTGCCTTCAAACAGCATATTCTCTGTTAAAAAGTCGATAACAGTGATCGGAGCCCCTCTATTTTCATTAGGATTGGACCGAGTGAGGTATACCTTTTGGCCAGAGAGTGCCATAACGTAATTGTTGATCGTCACATTTGATAAAAGTGGCATGTCAATCGTCTTTTCTAATACCTCCTCTGTCACTAGATTGAATCCTTCGATCATCAATTGCTTCTCTGCTAAAGAGAGCAAGTAAAGGGTATCGTTTTCAAGGTGCACGATTTTATCTTCATCTAGTTCAAACGGGAGGTCGAGATTCACGACTTCCTTTGTCGCTAAGTCCATGTACATCAGCTGTTTATCTACAAATTCGCTATGACTTTCCTCAACTTCTTGATACAGATTTTTTTCGAAAACTAAAAAAGTACCTGAATTATTCATAGAAAACTTTTGATTACTTTTAAATGCTTATTTATCAAGCGTTTCATCTGATTTGATCATGCATCAAATAAATGAAAAAAGAATCCATTTCTGTTAAAGTTAAATCACGACAAAATAACCACAGAAAGGATTCTTATAATGGATACTTTACCGCAATTAACGTTAGATTTCAATCGTCAAATTAAATTGTCAAATGATGGGGGTTCTCTTTCTTCTGATACAGGTGAATTTATCTTTAGGGAATTCGATGAGAAAATCGGATTCTCTAAAACCTTGGCTCGACATCTACATTTGAAAGACGATAGAAAATACTATGTTCATTCGAATGAAAATTTACTCCGTCAAAAGATTTATCAAATCATTGCTGGTTATGCTGAAGATGACAGTGCTGACGAATTGACGAATGATCCTGTCTTCACACAAATTATCGGGACCGACGCCTTAGCTTCTCAACCAAGTTTATCTCGGTTTTACACAAGATTTGATAACGAATCCATGGAACAATTAAATCAAGCGAACCAAGAGCTTTTAGATAAAGTACATACATTCAGGGGATCCAAAGCAATCATCTTTGACTTGGATTCAACACATGCTGACACATATGGTGAACAAGAATCGGCATCGTACAATACTCATTATGGAACGGTCGGTTTTCATCCGTTAGTTGCTTTTGATGGTATCACTGGCGATTTCCTTAAAGCGAAGCTACGACCAGGAAATGTTTATACTTCCAATGGTGTCGTTGATTTTGTAAAACCACTTATTGAACACTACAATGAAAAATTTCCAGAAACCACACCGTTTTTACGTGGAGATAGTGGATTTGCTGTCCCGGCTTTGTATGACTTATGCGAAGATGAGTCTGTCTATTACGTGATTCGTCTAAAATCAAACGCTATTTTACAGCGAATAGCAGATGAATTACATCCAGCAACGGAGATATCAGATGTTTCCATGTCTGAATATTATTATGAGGAAATCGAATACCAGGCAAAATCATGGTCGAAGTCAAGAAAAGTCATCGTACAATCTGTTCGTCCTGCAGGTGAATTGTTTTTTACACACTCATTTTTTGTCACCAACCTAGTAGATGCGTTCTCTCCAAAAGATATCGTTCGTGCTTACCAAAAAAGAGGCACGATGGAGAATTATATTAAGGAAGCTAAAAACGGTTTTTACATGGATAAAATGAACAGCCACTCCTTCCAAGTGAATGAAGCAAAAATGATGTTAAGTCTATTAGCGTACAACCTAACGAATTGGCTACGTACCCTTTGCTTTCCAGAAAAACAGACAAGTATGCAAATCGAGACCATTCGTACAAGAATTATTAAAGTTGCGAGTAAATTAGTAAAATCGGGACGATCCCTCTACTTTAAATTGTCCTCTAGTTTTGTGTACCAAAAATTCTTTTGGGAAGTACTTCAGCGAATTCAACGTCTAAGGATAGAATAATTCAATTGAATAGCTGTTTTTTTAAATGGATGTAAGACCAAGGGGGTAGTATGCCCAAAATCAGGATTTTACTGCCATTCACTATTATATTCCGCCATATTTATCGAAATCATCTGTTTTTATATGTTTGAAAACAAAAAGCCCCTGGACTTGATACCAAATTAACTCTTCGTTTAGAAGTATGAATAATTCAGGAAGTAGGTTGATCGTCATCTACGTATGTTTGCAGATAGCTGTCCTGATCCGAAATGAGCGTATCGTGGGTGACCGTCTGCTTCGCTAAATCAATACTATAAACGTGCATTTCTTCATCATCAAAATGAGGTGAAACGCTTGCTGCGATGTGAAGTTCATCATCTCTTACAATCACTTGCTCCAAGTAAAGATAGAAATATTTCTCACCATTTGGAATGTCCAATTGAAAGAGCGTTTCTTCCTTTGATTGTTTATCTAAAATCGCTATTTCCACTTGTACTGCAGTATCGTTGGTCTGATCCCAAGAGAGGCTTACATAAGTGATTTGCTCGTCATTTTCAATAAACGTGCCTGAATAAAAATTCTTTCCCCGAAGAAAGGAGCGATTATTTTTATATAGATCTTGTACGAGTGGACTGTGGAATTGTAAATCATTCATTCTCTCGAAAAAAGAACGCTCATTTAAGTGGACTGTTTCTTTACTCGTTATCCACATGTCACTCCATACTATACGATCTTCGTAATATCCATTGATGATGACTGGATCGATCTCAGCCAGGTCGCCAGTCACCTTCTTGATGTCGAATTCAGGTAAAGCAAGGTTTGCTAGCGTCGTTTGAATAAAAAAAGTGCCCAAAACAACCACAATGCCTGTTACTAATACAACTAGTTTCCAATATCGTCCCATAAGTCACACCCCTACACCATGATTCGTTTTCTTAATAAGTAATAACTTAGCCAGATCGAGCCACCTATAATAATAACGGAGAGCAGCAGGTGGATGAGAAAGATTTCGATTGGGAAGAAGTAACTTCTCGAGAAGGACAGCTCCGGTGAAAGAAAAATGAGCCAAACAATTCCAACATAGATGCCACCGAAAATAATGCCTTTAAGCCTAAAGCTTCTTTCGAGAAGAATCGCTGTGAACACAACGAACACAAACATGAGCCCCAGTCCATAATGAATGAAAAATTCCATAATGGAATAGGGGATGATCACATGTAAAAAGTCTAAGCTCTGCAATGTTTCTCGCAATGGGAGTTCTACATGAAGAGCAGAAGGTGTAAGCCATGCCAACAGCTTCGTTTCAAGCGACAGGAGAATAAGTTGCCATGACACAAGTCCTAGCACCATTAGAAAGATGGCGGTCGCTTTTGCTAAGTAAATGTTGATCCGTTCCGTAGGTAACATAAGTAGCCGGTAAATAAAAGTATTTTTTCCGAACCAATCACGATACCAAATAAGAAATACATAAAGGAGTAATGTGACAGCTCCGAATGCAATTGGACTGACAAACCACATACTATTTGTAATGTTGGCCATGCTAATAGGTCCATATTCCTCCATGAACTGTGCTTCGTTCATTCGATTCTGAACCATGATTTCTGTTGCATGATTTAAAAATCGCTTCGAAATAACAAACACACCTATGATTTGGGAAAGGAGTGTGACAACTAGGAGAACGGCATATAACTTTGCGAAACGATGGACTTCAAAGTGTGTTAGTTTTAAGTAATTTTTCATCGGTTGTACACCTCTCTCAATACATCGATCACAGACTTTCCTTCGTTTTCTCTCAGAGCTTCTGTTTGAAATTGTTTATAGACTTTTCCATCGTTTAGCACGACAACGTGATCAATTAAATGTTCAATATCACCGATTTCGTGAGTTGTTATGATGACGCCACGATCTTCGATAAGATGGCTTGTAAAACAATCGGCAATTTGTTCGCGGCTAAAGATATCGATCCCAGAAAAGGGTTCATCCATTAGTAAAAAATCAACATCGAGCGCAAGCCCGAGCAACAAATTGGCCTTCGCTGCATTGCCTTTCGATAAGCTTGAAATGAGGTCTTGTTCATTTAATTTAAAAAATGAGAGTAATTCCTTGGCGCGTTCCACGTTCCAATTGCGGTAATACTCGTTCATAAAATCCATGGCCTGCCGGATGGTCATATTAGGCATCATCGTGATTGCATCTGGAATAAAAGTCGCTTGTTCAAAAGTGTGTTTGTCAATCGGTTGACCGTTGATTAAAATTTCCCCTGATTGTATCGGGGTTAATGCCATCATTGCTTTGAGAATTGTCGTTTTCCCAACACCGTTAATGCCAATAAGGCAAGTGATTTCCCCTTTTTTCGCTGTAAATGAGACATCATCTAATACGAGCTTCCGTCCATATTTTTTCGTCACGTTTTTTACTTCAATCATAAGTGTCCCCCTCAAATCTCGTCCTTCTCGTATTTTTCTTTTAATAGCGTAATAACTTCATCGATCGGCACATGAATGGGTTTAATCGCTGCAATAAAGTTATCCACTGCGTCTCGAATGAGCTCTGAGCGGACAGAAGCTAATATGTCCGGATCATTCGTAATTTTACTCGGTAAATTTCCTTCCGTCTTGATCAATCCTTGTTCCTCCATTTCCTTATACGCGCGCTGTGCGGTGTTTGGATTAATTTTTAAACTGTTCGCTAATTCACGACGTGATGGAATTTCTTCACCTGGCAAGAGCGCTCCCGTAGCAATACGTTCCTTAAAGTGTCGGATCACTTGTAGGTAGACAGGATCGCGCTTATTAAAATTCATTTTCATGGCAACAGCTCCTATTCTTGGTGTATTAACAACTTAATACATAATCGGCGCACGAAGCGTATTAATCCTTTAATACAGCTCTAGTGTATTATATGGTTCATACAGGTAAGTTGTCAATAGATATCAGACAAAAAAAGGAATTATATTTTTAGAAGAGGAGTGAAGACACTAGAAAAGCTTCCTCAGAAAATTAGAGGAAGCTTGACATATAATCGTATAGATAAAACTCGATTCTTTTTTTTGATAGCGATTTTGATGATAGATGATACACTCGTTCAATTTCTTTTATGATTTGCGCTGTACTGTACTCGCCTTCGAGACGCAAAAAGACTTTGTCACCTTGAACGACAATAAGCGTTGGGAATTGTTCGATTTGAAAATAGCGAATAACATCCTCATGTTCTCCAGAAGTGACTAAAACGTGAGGAACTTCGTTTGGATAAAGGGATTGCAATTCCAGCAGCGCGTCTAAATAAGGCTTTTCTTGATCGACAGGGTCTGGCTCTGAAAATAAAATCGTTGTTTTTACATCGTTTTGGATGAATGGTGGCGAAGAGGTTGAATCGCTCGTTGCGATACATCCCGTGAGACAAATAACACATCCGACCCACAAAAGAAACCTCATACGATTGATCACCCCTTCACTCCAACCTGTCCACTGTTTTATCTATTTAACTGGTAGAAACTCTCACTTCAAGCCGATAAATGTCCTATGGAAATGCTTGTAACTTGCCCTGTGTGGGCTACACCTAATATATAATAGGGAAAAGAAATTGATAAAATTTCACTTTATCATCTTCTTGTCATCATTTTATCATGTGATGGCTAGGTTCGGTGATCAGTAACATAATTGTAATGAAATAGAAACATCTGTTTTATTTTCTCTACGTTAAAAGACATCTATTTACAGGATAGTGATAAAAAAGACCCTGTCATCAGCTTATAAAGATGATGACAGGGGCATGTTTTCTCACGTTTATCGCTTTTTTGGTTGGCGTGCAGGGATGATTTCCCGCCTAAATGATTTAACCATGGAAAAAATGAGAACAATCATAATAACTGTAAACGGCAAGGCCGCTATTATCGCTGCGGTTTGCAGAGCCCCCAAACCTTCCTGGTTTAAAAGCAAAATCGCCGCACTTGCAGAGATGATGAGCCCCCATACGAATTTGACAACATTTGAAGGGTTTAAATCGCCGTCGGTTGATTGAATTCCGAGAACGACGGTTGCTGAATCAGCAGATGTAATAAAGAACGACGCAATTAACAATAACGCAATGACAGATAAAAACGTTCCGAGTGGAAATTGCTCTAATAAGCCAAACAAAGCAATCTCCATTCCATGATCGGCCATCAACCCGTTAATATCCGCAATGCCCTCTCGTTGGAAATAGATGCCCGTTCCACCAAAAACGCTAAACCATAGAGCGCCATAGAGAGCAGGTACTGCAAGAACCCCAATGACAAATTCACGAATCGTTCGTCCTTTTGAAACACGAGCAATGAATGAGCCGACAAATGGTGCCCATGAAATCCACCAAGCCCAATAGAAGATTGTCCAGCCTTCCACCCAGTTTGTTTCTGGGTTGTATACATCAAGACGAAAGCTCATCCCAGGCAAGTTTTGAATATACGAGCCGAGGGTTTGTGTGAAAACCCCTAATAAATAACTTGTTGGTCCTAAGATTAGTACGAGCAGCATAAGTAAGGTTGCTAAAACAATATTGATGCGGCTTAAATGACGAATCCCTCGGTTTAAGCCGGTTTGTGATGACACCATAAATAGAATAGTGACGACAAAGATGACGATCAGTTGCACCATATAAGGGCTATAATCTCCGACAGCAGGTACTAAGTGGTTGAGCCCACCGGAAATTTGTGCCGCTCCAAATCCGAGGGATGTGGCGACACCAAAAATGGTAGCAAACACGACGATGACATTGATCACCGTTCCAATCCAGCCATCAACCCGGTCACCAATCAATGGCCTAAAGGAGGAGCTAAGAACGCCTGATTCCCCTTTGCGGAAAGTGAAATAGGCGATGGCTAAAGCGACAATCGTATAGATTGCCCAAGGGTGCAAGCCCCAGTGGAAAAAGGAATAGCGCATTGCCTCACCAGCCGCCTGCGCCGTTTCTGGCACGGCAATCGGTGGGTCAAAGTAATGATATACAGGTTCCGCAACACCCCAAAATACAAGACCAATCCCCATTCCAGCCGTAAATAAGAAAGCAAACCATGTAAGATAGCTGTATTCTGGTTTTTCCTCTTGCTTCCCTAAGCGAATGTTCCCATACTTACTAAATATCAAAAAGATCGCGAACGCGAGAAACCCTGTTGCGGAAAGCAAATAAAACCAACCAAGTTCATTTAAAATAAACGAATCGATCACTTTTGTGACCGCCGCTAAATTTTTAGGAGCAATAAGTCCCCAAGCAATAAAAATAGCGGCAATAGCTACTGAAATAATAAACACTTTGTATTTACCCATGTCATTCTCCTCTCTGCTTGTTAAGTTGAGTTCTCCTAATCACATTAATCCGAGGGGCGTAGCCTTTCTAAAAAAATATAGGAAGGGTACGCGCGTTCTTCCAATGAAAAACGGCGTTCATCAGCCGTACATTGTTCAAGCTCAACGGTCAAATCATGGAGCGAGATCAATTCAGAGAGCAGGCGATGGATCGGCTCCGTTGCATCTTTCTTTTTGTGCATCGCGTCCTCCAATTGTCTGGCAAGTGCATAATGTTCCGTGTGAATTTGGTGTAAAGGGTCTTGAAGAATGTTTGTCAACGAAACAAGAAACGAAAGAACGAGCTGCCTCTCCTTTACAGATAGTGGTTTCTTCAACCGAATTTGACCGATCTTCCCCAAGTGAGCAAGGGCTTTGTAAACATAATCTAGCTTTCGATGTAAATAAGTGAAAGACCGTTTTTCAGAGGAAGACGATTTCCGATATTTCCATTCATCATGTTGAAATGTTGTTAACTTATACGTCTCGGATAAGTGATGGTGCAACGTACGATACGAGGTCATCGTCTCTTCCTTTTCAAAATCGACCACCTTCGTTGTGACAAGTTTAAGCTCAGATGATAACATGGCAAACATTTTTTCCACTTTGTTCATTAAAATTGGGCCAAATTTAGGTGGTAAGATCATGAAATTCACAAAAGTGGAAATCATGATTCCTAAAGACGTGCCAGCTACTCTAGAAACATAATCAGCAAATAAATGATCAGTTGTCGATGGGATCATGGCAACAGCTGTTAATGTGGCTACTAATGTTCCAGCATCCAGCCTCAAGCGAGCACAAACCGCAATTGTGATCATTGATACAATTGCGTACGTAATAGGGGTCTGTCCAAAGAAATACGCTGAAAGCACGGCAAAAAAAGCACCTAATGCAGCTGCCGGCAAACGAATCAATCCTTTTTTTAGCGAATCAGCAGCTGTGGGTTCCGTTGTAACAATCGCCGAGATCACAGCAAAAGTAGGGGATAGGTTGAATGCCATACAAATCGCCGTTGTTAAACAAACGGCCAGTCCCGTTTTCAACACACGTCGGCCAATCCAAGGATGTTTCATGAATCCGCTGATCTCCATTTCACACACTTAAGTAGTTAATAGTCTTTAGTATGTGAGAGGAAACAAAAATTATTCATGATCTAGATAAACCTTCATTGTGAAAATCCTTGGATACGATGTAATTGTCTTTAAGCAAATGCTAGAAATAGTCTTTGTGAATGAGAGCTTGCCATGATTTCCTACCTTTGTGCCTTGTCACAAAAAGTCGAATACGTTAAAATGCACCCATGCACAAAATAAAAGTATAACAGAAAGGGACATGAACGTGAAGAAAAGACACTTATGTTGCTCTTTATTTGCTATGGGAGTCGTGCTTAGCGCTTGCCAAAGCAATGGCTCTGCCAATGAACCACAACCATCCGAACCACAACAGGAGGCAGTTGAAAACGAACAAGAAGAAAATATGAGAACAATCTCTTATACAGTAGGCGAGGATGATGCGAAGGTTTCAGTGGACGAGCTTATTCAGACCCTTGATGGGGAGTTAACTTTCGATGAGCTTCATCGCACGTTGGAAATGACGATACATGAGGATCAATATAAGTTGATTGATGGTGTAACTGTACTTGAACGAAATGGTGAATACTTAGCTACTGATGAAATCTATCTAATTGAAGAAGAAGGGGAGCTTTATTTACCGGTCGCCTTTTTAGAGGTAGGCTTAGGACTTGAAGTAACGTTCCAAGAAAAAGAAGTGGCGTTCCAATGGTTTGGACCTGCCGAACGAGTTGGTGGACCGCCAGAAGGGTTTGATTTTGATGAGTGGGATGTTGACACGATGGTTGACTATTTGTCATTTTTAGAGCGACCGATTCAAGGGGCGCAAGTGAGCACAATTGATAGTCATTTACCTGGAGCACCTCGCGAGTATCGAAATGGCTTTCATGAAGGCATTGACTGGTATGATTTTGCCACTGGTGGGAACATTTCACGAGAAACCCCGGTATACGCCATGGCTGAAGGAATTGTCGTACGAGCAGATCATGATTTCGAAGACTATGAATCACCAGAGGTGCGAAATGCTGATTTAGCCCTAACAGCGGAGTTAGGTGAAACACCAGAATATATCTTTGATCGTCTTCGCGGTCAACAAGTGTGGGTACAATATCCAAATGGTGTCATGAATCGGTTTGCCCATTTAAGTGGAATTCCAGAAGATCTTCAGGTAGGTGATCGCGTCAATGCAGAAACGGTCATCGGTTATGTTGGAAATTCTGGGACAAGCAGTGCGGTGAATGGAAATTTAGATGACGATCTTCATTTACACCAAGATCTACTCATTTACGGTGAGCTATTCTGGAAACCGTTAACCCTTGAAGAAACAAAAGAAGTCTTGCAAAAAATTTGGCCGTGATATAAGAAGAAACGAGAGTCTAATGACGACTTTCGTTTTTTTAGTTTTCTTGCTATTAAAGGAGATGAAACGGAGAAGAAAACGACGTTTCAACCATTAAGGCTTGGCTGTTTAAGCCAATATAGTATGAATAATAGATGTATTGAGTATTTGAAGAAAAGTGGGGGACGAAGTTTATCGATTAAAATATGGGAAAAAATATCTACAGAAGCGAGAAAGACTTCGGATAAACTTATAGACGAGGTAAGGCCATTGACTGTCAATTAAACAAGTTGTTTTACAGTTGTATTCGACAGTATTCGTGTAAAGTCGTCATCCGTTTTTAGTCTATTTTATGGTATCATAGAAGGGGAATGGAGGTATTACACAATTCATGGATAAATCACAAATATTGGATGAATTGAGATTGCAAATAGGCTGCGTTCCTGATTCAGCGTCGACATTAACTGATTTCTATGCAGGAATTGTTCAAGTACTTACCGATCCACTTGATGATTTATGTGCGGCGATTTTTTTAACGTCCGCTAACGCTTTTCATAAAATAGTGTCTGAAGGGGGAGTCCCGTTCACTGATCAAGTGAGATTCGGTGAATCCCTTCTTAGCGTCGTTGCTATTCGAGGAAAGCTTCAATGCTTCTTTACAAGTCAAGATCAAACGATTATTTCTCCATTTTATAACGGCCATCATTTAATTGGTCAGTTGGTGATTGTCGTCCAGGCCAGTCGCTATAAGGTGACAGAAGAAGATCTCATCTTTGTGAGGGAGGTTAGTCGTTTTATTGAGAATCAGCATATCAAATACGAAACCATGTTTTGAACCAACCAGCATCATTAGTGAAGCGGTTGGTTTTTTTAGTATGATATAATGGATTTAAATATGACATACAATTTAGTCTTGACGAGATAAATGATATATACTATTATGTAAATAAATCAAATGTTAAGCGTTTTCAACTATTGAAAAGGGGATGAGTATATGGGAACAATCGTGTGTCAGACCTGCAACCAGACCATTGAACATTTTGAAGTTGAAAAAGTCACAACATTATATGCGAAGTGCCCTAGTTGTAATGATAAAAAAGAAACAAAAAACGAGAGATAACTAAAAAAGACTCATCTATGGGGGAGATGAGTCTTTTTTTATGTTAAATATTAACGGATGGCTTCGTGCTCTTTTATGACACGCAACGTTCGAAAGGTGTCGTCTTCTGGACCTTGCACAGGAAGACCGGCACGGTTGTTTTCACGAATGTAGGCGAGATTGCTTTCGGTTATATTTTCACCAGGAATTAGGATTGGAATTCCTGGGGGGTAAACCATAATAAATTCTGCAATGGTACGTCCGACAGAATCTTCGAATGGAACGACCTCAGTTTCAGCATAAAAGGCATCTCGCGGAGACATGGCGAGTGTAGGGATATTTGGAACGTAGACAGAGACTGGACTCCGTTCACAAATCCCATGTTTGTGCAGGTCAGCCAGCTCAGAGAGAGCTTTGACAAGCAGATCCATCTCCCGCTCAGTGTCACCAAATGAAACGATGCAAAGAATATTATATAGATCTGACAGCTCAACCTCGATCTGATAATGTTCCCTTAACCATACTTCTGCATCGTAGCCAGTAATTCCAAGATTCTTCACAGAAATGATCAGTTTCGTTGGATCGTAATCATAGGTAGCAATCGTTCCAAGAATCTCCTTGCCAACACAGTACAAGCCATCAATGGCGTTAATTTGATCTCTTGCCTGATCAGCCAACTGAATGGTATAGCCAATAAGATCTCTACCGTTTGTCGCTAAATGCTTTCTCGCCGCATCAAGGGAGGCGAGGAGCAAATAGGACGTGGAGGTTGTTGTTAGCATACTTATAATGGTTTGCACACGCTTCGCAGAGACGAGGCCTTCGCGAACATTTAAAATGGAGCTCTGTGTCAAGGAACCTCCAAGCTTATGAACACTCGTTGCCGCCATATCAGCTCCGGCCTGCATTGCCGATAAGGGAAGGGCTTCATGGAAATGAATGTGCACCCCATGCGCTTCATCGACAAGAACAGGAACGTCCCTGCTATGGCAAAACTCTACAATTTTTTTTAAGTTTGCAGCAATGCCAAAGTATGTCGGGTTAATAACAAGAAGTCCTTTGGCATCAGGGTGAGCGTCAAGCGCCTTTTCCACCGCTTCAATCGTGATTCCATGGGAAATCCCTAGAAGGGGATCGATTTCTGGATGGATGAACACAGGTGTCGCTCCTGAAAAAACGATCGCAGACATGATCGACTTGTGAACATTTCGTGGCACGATGATCTTTTCACCAGGCCCGACAACGGACATAATCATCGTCATGATGGCACCGCTTGTCCCTTGGACAGAAAAAAACGTATGGTCTGCCCCAAATGCTTCGGCGGCTAACTCTTGTGCTTCTTTAATGATCCCATGGGGATGATGTAGATCGTCAAGCGGGCCTATATTGATTAAATCGATCGATAGAGCATTGTCACCGATAAATGAACGGAACGCTGGGTCCATACCAGCTCCTTTTTTATGACCGGGAATATGAAATTGTACAGGGTTATGTTTAGCGTGAGCAACGACTCCCGAGAAGAGGGGGGTCTGTTCTTGACGAGACAACTCAGTCACCTCTTTAGCTGATAAACTTTACGTGATTTTACAAAACAAGAATGAGTATAACAAATTCAAGCCCGTATGCCTAGTGGAGGAATGAATAAGACTCTAGGAAAACTTTTTATGTGGTAAAATGAGCCATAAGGGGGAAATCAAGGAGGGATTTACTGTGTGGGAAACAAGAGTCACGAGTTTACTAAACATACAATACCCAATCATTCAAGGAGGCTTAGCTTATTTAGCTTATTCTGAGCTTGCTGCTGCCGTGTCAAATGCTGGGGGACTCGGTCAAATTACGGCCATGTCGTTACAAGGTCCTGAGCATTTGCGCAAAGAAATCGAACGAGTGCGAGAGAAAACAGAGCATCCATTCGGTGTGAACTTTGCGATCGGTCAACATGGACGTCCATTTGAAGATATGGTGCAGGTTGCCATCGAGGAAGACGTTCCAGTCGTATCAATGACAGGGGGAAACCCAGCTCCCATTTTAACCATGTTGGAACATACATCGATCCGAAAGCTTGTGTTGGTTGCATCACGAAGACAAGCGGTAAAAGCGGAAGAGCTTGGGGCGGATGCCGTGATGGTAGTCGGCCACGAAGGAGGGGGACACCTAGGACGTAATGATGTCGGAACGATGGTACTTGTCCCGCAAGTCGTGGACGCTGTTTCGATTCCTGTCATTGCTTCTGGTGGTATCGGTGATGGAAGGGCATGGATGGCTGCTCATGCTCTTGGTGCTGAAGGAATTGAAATGGGGACGCGCTTTATTGCCACAGTCGAGTGTATACACGCTCATGCTAAGTATAAAGAAAGGCTCGTCCAAGGAAGTGAACTGGATACGGTCGTCATTAAGCGTTCGCTCGGGAGCCCTGCTCGGGTGATCCGAAATGATTGGACGGAGCATATTTTAACAATTGAACAAACGAATCCTTCCTATGACGCACTCAAAGAGTATATTAGCGGGGAGGCGAACAAAAACTTTATCTATGATGGACAGGAGGATAAAGGATTCGGTTGGGCCGGGCAGGTCATGGGAAGGATCCGTGACATTCCTACGGTCCAGCAGTTGTTTACTCGGATGATTGAGGAAGCCATTGATGTTCGAAAACGTTGGGAACTATCTGAACGAAAGGATGACAAATGAATCATGAAAACAACGTTGCCAATATCGCTTGATTGGTCAACCGAGGAAGTGATCGATGTGGTTCACTTTTTCCAAGCGATCGAACAAGCATACGATCAAGGGATTGCCCGAGAGGATTTACTCGGTAAATATCGTAGGTTTAAAGAAATCGTTCCCACCAAAAGTGAAGAGAAACAATTGTTCCGCGCATATGAGCAGGAAAACGATGTGTCCTGCTACCAAACGATAAAAAAAGCGCGAGAAAAAATGGAAGAGCATATTAAAATGTAAAAAAGAGAAAGGCACGTGCCTTTCTCTTTTTTACATTTGAACCGTTGACTGTTGTGCAAGTTGATATAATGGAACTAGCGTTTTAAAGGTATCTTCAATTGTGTGCAAAAGCTTGTCTCCATCTTGAACAAGTGGATCTTTACGATCAAGGGTAATGCCGCACAACAGCTCTGCTTTTTTCACATCACGAAGTCGCTCAACCATTTTTATAAAAGCGTCATCGGATAGTTCGCTTTCGGAAACGGTGTCAGGTTTTGTATGATCCACAGACCATTTGAACGAATCGGGAATGTTCTCTCGAATCGCGGTAGGAGCTTTTAGAAGCTCTTCCGCAAATGCACCTTTCACAGGAGATTCGTAAATGATAGCGAACCATACAAAAAGGTGGCTTTCCCACAAGCCTACTTGAAAATGAGGAAGCTTTTTGTAGCCTCGCTTACTGTTTGCAAAAGCGGCCCAAGTGTCATTCGGAGGGTTTACCGTTCTGCGCGCATGTTTGGCTGTATGAACGAACATTTCATCTCCGGTTAAGCTCGAAAGCGTAGGGGCCAGTTCAGTCCCGAAAGCTTCCAACTTAGGGCGGATTTGATTTTTTATTTTTTCCATTCGAGGTTCAAGCCCATCGATTGTAAAGACATCAAAATCAGCTTGTACGAATCCAAGTATACTCATAATCGAAAAAACTCCTTTCAAAAAAGACCATGTGTACAAATAGGGTACCACAGAGGGGCGTTTTTCACACAATCATATGCTTATTGTGACTTTGCGATTAATTCCTAAGAAAAAAAGCAAAAAGGTTGCATTTTCTTAATTTTTTTCATAAGATAGAGTAAAGAAAACTATCTGAATTTTTTGTCAAATATTCCTGTTTTAGTAGTTGCTTCTGTCGCGAAACGTGCATGAAAAGGTTAACCCTACCCTTTGACATCCTCTTGTGAAGGAGTGTGACGATCATGGAACAGGTCATTCAAACGTTTAAACGAAGAGACGGAGAAAAGAGAATTCCTGTCTTGCGCCTTGAGATTGATTACGAGCTTATGACATTACATGACGCCATGCTTGCCGAAGACATTAATGCGATGAGAAAAACAAAGCGTCGCCTTGAAAAGCTTCGACTTGAACTGTTACAGCTGGAAGCATAACAAATAGGTTAGGAAAAAGCGCAAATTGATTTTGCGCTTTTTTCGTTTTCACTTTCATAAAGTTTCACTTCATAAAAGTAAAAGAAAACCGACGTTTCTGCTATTAATACCTTGGGCTCGGCACCAACTTAGTTTTTCTTGTATGTTAGATATCCTCATTAAAGTGCATGCACTTTAATTTTTTCGCTCGTTTGTGTCATAATGGAACTAACTTTTCATAGTGAGCTTGGAGGGAACGGTACATGACGCGTGAAAACAAATGGATAGATATTGGAGAGATTGCAAAGGCGTGGGTTGTTGAAGCAGCTCAACATATTAAACAAGCATTGGAAGGGACGTTTAACGTGGAAGCGAAGTCCAATCCAGATGACTTAGTAACGGATGTGGATCGGTCTACGGAGCGGTTTTTTTACGAAAAGGTTACCTCACACTTTCCAAAACATCATTTTTTAGGGGAAGAGGGGACAGCGGAGAAGTTAGATCGTCTAGATGGGACAGTGTGGATTATTGATCCGATAGATGGAACGATGAACTTTGTTCATTCCCAATATCATTTTGCGATCTCAGTCGGAGTCTTTCATGACGGAGTTGGTAAGGTCGGAATTATTTACGATGTTATGAACGATGAAATGTTTTATGCCGTCCAAGGAGAAGGGGCCTACGTTCGTGATACAAAATTGAAAACGATCACAACTAGCTCGGTGAATGAGAGCGTCGTTGGAGTTAATGCCCGATGGCTTGTCGAACAGAGGGCACCTTTCAGAGGTGAACTGGAACGTCTTGTCAGGGATGTGCGGGGTGTTCGCTCGTTCGGTTCAGCCGCATTGGAATTGGCGTATGTAGCCGCTGGTCGATTGGACGGATATGTGAGCCTTAAGCTGTCACCATGGGATTATGCGGCCGGTAAAGTGCTATTAGCAGAAGTTGGGGGGACGATAACCACTCTTCAAGGGGAGGAGCTCTCGTTATTAGAGCCGAGCACTTTGTTAGCTGCGAATTCATCCTTACATAGTGCCATTGTGGATCAGTATATTAAGGGGGAATAAACGTGAGTCAAAAGGTTGGATTTGTGGGCTTAGGGACGATGGGATTACCAATGACGAAACACCTTGTGGACAAAGGGTTTGAAACGTATGTGAAAAGTCGGAGCCGTGGTCCGATTGAAGAAGCGATCCAATATGGAGCGATAGAAGTAGAGTCCTACAAGGAATTAATGGAGACTGCTGATATTGTTATGACGTGCTTACCCCTTCCTGAGACGGTCATCGACGTCTATGAAGGGGAGGACGGGCTCATTGCAGGGCTGTCTCAAGGGAAAATCTTGATTGACCATTCGACCGTTGACCGGGAAACAAACGTACGAGTTGCCGAGCAAATTAAAGAAAAAGGTGGCGCATTCCTTGATGCCCCAGTTAGTGGAGGTCCGATGGGGGCTAAGGCTGGAACGCTGACAATTATGTGCGGTGGCGAAGCTGATTCGTTTGAGCGTAGTAAGGAAGTACTGGGCGCTTACGGTGACTATATCGTCCATGTTGGCCCTATCGGAAGTGGCACGGTGGTGAAGCTTGCCAACAACATGGTGATTGGCGTCCATCAGGCTGTTCTGGGAGAATGTTATCTATTTGTGGAGAAGGCAGGCGTTGATCCAGCCATTGCATATGAGATCATTAAGCGCAGTGCAGGATTTTCAAAAAGTATGGAATGGTCTGTTGATGCGATTTTAGATCGTGCATTTGACCCGCGGTTTTCCATTAATCTGCTCCATAAAGATATAGGGTTGGCCCTTAAATTAGGAGAGCAGCTCGGAATCCCTCTTGAAATGGTAGAAAAAGGAGAAGAACGGGTGAGAGCCGCGAAGGAACAGTATGGTCACGAAGATGTTTCGGCGATCATTCGTCCACTTGAAGAGAAGCTGGGCTTAGAGTTAAGAAGGAAGTCGTCATCTTAAAAAAAAGCTAGAACGGGATCCGTTCTAGCTTTTTACATATCCTCTGATTCTCGAAGCTTTTTGCGTAACGTAAATCCTAATCCTGTCGCAACAAAAATACTTACAAACGCTAGGATGGCAATGAGGATGCTCCGCTCTGCGATGGCGATCCCGATGGCCATAATGCCGATAACTGTAATAATGGCAAGTAATAAAAACAGTACATTTTCCTTTTTCATGAAGCATCCCCCCAAAAAATACCGACAATCACTACCCATAGTGTACCTTTTTTTCTCAGGAGAATAAAGCCTGTCAATGTGACAAAAACGTTAAAGATTGCTGTTGATTTTTGAATAAAAAGCGAAAAGGATAACACTATGTTATAATGAGACAGTTAATGACCATTTTACGAGGAGAGAAGAACATGACCGTACGTAACGATTTACGCAACATTGCGATCATCGCCCACGTTGACCATGGAAAAACGACATTGGTTGACCAATTGCTAAAACAATCAGGAACGTTCCGAGAAAACGAACAAGTGGATGAACGAGCGATGGACTCGAACGCACTTGAAAAGGAACGTGGTATTACGATACTAGCGAAAAATACGGCGATTAATTACAATGATGTGCGTATTAATATATTGGATACTCCTGGACATGCGGATTTTGGCGGTGAAGTAGAACGAATCATGAAAATGGTGGATGGCGTTCTTTTAGTTGTTGATGCTTATGAAGGCTGTATGCCACAAACGCGCTTTGTCTTAAAGAAAGCATTGGAGCAAAAGCTTACCCCTTTAGTCGTCGTCAATAAAATTGATCGAGATTTCGCGCGACCTGCAGAGGTTGTTGACGAAGTACTTGATTTATTTATCGACCTTGGTGCGGATGAAGATCAGCTTGATTTCCCAGTCATTTATGCCTCAGCTATTAATGGGACTGCAAGCACAACTGCCGAGAAGCAGGATGAGGATATGACGAGTTTATTTAAGGCGATCATTGACAACATTCCAGCACCAGTAGGTAACAGTGGGGAACCATTGCAATTCCAAGTGACGATGCTAGATTACAACGATTACTTAGGTCGTATTGGAATTGGGCGCGTATTCCGTGGTGCGATCAAAGTTGGCGAGCAGGTCGCTTTAATGAAGCTGGACGGCTCAGTGAAACAATTCCGGGTAACAAAAATGTTTGGATTTATCGGCTTAAAACGTATTGAAATTGAAGAAGCGAAGGCAGGGGACCTTATCGCTGTTTCGGGGATGGAAGAGATCAACGTAGGTGAAACTGTCTGCCCTGTCGATCATCAAGACCCGCTCCCAATTTTACGTATTGATGAGCCGACGTTGCAAATGACATTCCTTGTGAACAACAGTCCGTTTGCTGGGAGGGAAGGAAAACATGTGACGAGCCGTAAGCTTGAAGAACGTCTCCGAGCTGAGCTGGAAACGGATGTAAGTCTCCGAGTAGAAAACACAGATTCTCCAGATATGTGGGTTGTTTCAGGACGCGGTGAGCTTCACCTTTCGATACTTATCGAAAATATGCGCCGTGAAGGCTACGAGCTTCAAGTATCAAAGCCGGAAGTCATTATCCGTGAAATCGATGGTGTCCAATGTGAGCCAGTTGAACGGGTGCAGATTGATGTGCCTGAGGAATACACTGGAGCGGTCATGGAATCTCTTGGGGAGCGAAAAGGGGAAATGCTGAACATGACAAACACGGGCTCTGGTCCAGTTCGGCTTGAATTCATGGTTCCCGCACGTGGGTTAATCGGGTATACGACTGAATTTTTATCGCAAACGCGTGGGTATGGAATTATTAACCACTCATTTGACAGTTATCAGCCTGTGACCCCAGGTCAAGTAGGTGGACGAAGACAAGGGGTTCTCGTGTCAATGGAGACAGGAAAAGCGACCCAGTACGGCATCATCCAAGTGGAGGACCGGGGGACGATTTTTGTTGAGCCTGGGACTGACATTTATGAAGGAATGATTGTTGGTGAACATACGCGTGAGAACGACCTTACCGTTAATATTACGAAAATGAAACAGCAAACTAACGTTCGTTCGGCTACAAAAGAACATACAGTGACGATGAAAAAGCCACGTATTATGACGCTTGAGGAAGCTTTGGAATATTTGAATGACGATGAGTATTGTGAAATCACTCCTGAAGCGATCCGCCTTCGCAAGAAGATTTTAGTAAAAACGGAGCGGGAGCGAGCTGAAAAGAGACGGAAGTTGGCAGCTCAAAATCAATCGTAGGGGAAGAAAGGTTGACGCTTAATGGCAGAAAACAGAGGAATTACGGAAGCAGACTTGGAAACAATGTCGTGGATGATGCGGGCGACAGTGGAGAATCCGTGGTTTGGGTTCTTAGGGTATTTGTTGATCATCGTGCTAGCGATCCTCGTGTTTAACTTAGGGTTTGCACGAAAGCTATCCCCCCTAAAAACGGTGATCGTTTATACCCTCCTTATCATTGGCTGTTTCGTCTTATGGTTTTTGGAATTTTTCTTTTCCGCACCTATGACGCTCGTCCTGATCATCTCAAGTCTCGTCCTTGGTGCATATCGTTTTCGGCTGCACAAGCATCGGAAGAAGGAGCAATCGAACGGACCGTCGTAAGAACAGCAGAGGGTGCTAGTCGGTAGCCTCCAGGCAAAAATGTACTTCTAACTATGAAAGCCTTGGCTATAGCCAAGGCTTTTACTCATGATTCGCAGTCATAGGTTGTTTGTTTTCGGTTTTTGTTCGTTTTTTTCGTAATACGCTCTTTACATTCGTCACACATATACGTGTGAATCGGACGATTTCGGAGCTTTTTCGCTAACGGCAGGTCGTCGTCCAGTAAATCAATTCGTTCACATAGTACACATTTGACACGCACGGTTATCACCTCAAATTCTCCTCTTTCTATTGTACGAGCATTTGCAAAAAAAATAAATGCATCAGCAAAATCTATTTCATCTTCTTAAAAAAATGGGTATAGTATAAATGAAAAGCGTTTCTGAAACGATAGGAGGTTGGGTCATGGCGAACCGAGTGGAACGATGTTTAACCGATGAACTGTTACCACTATTGAAAGGAGAACGCTTTGTCACGCTTTCGACTGTTGACTGGGAAACGGGAGCCCCCATTGTTCGTGCCATCTCCTGGGTATTTGCGCCAGCAAATGATCGGGTACGCATGGCGGTGGATAACCGTTCGAGAATTGTAGCTAATGTGAAAAAGACACCTGCTGTTACCTTGTTATTAGTAGGGAATGGCTCAGCCTATTCCATTTCTGGTCATGCGACAATTGTGGAGGAAAGCTTGGACAATGTTCCGCTAAAATTAGCACTCATTGAAATGAACATTCATGAAGTGCGTGATGTGATGTTTTATGGTGCAAAAATCGTAAGTGAACCAATGTATGACAAAACGTATGATGAAGAAGCAGCAGCCAAGTTAGATGGTCAAGTGATGGCTGCTTTACAACAAGCCTAGTGAAGAAAACTGGGCTTTTTCTATTGGTTTCAGATCTTTCGTCTAACTTGCTGTTTTTGCACATACAACTAGTACTAACAGCTAACCACATCTTAGACCTATGCATATGTTACTAGTATAGAGTTGTCATAAATGATACTCCAGTCAGGAGGCGGAACGTTGAAAAAAACTTATGTCCTTGATACGAATGTGTTGTTACAAGATCCTCATGCCATCTTTGCTTTTCAAGACAATGAAGTGGTCATACCTGCAGTGGTCCTTGAGGAGGTTGATTCAAAAAAACGCTATATGGACGAAATTGGCAGGAATGCACGCCATTTCTCAAAGTTAATTGATCAGTTGAGGGGGTTAGGTAAGCTCCATGAAGGAGTTCCGCTCGAAAATGGAGGTAAGCTTCGCATTGAGCTAAACCATAAATCATACGAAAAAGTGAAGGATTCCTTTGCTGAGATGACAAATGATAATCGAATCATCGCAGTTGCTCTCAATTTGTCCCTCGAAGAAACGGACAAACCGAATGGCAATCAAGTGATCCTCGTAAGCAAGGATGCTCTTGTTCGCGTGAAAGCAGATGCTCTTAGGCTTAAGGCTGAAGATTTTCTAAATGATCGAGTGATCCAGTACGATCGAGGGTATACCGGTTACGCAGAATTATACGTCGATTCCAACGTCATTAAGCATTATTATGATCAAGGGGAAGTTGCTACTCGTGATGTGTCAAATCACCCGTTTTATCCTCACCAATTTATTATTATGAAAGATGCGCTTGGAGGTTCCAGTTCAGCGATTGGAAAAGTATCGCCAAACGGAGAAAAAATTAAGCCCTTCGTCTCAGAATTACAAGAGGTGTGGGGGATTCGCCCGCGAAATGTTCAGCAACGTATGGCGTTAGAAATGCTCCTGCATGAAGACATTAAATTAGTGACAATGATTGGGAAGGCGGGAACAGGCAAAACGCTCCTCTCCCTTGCCGCAGGACTTCTCCAAACGGAAGATTTCGGCTATTATAACAAGCTCGTTGTCGCTCGGCCCGTCGTCCCATTAGGAAAAGATATCGGGTTTTTACCTGGTGAAAAGGAAGAGAAACTTCGGCCATGGATGCAGCCGATCTATGACAATCTTGAATATTTATTCAATACGAAAAAGCCGGGAGAAATCGATCAAATTTTAGCAGGAATGGGTTCGATCCAAGTGGAGGCGCTCACGTACATTCGCGGTCGAAGCATACCAGATCAATTCATAATTATTGATGAAGCGCAAAATTTAACAAAACACGAAGTCAAAACAATTTTAACCCGTGTGGGGGAAGGAAGTAAAATAGTGCTAATGGGTGATCCAGCGCAAATTGACCATCCTTATCTGGACGAATCGAACAATGGACTAACGTATGTCGTCGAATCATTTAAATCTCAGGCCATCAGCGCCCATGTCAAGCTCGTGAAAGGGGAACGTTCAGGGCTAGCACAGCTTGCAGCCGATCTTCTCTAGCGAAGAATACCCCTGACATCTCACAAATGGTCAGGGGCATTCGCTTTTCGTTTTTCGATTCTATAAGATCAAAATATCTTTAACTTACGCTAAATCGAATGACATTTGTGATCGGAGTGGATTCATTAGAGCCATCGCCGAAATATACATGGACAGGGCCATCCTCGCGTAGCGGACTCCCATTCTTAGCAAAGCCTAAAATAAACTGTGCAGCTTCGTCAATTGGAAAAGAATGTTCATTTCCGTCCGCACAGACAACAGTAACCGTTTTTGCATCTGAATCAGGCTCCGAATTTTTTAAAAACGGCATGAACGGCATACCGAACGAGCCGTGGATTAGCTTTTGTTTTTCGTATCTAATGACATTCCCATTCGTATCAGGACGAGGAGGCTCAGATCCTTCCGTAATTTCCTTATCCCACTGCTTAGAAATCGCTTTTTTGTAAGCTGTCATTTCGTCTTCTTTCGTCGCGAGCTCTTGAAAATAAGTGGTTAAATCGACTTTTCGTTCGTCAAAAATCCAAACGGTTGGGTCAATGGTTAGTGGATGGTTCACGTTTCCTTCAATAAAAAATACAAACTCTTCCATGAATCGGTCTCCTTTCTGTCGCCTTTTAGTATAAGCGCTTTCTTTCTTTTTGTCATGTGACGTCCTTTGAAAAATGAACGTTTGTTAGTGGATTGCGCTCGTTTCGGTCATCCTAGAAAAAGGACGACGAAAAGGAGTGTAGCCCATGTGGAAGCAGGATGAGACGCTGGAGCAAATTGTATTAGAATGCAAAAAATATACGGAAGAGGGTACCGTTGCTTCTTATATTCCAGCGCTAGCAAAAGCTGATGTCTCAACATTAGGCATTGCGATTTATCGCGGTGGAGACGAGCAAGTAATAGCTGGAGATGCGGACGAGAAATTTACTTTGCAAAGCATATCGAAGGTCATTGCCTTAGCGTTAGCTTTATTGGATGTAGGAGAAGAAGCGGTATTTTCCAAAGTAGGGATGGAACCAACAGGGGACCCTTTTAATTCGATTTCAAAGCTGGAAACGAGCGTCCCCTCAAAACCGTTAAACCCGATGATCAACGCGGGTGCGTTAGCCGTTACAAATATGATCATCGGTGAAACGACGGAGCAATCGCTAGGCAGGCTGCTCTCGTTTATTCACGAACTAACCAAAAATCCAACGATTACGTACAACCTTGAAGTGGCTCAATCTGAATTTGATACGGCTTTTTTAAACCGTTCATTAAGCTATTTTTTGAAACAGCATGGTGTGATTCAAGCGGATGTGGAACAGCTTCTGGATTTATACACGAAGCAGTGTGCGATTGAAATGTGTTGCTCCGATTTGGCGCGCATAGGCTATGTATTTGCCAATGAAGGGAGAGACCCTGATACTGGGCAGCGGATTGTTCCTCTTCATGTTGCCCGAATCATTAAAACGTTCATGGTCACATGTGGAATGTACAATGCCTCAGGCGAATTCGCCATCCGTGTGGGCATTCCAGCAAAAAGCGGAGTATCTGGTGCAATACTTGCATTGGTCCCGAATAAGTATGGAATTGCCGTTTACAGTCCTGCACTAGACGAAAAAGGAAATAGTCTAGCTGGAATTAAATTACTAGAAACGCTCTCTTGCCGTGAAGAATGGAGTATTTTTTGAATAGAGACTGCCTTATAGGAAGATAGCAAATGAAAATCATTGCAATTTGGACATTAAAAAGATAGTATAAACGTAAGGAGATCTTTTGTTAGGAGGGGACTACATGTCTGCTGAGACCGTTACAGGACATAATGAAAAAGCTTACGCCCTTCTTAAGTCCGATGCGGAAAAAATTCGCAAACTTATAGAAGTACAGTTAGAAAACTTAACCATGCCTCAATGCCCTCTTTACGAAGAGGTTCTTGATACACAGATGTTCGGCCTTTCCAGAGAAATCGATTTTGCCATCCGCCTTGAGCTAATTGATGAGGAACAGGGAAAACAGCTCCTTTCCGAGTTGGAGCGGAAGTTGGCAGATTTACATGAGGCAACGGTTCGTAAATAACAAAAGCCGAGCTAATTTGTTAGCTTGGTTTTTGTTTTACACGTTAAAAAAGTATCAAATTTAAGTGTTAAGGTATAAGCGCAACTGCGGTCTGCTCCCCTTTAAAGGCTCGGTAATCGCCGAGGTTTCTAACACTAAACAAGTCACCTTAATAAATAGAAGAAAACCGCAAGACTTTTTCCGTTTTTAATTTATAAAAATTTAGATTTGTTTGAACAATCAAAAAAAGTTTTGCTATTCTTTCGTTTTTTTTTATAATAAGAAAGATAGACTTGCTACATTTCAAACAGTCAATGTTTGAATTTGTGTGAGTTTCCACTTAAAATAGACAAAAACGTATGGAGAGTAGTGGAGGAGGTAAGCATGGACGGATTAAAGAACATAAAGAAAGTGTTAGTTGCAAACCGAGGCGAAATTGCCATCCGTATTTTTCGCGCGTGTACGGAGTTACATATTCGTACAGTAGCTATTTACTCAAAAGAGGACACAGGCGCTTACCATCGCTATAAGGCAGATGAAGCTTACTTAGTAGGGGAAGGGAAAAAACCAATCGAGGCTTATCTCGATATCGAAGGCATTATCGAAATTGCCAAACGTCATGATGTGGATGCCATTCACCCTGGTTATGGATTTTTATCTGAAAATATCGAATTCGCGAAACGTTGCCATGAGGAAGGCATTATCTTCATCGGACCTGAGCTTGAACACTTGGTCATGTTTGGGGATAAAGTTCAAGCCCGTGAGCAAGCGATTAAGGCCAATTTGCCAGTCATTCCTGGAAGTGATGGTCCCGTTTCTAGCCTAGAGGATGTGAAAGCTTTTGCGGACAAGCATGGCTATCCGTTCATCATTAAAGCTGCTCTTGGTGGTGGGGGACGTGGCATGCGAATCGTTCGTTCTGAAAATGATGTTCAGGAATCATATGAGCGGGCAAAGTCAGAAGCGAAAGCTGCTTTTGGGAACGACGAAGTATATGTGGAGAAATTTATCGAAAACCCAAAACATATTGAAGTACAAATTCTTGCCGATAAACACGGCAACACCTTGCACTTGTATGAGCGCGATTGCTCTGTCCAACGGCGCCATCAAAAAGTTGTGGAAGTTGCCCCAAGTGTATCATTATCTGAAGATGTCCGTGAGCGCATCTGTCAAGCGGCCGTTCAGCTAGCAGAAAACGTTAATTATGTAAATGCTGGTACGGTTGAGTTTCTTGTTGACCGAGAAGGAAATTTTTACTTCATCGAAGTGAACCCACGGATTCAGGTAGAGCATACGATTACGGAAATGGTTACAGGAATCGATATCGTGCAATCCCAGCTCTTTATTGCTGACGGAGAGCATTTGCATGGGGACAGGCTTGGGATTCCGAAGCAGGAAGAGATCGTTTGCCATGGATACGCGATTCAATCTCGCGTGACGACAGAAGATCCAAGCAACGGGTTTTTGCCTGACACTGGCCGTATTAACGCCTATCGTTCCGGTGGTGGATTCGGTGTACGTCTTGACGCAGGGAACGGATTCCAAGGAGCTGTTATTACACCGTACTATGATTCGTTGCTCGTAAAAGTGTCAACATGGGCGCTGACGTTTGAAGGGGCTGCTGCAAAAATGCTGCGAAACCTTCGCGAGTTCCGAATTCGTGGAATTAAAACAAACATTGCGTTTCTTGAAAATGTCGTTCAGCATCGCCAGTTTTTATCCGGTGAATACAATACGTCCTTTATTGACCAAACTCCTGAACTGTTTGTGTTCCCTAAACGGAAAGACCGGGGGACGAAGATGCTTTCATTTATTGGTGAGACGATTGTCAACGGGTATCCTGGGCTTGAAAAAACGAAAAAACCGGTGTTTGACAAGCCTCCGGTTCCAAAGTTAAAGCTATCTGAACCGATACCAGACGGAACGAAGCAAATACTTGATCAGCACGGGCCAGAAGGATTGGCGAAGTGGGTCAAGGAACAAAAGCATGTTCTGTTGACGGATACGACGTTCCGCGACGCCCATCAGTCGCTCTTAGCAACGCGCGTTCGGACTTATGATTTAAAACAAATTGCAGAACCGACAGCAAGGCTACTGCCAAACTTGTTTTCCATGGAAATGTGGGGAGGCGCGACGTTTGATGTGGCCATGCGTTTCCTTCATGAAGATCCGTGGGAGCGTCTGTTAATCTTGAGGAAAAAAGCACCTAATGTTTTGTTTCAAATGTTGCTTCGCGCCTCCAACGCAGTCGGATACAAAAATTATCCAGACAATTTGATCCGTGAATTTGTCGATAAGTCAGCGAATGCTGGGATTGATGTGTTCCGTATCTTCGATAGTTTAAACTGGGTTGAAGGTATGAAGTTAGCCATTGAAGCGGTTGGGGAAGCAAATAAAATTGCTGAAGCTACGATTTGTTATACGGGTGACATTTTAGATTCGAGCAGACCGAAGTACGATTTGGCGTACTATAAAAAATTAGCGAAAGAACTAGAAGCAGCAGGTGCACACATTCTTGGAATTAAAGATATGGCAGGACTCTTAAAGCCAGAAGCTGCTTACCAACTAGTGGCAGAATTAAAGGATACGGTGACGATCCCCGTTCACCTTCATACACATGATACGAGCGGTAATGGTATCTTTACGTATGCTCGGGCCATTGAAGCGGGCGTCGATATCGTTGACGTGGCTGTAAGTTCAATGGCAGGTCTCACATCACAGCCGAGCGCGAATAGCTTATACTATGCACTAGCGGACTCTGAACGTCAACCGAATGTGAACATTACCGCACTAGAGCAATTAGCTGAATTCTGGGAAGAGACGCGGAAGTTTTATGCTGGATTCGAAAGTGGTATGAACGCACCACACACTGAGGTATACGAGCATGAAATGCCAGGTGGACAGTATAGTAACCTACAGCAGCAAGCGAAAGCAGTAGGTCTCGGTCATCGTTGGAACGAAGTGAAGAAAATGTACCGGACGGTGAACGACATGTTTGGAGATGTCGTCAAAGTAACGCCATCATCTAAAGTAGTCGGTGATATGGCCTTGTACATGGTGCAAAACGACCTGACCGAGGAAGAGGTTTATGAGAATGGTCATAAGCTTGACTTCCCTGATTCAGTTGTTGAGTTTTTTGAAGGACAGCTAGGTCAACCGTACCAAGGGTTTCCAAAGAAATTGCAGGAAATCATCCTGAAAGGACGGAAACCAATTACGAATCGCCCTGGTGAAAATATGGAGCCAATCCAATTTGAGGCGATTAAAGAAGAGCTATATAACAAGTTGGATCGTCAAGTGACGAGCCATGACATTCTATCATATGCTCTTTATCCAAAAGTCTTTATGGAATTTGAACGGTTCCGTCAAACATTCGGAGATGTCTCGGTTCTTGATACACCTACCTTCTTCTATGGTTTACGTCCAGGTGAGGAAATTGAAGTGGAAATCGAACAAGGGAAAACATTAATTGTAAAATTTATTTCCCTTTCCAAGCCACAGGATGATGGAAACCGGATCGTTTACTTTGAATTGAACGGTCAACCACGGGAAGTGTTGATTAAAGACCAAAGCGTGAAGACGAGCATTATTTCTCGTCCAAAGGCCGATAAATCAAATCCTAATCATATCGGAGCGTCCATGCCAGGAACGGTTGTGAAGGCTCTTGTTGAAAAGGGTGACAAAGTGAAGCAAGGAGATCATCTCATGATCACGGAAGCTATGAAGATGGAAACGACTGTACAAGCCCCATTTGATGGAGAAGTTGTTGCCTTGCATGTGAAAGACGGAGATGCGATTCAAACAGGTGATTTACTAATCGAAGTGAAAGAGCTATAAGCTTTATAAAAGAACAGCCCCCTTATCCTAGCATTCGTTAGGATAAGGGGGCTGTTTGTGTTCCCTTTCTTTAAAAGGGGACAAAGGAGAAGAACGTGCTTCTCGCATAAAGGTTTGGATAAAGGATGGCAAGCGATAGGTAAAACGATTTATAAGAAAGGTTGTATTTCGCACCTTTAGGATGAACTGATGCGTTTACATGCTAGGAAAACGGATTTGGGACTGTCCTGACGTGTAGCCTAATTATGAAAGGAAATGTGACAATTGTCAGGGGGATCTGTTTTTTCTCCAAATGCTGAGAATTTTTTAAGTGTCGAAGTAGGGAGAGTTGCAAATAACTAGGAGGTTTTCTGAAACTATTGCTCCCTATTCTATAAAGAAATATAGGTTTATTTTCATATTTATTGGGAACATCATTGACGATGATTATCATTATCAATTAAAGTATGTATGTGAGTTGGTAATGATAATCATTATCACTAGGTTTATCAACATAGCATGATATAAAGGGGTGTACGCAAATGGATGTAATCGCTCAAGTAACAGCTACAAATCAACAATTCTTATCGCAACAAGAGAAACGGGAGTCAAGTGCAAGGTCTTATCCAAGACGGTTACCACTTGCGATTCAAAAAGCGGAAGGGATTTGCGTAACCGATATGAACGGCAAGCAATTCATCGATTGCTTAGCAGGTGCAGGAACGCTTGCGCTTGGTCATAATCATCCGGTGATTCGCCAAGCGATTGAAGGAGTGTTAGCATCATATGTCCCTTTACATTCACTTGATCTAACGACACCAGTGAAGGAAGCTTTCGTCGATGAAGTATTCGCTTCGTTGCCTGAGTCATTTGCGAAAAAAGCAAAGATTCATTTTTGTGGACCAACGGGGGCAGACGCTGTTGAAGCGGCCGTTAAGCTCGTAAAGACAGCGACAGGGAATAGAGCGATGCTGTCATTTCAAGGCGGCTACCACGGCTCTACACACGGTGCCCTTAGCTTGACCGGGACGACTGATCCGAAAAAGCGCATCCATGCTCTAATTCCAGATACGCATTTTCTTCCTTATCCATATGAATACCGCTGCCCGTTTGGAATCGGGAAGGACGGACATCGTGTCAACAGTACATATCTCGAATCCCTTCTCGATGACCCAGAAAGTGGACTGGTCAAACCAGCTGGCATCATTGTGGAAGTTGTACAAGGGGAAGGGGGATCGATCCCAGCACCAGTTGAATGGTTAAAGGAATTACGCCGGATGACATCAGAGCGCAACATTCCACTTATTATTGATGAAGTCCAGACTGGTATCGGCCGTACTGGGAAAATGTTTGCCTTTGAACATGCTGGAATTGAGCCAGATGTTTTAGTTTTATCGAAAGCCATTGGCGGAAGTCTTCCTCTTTCCGTGGTCCTTTATGATCGCAAGCTTGATCAATGGGAGCCAGGTGCCCATATTGGAACCTTTAGAGGCAACCAAATGGCAATGGCAACAGGACGGGCGACACTACAATATATCAAAGAGAACCAAGTACCAAAGCATGTGCATGAGTTGGGGCAATATGTGAAGGATCAGCTTTCGTCGATCCAATCAAGCATGCGCTCTATTGGTGATGTGAGAGGGCGTGGTCTTATGATCGGTGTTGAAATCATTGATCCACGAATACAACCAAATGCAATTGGGAGTTATCCTGCTTATGGCGAGTTAGCAAAGGCGATCCAGCGTCATTGCTTTGAACGGGGACTAATTTTAGAAGTAGGTGGACGGTTTAGTAGCGTTATTCGTTTCTTACCGCCATTGATCATTACGAGAGAACAACTCGACGATGTCCTGGAGCGTTTCTATGATGCTACGGTTCAAGCAGAAATAGAGTTCGGAATAAGATAGAAGGTGATGACAATCGATACGAACTTTTCAAAATGGTTTCTCCAGCCGAGTAAAGAAAGTGCGCAAATGTATGAGACGGTCATGCAACGAGCACTCACACTAGTCGTAGAGCATATGAAGGAAGCGGCAAATCCTTTTTCTGGGGCTGATCGTCACTCGATCCAACAAGCGGTGAAGGACGCTGCATTTATATCCTATTCTGGCGAACCAATTGACGGAGTGATCCGAGCGATTCAAGAAGGGGTCATGAAGCATTCTCTATGGATTTCCCATCCTTCCGCAATGGCGCATTTACATTGTCCACCGCTCTTACCATCGCTAGTAGCAGAAGTCGTAATCAATGCGCTAAATCAATCGATGGATTCTTGGGATCAAAGTCCATCCGCCACCTATGTGGAAACAGAATTGCTCCGCTTCTTTACGAGGTCGATCGGTTATTCTGACTTAGGAGATGGCGTGTTTACGAGTGGTGGTACACAGTCCAACTACATGGGCATGCTCCTCGCACGAAACAAAATATGCGAGTCAGCCTTTGCTACAAACGTGCAAGAGGAAGGACTCCCAGTTGACGCGCGAAAATTGCGGATTCTTTGTTCGCAAGAAGCTCATTTCTCTGTACAAAAATCTGCTGCCCAACTCGGCTTAGGGGCTAACGCTGTCGTCCAAGTAGCGACAAATGAGCGGCAGCAACTTTGCGTGAATGAAACAAGGCAGACAATCAATGAGCTGAGGCTGAAAGGGCTTATCCCATTTATGATCGTTGCGACAGCCGGAACGACCGATTTTGGTAGCACCGATAAGCTTAGAGAGATCGCTGAACTTGCGAGAGAGCAAGAGCTTTGGCTACATGTGGATGCCGCATATGGTGGGGCATTGTTGTTTTCCCGGCAATATGGCCACTTGCTAAACGGTCTACATTTGGCTGACTCGATTACGATCGATTTTCACAAATTTTATTATCAATCGATTAGTTGTGGTGCTTTCTTTGTCAAAGACAGGCACGAGTTTGAACGGATTCGTTTTCACGCCGACTACTTAAATCCGGAAGAGGACAAAGAAGCGGACATTATTAATTTGGTCGAGAAAAGTGTGCAAACGACGAAACGCTTCGATGCTTTGAAGTTATTGGTGACCTTTAAATGGATGGGGACCGAACAGTTTGGGCAAATGATCGATTACACGATCCAGCTTGCCAAGGAGACAGGCGAGCTGCTTAGACGATACGGATTTGACGTATTAAATGACCCAGAATTAAATGCTGTCGTGTTTCGTTATGTACCAGAGTGCCATCGTGACGATCAGAGCTATGTTGATCAGCTCAACCTTACTCTTCAACGCCATTTTTATGAGCGGGGAGATCTCATTATGGCGAAAACGAAACAGAGAGGCCATGTGTACTTAAAATTTACAATGCTGAATCCGTTAAACACGATTGAGAACATGAAGACGCAGATCCAAAAAGTGAAGAAAGCAGGAATCGAATTTGAGAAAACACAAGGAGCGATTCGCCATGAACATGTCATCCATAGCTAATCACGTAACACTGCAAAACTTAATCAATTGCTATGTGAAGGAAACGGGGGAAGGGGAGTGGAAAGGCATTGATCACCTCCCGTTTCCTTTGAAGGAGAAGGATCTCTCGCAAGTGTTAGTTATTTCCTTTCGTCAGCAAGGAATTACGCTTTACATACCAGCCCGCTACCAATCGCCAACTGGACGACACTTGTTTTCGTCTGAGATGTTTTATCAAGTGGATGGTAGAGTAAAAACCCTCGATTACGTTACATTTTTATCGTTCATGCAAAAGGAGCTTTCTGAAACATCTGAACACCCGGTGGATGGGGATGAATTATTGGTTCGAACGGTGCTTAGCAATCAAGCCTTAAAGCGAATTTTCACTCATCGAACAGACAGTATGACAGAGTGCTATCAAGTGGAAAAAACGTTTCTCCAATCGGAACAATCGCTGCTTATCGGGCATCAACTCCATCCGACGCCGAAAAGCCGGCAAGGGATCGATGAAGATGAAGAACTGTTGTTTACTCCAGAGCGGAAAGGAAGCTTTCAATTACATTACTTCCGGGTGGCTTGCGAGCTTGTAGATGAGAAGTCTGCTTTGGCAGACAGTGCCTCCGAGCTAATTAAACACGATCTATTGCATGATCCGAACGTGCAAGATTCATTTAAAGCATCCTATTGTCAAGCGGACGATTATGTCTTGCTCCCGGTTCATCCGCTACAAGCAAGAAAGCTGCTAGGGAAAAAAGAGATAGCCGACCTCATTCAAGCAGGAAAGCTTTCTTACCTTGGTCCACAAGGAAGGGCGTTTTATCCTACGTCTTCTCTAAGAACTGTCTATCATCCAGAGGCTGAGTATATGTACAAGTTTTCCATCCCTGTGAAAATTACAAACTCGCTTCGGGTGAACAAGCGAAAAGAGTTGGCGCGCGGGGTGGAGGTAAGTGAACTGTTGAAAAATGGACTGTATGATCAGCTTAAAGCTGAGCACCCAGCCTTCAACATCGTGCAAGATCCTGCGTACATCACGTTGTCGCTAGACTCAGAAGAATCTGGGCTTGAAACGGTCATTAGAGAAAACCCCTTTCGCCAAGGAGGAGAAGAGCGTACTACCTTACTAGCCGCGCTTTGTCAAGATTCGATCCAAGGAAATTCCCACTTAACGAATCTAATGGTAGAGCTAGCGAAGCAGAAGAAGATTTCCGTTACAGAGGCAAGCAAATGGTGGTTTTCCCGCTATTTAAACGTAAGCTTGCGACCGTTGTATTGGTTATATGCTACACATGGTATCGCATTAGAGGCACACCAGCAAAATTCCATTATTAAGCTAGACGCCAAAGGGCTACCATCTCTTTTCTATTATCGGGACAATCAAGGCTACTACTTTATGCAATCAAAGGCTGAGACGTTGAAACAATTTGTTCCTACATTAAATGAGCAAAGTGATACGATATGTTCCGATGCAGTAGCAGAAGAGCGCTTCCGTTACTATGTGTTCTTTAACCATTTGTTCGGTTTGGTTAATGCTTTCGGTACGAATCGTTTGATCGATGAAGAGCAGCTGCTTCACATCTTGAGAGAGGAGCTTACCCTCTTACGCCAGCAGTTTGGAGACCCGACGAATCTCGTAAATTCATTATTGCACGAAGAAATGCTCCCGTGCAAAGCCAATTTGCTCACAAGAATTCACGATATGGATGAGTTAGAAGGATCGTTGGCTACCCAATCGGTATATGTTCCTGTGCCGAATCCACTCGTTGTTATGGCCGGTGAGCTTCATGAAATGTAACGATAAGCTTGTACCGTTTGAAGTGTTCGATCATGTAGTCAATAAGAAGCTTTCCTTTCGTCATGTGACCATGGACGATGTGGACATGCTCCATAGCTGGATGCACGAAGAACACGTCATTCCATACTGGAAGCTAAATATACCTCTGGTCGACTATAAAAAGCACTTACAAACGTTTCTTAACGATGACCACCAAACATTAATGGTTGGGGCAATAAATGGTGTCCCAATGAGCTATTGGGAGTCGTATTGGGTAAAAGAAGACATCATTGCCAATTATTATCCGTTTGAGGAACACGATCAAGGGATCCATTTGCTCATAGGACCGCAGGAATATCTTGGACAAGGCCTGATCTATCCGCTGCTGCTTGCCATTATGCAGCAAAAGTTTCAAGAGCCTGATACGAACACAATTGTGGCCGAGCCTGACCGAAGAAATAAAAAAATGATTCATGTCTTTAAAAAATGTGGTTTTCAGCCTGTAAAAGAAGTAGAGCTTCCTGACAAAATAGGGTTGCTTATGAAATGTGAACAGAATGTATTTGAGAAGAGGTGGTCCGATTGGAAAATGAACAAGTTTTAGATGTGTTTGGGGTCGGAATTGGTCCTTTTAATTTAGGATTGGCAGCCTTACTCGATCAGACAAAATGTAAGTCCCTGTTTTTCGATCTAAAATCTCAGTTTGACTGGCATCCAGGTATGCTTTTAGAAGGAACCACATTACAAGTTCCGTTTCTAGCTGATTTAGTGACTATGGTAGATCCGACGAGCCCATATACTTATTTAAATTACCTACATGAGCACAGACGTTTGTATCATTTCTATTTTTATGAAAAATTCCATATCCCACGGACGGAGTACAATCATTATTGCCAATGGGTAGCCGGACAGCTTCCTACTCTCCAATTTGGGGCCGAAGTGGAAAATATTGAGCAGTCAGCAAATGGGCGCTATGTTGTGACCGTGTTTGAGCGTGAACAAAACAGGCGATCAACATATGAGGCGAATCATATCGTACTTGGCGTTGGTACGAAACCGTACGTTCCGGCTGATTTTCGTCCGATTTTAGGTGAGCGAATCTTTCATTCTGGCGACTATTTAAATAGAAAAGAAGAAGTACTTAATGCCGGCTCCGTCACAGTAATTGGTTCGGGGCAGAGCGCAGCTGAGATTTTTTATGACCTCTTGAAGGGTCAGCAAGAACAAGGATACGAGTTGTCATGGTTCACACGCTCTAAAGGCTTTTATCCGATGGAATATTCCAAGCTCGGGTTAGAGCATTTTTCACCAGACTATACGCGCTATTTTTATCAGCTACCGAAAGAGAAGAAAAAAGCGGTTTTACAAAAACAAGACTTACTTTACAAAGGAATTAGCTTTCAAACGATTGCCGATATTTATGATCTGTTGTATGAACGAACAGTCGGAGGCGTGAAGCCGAAGGTTCATTTGCAGGCATTGACTGAGCTTGTATCGCTGGAAGCAGCGGGCGGTGCCTTTGACCTATTGTTACATCAAACGGAACAAAACAAGGAGAAGCAGGTGAAAAGTGAGGTCGTGATTTTGGCGACTGGTTATCGTCCAGCGATTCCAAGTTGTTTAGACGGCATCAGAGACCAACTAATATGGGATGAGGAGGGCCAATTAGTAATTGAAGAACATTATCGAGTCAAACAGCAAAAGGAAGGGGAGCACCATCTTTTCGTCCAAAATGGGGAGCTCCATACTCACGGTGTCGGTGCCCCTGACTTGGGGCTCGGGGCGCAGCGAAATGCAGCGATTGTAAATCAGCTGATCGGGGAAGAACGATATCGGACGCCAGCTTACAACGTATTTCAGCAGTTTGGCCTATAGAGGAACGGTATGACCAAGCAGGAAAAAGGGTTCATCTATAGCTGTCTACTATTAACCTTCATATCAGAAATGTTGCTATCGCCCTTTTATCCCCAGTTGTTTTCTCGTTTTTTTCAAGTGGACGGGGTGCAAGCAACGAGCTTATTCATTAGCTGTTGTCGTCTCGTCGTCATTTTATTAACGCCGCTGTGGGCATTATTAGCAAAACGTTGGTCCATCCGGACGTTCGTTGTTGTAGGTTTATCAGGTATGGCGGTAGGCAAGGTGCTTTTACCGACAAGTGCTAGCTTTCAACAGTTTTTGACGATTTCCCTTGCTTTGCTCGTGTTTCAAAGTAGCATGTATGTCCTTTATCCGATGGTCGTTGCAGCTAGCAAACAAGGAGCGGGAAAAATATCGGCGACAACTCGCTATTTGTTTATGTTTCATGGGAGTGTCATCGTGTCGGGCATTGCTGGAAGCTATATCATCACCCAACCGTTCCCGTTACATGTCTATTACTTGTTCGGCCTAGTGGATCTCATCCTGATCGTCATTTGCTGGTTCATCTTTTCAACAAAAGGTGCTGAGTTTTCAAGTGAACGAACGGAAATGGGAGGAAAGGAAAGTGTGTGGAAATTGGGTTTTGCCCTATATTCCTTGCTCGTCTTTCTGTTTTATACTGGCCACCATATGATTCGCCCCTACTTCACCATTTTTGTTGAATATAGCTATGACACGTCGGAACAAGTAATGAGTGTGCTTTATGTGATGCCAAGTCTCGTGGCGATTGGCCTTCAGCCTTTTTTACCGAAGGAATCACTTAAGGCCCGTCTTCATATGAGCCTTCTTTGCCTCACAGCGGTTACGGGTATTCTCCTCCTTCTACAAGTGGTCGTTGAAAGCATCGGGTGGTTTACCGTCATACGCATCCTTTACGGTATCTGTTTCTTTATTAGCCTCGCGGCGATCGACCTTCTTTTTTTTCAAACGAGAATTGGGAGGTCCTCTCCCTTGTCGTTTAGCCTTGTCACGTCGGTGCAAAATATCGCCTTACTTTTCGCGCCAATGGCAGCCGTTTTAATGGTGGAACGTCAAGGAATCGCAGGGCCATTTATTCTAAGCGGTATGCTGTTGTTCAGCTCGGCATTATGCGTCGCCCTGTTAGCGGTTCAATTCAATAAAGCGGAAATTTATCATCTGAAAAAGGGAGTGGAACAGCGTGACAATATGTAACACACCAATCCATATGTTAACGAATAACCATTGGGAAATAGTAGATCAAAAGCTGCTCGCGAAAATGTTGCAAGAATTTATGTATGAAAACATCATTTCCCCGACAGTGGTATATCAATCGGGAGATATTCATACGTATGAATGGACAGATAAACAGGGGACGGTTTACCGATTTGAAGCAAAGAAACGATTATTTGATAGTTATATGGTGGTAGCTGATCGTATTGAAGTTGTTTCAGCTAGTGAGATTGACATTCCTAAATCGCTGTTATTGCTAGTAAGCATCCAACAAGAGGGACAAATGACAAGCTCAACAGCCGGGCATTTAGTTAAAGAATATTTACATACGTTGGTCGCTGACACTCATTTACGAGAAAAATCAAAGCGGGCTGGGGAGCTGGCGTCATTGGATTACGCAGAGCTTGAAGGAGAAATGACCGGTCATCCTTGGATCACCTATAACAAAGGACGAATAGGCTTTAGCTACGATGATTATGTTAGCTATGCGCCAGAACAGCAAAAGAAAGTGAAATTATCTTGGATTGCCGTGCATCGGCAAATCAGCTCATTTCACTCCATTGAAGGGCTCTCCTATGATAATGTCATCACAGGAGAATTGAATGAAAAGACGCGGGCCCAATTTGTCAACGAGCTTGAGCGGGCGGGCGTTGAACCTTCAAATTATTATTTCTTGCCGATTCACTTGTGGCAATGGGATCATGTGATCGTCTCTCTATTTGCTGCGGAAATAGCGGGAAAAGAGATCATCCCTCTAGGAGAAGGTGATGATCAATACCTTCCACAACAATCGATTCGCACGTTTGTGAATGTATCTAATAAGAAAAAATATCATGTGAAGCTACCGATGAGCATTTTGAACACTCTTGTATACCGGGGATTGCCGAGTGAACGAACCGTGATTGCGCCTGAGGTAACGGCATTTATGAAAGGAATTCACGAACAGGATAATTTTTTGAAGGACGAATGCCGTCTCGGTTTACTAGGGGAAGTAGCTACAATGAATGTCGATCATCGAACGTTTACAAAGCTAAAAGGAGCTCCCTATCAATACTTAGAAATGCTCGGTGTCATTTGGCGAGAAAGTATTTATCAAGAATTGGAAGATGGTGAACAGCCGATTACTTTAGCTGCCTTGCTCCATGAAGACAGTGAAGGGACATCACTCGTCCAAACGTACATTGAAAAATCTGAGCTTACCGTCGAGCAGTGGGTGAAAAAGTTATCGTCGGCCATTTTAAATCCATTGCTTCATTATTTATATCAGTATGGTACGGTCTTTTCTCCTCATGGTCAAAATACCGTTTTAGTGTTGAAAGATTATCAGCCAGAGAGAATCATCATGAAAGATTTTGTCGATGATGTGAATATTAGTGATCAGCCGATTCAGGAGTTACAGGCACTCTCCCCCGAGTTAAAGAAAGTGCTGCGGAGCGAGCCGCCCGAAGGATTAACACAATTTATTCTGACCGGCTTGTTTATTTGTCACTTCCGCTATTTAAGTAACATTTTAGAAGACCAGTTGGGCTTTTCAGAGTATGATTTTTGGAAGATTGTTCGGGAGACGATTCTCACCTATCAACAGAGATTTCCTCAATTAGCTGAGCGGTTTGAGTTGTTTGACTTGTTGAGACCGGAATTCACGAAGCTAACGTTGAACCGAAATCGGATGTTTGATTACGGATATGAGGATGATGGGGATCGCCCACATGCGAGTGAGCACGGAACGGTGACCAATGCGCTTCATCAAGTGACAACAACAATCAAACAATAAGAAGCTTCATTCAGTGGAGACTTTCATCCTCTCGTTGAATGTTAGCCTAAGCCCACACGATGTGGCGAATGCAGTCTGTGTTGATTCACGCTTACCTCGTCTTCTTGTTGCCTCAAAGTCTTGAAGTAGAAGTCTTAGCGCTAGTTAATTGGGATAAAAGTGTACTTACGTAAATAGATTAAGGGAAGGCGGGGTGTCATGAGGAACATCTCGTCTTTTCAGTATGGTAAGCACGCTGTGCATGTTTAAAGACCTAGTAGAACTCCCATAATAAAAAGTGGCAGTTAAAGCAGCTGCCACTTTTTCTCGCAATAGGTTAAACCGCTTTGTTCCTTGATAAAATCATGACGATGTAACAAAGGGTTGTAAAAAGAATAGAAACAATGAGAGCGTGCATCATGGCGACGAAGAGCTCGTTCCCTGTAAGCACGATCGAGATGCCTGTAGCGTATTGGGTAAGGACAAGAATGACACAGAGAATATGGGTCCAGACGAGCGAGCGATAATGGCTGTATTTTCGCAATGTCCAGATGAGCGCAACCACGAGCAAAATGAGAAGAAGTGTTCCTGCCACGCGATGGAAGAAATGGGCTCCGACCGGACCTGATAGCATGGGAATCCATTGTCCGTTACAAAGTGGGAAATCCCCGCAGGCAAGCGTTGCTTGTGTATGCTTTACATAGGCACCGGTGTAAATGACAGCGTAACAATAGGCAAACACAGCGAGAATGTAGCCTTTGTACCCTTTTTTGACAATCGGAGCTGGTGGATTTGGTTTTCCGTCCTCGAACGCTAAGGTTGTGAGTAAGACAACGGTAGCAAGTGAAATGGCAGATATCCCAAAGTGAAGCGCTAGAATCGCGTGGGACTGTCCGAAAACGACGGCTCCGGCCCCTAATAAGCCTTGGAAAATAATAAATAAGACCGCTAAGATTGCCATGACTTTCGTTTCACGGATGTGTGAAAGTTTGCGCCATGCCCAAATGGCGAGAATGATGACCATCGCTCCTAAAAGGCCTGAGACAATTCGATGACTATATTCAATAATCGTTTCGATTGCAGGATTGGTAGGAATCACTTCACCAAAACAGAGTGGCCAAGTGGCGCCACAGCCTTCACCGGACTCTGTCTTGGTGACGAGCGCTCCTTGCATTAGGACAATCACCATCCCAATCGACGTGAGCGTGCCAAAAATCTTCAATGATCTATGCATGGATCTCACCTTTCTAAAAGTTAAAATAGAGAAAAAACAGTAAATGACTCTATAACGATCTTATGGAGTAGAAGAAAAAAAGTCAATTTCGTAACAGTGAACAAATAATGGAGGTTTCTAAATGTGAAGATCCTGTGAACCTTAGGATTTTGATGAAACGAGATAGATTTTGAGATATAATGTGTTTGTGTCATAATAAGGTGGAAAAAGTTCGCCTGCTTGTTTTGGCTTTTTTCGTTTGTTGGGGTGACGGTTAAAAGGGGGTGAAAGTTTGATGAATAAGCCGGATACGGCCATTGAGGCTGCGGATGTAATAGAAGCTGAAGCGAATGCATCATCGACGGTAGTGCAGCAAAAGTCTTGGAAAGATTATTTGACATTGGCTAAAACGGGGATTGTGACATCGAATCTTATCACAACCTTTGCTGGATTGTTTCTGGCTGCAACATACATTGGTGTCAGCTTATCTGACTATTTCTTGACGATCGTATGGACAATGGTCGGGGCAGCCCTAGTGATGGCTGGTGGTTGTACGTTAAACAATTACATTGATCGGGACATCGATCATTTAATGGAACGAACGAAGGATCGTCCGTCTGTAACAGGACGGTTTAGCGGACAGCACATTTTATGGACGGGATTTGTGCAATCGGCAGCTGGGATCTTTTTCTTGCTGTTAACGACGCCTGTCGCTGCTGTGATCGGATTCATCGGTTTGTTCGTTTATGTTGTGCTCTATTCCATGTGGACGAAGCGAACAACGACGCTCAACACCATTGTCGGTAGTATTTCTGGAGCAGTGCCTCCATTAATTGGTTGGTCAGCCATAGATGGGAGCTTGCATTCCTATGCATGGTTGATGTTTTTCATTATGTTTTTTTGGCAGCCACCTCATTTTTTAGCGCTTGCCATGAAACGTGTGGAGGAATATCGAAGAGCAGGAATCCCGATGTTACCTGTTGTTGCTGGCTTTGAGATGACAAAGCGACAAATGGTGATCTACGTCGTGGCACTGACCATCGTTTCATTGATGCTCTATCCATTCGGCATCATTTATACTACGGTTGCTGCCATCTTAGGGGTTGGCTGGTTAGCACTCGGTATCGCTGGATTTAAGATGAAGGATGACGTGAAATGGGCACGTCTCATGTTCGTGTATTCGTTAAATTATTTAACGATTCTTTTTGTTCTTATGGTCGTTGTCCATTTATAAATGGATGACGGCTATAATATAAAATTTCACAATTGTAGTGCTTAGCTACAAGGAGAAAGTGAGGTTTGATGGTTAGATGAAACTTTGGAAAACAGCGTTGCGCTTTCTTCCTTTATCACTCGTGGTCCTGTTTTTAGCAGGGTGTATGGGAGAAACAAACCTGACTGCGCTCGATCCACAAGGACCGCAGGCAGAATGGCTATTTGATAACATGCTTCTATCACTTTATGTGATGGCGTTTGTCAGCATTGTTGTCTTTGCAATCTTTTTTATCATCTTAGCTAGGTTTCGTCGCAAACCAGGGGATGATGAACTTCCGAAGCAAGTGCATGGAAACACAGCTTTGGAGATTACTTGGACCGTAATTCCGATTATTTTATTAACGATTTTGGCCGTACCGACGATTATAGGTACGTTCATGCTTGCGGATGTAGAACCAGATCCGGAAGTTGAGGAAGAAACGGTGACGATTACGGTTACAGGACACCAATTCTGGTGGCAATTTGATTATGAAGATGGATTTACTGCAGGTAACGATGTGTACATACCTGTCGGTGAGAAAGTCATTTTCGAATTGCATGCTTCCGATGTGATGCACTCATTCTGGGTACCGGCTCTAGGTGGTAAGGTCGATAACATTCCAGGCATTACAAATCATCTATGGCTGGAAGCTTCAGAACCAGGCGTTTATAAAGGGAAATGTGCCGAGCTCTGTGGAGCGTCTCACGGATTGATGGATTTTAAAGTGATCGCCCTTGAACGAGATGACTACGATGCGTGGGTAGAGGGAATGATGGAAGCGGATGCAGAGCCGGATACAGACGATATCCTTGTTCAGCAAGGTTATGAACTATTCGGAGCAGACGGACTAGGATGTATCGGCTGTCACGCCGTTGGCGGGTCAGGAACAGCAGCTGGTCCAACTCTAACGAACTTTGGAGATCGAACAACGATAGCCAATTTCCTTGAAAACAACGACGAAAATCTAGAGGAATGGATTCGTAATCCGAAGGCATTAAAGCAAGGAAATGACATGCCTGAATTCCCGGATGTCACTGATGAAGAAATGGAAGCATTAATCGCATACTTGCGATCACTATCTGTTCGAGAGCTTGATGAGTAAACCGGACTAAAGGAGGTAGACCTAATTGGCTACGGCTACGCAAAAGAAAGAAAAAAGCGTATTATGGGATTGGCTAACAACCGTTGACCATAAAAAGCTAGGCATCATGTATTTGATCGCTGGCGCGCTATTCTTCGTTAAAGCTGGGATTATGGCGCTATTTATGCGGATTCAGCTCATGTATCCACAAATGAATTTTATTAGCGGTCAAACCTTTAACGAATTCATTACGATGCATGGAACGATCATGCTCTTTTTAGCGGCCACACCGTTATTGTTTGCGTTTATGAACTTTGTCATTCCACTCCAAATTGGAGCTCGTGATGTGGCGTTTCCGTTCGTTAACGCCCTCGGGTTTTGGATTTTCTTCTCAGGCGGACTGCTTTTAAGCTTGAGTTGGTTTTTTGGCGGAGCACCTGATGCAGGGTGGACCGCGTATGTTCCTCTCTCCAGTCGTGATTATGCTGGACTTGGCTTAGACTTCTATGTCCTTGGCTTACAGGTGAGCGGGATTGGAACACTTATTTCAGCGATTAACTTTTTGGTAACGATCGTCAACATGCGTGCACCTGGTATGACGATGATGCGCTTGCCTTTATTCGTATGGACGTCGTTCATTTCGTCAACGCTTATTTTATTCGCGTTTACACCACTTGCCGCTGGACTTGCGTTACTAATGTTAGACCGTCTTTTTGATGGACAGTTTTTCATCCCAGAGATGGGCGGTAACGTCATCCTGTGGCAGCATATTTTCTGGATTTTTGGTCACCCTGAAGTATACATTCTCGTATTACCAGCATTCGGAATTATTTCTGAGGTTATTCCGGCATTCTCTCGTAAACGTTTGTTCGGTTACACAGCGATGGTCTTTGCTACAATGATTATCGCATTCCTCGGGTTTATGGTATGGGCCCACCATATGTTTACGGTTGGATTAGGTCCGGTAGCAAACTCAATCTTTGCGATTGCAACGATGACGATTGCTGTTCCGACAGGTATTAAAATCTTTAACTGGTTATTTACGATGTGGGGCGGTAAGATTACGTTTAATACAGCGATGCTGTTTGCATCTTCCTTTGTCCCAACGTTCGTTCTTGGTGGGGTTACTGGGGTTATGCTTGCGATGGCGCCTGTTGACCATTTGTACCACGATACGTATTTCGTCGTGGCCCACTTCCACTACATTATTGTCGGTGGTATCGTATCGTCCCTATTTGCAGGACTGTTCTATTGGTATCCGAAAATGTTTGGCCACAAGCTGAACGAAACTTTAGGAAAAATCTTTTTCTGGCTTTTCTACATCGGATTCCATTTGACGTTCTTCGTTCAACATTTACTCGGACTCATGGGAATGCCGCGCCGGGTATACACATACCTTGACGGACAAGGCTTAAATGAATTTAACTTTGTGAGTACGCTCGGAACGTTCTTAATGGCAGCAGGGGTGATTATTCTTGTCATTAATGTCATCTACTCTGCGTATAAAGGAGAGCGTGTAACGGTAGCCGATCCATGGGATGCTCGTACCCTTGAGTGGGCAACGCCAACACCTGTACCTGAGTACAACTTTGCCCAAACACCGCAAGTCCGTTCTCTCGATCCTTGGTTCTATGAGAAGGTGCATGGGGATGGAAAGATGAAGCCAGCAGAACCAATCCAACCGATCCATATGCCGAACGGTTCAATTTTACCGTTACTCATCTCTGTCGGATTGTTCTTTGCTGCTTTTGGTTTGATCATGCTTGAAATGGAAAACCCGATTATTAATCCGTGGATTGTCTGTATCGGTGGTTTCATCATTACGTTTGGTAGTATGCTTGCACGTTCAGTGAAAGAAGATCACGGCTACTACATTCCTGTTGAAGACATTAAAAAGGAGGTAGACTAAGATGGCTGGACATGTTGATACATCCAAAGGACTACCTTCTCATCCGGAGCGAGCAACCCTTGAAGGAAAAAATAAGTTTCTCGGCTTTTGGTTCTTCCTCGGTGGGGAGACAATCCTTTTTGCCACGTTTTTCGGAACCTATTTAGGTCTTCGTAGCGGAACAGCGGATGGCCCATTACCACAGGATATCTTTGCACTACCTCTTGTCTTCATTATGACGATGCTACTTTTAACAAGTAGTTTGACAAGTGTTATTGCGATGGCTGCCATGAAGAAAAATAAATTCGGTGCCATGAAACTATGGATGTGGATTACAGTATTACTTGGCCTTGGATTCCTTGGCTTTGAGATTTATGAATTCTATGAGTATGTGCACCATTATGAGCTTGGCTTCTCTACAAGTGCATTTGCATCTTCTTTCTACTCTCTTGTAGGTTTGCACGGAGCCCACGTTGCGTTCGGTCTTTCGTGGATCATCACGTTGTTGATCCGTTATAACCGTTCCGGCATTACACTAACCAATGCACCGAAATTTTACGTAGCAAGCTTGTACTGGCATTTCATCGACGTCGTCTGGGTATTCATCTTTACGGTCGTCTATCTCATGGGAGTACTAGGCTAGGAGGTTGATCATATGGCAGATAATCTAAGTCAACCATTTGAGAAAAGTGCAATGACACAACAAGAGAAACGTCAAGCGAGCAAGGAAATCCGTAGACAGTTCATTGTTTTTGCGTTAATGATCTTCCTAACGATCATTGCGTTTCTAACAGTTGCCGCTGATGTCGTTCCAAGAACATTTGCAATTCCGTTCGTCTTGTTATTAGCTTTGATTCAATTCACGTTGCAATTGTTATTCTTCATGCACATGAAGGATAAAGATCATGGCTGGGCTAACGTCTTTATGATTACCGGCATTTTTGTTACGGTGCCAACAATTGCTGCGCTCATGCTCTTATTAGGCGTAACGAAATGGTAATTTGTTGTTTCAACCATCTCTTGCTCTGCAAGGGATGGTTGTTTTTAATTATGAAACAGTGGAGTTTCCCACCAGCAGGAAAAAAGGGGAGAGATCCGTTTTTCGTTCATTAGATTGTAAACGGTCAGCTAAGCTCTATTCCTTCATTTGTAGTATAATGAACGGTGGAGAATGACGAGAGAGCAAAGGAGGAAAGCTCCATGAAGCAAAGTGGACAAGTTCTGTCCGAGGCACCAGTGAAAAAGCGAAATTACCGGCCGATGATTATTATTTTAACGATCGTGATCAACGGACTTGTCGCCGTATTGGCTGGACTGCCAGGAGTGGAAGATTTCGATGCATTTAATGTGCATATTTTACCAATGATGAATGCTATCTTTAATAGTTTTACGTTTCTTTTTTTACTAGCTGCATTAATTGCCATTAAGAAAGGAAATGCTGTTGTTCATAAACGGTTCATTTACAGTGCGTTTATTACAACATCGCTATTTTTAATCACGTATGTGACCTATCATTACCTTTCTCCTTCCACCCCATATGGTGGGGAAGGAATCATGGCGGGGATTTATTACTTCATTTTGTTTACGCACATCGTCCTTGCCGCTTTGATTGTCCCATTGGCGTTAACTGCCGTGGCGCGAGCATGGAACCAAGAGCATGAGCGACATCGGAAAATCGTCCGCTGGACCATGCCTTTATGGCTATACGTAAGTTTAACAGGTGTATTAGTTTATTTGATGATCTCTCCTTACTATTAGAACAAGAGGTTTTGAATCTGAAAAGAACGATACGATAATAAGCGCCGTTCCGTAATGGGCGGCGCTTAAGTCATTAAAGCTGCTTATAAAAGCCCGTTGCTTTCGGGACGAAGCCCGCAGCTTCATAAAACCGATTGGCTATTTGACGTTCCTGGCGATTTCCGCTATTCAGGACGATGGTGCTAATGTCATGCTTGATCGCCCTATCTTCTACCGCTTGAAGAAGTTTAGAACCAGTCCCTTTTCCTCGCTCACTGGCATTGACCGCCAAGGCTGCGATTCGAACGTATGATTCATTTTTTCGAAGGCGAGCTGATGGATGAAGCCGAAAAACCCGATAGGAGATGAATCTTTTCTCACATAGAGCCATAAATGATAATCACGATGGGAAAGGAGCTTCTCTAGTCGCTTATACAGATGCTCTCTTTTTGTCGGATAGCCTAAGTCTTTCATTAAGGGTATGAGGCTTTCTGTATCCTCTAATGTGGCAGGGCGAATCATCCCCAATTCTTCCTCCCTCAATAAAGTTTAATTTTCTCGCTAATACTCGTGTATTCTCCAAATTTCACTAACACCAAATAGTAATCTCACCAGTACTACTGGATAGAAGTAGAACGAATTAAAATTTCTTACAGGGGATAATCCATCCTAACGTCCAAACTGGTATAGTTTGGTAATTGAGTAGTATGACCGTGCCTATAAATCTCCACGCTACTCACGGTCGCTAACCCTCCCATGTCTCTCCGGATTGGTATCCATACCTTCCTTCGTCCTGCGTATCCATGAGGTGGAGGTCGGATAAGCTCCTTTGCTGGGTCATAAGCCCGTATGGTGAAAATAAACTCCGACTCTGCACTATTGGTGTTTGTTATTTGTAAGTATACAGATGATGCACGGCTTTACATGGAGTGGCGGGCATGGTAGGCTTCCTTAGCCATGGGCGAATCATTGGATGACTCGCCGCTTCGCCAAGGAGCCATGCCCGCAGAGGCTCCGTGTCAAGCCACTTTGGGTGATCTGCTTTCTAAGGTTACACTGCCTGTAATCCATCCATTTGAGGAATATCTTTTATTAATCTTGAACCATCAAATTCACACTGTTTTTGACCAATGACAAACAACACACGTAGTAACTTACAACACAAGGCAATCAAAGATTGTTGCTTTTTCAAAGGGCGTTCAGGGCGTTTGGTGTAATAGTGATGCAGGGCTTTAAATGTTGAATTATGGGCGACAAGGGGACGAATCGCTAAATATAAGGCTCGGCGTAATCGTTTCCTTCCTCGCTTTGTAATCCTTGTTTGCCCTTTAAATTTACCTGAACTGTGCTCACGTAATGATAGCCCTGCTAAGTTCACTAATTGTTGAGGATGAGAGTACTTTGAAATGTCCCCAACTTCCGCAAAGAATAATCCAACAGTCACCGCCCCTAAGCCTGGAATTTTCATCATTTGTTGGGCACCAGGTAATGTTTCAACGATGGCTTCTAATTCCTGATCCAACTCTTCTAATTGCCGCTTAAAAAGCTCATACTGCTCAATAAGATTCTTCAGTTCACACTTGGCAAATTTCAAGCCTACTTCAATTCCAATGCTCTTTTTGGCTGTTTCTACAAGCTTCGTTGCGCGCTTAATGCCAACTCCTCGTTGGACATACGGTTTCCATTCTTGAAGAACCCTCTCTGGTGTCTTTTTATGAATATCAGAGGGGAACGGAAACAGCTTTAGGGTACAGAGAGCGGCTTTGCCTTCCCAATCTCCAAACACATCGAAAAACTCTGGAAAGTAGCGTTGAATCACATTTTGAATGCGACCTTCTGTGATCATTAATTGTTCAGTAAGCTGATCTCGAATTTTTACGCATTCTCTTAGTTCCGCATATATGCCATCTAAGAGGTTTGGTACAGAGTATCGCCCATCTTTGATTAACTGGGCGATCACTTTTGCGTCTTTCGTATCGTTTTTCGTTGGAGAATTGTCATCAAGTTCTTTACTTTTCTTAACGTGCATTGGGTTCACGACGACAAAGTCGTAACCTTTTGCCGTTAGATAGTAAGCAAGACTCTTCCAATAATGTCCTGTTGGTTCTACGCCAAAAATGACGTGATTCTTCTTGTGTTTTTCTTGGTGTTGCTTTACCCACTCAACGAGGGCTTCAAAGCCAAAGATTCGATTTTCAAAGATCAAACGCTTTCCAAAGTCTAATCCACGATCATCTTGAGCACGTGCGACATGTTTGTCTTTGGCAATATCAATGCCAATAATGAGTGTTGATGGTGTGATTTGCGAGATTTTGTGATTTTGAGTATAATTCATTACGAGTCCTCCTTGGTTACTAATTTAAGGGTCCATTTTTGCTTCGAAGCTTTGGACACCTCGTATCATACCAAGAGGGCTCTTTTTTGTTCAATCCTCAAATTTCTTCATTACAGGAATGCTCCTTATAATTTAAAATTCAACTTAATGATGCCAGCTTCTTTGGCTGATTGAAAGGCAATGACAATTAATGGACCGACAATAAAACCGACAACGCCAAACAGCATGAGACCGATGTACATGGCAATAAGCGTCGCAAGGGGGGACAAACCAATATGCTGCCCCATCACTTTAGGCTCGACTGTACGGCGGATGATTAAAAGAATCGCTGCTAAGATAAGAAGTTGTGTTCCGACTGCGACATTTCCGGCGATTAGCTGAAACAAGGCCCACGGACCTAAAATCGCAATCGAACCGATAATCGGAATAAAATCGATGATCCAGATGACGAATGCCATGAGTAGTGCATATTCAGGAACGATAAGAAGCAGGCCGACTAACGAAACGACAAAAATGATAATACTCACGAGAAACTGCGCCTTGATAAACCCTGAAACCACATAGGATAGACGTGAGGACATAAACGACACTTTATCCTGTGTTTTTTCAGAAAGGTAGGAATAGACTTTTTCTTTTAGTCGTGGCAGTTCCAACATAAACAAAAATAACGCGATTAAATAGACGATAATGGTGACTAGATAGCCTGGGACACTTGTAACGAGCGATGTGATATCACCGATCCAATCACGGTCTGCTAAGTCTTGCCGCAGTTTGTTTAACGTATCGGTCACTTGTAGGTTAATTTCATAAACAAATTCTGGTGGTAAATCTTCATACCGGTGTTCCAAATCTCGCTGAAACAGGAGCCAAGCTCTGTTAATATCATTCCTGAATCCGTGATGAAATCATTTCCAACATTGCCTCCAAAGCCTGTTATAATAATGTTATCAGCTGATTTATGTTGATAATTTTATTTCACCAGGCAGGTGTAGAAATTGGTTAAGTTTATATTAGAAAATTCCGATGATACATTGACGACCCATTCAGGTCTTGGTTTAATAGGTTTGCTTTTATCAAAGACAAAGTTTCACAAACGTTTTTCATCCTTGAAGGTTCCAGAAATTAAGTCATCTCCGAAGATTCTTAATGGTGATGTTACCACTTCTTATGTGGGTCTATTGTGTCAAGGTAAGAATGATTTCGACCATATCGAACAATTTCGAGACGATCCCTTCTTTTATCGTGCATTGGATATTAAATTGGTTCCATCAAGTCCCACACTACGGCAACGTCTCGATCAAATTGCCAAGGTGACTGGATGGAAATCCATTGTTCTAGAAGAATCGGCTAAACTAATACGGCAATTTGATTCTCCTGTCACTCCAACAGTAACTAGTGATAAAAAAACATACGTGCCTTTAGATATTGATGTATCGCCATTTGATAACTCAAATACCAAGAAAGAAGGGGTTAGTCGCACATACAAAGGATGTGATGGATATTCCCCTAACTTTTCCTATTTAGGTCTAGAAGGCTACGTTGTAAATATGGAACTTCGGGAAGGAAGCACACACGTTCAAAAGGATACTGAGAAATTTCTTGAGAACAGTATTAACTATTCTCGGATGATTACGGACCTATCGTTACTAGTCCGTATGGACGCAGGAAACGATAGTGTCGAAAATCTAAAAGTTTGTGTCAATGAAAAGGCCGATTTTATAATTAAACGAAACCCTCGCCGTGAAAAGCCCGAAAACTGGCTCATGGTAGCCGAACAATTCGGCAAATGCGTTCAGGAGCGAGAAGGAAAACGTGTATTCTATGGTGCTTTAGAAACAACTCCAAAGGGAATGAAAAAAGCCATTCGCCAAGTTTATAAGGTAACGGAAAGGACAATCGATAAAAACGGACAAATCCTCTTAGTCCCAGATGTTGAGTTTGAGAGCTATTGGACTAGCCTACCTAATGAAACAGAGGAAATAATTGGCCTATATCACGAACATGGCACTTGTGAACAATTCCACAGTGAATTAAAAACAGATTTAGACCTAGAACGTTTTCCTTCGGGTAAATTTGCCACCAATGAATTGATCTTACATCTTGGGTGTTTAACCTACAATCTCCTTCGGGTTATTGGCCAAGAAAGCCTAAAATCAGGAGATGCACCACTTAAAAGAAAGGTTTTTCGTCGCCGTGTAAAAACAGTAATCCAGAACTTAATTACACTGGCATCAAAAGTTGTTAAGCACTCTCGGAAAGTTTACTTAAAATTCGGGAACTATAGTCCTTGGTTTTCCACTTTTAAGCGTCTGTATCTTTCATTTTCGACATAAGTCTAGGAAACTGAATAGATAATAAGACCTGTAAAAAAATGTCTGAGCAGGTTTTATTTGGTGTACTCAAAAACGAACGTATTTAACTTAAAAAGCAATGAAATGAAAGAAAATTAGGATTTATCAAAATCGATGGAACCACTGCTTTTTATCACGGATTCAGGTCATTAATATATTGGGGAATATTTTCAACAATCGTAACCCCTTGCGTAATAACTGTTGTGACAACATAATAGCCACATAAACCAATGAGGCAGACGAAGAGCGTGAACACGACCATGACAGAGAAATTTCGTTTGAGCTTCGTCTTCACATGAAGATAATGAACTGCAGGTGAGAGAATCATAGCTGTGATTAATGCTGCAACAAGTGGAAGAGAAACAGGTAAAATGAAGTAGGCAGCAATCACTAGGATGAGAATGGTTAACGCGATAAGCACATTACGTTTCGTAAAGATGGCAGACAATTTCAAGCTCCTCTCTGAAAAAAACAACTACCTTTTATTATAGTATGGGACACGTTGATTGAACAGTAGGACGATTCGTTTTTCATTGAATCTTAAGGGATTGTCAGACGATTCATGTGAGGGGTGAGCGGTGGAACGTAGATTGCCTGTTACCGTATTTAAAGTCCGAAATGGCCCCCATTAAAGATCGTTATTTCTAGAACCTATGCACTATAACATGGGTAAAAGAACTAGGAGATGAAAGAGATCCCAACGAAAATGAAGATGATTGAAAAAAGACGAGCATCCCTGAGGATGACACGTCTCTTTACGTTTAGACAGGACTATGTATCGTTCCTATTCACTGTCAAGATTCGCTTTGATTTGTTCGAGCTTTTTTGTACAGCGATTGACGATTGGTTCAGGAAAGTCCTCGCCATCGTATTCTACACCGTGAGGGTAATAATGTTTGCCGAGAATCGGGGTGAGCATTCGTACAACGCAATCATCATGAGGGATGTCTCCTTTGATCGCATAGGCTGGGACACGAAGATAATAAATGTCCTCTTGATGGACAATTTTTAAATCAAATGTCACTCGTTCATAATCCCATTGACCAGCATGTATAAAGCCCGCTGATTCAGCAGCATGACGCAAGCTTTCAAATCGTACTTCGCGTCCTTCAAACTGAAACTGTTCAAATTTCACGTAAAGTCCTCCTTTTTAACAACATGACCAGATTTCCTCATCTAATGATAGTATGAATACGCTTAAGATGCAACGGATGATTCATGAATGTTTTATGGACAAAGGAAAAAGTATGTATGAAAAACAATCGTTGTGCAAACAGTAACATTGAACCAATCAAAAGGAGGAAATCGTATGGAACATATTCGCGATGTCATGACGACAGATGTTGATTACTGTTCACCTGATGACAATATTTTCGAAGTTGCGGTAAAAATGGAGCGAGATAACGTAGGGGCGGTTCCCATTTGTGAAGAAGAGCAACTTTTAGGAATGGTTACGGATCGTGACATTGTGATCCGAAGTGTTGCGAAGAAAAAACCAAATTCCACACCGGTCAAAGAGGTAATGAGTGAGCACCTCGTGACAGCGACTCCAGATATGACTGTTCAAGAAGCGGCCAAACTAATGGCGACAAAGCAAATTCGCCGTCTTCCAGTCGTTGAAAACAATCGTCTTGTCGGCATTTGTTCTCTCGGTGATTTGGCTGTTCGCGATTCTTCTGATCATCAGGCAGGAATTGCCCTTTCTGAAATTTCGGAGCCGTCAAACGTCTATCATTAAGAAAACGTTGTTATAAAAGCATCTGAACTGTTCAGGTGCTTTTTTTATCTTATATGGGATCAAACGGTGGGACTCGCCGATTGGCAAGTGTTCTTCATCGACAGAATGGGTAAAAATGTGGCAAGCTATTACAAAGGAAAAGAGAGTCACATCAAGAAAATGTAAAGGGAGAGGGGGAACGAAAATGAAAAAACTAGTCTTTCTTTTATTTATCGTACTAGCAGGGACTATTTATTATATAGAAGCGATGATTTACACGGAACAAGACGAAGTATTGGAAGAAAAGACAAAAGAAGAAACAGAAGCGCAAGAGACGATTGCATGGGATGGAGAGGCAGATGAAGCAGAGGAAGAAGAACCGATGCTTGTGCCTGAAGGAACGATTGATGGAATTTATCTCGGGATGACCAGTGAAGAGTTAGTTGACCTCGTTGGAGAGCCAACGCGAAGAGACCCTTCGGCATACGGGTATGATTGGTGGATTTATCCTATGCAAGAAGGTCAATATATGCAAGTGGGTGTGGAGGATGAAGCTGTCGTCACCTTGCTTTTAACGGGCTCTGATTTAGGGTTGGAGAAATTGGAGTTAGGAGCATCATATGATGATTTAGGCCATCAGTTCACATTTGAAAACCGCGTGAACTTTGAAGCGAATGGCCAATCTTATCAGTTTGAGTTATCCGATTCTGATGTCAAGATGAGACCATTGGTCGAATATAGTAATGGATATGCGGTGCTCTATTTCGATACGTTTGAAGATACATTATCGAGTATTCGATTTTTAGATGGTGAAACGCTCTTGCTTGAACGGCCATATTCAATTATTTATCGCGGCGAGCTCCCAGAGTATGAAGTGCCCTCACCAGAGATTCAAGAAAGAATCGAACAAGGGAACGCCCAGCAAATCTTTGATATTACAAATGTCATTCGCCATCGTCATGATTTACCAGCCTATGAATGGGATGAGGCTGCTGCGAATGTTGCGTACATGCATAGCCGTGATATGGCGGAAAATGAGTACTTTTCCCATACTTCACCGACAACTGGAGAGTTAAGAGACCGGTTTGAGGACGAAAGTATTCTCTTTCGGATGTTAGGAGAAAACATTGCTGCTCATTATGTAGACGGAGCAGCTGCAGTAGAGGGATGGCTCAATAGTGAAGGACACCGTGTTCCTTTATTAAGTGATGAATTTACCCATCTAGGTGTCGGTGTGTTTGAAAAATATTATACACAAAATTTTTTAGTCCCATGGGATGAACATTTGCGCCATTAAAAAAAGAAGTACATGAAAAGGAAACTTGCCGATCGGCGAGTTTCCTTTTTGACGATTTTAGTCAATAATGTTCGTTAGATTTCTTGACAAGTCAGAATTGTATGACTACGATGGAGGCATATCTTAACAGTTTGGGGGAAAATTTGATGAATCATGAAAACCAATGGCAGTTAGAAACAAAGGCCGTTCATTCAGGACAGGAGATCGATCCGACAACGTTGTCGCGAGCCGTCCCATTGTACCAAACGACGTCCTACGGATTTAAAGATACAGACCATGCGGCGAATTTATTTTCACTAAGTGAATTTGGCAATATCTATACCCGATTGATGAACCCAACGACAGATGTGTTTGAAAAACGTGTGGCTGCGTTAGAAGGAGGAGCGGCAGCTTTAGCGACGGCCTCAGGGCAGGCGGCCATTACGTATTCGATTTTAAATATTGCGGAGGCTGGAGATGAAATCGTGTCCGCTAGTAGCCTTTACGGCGGAACGTATAATTTATTTTCGATTACGTTGCCAAAGCTAGGGGTAAACGTCCGTTTCGTTGATCCATCGGACCCAGAAAACTTCAAAGCAGCGATTACTGAAAAGACGAAAGCCATTTTCGCTGAGTCGATTGGAAACCCTAAGGGAGACGTGTTAGATATTGAAGCGGTGGCGAAAGTTGCACACGATCATCACCTTCCCCTCATTGTCGATAACACGTTTCCAAGCCCATATTTGCTTCAACCGATAAAGCACGGCGCAGACATTGTTGTGCATTCAGCAACAAAATTTATCGGTGGTCATGGGACGTCGATAGGAGGGATCATTGTCGATGGAGGGACGTTTGATTGGGCGAAAACGGATCGATATCCAGGGCTAACAACACCTGATCCGAGTTACCACGGTGTTGTATATACAGATGCGGTCGGTCCAATTGCTTATATTATTAAAGCGCGTGTTCAGCTATTGCGTGACATGGGGGCAGCCATATCGCCATTTAACTCGTTTTTACTGTTGCAAGGGTTGGAAACGTTGCATTTACGGATGGAGAGACATAGTGAAAATGCCTACAAAGTAGCAGAGTTCCTTGAGCAACATCAAGCGGTCGAATCGGTGAGCTACTCTGGACTGCCATCCCATCCATCCTACCCATTAGCGAAAAAATACTTGCCTAAAGGCCAAGGGGCTATCTTAACGTTCGAGGTAAAGGGCGGCGTTGAAGCAGGAAAGAAACTCATTCATTCGGTCCAGCTATTCTCCCACCTTGCCAACGTAGGTGATTCAAAATCGTTGATCATCCATCCTGCAAGCACGACCCACCAACAGCTCTCGGAAGCAGAACAGCGAGACGCAGGAGTGACACCTGGGATGATCAGACTTTCGGTAGGAACCGAATCGATTCATGATATTATCACCGATCTCAAACAGGCGATTGAGGCGAGTCAAGCGTAAAAAAAGCGGGAAATCCCGCTTTTTTTTGCGTTATAACTCATCCACGGCTCCGCAGAACAAAAAAAGATCCTGTACCCATGGCGACGGTTTCCCCCTGGTCGGTGTATACTTTTCCCTCTACGACGATTCGCTGTTTTCCTTGGTGAACGATCGATGCAACAGCTTGTAAATAGGTGCCCATCCCTGGTTTCACGTAATGAATGTTTAACTCACTCGTAACAGCCGATTGGCCGTCTGGAAGTTGCCTGTTGACCATTTGTCCCATCGCCGTATCTAATAATGTCGCTGTGATTCCCCCATGAACCATATTTAGCGGGTTGTTTACGAGCGGTCCGATAGGTAACCTCACTTCAAATCGACCATCTTCTCGCTCTTGACTTTCTATCTGTGTAAGGCTTGCAAGGTATGTCGCGTACCGCCTTTCTTGCTTGGCGAGAAGCCCATCAACGATAGACGATAAAACGTCCTTTTCCTCTTCATTCGCGGTGGACAAAAAACGCTCCATTTTGTCCACGATTCGATCTTGCTGCAGTCGTTTGTCCATAAAATCGCCTCATTTTTCCCTTATTGATCATTTTTCCTCTTTATTTTACCAAGGATTGATGGACAGGCCAACGAGAATTGGGCGCACATTGGACTAGGCATTTCCCTATTCTATAAATAAGAGGGTTGGAAAGGAAAGGTAGATGTCTTATGAGTAAAGAATCTCGTCTCCATCCAAGTGTCGCGGAGTTCAAAAAGTTTGTTCAGGAGCATCCATTGCTTATCCGAGAAATAAAACAATCAAACAGGCCGCTACAAGAAGTGTATGAGGAGTGGATGATTCTCGGAGAAGATCATGAGAAGTGGAAGGCGTATAAGAAGCAAGAGGAGGTTGCTACCGATTCAGAGGTTGAAGAGCAGCCAGCTGAAAAGACGGGTGAAAAACAAGAATCCACCGGACAGCTGCTTCAACTTGTGAAAAACATCAATATGAATGAATTGCAAGGGCATCTTGCGCAATTTAGCGAAGTCATTGGTAATGTACAAAAACTGATCCAATCGTTCCAGCAGCCAGGAGGGCAAGGTAGGGCGTCAGATCAGGACCATCCTTTTTCGTTTCGCCGGGATTAACGGTATGAAGGAGAGTGTCGTATGAGACGTGAAGTAATACACGTTATGGAAACAAACCCTGAGTTAAAACGTTTTTGCCGCCAGCATCCGATTTGGTATCGGCGATTAAGCAGAGATCCCCAACAGCTAGCCGAATTACAAAAAGAAGCTAACTACTTTTTTGGTCGAACCTTTGGCCAACGTGTTGATCGCGTTCAGAAAAACCTAGGTATGATCATGATGTTAATCGAAATGCTTCGGGCGACAAGGGGGTAGCTCAAGGCCTTTCCGTCGCCCGTTATACATAATTCTCGCAATCAGACTAATACTATAGGCAATCAAAGGAATTTTTCGGGAGTGATTTGGATGCGTGTTTTACTTTTCTTTCTTGTTGGATACTTATCCTTTTCTGGAATAGCTGATGGGACAAGCACCATATCAATTGAACCGATGCAGAGTCTTGGCGTTATCTCTGTCACATCAGGACAAGAGGAATATGAATTGGAAGTACGCTATGAAGTGAAGGGGGACGAGGTGTATGTGGAATGCATGTTGGATGGGTTTAAACTATCGCAGGAACACGTAGGCACCCCTCACCACGAGGGCGAAGGGCATTTACGAGTCTATGTGGATGGAGAATTTGTCGGTGCTCTTTTTCATAAAGGATTCGTTGTCCGGGGACTGAACCCCGGGAAGCATGAATTAACGGTTGAAGTCTTACAAAATGACCAAGCGCCCTACGGACTTGAGGAAACGATCACGTTTACGATTCCTGATGATAACGCTTCTTAACGTACGCTTCGATTCGTTTCACGATTGGGACATCGAGCATGTGCAAGCCTTGATTTCCAAATAATGTATTAAACTCGAGAAAATAAAAGTGATCGTTGACTAGGGCAATGTCAAATCCTGCATGATCAATTCCTAGGTCTGCCGCTACCTTTTTGACGAGGGTGATCGCTTCCTCTGGCACGTCATTAAAAAAAATCTCCCCACCTTGAGCCACATTGTTTTTAAATTGATGATCACTTTGGCGCCAGTAAGCGGCTACCACATCATCACCGATGACACAAATACGGAGGTCGCGTTCGATCGGTAAGTATTCTTGAACGTAAAAGTAAGGGTTTTGCTCCGCATATTCATAAAACTCCTCGGCCGATTGAATGAGAAAAACGCCTCGACCCATTGAGCTTCGATATTCTTTTGCCACAAAAGGAAACGTGAAGGTACTTAGCACCTTTTCAATGTTTTCTGGGTTTCGCCCTAAGATGAGCGTAAAAGGGACATGTTCAGGACAGACACTCCACAGTGCTCGAGTAACTTCTATTTTGTTATGGCCCATTTGTATAGATTGAATGCTTGGGAAAATAGGCTTCTTCATCCCGTATACGAGTGCGTTCACTTGCCAATTTTCAGGGAACAAACAAACGTCGGCTGCGATGATTTTTTCCCTTTCCTGAAACATGTGTTCAGGCTTTACATATTGAATGTTGGCCATTCCGATCGTGCGAAATGGATTAAATGTGACAAACTTCAAGGAGCTATCCCCTTTCTTGATAGACAAGCTATATTCAGTTAAGTCGGAAAAAATTATAGATGTCCTACTTTAAAATGTCAATTGGAAGGAGAAGGTCGAATGCGCATTCAATTCGGCTATGTCGCCATGAGTATGGAACTTGCCAATGCCTCACCATCAAAAACGATGACAGCTGCTCAGTTTGAAAAAATCGAAGATCACGAGGCAGGTTTGCGAAAACTCGAACGGATTGCCAAAACGAACTTGCACAATTGCCTTAGGTTGCTCAAACACAACCTTGCCTACCAGATTTCATTTTTCCGCCTTTCTTCAAAGCTTGTACCACTCGTGAATCACCCTTTAACAGAAGGATGGAAGTACGAGTTAGCCATTGCGGAAGAGCTTCAAGCCGTAGGAGAATTTGCCTCTGAGCACCAGATGCGGATCGACTTTCACCCTGATCATTTTGTTGTGCTCAATAGTGAGGCAAAGGAGATCACAAGGCGATCGTTGCAAACCCTCCTATATCATTAATAGACTCTCGGCATTCGCCGAGCTTTGTGGTTCAAGGATTTTCCTCAAACCAATTTATTTCATCCCTCCTATTTTAGGTGGGATTTTTTAATGTTCATTTTTTAAAACTGGAAATTAATTATCAAAATATTTTCTCGAATTCGACAAGAAACACTTGACTTTTCAAAAACACCACAATAATCGCCGGTGAAGGGATTATTTTCCCTTACTACTTGTGATTGAGGTGCCAAAATGAAACCAACGTTTATTGCACACGAAACTTATCAAAACTTCGTTCTAAATCAGTTAAATGCCCATTATTCTGGCGGCATTCTTACCCTTGTTAATAAGGATTGGCCAGTAATTAAAAAGCTTTGGATAACTGATCTCTCTTCGGTAACTACATGGCTTGGTGATT
>NZ_SNUY01000119.1 GCF_004376175.1 Halalkalibacterium halodurans | reverse complement strand
AGTTATACCTTCAAGTCGGCTGTTCAAAAGGCCTTAGGCCACCCGCTCATCATTGGGGATCCGTTCCATTTCTGTCGTTACATCTACTGGGCTCTGGAAGGGGTTCGCCGCCGAGTGCAAAAAGCGTTCCATCCGTATCATCGAAAACGATGTAAACGGATCAAACATCTGTTTCAGAAAGAGAGAGAAGGACTGGATGATAAGCAAAAGAAGAAGGTGGAGCGGTACTTAGAGCTATCCCCTGATTTAAGGGAAGCGTATGAGCTAAAAGAACATTTTCGTCAGTGGTATCAAGAAGCGAAGATGCAAGGAAGGGAAGGACGAATGAGCGAGGTGAAACAAGGGCTCTACGCCTTTTACCGAAGAGTGGAGGCGAGCCCGTTAAAGGAGTTCCACCGAGCCATTCAGACGCTGAAGAACTGGCAGACCGAGATCTTGAATAGCTTCGCGTTTGGCTTAAACAATGGTTTTATTGAAGGACTGAATAATCAAACGAAGGTGATTAAGAGAAATGCCTTTGGTTTTCGGCGTTATGATCGCTTGCGAAACCGTATTCTCTTGCATCATCCATTCAAACATCAGACATTCGGGGTAGGATAAGAGGGGCTCGCCCTCCTATGCCACCCCAACATTTGACTAAGAACCTTTATGGTTCTATAATATTTGTTTCTTAACCCCAACAAATACTATAGAGCCGATAAAAAAGAAACCACGTCGCTGAGCTGACAGTGGTTTCTTTTGATCTTTATTTACTTGTTAATTGAGCTTTTTTGTTTAGTTTAAGATCGAAGCGATCAGCATTCATGACCTTAACCCAAGCTGCGATAAAGTCTTCGACAAACTTTCCTTTGTTATCGTCTTGAGCGTAAACTTCGGCAATCGCACGTAGAATAGAGTTTGAGCCGAATACGAGATCCACTCTTGTTGCAGTGCGTACGACTTCTCCTGTCTTACGGTCTCGACCTTCATATAGGTTGTAATCTACAGGTTTCCACTCAATTCCCATATCAAGTAAGTTTACAAAGAAATCGTTTGTGAGTGTACCGACACGATCAGTAAATACACCATGCTGTGTGCCGCCATAGTTAGCCCCTAAAGCGCGCATTCCGCCAATAAGTACAGTCATTTCTGGTGCAGTTAGATCGAGCAATTGAGCTTTGTCAATTAAGAGTTCTTCAGGGCTTACACTGTATTCTTTCTTCTGGTAGTTACGGAAACCATCAGAGACAGGCTCTAATACGGCAAATCCTTCTACATCTGTTTGCTCTTGTGTTGCATCGCCGCGTCCAGGAGCAAAAGGAACAGTTACATCAAAGCCAGCCTCTTTTGCCGCTTTCTCTACTGCAGCACTACCACCTAGTACAATCAAATCCGCGATGCTGACTTTTTTGTCTAGTTGATTTTGAATGTTTTCTAGTACTGAAAGGACTTTTTCAAGCTGCTCTGGCTGATTCACTTCCCAATCTTTTTGTGGAGCAAGACGGATACGGGCACCATTAGCTCCACCACGCTTATCTGAATTACGGAACGTACTAGCTGAAGCCCAAGCCGTTGTGACTAATTCGCTAACAGTAAGTCCAGAATCTAAAATTTTTGTTTTAAGCTCTTCTACTTCTGCATCAGTTAATTCATAATCAACGGTTGGTACAGGATCTTGCCAGATAAAGTCCTCTTCAGGAACTTCCGGACCTAAATATCTTGCTTTTGGCCCCATATCGCGGTGTAATAATTTGAACCATGCACGAGCAAAGGCATCTGCAAACTCATCTGGATTCTTATGAAAACGACGAGAAATTTTTTCGTATTCTGGATCGTAACGCAAGGCAAGGTCCGTAGTTAGCATGACCGTTGGGACTTTAACTGATGGGTCCTCTGCATCTGGTGCTAAATCCTTTTCATCAGGATCAACAGCTTGCCATTGATATGCACCTGCTGGACTTTTAGTAAGCCACCATTCATATCCAAACAATAGATCAAAGAAACCATTATCCCACTGTGTCGGATTCGCAGTCCAAGCGCCTTCAAGGCCACTAGTGATCGTGTCGCGACCTTTGCCAGAGCCGTATGTGTTTTGCCAGCCTAAGCCTTGCGCTTCAATCGGAGCTGCTTCTGGCTCTGGACCAACATGATCTGGATTTCCTGCACCGTGAGCCTTACCAAATGTATGTCCACCAGCGATAAGGGCAACCGTTTCTTCATCGTTCATTCCCATTCGGCCAAATGTCTCGCGAATGTCATGAGCGGCTTTTAGAGGATCTGGTTTACCGTCTGGACCTTCAGGGTTAACGTAAATAAGCCCCATCTCAGCAGCTGCAAGTGGATTCTCAAGCTCACGATCACCTGAGTAACGTTTATCCCCTGTTAACCACTCTTTTTCGCTCCCCCAGTAAATGTCCTCTTCAGGGTGCCAAATATCTTCGCGTCCAGCTCCGAAGCCAATTACCGGTCCACCCATATCTTCAATGGCTACATTACCCGCTAATACAAGTAAGTCAGCCCAAGAAATCTTGTTACCGTATTTTTGTTTAATTGGCCATAGTAATCGGCGGGCTTTATCAAGGTTGCCGTTGTCAGGCCAGCTATTAAGAGGGGCAAAGCGTTGGTTACCAGTTCCGCCACCACCTCGACCATCACCTATACGGTAAGTACCTGCAGCGTGCCAAGACATACGGATAAAGAATGGACCATAATGACCAAAGTCAGCAGGCCACCAATCTTGACTGTCTCTCATTAGGTCGCGCACGTCTTGTTTAAGAGCATCATAATCTAGCTTCGAAAATTCTTCAGCATAATCAAATTCTTCTCCCATTGGGTTTGATTTTTTGTCATGCTGACGAAGAATATTTAAGTTTAACGCGTTTGGCCACCAGTCGTTATTTGTAGTACCACTTGATTTAGGACTAGTAGTGGCGCCGTGATGGAATGGGCATTTTCCTGTGTTATTTGTGTCCATTTGTTTTCCCCTCTCTTTTTAAATGAAGTATTAAATAATTATTACTCTAGTTGTCGAAATTCCACGAACTAGATAATAATAATTATTGTTATGTAATCATTATAATAAACTATTTCTTAAAAAGAAAGAAATATAATAATAAATTTTAAAAGTTTTTTTGAACTGAGAGAGTCTATATAAAAATAGGCTTTTACTAGAGAAGATAGATAGCCCTTCCTTCTCAATACTATGCAAGTCATTTACAATTAATAATTGAAAATGAGAATGAATAGCGCTCATAATAAAGGGTAAAGCACCGACTGTCTCTTTTTAAGCACTAGTTATCAGAAAAACGAATGAAAATTCCTTCATATTTGAGTTAAAAGTACATAATGAGTTGGACAACAAACACTGACAATTGGTGTTAGGAATTTAGAGTCATTCATACAATCATTTGGAGGTGGCTTAGATTTGCTTACAACATGGTTAACCGAAGCAAAGAAAATTGTCATTTTTACTGGTGCGGGAATGAGTACGGAAAGCGGGGTTCCTGACTTTCGTTCAAGCCGTGGCTTGTGGCAAGGGAAAAAACCTGAGGCGTTAGCTAGCGTAGACGCAATGGACCATAATCGAGAAGCATTTATTGACTTTTACCGGATGCGAATCGAAGGACTTCAAGGTGTGCGCCCTCATAAAGGCTATGACGTGTTAGCTGCATGGGAAAAAGAACTCCCAATCACCTCTATTATTACGCAAAATACCGATGGGCTTCACGAGCAGGCAGGAAGCGAAGTGGTACTTCCTCTTCATGGGTCAATTCAGCGTTTATACTGTGTCGCATGCGGACAGAGATATGATGTGGCTCGGTACATCACCAACGAACCATATTGCTCGTGTGGAGGCTTTATCCGTCCGGCGGTTGTGCTATTCGGTGAAATGTTAAATACGGACACGCTTGCTTTAGCAGAGCGCCATACGAAGGAGGCCGATTTGTTCCTCGTGTTAGGGTCCTCTCTTGTTGTTTCCCCAGCTAATCTCTTTCCGAAAATCGCCAAAGAATGCGGGGCAAAGCTCGTGATCGTAAACCATGATGAGACACCTTTGGACCCATTAGCTGACCTAGTCATTCAAGATCAGTCCATCGGTACTTTTTTAGAAGAAACGAATCGAGCGCTTCAAGCTTAAAAGCGCTCATAAAAAACTAGACTTGTCACGATGGAGTGTGACAAGTCTAGTAGTCTAATGATCGGAATACATTCGATTGTAGCGTTCGGCGGATCGATAAGCATCTACGACTCCCCAAATCCACATGATTGGCCACGTAATGAAACCAATGAGAACGAAAAATAAAAGTCCATTGATCGCTTGAATAATAATAAATGATTCATCACCACTTTTAGTGATTTAAACAAAAAAGAAGAAAACACTCACAGATTCCTGGCAATAATGTTAGTGCTAACCAAACAAACCAGGAGGGTCTGAAAGTGTTTTCCGTATCACTAGAATT
>NZ_SNUY01000118.1 GCF_004376175.1 Halalkalibacterium halodurans | reverse complement strand
TTCATATGCACGCAACTCCATTCTTTCAAACTTGTTTCTAGTCAACTCAAGTATAAAAGAATTGGATGTTTGCGTGTTTTTTTATGCTCATATTTGTTTCTTAACCCCAACAAATATTATAGAGCCTTCCTTGAGCAAGGATAAGACTTGGCGCAGCGATATCAGCTACCTTCCAAAAAGAAACATGTTTCTTTTTGGAATAGAAGTATGCGGTCAGAAAAGCCCCGATTAACGCTCCATGAATGGCAATACCGCCTTCCCAAACAGCGATAATTTCATGTGGATTTTGACTGAAATATTCCCAACGAAAAATAACATAGTACAGTCTTGCTGCTATGATCGAAATCGGCAATGCATAGAGCAGCAGGTCTGAGAAAAATCCTTTCGGAAGACCGTGTCGGTTTGCTTCTCTGTCCGCTAACCAAAAGCCTAGGAAAACCCCCGTCATGATAATAATGCCATACCAATAGATAGTGAACGGTCCAAATTCAAGTGCGATTCGATTCAATGGTTCCAATTGACTTCCCCTCTCTCTTATTATGTTTCTTCAGTATAGGAGACAAATTTGAACAATCTGTGTTGAAACTTAAAAATTTTCATTCCAATACTTGTACATATTCAATCTTCCTCGTTAATAAGATTGAACTAACAACATAAGAAAGGAGCCAAAGGATTGATACAGTCAACGATGCTCAGTGTGGTTTTTATTCTTTTACTTAGCTGGTTAATCATCTTTGCATATATGTATCGAGAAAAACTTAGCCATATGGTGGGTATGGTTATTTCGATGACGGTAGGAATGATTGTTGGGATAAGTGTAGGAACACTATCTGCTATCCTATACCCTGAATCTTTTTTCGAAGTCACGATTATCAGTATGCTCATCGGGGGTCTCATTGGTGTGATTGCAGGTTATCCCTTTTCCTTAACAGCCATTTTAGATGGGCTCATGTCGGGAATCATGGGTGGAATGATGGGAACGATGCTCGGTCTAATGGTCCCACCCGAAAATCAGAACCAGTTACTAAATATCATAAGTCTGTTAACGGTTGGGGTTTTCTTTTTGGTTTACTTGCTGCAGGTTTCTGAAATTAATAAGGTGGGAAAAAGAAGCACGTCCCTTTTTCAACCGTTGCCTTATTTTTTAGTCGTTTGTTTCTTCATTTTTAGTTTTCATGGTTATTCTTTTGAGGTGAGCAATGGTTCGAGTCTTCACTCATCTCATTCAGAGAACCGAGTAGTGATGATTGATGCCGGTGAATATCAATTTACCCCTGGACAAATTCAAGTATCACAGAACGAGGAAATTACGTTTACACTCACAAATAATGGTTCAGAAGAACATGACTTTGAAATTAAAGGGTTAGATTATCATCTTCATGCCCTACCCGGCGGATCTGACAGTCTTTCTTTTACTTTCACCGAACCTGGGACATATCAAGCGGTATGTACCATCCCCGGACATAAAGAGGCAGGCATGATCGCCACAGTAATGGTTACTGAATCAGAATAAACAAAGGCCAGCATTGAATTTCCTTCAATGCTGGCCTTGCTATTTATTCGGTATCCAGCGGTCCATCCCACATCGTCATTCCCCCACCGAAGTTTGCGACATCATCAAAGCCCTGCTTTACAAGAAAACCTGCGCTTTCGATACCCATCCGCCCCGTATGGCAAATTAAAACGACTCGTTTATCCTCATCTAATTCGTCGTATCGCTGCTGAAAGACCTCATAAGGGATGTTGATTGCACCTGGTATGTGACCTTCCGCATAGAGTTCTTTCTCTCGCAAGTCAACGAATACTGCATTCTCGTTCCCAATTTCCTTCAGAACTTCTTCCTGGTTAATCTCTTCCCACTTCTGACTTTGTTCTGCTTTTGAGTCAGAAGAAAATGGATTAATGATGACCACAATAGCAAAGATAACCGCTAGGAAAAAAAGAACAGGGATTAAATATTTTTCGCTCATGTCCTGTGCCTCCCTCTCTAGATTCTTTTTGCTTTGATAAGTCGACTTTTAAATATGATTCTTTAGTAAGTCGATTCAACAAGAGACTCTCTTGGTGAGTCAAAATCATAGATTTTTTCAATGAAAATTTGATGCCACAACATAAAGGTTAGTACGGTCCATAATGGACGACTATAATCAGTCTTACTTTTTAACATTGAGTTTTCACCTAGGTTGATTTTCCGATGCTGCTCAAGTAGCTTGATGATTTCTTCTTTTTTGAATAGATAATCAGTCTGACTAGTCATAATTAAATCATAGGCCCAGTCATACATTCATTTTGCAACCAAAGTCGAATCGGGACAGGGAACCCTAACTTTGCCCGATTCACGATATGTTCTGGAACAATATGACTGACTGCTTCCCTGAGAGCAATTTTCGTTTGGGCTTTACTTACTTTTAATGATGGATGTAAATCTGCAGCGATTCGAAAGACTTCCTTATCTAAAAACGGAACTCGTAACTCTAGTGAGTGCGCCATCGTCATTCGATCCGCTTTTACGAGTATATCCCCTCTCAACCATGTCTGTAGGTCGATATACTGCATTTTCGTCATATCATCCAAATGCTGAATGCGATGATAGAATAGTTCCGTGACTTTTTGATAGTTAAAATCTGAGTGATAGTTTTTTAAGATGGTTCCTTTGTCCGCTTCTGAAAACATTTTTGCATTTCCGATATAACGCTCTTCAATAGGAGTAAGTCCCCGTTCAAGGAAGTTTTTACCCTTTATTTTATATGGAACTCTTTCCGTAATGAATTTCATCATTTTCTTCCCGCCATCCGGAAGCCGGGTCAGGGGACGAAGAGATAGTGGCTCCTTATAGATTCGGTAACCTCCAAATAGCTCGTCCGCTCCTTCACCGGATAAAACAACCTTCACCTGTTTCGCCGCTTCACGAGCAAGAAAGTAAAGAGGAATGGCAGCTGGATCGGCAACGGGGTCATCTAGATGCCAGATGATTTTCGGAAGCTCCTGCATAAATTCATCTACTGAAATTTGGTAATACGTATTGTCAACCTTCAGGGCCTCTGCCGTTTGTTTGACTGGTTCGATCTCGCTATAGCCGTATTGCTCAAAACCAACCGTAAACGTTTTGATATTGGGGTTAATTTGTTTCGCTAAAGCCACGATACACGTTGAATCAATTCCCCCTGATAAGAAGGAGCCCAAAGGGACATCGCTTACCATATGGCATTTGACCGATTCTTCTAAAGCTTGAACAATATTTTTTGAACTGGTTTCCTTGTCTCCCTGCGCTGGTTTAAACGATGGTTCCCAGTACTTTCTAATTGTCATTCTTTGATGTTGCTTTTTGATGAAATAACAACCTGGCTCAATTTTCAACGTCCCCTTTGTCATCGTCAGTGGCTCCGGAACATATTGAAACGTCAAATAGTGATGGAGTGCTTCTTCATTTAAAGACTCCTTATCTTGTATCAATGATAAACTTTTCTTTTCCGAAGCAAAGTAGATTTCATGTTCATTTTCTCCATACGCATAATATAAAGGCTTAATGCCAAAAGGATCTCTCGCTCCATAGAGGACGTTCTCCTGCTTGTCCCAAATCAGAATCGCAAACATTCCCCGAAGCTCAGCGAAGGCCTGTTCCTTTTTCAGACTAAAAAGAGCCAAAATCGTTTCCGAGTCCGACGACGTGTTAAACGTGCACCCCTTTTTTTCTAACCGATGTCGCAATTCTTTGTAATTATATATTTCGCCATTAAATACCATCCAATAACGATTATTTTCATAAGAAATCGGTTGCCGCCCATGTTCCAAATCGATGATACTAAGTCTTCTAAATCCAAAGACGACATGATGATCGACAAAGTATCCTGAGTCATCAGGCCCACGATGAACGATTGAATTCAACATATCGATTATCTTACTTTTATTCTTTTCGACCCCTTCTTCTTGGTCGTTTATATATCCAACAAACCCACACATGTGCTCCACCTCAAACTATCTTTTTTTCGTGTTGTTATACTTCAGAGAGTATGTTTTATGATACAATCGATGTTTGTTCTTTTTATGGAGAAATCGTAAAAAAATAAACAAAATGAAAAACACGAAAAAACGATTGAGCTTAGTGGAGCCCAATCGTTTTTTGCAAATAGATAATGAACACTAGAGCGACGTCTTCACATTCTTTCGTGCCACTAATCTATAAACCAAAAGAATACTAATGAAACTCAAAGATACAGTGAATCCATAAATATAGTGTAAATATGGATGTAATCCAGAATATACCCAAGGAAAAATCCCTAATGAATAGTCCATAATATCATTTGTTAGTGTCCAGATGGCTGCAACCGTAAGATGCTTAAATGTGTATGGCAAAATAAAAGTGCAGAGCTTTGCAAAGGAAAAATGCAGAGTCCTGCACTAAATTTTTGTGCGTAAACAAAAAAAGACTTGCCAGTCACCCCAAGTCCCACTACAGTAATTGTGTC
>NZ_SNUY01000117.1 GCF_004376175.1 Halalkalibacterium halodurans | reverse complement strand
CTGGAATTGGGTGTTGTGGTAACCTCAATTATCTACAGAATTTAAGGGGGTGGCAATTTTTTTGCTTATAAAGCCCTCTAATATAGGATTTAATAACCTATTTTTATATAAAGTTTTGACAATACGAATGATGAAGGGGAGATGTAAGTATGAAAAATCAGATTGATAGAACTCAAGAAGGGGAAGAAATTGATCTTACCCAAGAAGGGGAAGAAATAGAACCAATTATTATCGCAACACCCACGAATGAAGAAAAGGAAAAAGTAAGTGAAAAAATACAAAAGCTTATCAGGAAAGTTACTAAAGAAAGACCCAAAAAAGAAATTAAAGAGAAGAAAAATAAAGTGTTATCTTATACACCTGATGTTTTACCTTTTATTGATATTGACGACTTCGGGAATATTGAGTGTAAATATGGCTATCTTTACATTTATCAAATAGAAAGTGTAGACATAAGCACGTTGAATGAAATCGACGCGGAGAGAATCATATTATCACGAACAAAGTTTTTTAGATCTTATACGGATGATATTAAAGAAGTCATGTTAAATTTTCCTGTCAATACAGAACCACAACAACAATACATTAAGCTAAAAATGAGCAAAACAACCAATCGTAGCCATCTAAAACATCTAAAAAGAAAGCTTTTTCAGTTAGAGTATCTAGAAAAGAATCGTGTTAACAGGGAGTGCTATCTGTTTATTTATGGAAGTGACTTAGAAGTTCTAGAGAATAATAAGCAATCGGCAAGGCGGTTATTTAAAACATCTGCTCCTTTGATTGAAGTTCCAAATTATAAAAAAGTAAGTATACTCTATAAGCTTAATAATCCAAACTCAAAGATAATATAGAAGGGGGATTTAATTTGAAATTTAAAATTCCATTAAGAAAAAAAGAGAAAGAAAATGAAGTAGAAAGAGTGAAAAGAAAGAAAGGGTATAATCCAGAATTTTTGGCTTCTATTCAACCACAAGGAGGTATCTCATTTCCTGAATTATTTGTGAAAAAGGGGGATGGTTTTGAAACGATCATTCATGTGTATGGATACCCTACTCAAGTTGATAAATTTTGGTTGCATGGAGTAGCCAATATGCAAGACACTATTGTGACAATAGATTATGCAACAGAGCCTAAATCAGTTGCCATTTCTACACTGAATAACAGCATAACAGAACAATATAACCGAATGTACACCGACAAAGAATCGTCAAGTCAATTGGAAGCAGTATCAGATCTTGATTCTCTTCGAAGAATGTTTGACCAGATAAGTAGGAATGGCGAAGTTATTAAGATGGTACATGTGCGTATTTACGTACATGCTCGTACAACTGTAGAACTTGAAAGAAAAGTGAAAGATGTTTTAGAAGACTTGGAGGGGCAAAGCTTTCAAGGAGCGGTCTTTCTTAATGAAACAGAATATGAGTGGAAGAGTTTGTTTTTGCCTTATAAAGAACAGCAAGAACTATTAAATAAAAGAGAGGGAAAGCATATGTCAGCACTTACATGCGGGGCAGCTTTCCCTTTTAATTTTTCTGAGTTGCGAGATCCTAACGGAACATATTACGGTACAACATTTACAGGGGGATCTGTTATTTTTGATTACTTCCATAAAGACAAACGCCGAAGATATTACAACGGTGCGATAGTAGGTACAATGGGCGCTGGTAAGTCCACGTTATTGAAAAAAATCATGCTTGATAATGTTGTAAGAGGGAATAAGATAAGGGGATTTGATGTTACTGGGGAGTTTGAGGAACTGGTAGCAGATTTAGATGGAAAACTGATTTCGATGGATGGGACACAAGGTATTCTAAATCCTTTACAGGTTCTTAGAACCGATGAATCGGAAGAACAATCATTCATGATACATCTATCAAAATTGAGTAAATTTTATCGCTTTCTTGCTCCATCAGCTAGTGATGAAATCATCAACGAGTTTGAAAAAGTATTGAGAGGACTTTATGAGGTAAAAGGACTTATAGGAAAGATGGAGTCGGGAGGAATCACTAACCTATCTCCTGCTGAATATCCAATTTTTACAGATCTTTTAAATCATATCAGAAACGAATTATATAGTGATTATGATTTAAAGAAAATCAGAACAGAGTTAAGCAATGGACGAGTAGCACGACTGGAATCAATTGAATTAACAATTGAGAATTTAGTTGTAAACTACGGATCTCTGTTTGATGGACACTCAAGCATTGAGAACTTAAACTCTGAGCAAATTGTTTTTTACAGTTTGCGGAATCTAACCTCGCTGAAAAAAGAAGTTTTTAATGCACAAATGTTTAACTTACTTATGTTGAATTGGGATAACATGCTACAAAATGGAAAGCCACAAAAGGAAGCATATGAAAATGGACAATTATGCTTTGAAGATGTTATCCGGTTTTTAGTTATCATTGATGAATCTCATCGCTTTATAAACACAGAGAATTTACTTGCTGTACGTGAGTTAACATCTTACTCACGTGAAGCACGTAAGTATTTTGGGGGACTTTTATTTGCCAGTCAATCTATTCGAGACTATGTTCCAGATGGTTCTTCTGATGAAGCTGTAGCTGAGATAAAGAAACTATTCGAATTAACTCAGTATAAGTTTATAATGCAACAGGACTCGAACGCTTTAGAAACAATGCGAAAGATATTCGAAGGTCAGCTAAGTGAAAGCGAATTGGAAGCTATTCCATTTTTAGAACAAGGGGAAACTGTACTAGCTATTAATAGCTTTAGAAATATCATGTTCCATGTTGACGCAGATGAGGAAGAGTTAAAGTTATTTAAAGGTGGTGCGTAATGTGCTACTTAAACTCAGACTCTATATATGGGGGGCGATTTTAGTAATCGTCGCCCTTTTTGTTTTGTGTCTAATTGTTATAGGTGCTTACACATCAGCTATATCACAAAGTAGTGTACAGCAAGATTATAGCAATGAATGTGGAGAGCTTAATGGTGTTACAGAGAATGTCATGAGTTACGCTCCTTTAGTGTTGAAAGAGTTAGATAATCAAGGTTTATCGACCGAATATACCAACTGCCTACTTGCTCAAATGATGCAAGAAAGTGGAGGAAACCCACCAGATGTTTTTCAAGCTTCGGAAAGTAAATACGGATACATAGGAGGTATTAAAACTGTAGAGGAAAGTATTGAACAAGGTGTAAAGCGTTGGGTAGAAATAAAAAAAGAAATAGATGGGTACGAAAATTTAACTTTTAATGTGGATTTACTTTTGCAAACGTATAACTTTGGTAGTAATTATGCTAGGTGGTTATCCAAACTTGGTAGTAATCACACCGAAGAATTAGCTTATGAATACTCGGTATACATGGCAAAAAGATTAAATCAACCCAATTTATATAGATGTCACTCAGTACATCAAAATGGTGAAGCTTGTTATGGAGATTTTCAATATGTAGCTCATGTAAGGCGTTACTTAGTTAATGATGGTTCTATCATATCACCAGATAACCCTCAGTCGGGTTACTTTCAAGTTCCGTATCCAAACTTACATTTTAGAGTCACATCTGATTTTAAAATGAGGTGGGGGCGCATGCACCAAGGTATTGATTTAGTGGCATATCATAACGCGCCTGTTAGTGCGTCCGCTGATGGGGAAATAGTGGACTCAAGATATAGTGACAGTTACGGTAACTTAGTCACGATTAAACATGATAATGGATTATATACAAGATACGCCCACCTTGAAAATCGTTATGCTAAGGTCGGTAATAAAGTAAAACAAGGACAAGTAATAGGAACACAAGGGAACACTGGAAGGTCTTATGGATCTCATCTGCATTTCGAAATTCGCAAGGCAAATGATTATAATGCAAACAGCGCAATTAATCCAAGAAACTATTTAGAACTTCCGAAGGAAGGACAATAAGAAGGGAGTAATAGGATGTTAACGACTAGAGGAAGGAATATTTTTTATTTTATTATTGCAGGGTTAATTCTAATAGGGTTAGTTATTTTTTTTGGATCTAAGTTTGTTTTAGGTGATGATAGTCCCGTTCTACAGAGTGATTTTAATGTGGAATATAATGAATTAGACAATACTTATATCACGTTAAGACGTTGGGAATACAATCCCAAAAAAGACCTTATGGAGATTGAAATAAGTACAAGAAGTGTTTCGAATTTTGCGTTTGCGCCCGAATTAAAATTCTCAGCAAAGACAAGAAAAGATCCTGATGTTGAACTAAGTGTTAAAAAAGTTTTTCAATTGGATGGCGTTTATGTAGTACAGGTGCAACATGTACCAGAGGATTTTGAGGTAGTTGCTTTGGTTATCGAGGAAGAGGAAAGGCATTTCCATGATCATGATGAAGATGAACACGATCATGATCATGGAAACGAATTTATAAACAAACCTGTACTAAGTTTATATGGCGACTATCGAAAATTACAACACAATATTGAGCTTACAAGTAAGTCAGAAGTGGAGTATATTGAAGAACAAATTAACTTTGAAATTGAGCAATTGCTCTATAGCCCCTAAATGAACTTGGACAGTAAGAGTAATAAATATTATACTACTTATTGTACCAAGGAGGCTGACATCATGAAACGAACAAGACACTCAAAAGGTTTCAAATTACAAGTCGTAA
>NZ_SNUY01000116.1 GCF_004376175.1 Halalkalibacterium halodurans | reverse complement strand
TTCGTTCTAAATCAGTTAAATGCCCATTATTCTGGCGGCATTCTTACCCTTGTTAATAAGGATTGGCCAGTAATTAAAAAGCTTTGGATAACTGATCTCTCTTCGGTAACTACATGGCTTGGTGATTCCTATTCCAAAAAGGGACCAAAGCCTCGTGACCCTGCTTCTATGATGCGTTCTTATCTGCTTTCATTATTTGTTCAACCTACAAAAGGTATTACTCATTGGGTTGATCAACTTCGTCGCGTTCCGTTGTATGCAATTCTTAGCGGTTTTGAACCCGGTGACACACCAGGTGTTGGAACATTTGAAGACTTTTTCAAACGTTTATGGGCCTTCGAAAGCCCGAATGTTATGCCGAAGGTCAAACCTAAAAAGAAAAAGTCAAAAAAGAAAAAGAAGCCTAAAAAGGGTGAAAAAGCTGAACCTAAGAATCCCGGAATTGTTCGTAAACTCGTTGATCGGGCAATGCGTTATGGTTCCAAACAAAAACAACTGCCAGGAGACCGATTATTTGAGTTTTTTCAATCCCAATTTTTAGCGGTTTCTACGAAACTTGGTCTTCTTGGGGATCCCGAAGCTCTAGGTGTAGTTGGAGATGGGACACCAATTGAAACAGCTAGGTACCCGAGAAGTAAATCAACCTGTAATTGTAGTGCCCAAGGACTAACGAACTGTACTCACCCACGCCAGTATTCACAACCCGACATCGACTCAGGCTGGGATAGTTCTAAGGAAAAGTACTTCAACGGATATCATCTCTACATGATATCCACTAGCGATAGCCAATACGACTTACCGCTATATCCACGGCTGCATCCTGCTTCCCGGCATGATTCAGTCAGCCTAGTGGTTAGTTCAATTGAATTTTCGCAACGGTACACCTTGGGCACGATTGATAAAATTCTTCTTGATGCAGCGCACGATGCTGAGGCCATTTATGAGCTACTTGAACATCAAAATGTGGAACCCTTCATCGATTTAAATGTTCGAACAAAGAAGAACTTTAGTACAGAAAGTGATATTCAAATATCTCCAACAGGTGTTCCAATCTGTCCGATTGGGAAGGAGATGAAGCCCAACGGGTTTGACAAATCTCAAAATCGGCAAAAATGGCGTTGTCCACTTGCTTGCGGTACCAAAAATACATGCTCATCACCGTGTTCAAAAGCAAAATATGGTCGGACATTCCATACATTCAGAGAGGATAATCTACGATTATTTACCAAAACACCAAGGTCCTCTGAAAAGTGGAAACTTATATACAAACGAAGAACCTCTGTTGAACGTTCTAATAAAAGAGAAAAAATAGATTATCACTTGGAATCTGGACGCCACCGGTCAACAAAAATGTGGTACATTCGCCTATACGCCATAATGATGTGTCAGCACATCGATGCTTGGTACAGCAGTCAGAAAGAGCAGTTAAATATTGAAGAAATCATCTTTCCTAAAGCCGCCTAGTCAATTTTTAAAAAAATAATGGCAATAGGTTTCTTTGTCATGCACATTTTTGAAAATACAATGAAAATAATGAGTGTGCAGGCCATTCCAATCCAATTTCCAGTAATTTTGGTTCATTTCACCCGGAAAATTGTTATTTATTCCGAGACTCTATTATGAAGTTTCGGTCCTATTACATCATATGAAGCATAACCCTTACAGGCAAGTGTGTTTGTCCGATAATAGGAGTTATTTAATTGAACTCAAAAAAGAGAGGTTTCCCTCTCTTCAAATAATTCTTGCCCGCCCCCTGCCAAAACCGAACCTTATGTTATTTCCTCTAGCCAGAGAATGCTTGTTACGCCGCGAGGATAATATTTGCTGCCTGCGATTTCGCCGGAAATGATCTGGTCGCTCCAGCTCCAGACAGATAATGTCGGATGAGTAAGCCACTCCACATGGGCCGCGTCTGCTCTTTCGCCTTTTTCGTCCCACTCCAGTCCAATAATATGGCGGGCTATAAATTGAGATAAATAGATTTTGCTCAGCCACGAGTTATTGCTTGTTGAGGAAATTTTCCAGCCTCCGTTAGGGAATAAGCAAATCCCTTCTTCTAGGACTGCTTCCAGATGGTTTTCCAGCACTTGAATATATTCACCGAAACGACCGTTTCTGTCTAAAGCTTCCCGGCAGTTTGTAAAATAAGGGAAGACAAGCCCTTCGATCGCAGGGATAATCTTGGAGTTATTACCCTCTCCGATAACTGCCGGAACGTATCCTCCTTCAGTTACATTTCCGCAAATAGTTTTAGCGGCCCTCTCTGCCTGCTCGCCTGCAGCTTTTGACAGCTCTTCGAGACCTTCTTCAGCAAAGATTTTTTCTAGTGCAACATAGGCTGCCCAGCATTTTCCTGCTAGGTAAATGTTATTTCGGGCCTGTCCCAGGGAAACATCAAGGCTGTCGTAAGTGGTGATTTCCGCTCCGCCCATCGTCCGCGTGCTGTCGAGTCCCATAAGCCCGTTTCGTTTCTCGGGATCCGGATGGTCGCGGTTCAGCATACTTTCAAAGCACTGCTCGAAAACTGGCAACCTGCTTTTCTTCCACTCTTTATCCCCTGTTTGCTCAACATAAACGGAAGCACATAACAGCCAGTTAACAAGCTGCTCCTGAGTCATATGCGAGAAGCATCCATCAAGTCCGTATAGTTCATAAGAAGAATAATTTTTACGGGAGAAAGTATTCGCTACTCCCATATCGTGTGTGAAACTGATGCCGCCTGGATATTCTGTATCATTACTAGGGAAGCGGACTTTGTCTTCGTAGCTGTATCTATCGACAAATAAATCAAGGACATTTTTAACTGTCCACGGATTCATTTTCAGTTCGAAAAATAGGTGGTCAACAGTAAGGTCGAAAGTATTCATCATTCTGTATTCGCCCTCATTCACGACCCATAATGGTCGCCCTTCATGCTCGAGCAGCTGTGTGCAGCCATAGTAGCTACGGATCGCATGAGCCATCATGAATTTCTGGTCATCTGACAGCTTGCTGTTGGCAACTAATTCATCAGACTCTGCTGCTTTAGCAGCAATCGCATCGAACTGTCCGAGCGCGTACTCTCCCACTTCTTCGATGGTTTTGAAAAATTTGGTGTAAAGATATTCTGTATCAAGCCCCGCTGTTACAACACCGCCACGGAAGAAGCAGACCGCGAACCTAACTGTTTTCACTTCACCAGGCTTAACGTCAACAACTAAAGCACCGGTTTTTCCTAACCCAAACGTCCAATTTTCTTCCAATGGATTTGAAAGGATATCTTCCATGCTGAAATGGAGGGCGGATTTTACAGAGGGGTCATTGGAAACGATGGACGTTAACCTTCCCTGCCCCACTCCTGCTACGCTGGATGTATCATCAATTTTCCTCATGGAGCTGTATGGATCTGATCCTTCATAGCCGAAGAAAGCTCTTCGCTGTTCTTTGCCACGTGAATTATCAATGGTGAGCTCTGCAAGTACAGCCGGAACAATTGCTGCTTTCAGTTCTTCCTCCGAAGCTTTCGATGGATCAGGAACGCTTTGTACAGGCGAGTAAATAGTAAATTTTAAATCACCTGCTTTCCATGTATCCGTGCCAGCATTGAAATCTCTCATAATCTCGTCCTTCCCGAAAGGAAACAAAATTTGAGGTTTATTCTGGTTCGGGTCCGGATTTTCTAGATCGTAACGGGCTGCTTCACTCTCCGCGTCGAGATGGAAAGGCAGAGTTTCATACTTCCCTATTTCTTCCGATTCAAGTCCAATATATACGTTTTGCTTTGGAGAACGGCCCAGCTCCAGGTCCAGGCCCCCTCCGCTGCCGGGAAAACCTAATGTAAAGCTTGAAAATGCGCCTACAGGTGAATGATGTGCGTTAAAAAATATATTTTTAGGTGTAAACATAAAGCATTAGCCCTTTCTGTAGCGAAATTAATCACAAAATATTGTAGATAGTAGCCTTAAAGATATATTTATCCTGAATTATTCATACCTTGAACATAAATCAGGGTTTTAGGCCAAAAACGATTAGATTCCCGATCCCTTTGAAAGAATCATGGTTATTTTTCTTCTGAAAAGCATCTTTCTAGAATGAGGAGCGGAAAAATGCCTGTTTTTGGGCATACTTCTCCCTTGGTCTTAAATCGTGTTTTAAAAAACAGGATTTTTCGATTTTATCCTAGCTTTAGCTGTTGAATCCGCTGAAGTACTTTCCAGAAAAAATCTTGGTATACAAAACTAGAGCCTGAATTATTCATACCTCGAACATAAATCAGGGTTTTAGGCCAAAAACGATTAGATTCCCGATCCCTTTGAAAGAATCATGGTTATTTTTCTTCTGAAAAGCATCTTTCTAGAATGAGGAGTGGAAAAATGCCTGTTTTTGGGCATACTTCTCCCTTGGTCTTAAATCGTGTTTAAAAAACAGGATTTTTCGATTTTATCCTAGCTTTAGCTGTTGAATCCGCTGAAGTACTTTCCAGAAAAAATCTTGGTATACAAAACTAGAGGACAATTTAAAGTAAAGGGATCGTCCTGATTTCACTAATTTACTAGCCACTTTAATGACCCTTGTACGTATGGTTTCAATTTGCATCCCTTTTTGTGCTTCTGGAAAGCAAAGCGTACGTAGCCAATTCGTTAGGTTATAGGCTAACAGGCTTACCATCATTTTCACTTCATTCACTTGAAAAGAGTGACTGCTCATTTTATCCAAATAAAAACCATTTTTAGCTTCCTTGATGTAGTTCTCCATCGTCCCTCTTTTTTGGTACGTACGAACGATATCTTTTGGAGAGAATACATCTCC
>NZ_SNUY01000115.1:1621-4927 GCF_004376175.1 Halalkalibacterium halodurans | reverse complement strand
AGTTCATGTACTTTATCTAAAAGTTCTTGGTTAGCGTGATGTAATTGTTCAATGGACTCATGATCAAATCGTGTATAAAAGCGAGATAAACTTGGTTGAGAAGCTAAGGAGTCAGTCCCAATCATTTGGGTGAAAACAGGATCATTCGTCAATTGATCGGCCGCATCATCCTCAGCATAACCAGCGATGAGTTGATAAAGCTTTTGACGAAGTAGATTTTCATTTGAATGAACATGGTATTTTCTCTCGTCGTTCAGATGCAGATGTTGAACAAGAGTATCAGAGAATCCGATTTTTTCATCAAACTCTCGAAAAACGAATTCACCTGTATCAGAAGAAAGAGAGCCTCCATCAGTTGATAATTTAATTTGACGATTGAAATCTAGTGTTAATTGCGGTAAAGTAGCCATTATAAGAATCCTTTCTGTGGTTATTTCGTAGTTGTTTTAACCATATCAGAAATGGATTCTTTTTTCATTTATTTGATGCATGGACCATTTAGCTCAATTACTTGATAGATAAGCATTATTTGGGCATTAAAGGTTTTTTATGAATAATCCAGGATACTTTATAGCCTTTTTGCAACAACCTTTTTCCATTCTCAATTCGTACCTTATCAGGATAAGTATTAAAGTACTCACCGGTGTAATTTTTAAAAAGCTTTCCTAAATAAGCACGATTATAATTAAAAACGCTTGCGAGTGTTTCGAGCCGTAAATTTTTCGCATAATCTTTATGGATTAACGCAATCATTTTTCTCAGGAGCAGGTCTGGCTGACCATTATCCATGCAATCAATGACGTACTTTAATTGCTTCGTAAGGAATGCCATAATGCCTGGTAAATGTTCAAACTGATAAATGTCACCAGCATTCATTACGAGCGGCTCAAGTACCCCTTCCATATTTGGATGTGAACGGACAAGCTGATGCAGGATATTCGAATATAGTTGAAATAAGGCAACTTTGATTTCTTTTTCTTCTTGTAGATGAACGATTACAACATTCTTTAGCTCCTCTATGATCGCCACACAGCCTTGCATATTGCCGATATCGATAGAATAATAGAGCCGGTCAGCATATGATTCAAGCGAAAACTCCGGTGCTTCCGGCTTGCTTCGGTCAACGAGCTGATCAGCGGTAAACAAACGTCCTTTCTCTACGAAAAATTTCTTTTCGTACAGTCGCTTCGCTGACTGATACGATTCATGAATGTCGACTAGATTAACCACTTTACTACCTGCACACGCATGAAGCTCTTCTTCTTCAAACTGCTCATCGCTTGCGTATATTTTCATCATGATCCCTCTCTCCACATAAGTTTTCTTTAGTGTAAAAGTAAAATTTGCACGATCATACGATTAAAATTTGAAAAAAAATCAGTACGACTTTTCACCTTTTGCCTCTTTTCTTACATGTTGTACGCGAATTGTTTTTTGAACGGCCTGGTAAAAATAGAAAAACCCACAATAGGCAACGAGAGAGCCGCCTACGCTTGCGATCAGATAAAGCTGCCCGAGACTTAAGTAGAATAAAGCCATGTGAAGGCCCGCAACGGCTGCTGTGGAAATTGGATGAGAGACCGCCAACATGAGGGCATTCGTTAATGCAGGAATCACCCCACGCTCAAAATGGACGATATAGGAGAAAAAATAAGCAGTCCATGTAATAAATAGACCTGTAAGCAACAGGTACACAATGAGAATGAGACCGGATAACGATTGGATGAGCTGAACATAGTTCACCAGCCAAGCTCCCCAAAAGATGACGAGAAAAACCCCTCCTGTCACACTTTTCCGATAATTTTCTTTATAGAGACTCCAAAAGTGATAAGCAGACCGGAATCGTTCTCTTTGATAATCCATCTTCGGACTACACCGTACAAAGCAGTCGTTGCTGGGAAAAACACAAATGGAAGTAAACAAGCGGTTATCGCGAGCAAATGGTTCATGTTTTTTGCATCGGTGACGATCAAATGTAATAGTAAATAGACGACCGGTGCATTAAAAAAGATCCAAATAAGATTCGTATAGGCGAAGCGGGTTATAAACGTGGATAGTTTGTACAAGCCGCTAAATAGCCCGTTCATTTTTACTATTCCCCCTCTCTCCACCACTGCTCTTCGTTAAATTTTCCTCAATTCACAAGGTCACCTTCTCAAAAAAGTAAGCGCTTACGAAATTACGTTTAGTTTAGCAATCTTCATGTACGGATTCCATGTTTTATTTAGTCAAAAAATCCATTCATGTTTTCATATTTTCGCTAAAGGTCGGAAGCCCTATGCGGCGAAACTCAGATGGTGTACAACGTTTATGTCGCTTAAACAGTTTAATAAAGTAGCTAGGATGGTCGAAGCCAACTGACATGGAAATGTCCATAATTGTTCGATCCGTTTCTCGCAGAAGACGAGCGGCTTTATTTAATCGTTGCGTATGAATATACTCCACAGCCGTCATCCGAACGATTGATTTAAAAAATCGGCTAAAATGGCCTTCACTCATTTGAACGAGATTGGCTAACTGTTTAATCGTAAGTTTCTCATCATAATGTTCATCAATAAATTGAAGCACTTTTTTTATTTGACGAATTTGCTGAGGTGTGCCTGTTTTCTGTTCCTCAGTTCTAGGAAAATGCTTCACCAATTCCGCCATCATCTGAAGAAGATTTGCTTTAATGACAAGTTCATAGCCCTCTTCTTTTTGCTGAAATTGGCTAATCGTCGCCTGCAACATCGTGAGCATATCGCTCATCCAATAGTGGGTGGGGCAAAGTTTTATCGGTCCGGTTCGTTCACTGTCTTTAAAAGGGTCTATATAGCGACTCTGGATTAAATCATAACCAAAACTACTGATAAAGTCAGGGTGAACGACCGTAGCATATAAAGAGAACGGTTTGTCCGAGACCGGATACGCCCCGTGCAGGTGACCGCTCGGAATAAAAAGTCCTTCCCCTGCTCTTACCGTGGTCATCTTGGTACCGATCTGAAACTCAGCTTCCCCTGCCTCCATATAAATCCATTCCATTTCATGATGCCAATGGCAATGGATAATCACCTGTCCATTCACCTCTTTGACCCTATAGACGTTACACGGAAACATAGGGTCCCCATGTGCTCTTGCTTCCAACCATTGATCATCTTTCACAGGCACACCTCCCTCTATAAATTAAGATTTTCTTCAAAATGCTTTAAATATCTTAGAATTTCATTGCCTTTTGTTATCCTCTGATTAGATGACACTTGCATTTCATGCATTTGTTGGAAATATGAATGCCATCCTGGTAGAGATCATGCTTTCTCGCTTTAAAAA
>NZ_SNUY01000115.1:0-1611 GCF_004376175.1 Halalkalibacterium halodurans | reverse complement strand
ACTTGCATTTCATGCATTTGTTGGAAATATGAATGCCATCCTGGTAGAGATCATGCTTTCTCGCTTTAAAAATATGATCGCACCAGTGGATCTCCACATTTCTCTGGGGGTTACCCTCCCATTTCTCTCAGGGTCTTTGCCCGCACATTCCTTCGTCCAACCTAACCAGAGGTGGAGGCCTGTAAAAGCTCCTTTGCAGGGTCTATGCCCGAATGGTGAAATTAATCAACAGGCTTCTCCGTGCTTCGCTTTTCAAGGATCTGCACACCTAGATATTTAAAGATATTTGTGTTTCTTCAACATGACTAAGCAGCATTCTGTATTTGTTGCAAGCGGATGTGTCCGAGACATTTTTCTCCATTGTAAGACACACGCTTGTGTCCTAAGCTAAATAACACGCGAATCAACTTACAGCACAACGCGATCATGGATTGTTGTTTTTTCAACGGATTCTCGGAGCGTGTCGTTAAGTACTCATGCATTTGCTTGAACTCCCGATTCTTCGCCACCATGGGGCGTATCGCTGCATACAACAGGGATCTCAGTTTGGGGCGTCCCCGCTTGGTAATGCGGGTTTGACCTCTGAACTTGCCTGAGGTATTTTCTCGCAGATTGAATCCTGCCAGTTTTTGAACCTGTCGTGGGTGCGTGTAGTTGGACAGATCGCCAACCTCAGCCAGGAAGCCAGCCACTGTCACTAGTCCCACGCCTGGAATACTCATCATGTAGGGCACAGCTGGAATCTGCTCTAGTAATGCTTCTACATCTTGCATGAGCTGTTCCATTTGTCCACACAAACACTGGTATTGTTCCATCAAGCTTTGGAGTTCTTGCCTAGCCATTGACAGACCTTCCGTAAGACCAACAGAACGCTTGGCGGCCGCCACAAGCGCATTGGCTCGCTTGATCCCTATGGCTCGTTTCACTTCTTGCTTCCAGTGTCTTAGGATCTTTTCCGCACCCAGATTGATGATTTCTTGCGGGAGAGGAAACGCCTCTAGCGTCATCAGTGCAGCCTTTCCTTCCCAAATCTTAAACACCTCATGAAATTCAGGGAAAAAGCGATCCAGCCAGTTGAGAATACGCCCCCGAACGCGTTGTAAGTCTTCTTGTAGACGGTCTCGCAGGTTCATCCCATTACGTAATTCAGCATATATGCCAGTGGGGACTTGGGGTTCAGAGTACCGTCCGTCTTTGACCAATTGAGCGATGACTCGGGCATCCTTTACATCATTTTTGGTGGGCGAATTGTCATCTAATTCCTTGCTCTTCTTCACATGCATCGGATTGACGACAACATACTTAATCCCTTCATGGCGCAGAAACTGGGCAAATGCCATCCAGTAATGCCCTGTGGGCTCAAAACCTACAATGACATCCGGTTTGGCATGTTCTCGCATGAGGCTCTTCATCCACAAACGAAATCGTTGAAATCCGGCTCTGCTGTTTTCAATGTTCATTGGCTTGCCAAATTCAATTCCTCTGGCATCTTGAGCTCTAGCCACATGGTTCTCCTTGGCGATATCCACGCCAATAACGAGTGTTGATTCGGTGATTTGCTTGATTTTGTGATTTTGGTTATACTTCATCTTGAGTCCTCCTTCGTACTAA
>NZ_SNUY01000114.1:3338-5294 GCF_004376175.1 Halalkalibacterium halodurans | reverse complement strand
TCAAGCTTTATATGACATGTTTGAAGAGCGATATAGATAATCCTTAAGCACCTTTTTTAAAGCTTAAAAAGTTCGAAGAACCTGTCAAGGGACTCGTATACACTTCGCCCTTGACAGAACCTTCTGATACTTTTTGTGTAGTCACCAAGGCTGCTTAAGGTCTAATATATTGGCAATTCCAAAGGAAACCCTGCGAGCTTACACAAAATTCTTGACGGTACCCAATTTAATCTTTAATCTCTTCTCATAATTAGGCACTATTAATAGTTACTTGCCCAATCCATAATCCTTTTAATGAATACTTTACATATATAAAATCTAAAGGAGTGATTGATAAATGTCTTTCCCAAATATTCCAAACGTAACACCTTCTATTGATATCAACAGAGAGGATGTCATTAATCTATTATTAGCTTCTGTCGCATTTGAAGAACTAGGTCTAGCTCATTTTATTAATGCTGAAGCTGAAAAAATTCAAGCGGTGGTTGGTACTTTACCAGAAAACACTAATGTAGCCGCTACAAACATTGATGATTTAATTACAATCAATGAAACAGTAAACCGAACATTAAAAACTGCATTGAAAACCCAAATGTTACTTCAATTTAAGATGGAAGACATATTAGACGCAGACAATGGTAACGGTGAAAACGGTAATGGCACTGTATAATCGTTATTTACAATAAATTTTAAGAGAGACATTGCACTAGGATGCGATGTCTTTTCTTATGGAAAAAAATAACCATTAAAAAAAGATGGCTCTTCGCCATTTTCTGTGTAACTCGCACATTTCATCCTTTTCATAGGCCAGAATTTCTCCTTCTTCACCTAACTACCAAACAGATGATAGAGCGTGAGGGTCAAGCGGTTTGGGCTTGACGCTTACGCGGCATCATCTACACTTTTACTAGGTGAAGAAGATGGAACCGATTGATTCTTTGAACATTCTAGCTTGACTCGAATACGGAAATTCTCTCTGTTACGGAAACCGTAGGAGATTCTCTTTCGATTCTTTATTTTGTGATTCGTACCTTCGGTTCTTGCATTAGTATAAGGTAATTCAAAGTAAGTTAGTATAAATGGTTTCCATGTTTCCAAGGTCTTGCATACATCATGAAAAGAGGGGAAAGGACTCATCCTAGCTTCTTTTATCCAGTTATCTAAAAAAGTAGATGCATCTTTATAAGATGGTTGCTGGTATAAGTCATAAAACCACTCTTTTAGATAGTACGCATGAGCAAGTTCTTCGGATTGATCATGGTAGGCTTCCAATCTTTTGAACTGTTTCTCAGTTAGACGAAAGCGACGTTTTAGCAGACAGAAACGTCCCTTCTTGATTCCGTTAATCTCTTTACTTTTGGACTTTCGGACTGCGTCAAGAGCTAGGTTGATCTTTTGAACAACATGGTACTTATCAATCACAATAGAGGCTTTAGGAAAAAGTGTCTTACAAGCTCTAAAGAAAGGTTTCCACATGTCCATTACGACCACCGAAGGAGCCTTTTCAAAGGATTTTAGAAGAGTGATTGTGGAGTCATAATCACGATTCGCTCCCATTTGATGGACAGATCCCGTTTGAATATCTGTCACAACCGTTTCATAGTTATGGCCTTTTCGTACAGCAACTTCATCAATACCAATGACACCTGAACAAGAGTGCTCTTTCACTTCTTTCGAAGCGATATCATAGTAGATTCTTTCAACGGTCTTATAGCTAACTTTTAACTTTCGGCTTACATCACTGATTGTTGTACCAATGCACATTTCAAATACCTTCCTACGAAACCGATAGGTTTGATGTTTACCAGCAGGGATAGAAGATAGTGGCTCAGAAAAGACCTCTTGGCAATTCTGACAACGCCAGCGCTTTACATGTACAAACAGATAAAGAGTTTTATCTAATAGATCTAAATCCCGTACCTTTCTCATGCGCTGGTCATGCTTTTTAAGCATAGA
>NZ_SNUY01000114.1:0-3328 GCF_004376175.1 Halalkalibacterium halodurans | reverse complement strand
CAGCTTAAACACATAGAGAAGCCACAATGAATGCAACATTTTGGCTGTTCGTTCGTTTCGACATCCAAATAGATGAAGTCCTTTAGAATCTCCTGTTTTAAAATTACAAACTCTGGCAATCCTAGTGGTAAACATATATTTGTTTTCACTCGCTATTTCCTCCTATTTTTTGTATTGGTCTACAAAAAGGATTGCCAGGAAATAGCGAGTTTTTTCATGTTTATAAAACTTTTTCACAGAAAATGACGATGAATCAAAAAGATAAACTGTGCTTTTCACATAACCATATGATAGGAAATAAATGTCCTATTCCATTCTCGTATATAGATGTGTCGTGTTATGTGTATTGTTTACTAATTGGATTATTTATTTTGGGACATTACATAAGTCATATACTTTTGAAGGTTAGGGTTGTAAGCCTCTTTTTTATGAAATTGGACAAAGAATAGGTTACTATACCTAACGGGCAAAACTTGCTTTCATATACTGATAGCAAATAGAGAAATGAGGTGATTTTATATGAGTTTTCCAAATATCCCAAACGTAACACCATCGATTGACCTTACTAGAGAAGATGTCATTAACTTACTATTAGCTTCAGTGGCATTCGAAGAACTTGGACTAGCACACATTATTAATGCTGAAGCTGAAAAAATTCAAGCTGTGGTTGGAACTTTACCAGAAAACAGTAACGTAGTTGCTACAAATATTTCCCAGCTTTTGAATGTAAATGAGAGTGTCAATCGCACGTTGAAAACTGCACTAAAAACACAAATGCTTCTTCAATTTAAATTAAAAGACATTTTAGATGTTCCAGTAGGACCAACACCACCTAATATATGTTTTTGTCAATAATAAATTGAGCCAGAGCGATTACGTTAAAAGTGAGCCACTTGAAATATGTTAAGTCCCATTTATGGAGGGATATGGAATGTTCAGGGTGTGTTGCCCGGGAGGGCAACACACCCTGAACATTTTCGCGCCTCGATTACCCTTCGGCGTTATTTTCTTTCCGTTTTATACTTTGCCTAAATCTATAAGACTCCCCGTTAAGTAAATGAATATGTGCTTTGTGGGTGAGACGATCTAAGAGGGCTGCTGTCATTTTTTCGTCTCCAAAAACGGAAGTCCATTCAGTAAAATCAAGATTGGTTGTGATAATAACGCTTGCGCGTTCATAGCGACTTGAGAAGAACTGAAACAATAGTTCTGATCCTATCTTTGAGAAGGGCACATATCCTAGCTCATCGATTATGATTACATCAAATTTGAGCCACTTTTTTTCAAATGAAAGCAGAGTATGCTCTTCTTTTGCCAATAATAATTCCTCTACTAATTGAGCAGCTGTTATAAACTTAACTTTAAGGCCGTTTTTGATTAGTTCAATCCCTAAACCTGTAGCTAGATGGGTTTTCCCGGTACCACTGTTTCCTAGAAATAATATGTTCTCTTTCTTTTGGACAAATTCTCCTTTAGCCAGGGTCAAAAATCGATTTTTGTTTAGGCTAGGCATTAAGCTAAAATCATACGAATCTAACGTTTTTTGTACGGTAAATGTAGCTTGCTTAAGTCGCCTTTGTTTTTGATTTTCTTCCCTTGTTTGGAGCTCAAGTTCTAATAGAGCCATCAGGTATTCTTCATAACGTAAGTTTCTTTCTTCAGCCTCTCTTGCGAGAGAACGATACTGTTTAGCGATCGTTGGCATCCTCAATTGTTTAGTTATGTGGTCTAATAATAATTCAGTGGTCATTTTACTGTCCCCCTGTCAATTGCCCATACTGTGATATGCTAGACTTTTGAATTTTGTAATCTAACAAACTCAAAGGGGTATTTTCAATAGGGAGTTTATCGATTGTCACGTCATTATTTGTCAATCGCTGAATTAGCTCATGAACGACTTCATAACGATAAACCTGTGTTTTTTCTGCTTGTATTAGAGCTTTTGTTAAATTTTCCATTCCTATCTCGCGATGCAGGAGCAGGAGACGTATGAATTTTCGGTCACCATTCGCACCTTCTTCTTCACGCATTTTATGATGAAACCTCCTAAACACATCTGGGATGTCTGAAGATTGAAATGCATGAGCATCTCGGATCGCTCTTGGCTTTTTCAATAGGGCTTCTAAATAATGATCAAGAACTGTAATCATCTGATTCCGTTCGTAAGAGCGGGGATGTTGTGCGATTACCTGGTTTTGAGCCACTACGATTACTTGATCCACAAAAATTTTTACCCAAACAGCTTGTCCAACATAACGACATGGAACCGAATATTGATTTGTTTCAACAGTGATTAATGAGGTTTTGTTCACTTGACACGAAACTAATTTACAAGCTTCGAATTTGTTGGCTGGAAGAGGGTGTAGATGTTCTTTTTCTTTATGCCACATTTGTAAGACTGTTTCTTTTCTATGTGGTACTTTTCTTCTTTCTGATTCTTCCATACACCAATTTAAAAGATAATTATTTAATTCTTCCATTGATTGTACTTCTGGCAATGGAACGAAGGCATTTCTTCGGACATAACCAACGGTTCCTTCCACTCTACCTTTTTCGTTCCCAGCTCTAACGTTACAAAATTCTGCTTTAAATAAATAGTGAGCTTGCAGGGCAAGAAAAGCCTCCTGTTCAAGTCGATCTCTTCCTTGTAAATTCTTTTGCACGGCTGTTTTTAAATTATCAAAAAGTCCTTCTGTCGGAACACCTCCAAAAAATTGAAAAGCATGCACAAATCCATCTAAGAAAGCCTCTTGTTTTTCATGAAGGTATGCTCTGACGAATCTCATTCGAGATGCCGAAAGTTGCATACAGAAGAGGAAAATACGTTGTTTTCGACCCTGTAGTATAATATCCGCCTCTCCCCAGTCGAATTGGAATTGGTGGCCGAGTTGAAAGTCAAGAGGGATAAAGACTTCCTGTAGCTTCTTTTTGCGCTTTGCAACAATTTTTCTCAGATTAGATTCAGAACCTTTAAATTCATATTCAGCTACTAATCTCTCATACATCCGTGCAGCTGTATGGCGTTGTTTTCCCCAACGCTTTAAATCATCTTCTAACCATTTATCGATAATAGGTAATATTCTCTCGGTTTCTTCAGAATACTTTGCTTTACCATATACTTTTTTACGATGAATAGTTGTTGGGGGTTCACCTTGCTTTAAATATTTACTTACAGTATTTCTTGATATTCCTAACTTTTTAGCTATTTGCCTTTGCGACAGTCCTTCTACCTCTTTCATAAATTTGATATTATAAAATTGAGCCATGTTGATCATCCTTTTCTACCTCTCTTATCTTGATTGTTTGGTCACTATCAATAATAAGAGAG
>NZ_SNUY01000113.1 GCF_004376175.1 Halalkalibacterium halodurans | reverse complement strand
AGAGAGTCAAAAGCACTCATCATTGATTTAGATTCAACACATGCTGACACATACGGCCAACAAGAATTTACAGCTTATAATACCCATTACGGGACTGTTGGCTTTCATCCATTGGTTGCCTTCGATGGGATAACAGGCGATTTCCTAAAAGCCCAGCTACGCCCTGGAAATGTGTATACGTCCAATGGTGTTGTGGATTTTGTGGAACCACTTATCAAACATTACAATGAAAAATTTCCGGCAACGACACCATTCTTACGCGGCGATAGTGGTTTTGCCGTTCCAGCTCTATACGATTTATGTGAACGTGAATCGGTTTATTATGTCATTCGTTTGAAATCTAACGCCATTTTACAGCGAATGGCAGATGAATGTCATCCAGCCACAGTACCGTCAGATGTGACAAAGTCTGAATGTTATTATGAGGAAATCGACTATCAAGCGAAATCATGGTCTAAGCCGAGAAAGGTCATCATCCAATCGGTTCGCCCTGCAGGCGAATTGTTGTTTACCCATTCATTTTTTGTAACGAGTCTAGGAGATGTATTCTCTCCAAAAGATATCGTTCGTACGTACCAAAAAAGAGGGACGATGGAGAACTACATCAAGGAAGCTAAAAATGGTTTTTATTTGGATAAAATGAGCAGTCACTCTTTTCAAGTGAATGAAGTGAAAATGATGGTAAGCCTGTTAGCCTATAACCTAACGAATTGGCTACGTACGCTTTGCTTTCCAGAAGCACAAAAAGGGATGCAAATTGAAACCATACGTACAAGGGTCATTAAAGTGGCTAGTAAATTAGTGAAATCAGGACGATCCCTTTACTTTAAATTGTCCTCTAGTTTTGTATACCAAGATTTTTTCTGGAAAGTACTTCAGCGGATTCAACAGCTAAAGCTAGGATAGAATCGAAAAATCCTGTTTTTTAAAACACGATTTAAGACCAAGGGAGAAGTATGCCCAAAAACAGGCATTTTTCCGCTCCTCATTCTAGAAAGATGCTTTTCAGAAGAAAATAACCATGATTCTTTCAAAGGGATCGGGAATCTAATCGTTTTTGGCCTAAAACCCTGATTTATGTTCGAGGTATGAATAATTCAGGCCTAAGTATTTTTCCGCACTTTTTAAGCTGCCACGAGAAGTTCCATAAACAAGCCCAATTTGTTCATTGTCTATGTTGGAAAGGGAAGTGTTCTTTAAAGCTAAATCGCATGCTGCAATGCTATATTGAGTTAGTGGGTTCATCCGTCTTTCGTATAATGAACGATTATATTCTTTAAGGGAAAAATCTAGTTGAAATGTAGTAGGTGAATCTTGATGTAAGTTAGATAGAAGTGTTCCATCATGATCGGCCAACCTATGAATGGTTCCATAGCCATAAACGCCAATTCGCTTCTTCTCCTCAGCACTAGAGGTGGTGATCGTAGCTGGTGAGAACGCTGGATGGTATACATTTTTTGATAGAATTGAAGAATTGTGTCCACCAAAGGCTGAGTTGTTACATAAAAAATACTTTGGTTTATATGATTTCATTTCGTTTGTCACTAATTTCTGATGATTGCAGCCTTCCCTCGCCTGCGAAAAGTGAAGTGTTGCAGGGAGAAGACCTTGTTCTAATGCCAGCAATGTCGTCGCGTACTCAATTGCTGCAGCCGCTCCTAGATTGTGACCAAAATACGCTTTACTTGAGCTAACGTAAATGTTGTCGAATTGCTTGCCGAAGTAAGCACGTAGCCCTCGCAATTCTGCAGGATCATTTGCTTTTGTTCCGGTTCCATGTGTATTAATGTAATCAATTTCATCTTTGGAAATATTCCCTTGTTCAATGGCCATTTCAACCGCTTTTCGAATGCCTTGTCCCTCCGGCTGAGGAGCAGTCTCATGATAGGCATCACTGCTCAAACCATAACCTTCTACGACCGTATACACCTTTGCGTCCCTTGCTAACGCTTTTTCTAATGGTTCCAAAACAAGAAAAGCAGAACCTTCTCCAAGACTTAATCCATATTGTTCATTATAAGGAGAACATGGTTGATCATTTAGAGCCTTTAAAGCATTAAAGCCCGCATATACAGAAGTGGACATTGAATCCGATCCACCTGCGATCATGACATCAGCAAACCCGTGGCGAATCATGTCACACGCATATCCAATTGCATTTCCACTTGCGGCACAAGCAGTGTTTAACGTGATGACTGGTCCAGTTAAACCGAAATATTTAGCTACAACATCTCCTTGTTGATAAAAAGGATAATTTCGTGTTTTTTCTAGGTCTAATTCCTGTAAAGCTCTCTGTTCTTCCAGTGAATTCAGGCCACCATTGCATGTTCCAAAGGCTAAGCCAATCGTTTTTTCTACTGTCTGATCTACTCTTGCCTCCTCCAAGGCTTCCTTAATAGAAACAACAGCATACTGAGCGCAACGATCTAACCCTTTCTGTTCCTCAGGTGTAAAATGATCAGATGGCTGGAAGGAGCTAATCTCGGCCCCAATTTGGCTAATAAATTCTTGTACGTCGAATGACTGAATCGGTCCAATTCCTGTTTGATTGTCAAGCATATTCTGAAAAACTTCCTCTTTGTTGTGTCCAATGCTTGTTAAAATTCCAATACCTGTGACAGCAACCTTTAATGAGTTCACCGTTTCCCATCCCGTCCCTTCCATTTGTTGTATGTCAGTAAAAACGCTAACATGATTCGAACAAAGTACCTCTTGCTATTGCTATGCTTTAGGATGCTTAGAGGAATGATTTTTTGAATGAGAGGCAAATGATTCGGCGATCCATGAACATCATCAAACTCGTAAAATGTCAAATTCGCTATGTTGTCAAGAAGAAATGATTTCTCACTTTTAGGAATGATCTCATCTTTGCTACTAAAAATATAAGTAATAGGAATTTTAAGCTTGTTTAATTCTTTTGGCATAAAAGCGAAACGAGAAAGTGCTCGTCCGACATGGTCTAATTCCTCCTCCATCACATGAGCCAACGTTGCTTGCGTGATAAAAGGGACATTCAATTGAGAATAGTCTTGAAAGAAATAATGAAGTGGGGCTCCTACCGTCGTAATTCCTTTAATGCGTTCGTCATGTAACGCTTGCTTCATAGCAAGATGACCACCAAAACTCATACCAACAATATACGTGTCACCAACCTTAGCTTGTCCGGCAAACGTATCTAATATTTGGCCAATCATCCGATAAGAGTCTGCATTATAACGTACTTGATTTTCTCCTACACCAGGACATTCTGTAATGAGGACTGAAAATCCGAGCCGCTTTCCAACTTGCAGAAAGACACTCCATTGTTCCTTTATCGACACAATTCCACCAAGTACGAGCAAACAAGGAAGATCAGGATGAAGGTTTGCAGCATAAACAGTTACCTTTTGATTATCATAATAAACTCTATGTTTTTGTACATCTTCCCTACAATATGCTTGCTCAAAAACCTTCGTCAAACGGGCTGCAGCCTCTTGCTGTAAGCTCGTTTTCGGAAAGGGAAAGCGCGCAAAATTGTAACATTGAATAGCATCTTCTATCGCATTTGCTTGCAAGCATTTGTTGGTAGCATCCACCCACTGCCAATCCCACCCTCCCGCTGTAGGCTCTTCTGAGGCTGCTCGTTCAATGCTCTGTAATACTTGGCGTGGGTTGATCGCTTGGAATGAATGTGTTTTTACATGTAGGTCGGCGTATTGTTTTAACTCTTTTAACGCAATCACCTGACTTCACCTACTTTTCCCAGAAACATTTTCATGAAACGTTCGACAATTTCTGGCTTTTTTAAGATGTGAAAATGATCTCCTTCGAATGTTTCATAATGAAAGGATTGCCTCCAACACTTCCTCCACTCTATGACTGGGCTATTTCGTGTAATGAGATCTTTTGTTCCAATTAAACATAGGTAGATATAGGTGCATCATCTTGAACAAATCGAAATGATTTGACAAGCAGTAAATCTGAACGAACAATAGGAGCAAACCATTGAACAAACGCAGGAAGATCAGCATATTTAGACGGTATTCCACCAATATCAACTAGCTTCTGAATCATTGTACGATCATCTTCTTTGAGTATACTCACATCATTTTTATATTGATGCAACGGCCTAACACCACTCAGGATACGAAAGCTAAGCCACTCATCTTGATAGATTCTCGTTACCTCTTAAGCTAGCATAGCTCCTAAACTATGACCAAAAACCCCCCACTCTTGTCCCTTTACTCTTTTTCTTTGAATTTCGCCGGCAAGATCTTGGGCTGCACTCTGGAAATCTGTATGAAAAGGCTCACGAATTCGTCTTCCTCTCCCCGGTAAATCAAGGGGAATCGTCTCAATTCCAGAAAATCCCCAACCATTAAATAATGATGACGAACCACCGGCACAATGAAAGCAAAATAGCTGCATTAAGCACCTCCTTCCTTTATAACCTACGGTTACTAACCTAAGGTTATAACAAATCATCGTTTTATAAATTTCAACATATTTTTTCTAAACTTAATATAATTTTTATAAATTCAATAGAAAAATACCTTTTTTAGAATAAAAAGGTATATTTTCTTACATAAAACATTTATTTGTCGTAAATGATGTTTTGCAATTGTGTTAATGTCATAAAGAGTGGTTAGCTGATCGTACGATCCTCGTTTTTGATTTTTTGTTGATCATTCCGCTCATACTTGTAATGGGTCAAATATTCATTAATTTGTGTATGAGGATTGTCAATATCATTCCCATGACAAATACTCACTTTACTTGGCTGAAGCTTTTTGACAATCTCTCCACTTCTCACAGCCTCATTCATATCCGCTGTAAACATTTTAATAGGTTGCTGTAACTTGCCACGCTTCGATGTAAATAAATCGCCTCCTAACAGGACTCGATCTTTTTTATGATAATAACAGACATGACCTGGAGAATGTCCTGGTGTATGGTAAGGTACTAGATTTCCAAAACAGCGAAACTCCCCGTCCTCATCAACAGGCAATGGCTTAGCAACACCCGGTTCAACTAAATATTCCCTTTTTTTTCGACCTGGGAAAGGCTCTTTCCCTTCCATATGTTTGATATCAAGCGTATGAACATACACTGGGAGGTCCTGGATGTCTAAAATCTTTTTTAGCCCGCCTACATGATCTGAGTGACCATGTGTTAACAGGACACCTTTCACTTTTCCTAACTTTTCAGCTTCTTTAAGAATTCGTTTTCCCATATAAGGCATTCCTGTATCGACAATATAGACGCCTTCGTCCTCTTTCACAATCCAAGCACTCATTTTCAGCAAGAACCAACTCTCCAGCTTATAGATGTGAGGGGATACTTGTATTCGTTTCATCTTCCTCCACTCCCTCTATAAATTAAGGTTTTCTTCAAAATGCTTTAAATATCTTAGAATTTCATTGCCTTTTGTTATCCTCTGATTAGATGACACTTGCATTTCATGCATTTGTTGGAAATATGAATGCCATCCTGGTAGAGATCATGCTTTCT
>NZ_SNUY01000112.1 GCF_004376175.1 Halalkalibacterium halodurans | reverse complement strand
TTTGGTTAAGTTAGAAAGGGCGCACGGTGGATGCCTTGGCACTAGGAGCCGAAGAAGGACGCGACGAACGGCGAAACGCCTCGGGGAGCTGTAAGTAAGCTTTGATCCGGGGATATCCGAATGGGGGAACCCACCATCCGTAATGGGATGGTACCCATACCTGAATCTATAGGGTATGAGGAGGCAGACCTGGGGAACTGAAACATCTAAGTACCCAGAGGAAGAGAAAGCAAATGCGATTTCCTGAGTAGCGGCGAGCGAAACGGAAACAGCCCAAACCAAGAGGCTTGCCTCTTGGGGTTGTAGGACACTCTATACGGAGTCAGAAAGAAACGAAGTAGGTGAAGCGACCTGGAAAGGTCCGTCACAGAAGGTAACAACCCTGTAGCCGAAACTTCGTTTCCTCCAGAGTGGATCCTGAGTACGGCGGGACACGTGAAACCCCGTCGGAAGCTGGGAGGACCATCTCCCAAGGCTAAATACTCCCTAGTGACCGATAGTGAACCAGTACCGTGAGGGAAAGGTGAAAAGCACCCCGGAAGGGGAGTGAAAAAGATCCTGAAACCGTGTGCCTACAACTAGTTGGAGCCCATTAACGGGTGACAGCGTGCCTTTTGTAGAATGAACCGGCGAGTTACGATGTCGTGCAAGGTTAAGCTGAAAAAGCGGAGCCGCAGCGAAAGCGAGTCTGAATAGGGCGAAATAGTACGCCGTCGTAGACCCGAAACCGTGTGATCTACCCATGTCCAGGGTGAAGTTCAGGTAACACTGAATGGAGGCCCGAACCCACGCATGTTGAAAAATGCGGGGATGAGGTGTGGGTAGGGGTGAAATGCCAATCGAACTCGGAAATAGCTGGTTCTCCCCGAAATAGCTTTAGGGCTAGCCTCGAGGGAAGAGTCTTGGAGGTAGAGCACTGATTGGACTAGGGGTCCCCACCGGATTACCGAATTCAGTCAAACTCCGAATGCCAATGACTTATCCTCGGGAGTCAGACTGCGAGTGCTAAGATCCGTAGTCAAGAGGGAAACAGCCCAGACCATCAGCTAAGGTCCCAAAGTATACGTTAAGTGGAAAAGGATGTGGAGTTGCCCAGACAACCAGGATGTTGGCTTAGAAGCAGCCACCATTTAAAGAGTGCGTAATAGCTCACTGGTCGAGTGACTCTGCGCCGAAAATGTACCGGGGCTAAACGTATCACCGAAGCTATGGATTCGCACCGTTGGTGCGAGTGGTAGGGGAGCGTTCTACGTGCAGCGAAGTCAGACCGAGAGGACTGGTGGAGCGCGTAGAAGTGAGAATGCCGGTATGAGTAGCGAAAAGAGGGGTGAGAATCCCCTCCGTCGAAAGCCCAAGGTTTCCTGAGGAAGGCTCGTCCGCTCAGGGTTAGTCGGGACCTAAGCCGAGGCCGAAAGGCGTAGGCGATGGACAACAGGTGGAAATTCCTGTACCACCTCCTCACCGTTTGAGCAATGGGGGGACGCAGAAAGGTAGGGTAAGCGCGCTGATGGAAATGCGCGTCCAAGCAGTTAGGCTGGGAAGTAGGCAAATCCGCTTTCCATAAAGGCTGAGCTGTGATGGCGAGGGAAATGATAGTACCGAAGTTCCTGATCCTACACTGCCAAGAAAAGCCTCTAGCGAGGTGAGAGGTGCCCGTACCGCAAACCGACACAGGTAGGCGAGAAGAGAATTCTAAGACGCTCGGGAGAACTCTCGTTAAGGAACTCGGCAAAATGACCCCGTAACTTCGGGAGAAGGGGTGCTCTGATAGGGTGCAAGCCCGAGAGAGCCGCAGTGAAAAGATCCAAGCGACTGTTTAGCAAAAACACAGGTCTCTGCGAAGCCGCAAGGCGAAGTATAGGGGCTGACACCTGCCCGGTGCTGGAAGGTTAAGAGGAGGGGTTATCCCTTCGGGAGAAGCTCTGAATTGAAGCCCCAGTAAACGGCGGCCGTAACTATAACGGTCCTAAGGTAGCGAAATTCCTTGTCGGGTAAGTTCCGACCCGCACGAATGGTGTAACGACTTGGATACTGTCTCAACGAGAGACCCGGTGAAATTATAGTACCTGTGAAGATGCAGGTTACCCGCGACAGGACGGAAAGACCCCATGGAGCTTTACTGTAGCTTGATATTGGATGTTGGTACCGTTTGTACAGGATAGGTAGGAGCCTTGGAAGCCGGAGCGCTAGCTTCGGTGGAGGCGCTGGTGGGATACTACCCTGACGGTATTGACATTCTAACCTCGAACCGTGATCCGGTTCAGGGACAGTGTCAGGTGGGCAGTTTGACTGGGGCGGTCGCCTCCTAAACAGTAACGGAGGCGCCCAAAGGTTCCCTCAGAATGGTTGGAAATCATTCGTAGAGTGCAAAGGCAAAAGGGAGCTTGACTGCGAGACCTACAAGTCGAGCAGGGACGAAAGTCGGGCTTAGTGATCCGGCGGTGCCGTATGGAAGGGCCGTCGCTCAACGGATAAAAGCTACCCTGGGGATAACAGGCTTATCTCCCCCAAGAGTTCACATCGACGGGGAGGTTTGGCACCTCGATGTCGGCTCATCGCATCCTGGGGCTGAAGTAGGTCCCAAGGGTTGGGCTGTTCGCCCATTAAAGCGGTACGCGAGCTGGGTTCAGAACGTCGTGAGACAGTTCGGTCCCTATCCGTCGCGGGCGTAGGAAATTTGAGAGGAGCTGTCCTTAGTACGAGAGGACCGGGATGGACACACCGCTGGTGTACCAGTTGTTCCGCCAGGAGCATCGCTGGGTAGCTACGTGTGGACGGGATAAGTGCTGAAAGCATCTAAGCATGAAGCCCCCCTCAAGATGAGATTTCCCATGGAGTAAATCCAGTAAGACCCCTTAGAGATGATGAGGTTGATAGGTCTGGTGTGGAAGCGTGGCGACACGTGAAGCTGACAGATACTAATCGGTCGAGGACTTATCCAAAAACAAATCAAAAGCAACGTCTCGAACTCGAGAAGCGTCCCATTATCTAGTTTTGAGAGAATCTTGTTCTCCAAAGAAGCTTCGATACAACATCGCACCATGTGCGACGTTGATCGGAAGCCGTGAATATCTACAAAGAGGATCAAGAGATTATTCTCTTACGGTCCAAAGGAAAGGGTTTCGAGAAACGAGCAGTTTTAGGAATCGAGCGACGACAGACCGGAGCGTACACACGGTACGTGAGGATCTGAAGGAGTGAAGATGACACCAAGATGCGACGTTAATCGGAAGCCGTAACTAAATGGTTTGGTGGCGATAGCGAAGAGGCCACACCCGTTCCCATGCCGAACACGGTCGTTAAGCTCTTCAGCGCCGATGGTAGTTGGGGGCTTCCCCCTGCGAGAGTAGGACGCTGCCAAGCAACTAATGTTCCACAGTAGCTCAGTGGTAGAGCAATCGGCTGTTAACCGATCGGTCGTAGGTTCGAGTCCTACCTGTGGAGCCACGGAGAGCTGTCCGAGTTGGCCGAAGGAGCACGATTGGAAATCGTGTAGGCGGTGACAAACCGTCTCGAGGGTTCGAATCCCTCGCTCTCCGCCAGATAAATTACCGTGGCCCGTTGGTCAAGTGGTTAAGACACCGCCCTTTCACGGCGGTAACACGGGTTCGAATCCCGTACGGGTCATTCTTTCTTTAGGACTTTATGTTCTTTATGTATCGGAGGATTAGCTCAGCTGGGAGAGCACCTGCCTTACAAGCAGGGGGTCGGCAGTTCGATCCTGTCATCCTCCACCATTCACTCATTAAGAAGAAAATTACTCATATACTTTATAACGGCGCGGGATGGAGCAACGAGCGAAACTTCTGCCGAGAAAGCAACGAGTAACCTCGACGCATGATGGCGTCTGTGAGAAAGCAAGAAGAGGAGAGGTCCTGCTTCTTAGAAAAAACATCATCCATATACTTTATAACGACGCGGGGTGGAGCAGTCTGGTAGCTCGTCGGGCTCATAACCCGAAGGTCGGCGGTTCAAATCCGTCCCCCGCAACCAATAAGGTCCGGTAGTTCAGTTGGTTAGAATGCCTGCCTGTCACGCAGGAGGTCGCGGGTTCGAGTCCCGTCCGGACCGCCATTATACATAAGGCTCGGTAGCTCAGTCGGTAGAGCAATGGACTGAAAATCCATGTGTCGGCGGTTCGATTCCGTCCCGAGCCACCATCTGTGCCGGTCTAGCTCAATTGGTAGAGCAACTGACTTGTAATCAGTAGGTTGGGGGTTCAAGTCCTCTGGCCGGCACCATTTTTCCATTGACGATATGATGATTTTTCGGTATCATAGATGTTGTTCCTTAATGGAGGGGTAGCGAAGTGGCTAAACGCGGCGGACTGTAAATCCGCTCCCTCAGGGTTCGGCGGTTCGAATCCGTCCCCCTCCACCATTTATTTTCAAAGGGGCATAGTTTAACGGTAGAACAGAGGTCTCCAAAACCTCCGGTGTGGGTTCGATTCCTACTGCCCCTGCCAATTTATCATTTCAGTGTGGCGACTGTGGCGAAGTGGTTAACGCACCGGATTGTGGCTCCGGCACTCGTGGGTTCGATTCCCATCAGTCGCCCCATTAGTTTTGATATTGGGCTATAGCCAAGCGGTAAGGCAACGGACTTTGACTCCGTGATGCGCTGGTTCGAATCCAGCTAGCCCAGCCAATAAGCGGAAGTAGTTCAGTGGTAGAACACCACCTTGCCAAGGTGGGGGTCGCGGGTTCGAATCCCGTCTTCCGCTCCAAAACTTTGGCGGCATAGCCAAGTGGTAAGGCACGGGTCTGCAAAACCCTTATCCCCGGTTCGAATCCGGGTGCCGCCTTTTTTGATCTTTCCACGTAATTCCTTGCCGGGGTGGTGGAATTGGCAGACACACAGGACTTAAAATCCTGCGGTAGGTGACTACCGTGCCGGTTCGAGTCCGGCCCTCGGCACCATTTTAGACAAGCTTTGCGCCCGTAGCTCAATTGGATAGAGCGTTTGACTACGGATCAAAAGGTTAGGGGTTCGACTCCTCTCGGGCGCGCCATTTCTATATATACGTACATACAAAGAGCATTGGATGATCCAATGCTCTTTTTTGTGGCTCTATAATATTTGTTGGGGTTAAGAAACAAATATGAGCATAAAAAAACAGGCTCTACAATAAATGTTGGGGTTTTTGCACAAAAGAGGGCAAAAAAAATGCACGCAGGCTCCTTTATCCATTATCCTTGAATTGCCGAGAAACAAAGAAAGGATAGGAGCTGCGTGTACGATGAATTTTACCATGAATTTGCCCGGATTAAAAGGTGTGAAGGTCACAAAGATGGAGGAACGAGAGGGCTTTATCGCGCTCCATGTAGAAATGCCGCGAACGCCTCATCGTTGCCCATCCTGCGGGGAGAGAACCGAGAGAATCCATGATTACCGCATCCAAAAAGTTCAACATCTCAAGCTCTTTGAACGGTGGGTGTATCTATTCTATCGAAAGCGCCGGTACGCGTGCAGATGCGGGAAGCGGTTTGCGGAGAAAGCCTGTTTTGTAGAGCGATATCAGCGTCAGACAGTGGAATGGAATCAAGCGTTTCGCTTACGGCTCATTCAAGGGAAGAACTTTACGGACACAGCGAATCAATTCCAAACGTCCGTGACAACTGCCATGCGCCGGTTTGATCAATTGGCGGC
>NZ_SNUY01000111.1 GCF_004376175.1 Halalkalibacterium halodurans | reverse complement strand
GGCTTAGGGGCGGTGACTGTTGGATTATTCTTTGCGGAAGTTGGGGACATTTCAAAGTACTCTCATCCTCAACAATTAGTGAACTTAGCAGGGCTATCATTACGTGAGCACAGTTCAGGTAAATTTAAAGGGCAAACAAGGATTACAAAGCGAGGAAGGAAACGATTACGCCGAGCCTTATATTTAGCGATTCGTCCCCTTGTCGCCCATAATTCAACATTTAAAGCCCTGCATCACTATTACACCAAACGCCCTGAACGCCCTTTGAAAAAGCAACAATCTTTGATTGCCTTGTGTTGTAAGTTACTACGTGTGTTGTTTGTCATTGGTCAAAAACAGTGTGAATTTGATGGTTCAAGATTAATAAAAGATATTCCTCAAATGGATGGATTACAGGCAGTGTAACCTTAGAAAGCAGATCACCCAAAGTGGCTTGACACGGAGCCTCTGCGGGCATGGCTCCTTGGCGAAGCGGCGAGTCATCCAATGATTCGCCCATGGCTAAGGAAGCCTACCATGCCCGCCACTCCATGTAAAGCCGTGCATCATCTGTATACTTACAAATAACAAACACCAATAGTGCAGAGTCGGAGTTTATTTTCACCATACGGGCTTATGACCCAGCAAAGGAGCTTATCCGACCTCCACCTCATGGATACGCAGGACGAAGGAAGGTATGGATACCAATCCGGAGAGACATGGGAGGGTTAGCGACCGTGAGTAGCGTGGAGATTTATAGGCACGGTCATACTACTCAATTACCAAACTATACCAGTTTGGACGTTAGGATGGATTATCCCCTGTAAGAAATTTTAATTCGTTCTACTTCTATCCAGTAGTACTGGTGAGATTACTATTTGGTGTTAGTGAAATTTGGAGAATACACGAGTATTAGCGAGAAAATTAAACTTTATTGAGGGAGGAGTGAAGACGGAAACGATTTTAGTATCAGAATCAGGATTTGATCCTTACAATGTTGTTTTATTTGCGACTAAAGATTACGTGGAAGAAAACGCGGAGACAGTGAGAAAGTTTGTGACTTCATTTGTTGAAGGGTGGAACTATTACAAGGATGCGCCTGATGAAATAAATGAAGTGATTCATGAGGCGAACCCAAATCTCGCTTTAGAGAGTCTTGCCTTTGAAACGGAGGCACAAATGGAATTTGTTTATGGTGGTGATGCAGAGGAGCACGGTTTTGGTTATATGTCAGAGGAACGGTGGACAACACTGATCGATCAATTACATGAATTAGGGTTGCTAGAAGAAACGTTTGATGCCAATGAGATATTCACAACCGAATTTTTGCCTTCTCATTAGAATAATGAAAGTTTACATGAAATGAATGGGGGTCAGCCAAGTTTTTGGTTGACCTTATTTACTAAAATACGTTTGGTGGAGGGGAGTTGGATCTTTGGTTATTACATGTCAGATCAACAAACAACGATTATGGAATACTCTTTTGGAATTAGGTGAGATTGGATCTTCACCATCTTCTAAAGAAGAAGGAGTGACAAGACTTTCGCTTAGTGTAGAGGATTTGAAAGCGAGACAATATGTAATCAATTTAATGGAAGAGGCAGGGCTTAAGGTTCGCATTGATGTAGTTGGTAATATTATCGGAAAGCTAGAGGGAACAGTGAAACAAGCGCCAATTGTCTTAACAGGATCACATATTGATACGGTTTTTCAAGGAGGGATTTTTGACGGGGCTCTAGGTGTTCTTGGGGCAATTGAAGCCGTGCGTTCGATTAAAGAGTCAGGTTTTCAGCTGAAGCATTCAATCGAGGTTGTCTCCTTTACAGATGAAGAAGGAATTCGTTTTGGCACAGGTTATATTGGTAGTAAAGCAATGGCAGGAGAGCTAGATGAAGCGACATTTTCATTAACGGATGCAAATGGGCTGACTTACGCAGAAGCTTTTCGTCAAGCACAATTAGATCCTCGCTTATACAAACAAGCAAAGAGAGAACGAGAAGAATTAAAAGCCTATGTTGAGCTGCATATTGAGCAAGGGAAGGTTCTTGAAGAACATCAGCTGCCTGTTGGAATTGTGACTGATATTCAGGGGCCGATATGGTTAGATGTTGTTGTAAAAGGACATGCCGATCATGCTGGTGCCACTCCTATGTATATGAGAAAGGATGCTGCTCTTGCGATGGCGGAGCTCATGCTAGACATTGAGAAGATTGCCAAGACGTATGATGGAGTCGGAACAGTTGGGAAAGTAAACATAGAGCCAGGTGGAGTCAATATTATCCCAGGTCTTGCTGCTTTTTCCGTTGATCTTAGACATATTAATAAAGAAAGTCGAACAAAAATGATGAATGAAGTCAATGAAGCTATCAATCGAATTTGCCAGAAAAGGGACGTCCATGCTGAGATGGAAGTCAAAAAAGCTGTCGATCCTACTTCTTGCCAAGTAGAGGTAATTGATATGATTGAGGAATCGTGTAAAGAGCTTGATGTGCCAACGATGAGATTACAATGCGGGGCTGGTCATGATTCCTTGATGATGGCGAAGCTGACGAAAATGGGTATGATCTTTGTTCGCTCTAAAGAGGGAATTAGCCATAATCCAAAGGAATGGTCAGATTATGAAGACTGTATGATTGGTACGCAAGTTTTGTTAAATACATTAGTGAGGTTAGCAGAATAATACGAGCAAGATTGGGGGATTGCAAGATGCATCATTCAACACCATTCCATGTTCCAGTCCGTACGATTATGACACCTGGACCAGTTGAGGTCGATCCTCGTGTACGACAGGCGATGTCAAATTCAATTCTAGGTCAATTTGATCCAAGTTTTACTACTTTAATGAATGAAACAATGAAGCTGCTTAGACTAGTGCTACAAACAACTAATCATTGGGCTTTTCCAATCGACGGCACATCACGAGCAGGAATTGAGGCGATGCTTTGTAGTGTGATTGAAGAAGGAGACATCGTACTTGTTCCCTCCTTTGGTCGATTCGGGGGCTTGCTAACAGAAATTGCTGAGCGTTGTGGGGCCGATGTTCAAGTGATGACCTGTGAATGGGGAGATGTATTTGACCCTGATGATGTGATCAATGAAATGAAGAGAGTAAAACCAAAAGTGGTGGCGATCGTTCATGGTGATACATCGACGGGACGAATACAGCCATTAAAGGAAATTGGCTATGCTTGCCGAGAAATGGACGTTTTATTGCTTGTTGATGCAGTCGCAACGGTCGGCGGGACTGAAGTAAACACAGATGAATGGATGATTGACGGTTTAATAACGGGAACGCAAAAATGCCTATCTGTGCCCGCTGGAATGGCTCCTCTTACTTATAATGAAAGAATAGAAGATATTCTTTTGCAACGAAAGTCAATTGAGAAAGGTCTGGCAACGAAAGAGCAGCTGTTATCAAGCAATTTTGAAAGACGTATTCGTAGTAATTACTTTGATTTGAGTCAATTACAAGATTACTGGAGTCCAGCACGGCTCAATCATCATACAGAAGCGACATCTATGCTTTACGGACTGTATGAGGGGTTGCGTCTCATATTAGAAGAAGGATTGGAAGCGAGGTTTGAACGTCATCGTGTAAATGAACGAGCATTAGTTGCAGGAATTGAAGCGATGGGTCTTGAATTATTTGGTCATTCAGAAAATAAACTTCCTACAGTTACTTGCGTGGCGATACCAGATGGAGTGAATGGTGATTCTGTTCGAAAAATGTTACTAGATGATTTCGGTATTGAGATCGCTAGCTCCTTTGGTCCGCTCCACGGCAAGATTTGGAGAATCGGGACGATGGGCTATAGCTGCCAACAAAGAAATATCCTATTAACTCTTGGGGCATTAGAAGCAGTACTAACAAGACACGATGTGAAAGTCAATGTCGGTGAAGGTGTTCAAGCAGCGTTAAATGTATATCAACAAAAAGAAAGAATCTCAAAAGCAAATGATGGCTAATTAATGTATGAATGGTTATGGAGGGATGACATGAAGGATTATAATGCCTTTGTTGAAGAGCTGAATATGGAACCATTAGCAAAAGGAAGCCTGTCAGGACTTAGGTTTGCGGTTAAGGATGTGTTGGATGTAAAAGGAATAACGGCTAGTGCTGGAAATCCAGATTGGTTGCGTACGCATTCACCTGCAAAAAGTCATGCGCCTGTTGTACAGCGTTTATTAGAAAATGGTGCAACATTAGTCGGCACAACAATTACCGATGAGCTCATGTATAGTTTAAATGGAGAAAATATTCATTACGGGACACCTGTTAATCCAAAAGATCATCAGCGTATTCCTGGCGGTTCTTCTAGTGGTTCGGCTGTCGCTGTTGCAGCTAAACTAGTTGATTTTGCCCTCGGAACAGATACAGCAGGCTCCGTGCGAATCCCTGCAGCTTATTGCGGGCTGTACGGCTTTCGACCGACACATAATTTTCTTTCGATTGAAGGGGTTATTCCGTTAGCACCTAGCTTTGATACGGTTGGTTGGATGACTCGTGATACGAAGACATTGCTTAAAGTTGGTGAGGTTTTACTTCAAGAAAAATCATCGGCTCAAGCATTTACACGAGTAATGATTGGTAAGGATGCGTGGGCATTAGCGGATGAAGAGAGTAAGCAAGTGCTCTCTCCTGTTCTTACAACGATTGAAAATGGTTTTACTCAAAGGGAATCAATCGAGATTGCAGACGAAGGGCTAGTCACATGGATGAATGCATTTAGAACGTTACAAGGAATTGAAGTATGGAAATCTCATGGTGAATGGATTGAAACGGTTAAGCCCCATTTTGGTCCAGACATTGCAGCGCGATTCGAATGGGCAAGTACTTTAAAAGAAGATGAGAGTGTGACCGAACAACAGTTAAAAGAGCGTATTCAAAACCGCTTAGAAAAGCTGCTCGGTGATGATGGGTTACTGATCATTCCCACTGCACCTGGGAAAGCTCCTCTTGTTAACCTGTCTGGAGAAGAAATTGAAAAACGAAGATCCGAAACGATCCAGCTCGCTTCTATTGCAGGGTTGGCAGGACTCCCGCAAGTCACGATACCAGTGGCTGAAGTGAAAGGTGTCCCAATTGGACTATCTGTGATTGCAGGACCAAAGCAAGATATTAGGTTACTAAGGTGGATGGATCAGCATTATGATTTGTGGGAGAAATAAGGAGTTATTAAAAGAGGTTCACGTTACATATGAGTTTCAGAAAAACGCTAACTCAATGATGGTGATTAGGAAGGATTGTTAAATGATCAAAAGCAGGCACATGAGGTGGCCTGCTTTTTTAATGTTAGAAATTCTTCGCTTGCTTTAATGGTTCTGATAGGTGCTGTGTTTCGATTTTTTTCATTTTCAAACCAAGGAAGGTTGTTAAGATGAGGATGAACATACTACCTAACACAATTCCTTGCCAGTTTAGAAGGTTCCAAAATGGTTCTAAATATAAAGGTCCAAGGCTGCCTCCAATATAATAGAAAATTAAGTACAAGCCTGCAGCACTTGCTTTTGCGGATTTTGCTCGACTGCTAACCCAAGAACTAGCAGTTGAGTGGGCAAAAAAGAATCCAAAACAATTAAGTAATAATCCAGTTATAAGGGGCTGGGACAAAACCCCAGGAAATAAAAAAATAAGGCGTAGGAGCTTACACTAAAAAGTGTAGGCTTCACGCCTTTTTATTCGTATTTTGTGTAAACCAAAAGGACACCTTTTGATAAAATTA
>NZ_SNUY01000110.1 GCF_004376175.1 Halalkalibacterium halodurans | reverse complement strand
TGGTTTTCGGCGTTATGATCGCTTGCGAAACCGTATTCTCTTGCATCATCAATTCAAACATCAGACATTCGGGGTAGGATAAGAGGGGCTCGCCCTCCTATGCCACCCCAACATTTGACTAAGAACCAAATTTTATGGTTCAATTTTAATAAATCTTTCCTTTTTGGATCGTTTTTTTCATTTTAGTCACTAAATAATGTATAAAACTTTGTTAATAAATTGTAGTAATTATGCCGCACTCTAATTTTAGTAATCCTCTTTTTAATTTTTAAACTAATCTTAAATTGTGAGTAAAAATATATTGTTTCCTCAGTAGTTATTCCTTACTTTAATTATTCAGAGCAGCTGATAATCGAATGTACCAAATATACGGATATTTTCTTTCTCTATAGTTAAAGTTTTGTGAAGGATTTATAGTTAAATGGATTTATAGTTCAAAGGTAATGGTTTTAAGGGACATGAATCTTGTGGATTTGACAAAAATATCTTACAATTTATTTATATGATTGCTAATTTAGAATGGAGCTAAACAATAAAGGAATGGGGGAATAATATTGGTTAATAAGGGTTCAATGTATCGCTCAGTTATATCGAATAATACTCGCTATAAAATAAGTAAAAATCCTCTCTCCGTACTATTAAATGAGCAAAAAAATTTATTTAAAAGTGCAGAGGATCAGCAGCAAGAAAGAGAAATAGAAACTATTATAAAGCAGGAATTAGAAAAGGGTTTTAAAATAGGCGGACATATAGATTTTGATTATCTATTAGAGAATGTTAGAGAGGAAAATGATTTTTATAATGAAATCAACCAAAAAGCTGATGTTAAAATGTGTTCACTTTTTGTTGATTTACGAAATTTTACTAGAAGAGCATTATTTGTAGATGAACCGGGGATTGAAACAATTCAGGAGATTGCTGAATTAAAGCAAAAAGCAATATCAACTTGGATTAGGTTAGCAAGATATTATCAAGCACATATTCACTCCATTACGGGTGATGGTTTGATGATTTTAATTGGTGGAACACAACCAGAAGATGCAGATGATTGGACTATTGGTGCTAGGGCTTTTCTTATAGCGTTAAGAATACTTGAAAGTACAGATTTATTAAATGAAGAATTAAGGCAAAATTTAATTGACAAAGGTCAAGAAACGTTTGCAAATAGCTCCAACAATTTACTTGATATAAAAGTAGGAATTGAATTCTCCAATAATACTCTTATGAATCCTCAAGGTGTTATTGTTAATGATAACGGTATAAAGAAAGCTGTTGGTGAAGTAAAGGCTACTTCATTTGAAATTGACTTTTCTGCGAAGTTGTTAAGTTATTATAATGACATCAAAGAAGAAAAAATAGAAGGTTCACCAAAGTACGGAAGAATTTTAATTCTAGGAGAGAAATATAAGGAATTAATGGATTTTAAAGAGGAAGTTCCTATATGTTTTTATACTAATTATGAAAGGCAAATGTTCGGGCAAAAACAGAATAGAAAAGTATATTATTTAGATTGTAAGCCATATAAGGATGAAATAATAACAATTGAAGAAGTCGCAGGATATTGTAATGTTTATGATGCATCTGAAATGGCCAAGGCTGCAAGTATTCATATTGCAAGACAAGAGAAGGTACAACATGGGTAGTCAATTAATAGAAGTAAAAGCCGAGTTACAAGAACTCGGTTTCTGCTTTTCTGAAGAAACTATTGGTGTGGGTAGGATCCCTCAAAATGGTGAGGAAAATGGTTATTATATTAATGTAGAGGTTTCAATAAAAGATTATCCTTTGAAGCAGCCGTCAATAAAATTAATTAGTATAAATGGTGAAAGTAACTTGCATAAAGTAATACCAGCTAATTGGCGACATATTGATGAATTATTGATTGATAACCCCAAAAATTCACAGTTCTATATTTGTTGTTTACATAATTGGGCAGCAAAAGTTGAATACAATGGTAATTTTATTTATCAAAGAATTTTAGACTGGTTACAGTCTAATGTCAACCAAGACTGGAAGAAAGAGGAAGATTTAATATCGTGGAGAATATTACCTCAATTTACCCAATTAGTAATGTATCTACCTAAAGGATTTATAAATCAATTTGAAAGTATTGAACTTAAAAAGTTTTATAAAACGACTGTTGATCATACACCATTTTTATTTAAAAATGGGAAAGAGGCCTCTACCAAAAAGAGGGGAGAAACTTATGAATATGAAAGCATAGATTCAAACAAACCATATTCTTTCTTTCCTGATTTTAGTGAAGATAGAGGTTTTAATATTCTAAAACAATTTCGACTGCCAAATAAACATTCTAAATCGACTCTTTTTCTTGTACGACTTCCAAGAGGCTTTTCATTTAAAACTCTTTACCAATTGATTCAAACTCTAAGGAACAACTTTCCTATAAGTTCTATAGATAAGGATATAAAAAGCCTAATCTTTTTGATCATGTACAAAGGTGATCGAGGAAAGACAGAGGTTACTTCTTTCATTACAGGAAGAGAATCATTTGAGCGAGATGCGGAATTTAACGTAACTAATATTAAAATAGAAGGTATCCCTGAACGCCCTAATGGAATTGATATGACAGTAGGGATGATAGGAGTAGGTTCTTTAGGAAGTCAAATTGCGAGATTATTAGCTGAAAAAGATGTGAAAGCTTTGTTAATGGCGGATTACGATAAAATGGCTCTTGAAAATATTGGTAGGCATGTACTAGGTTCAATTCATGTAGGTGAATATAAATCACTTGCATTAAAACAACTTTTATCTAATTATTATTTGCATGAGAATATTTTTGCAACGGCTAATGATGACGAGGTAATTGAATTAGCTGATGTTCTTATTGTAACTGTGGGGGATTCGGCTAAATTTGATTATTTTGCATTTAATAAATTAATAAATTATAAAAAGCCTGTTATTTGGGCGTGGACATCAGCTAACAATATCTTACAAGAGATAGTAATAACTACTCCCTCTACAGGATGCTTAAATTGCTACTATCATGAAGCAAAGGAAAATAAAGATTTAAAACAAATACAGGAATTATCACAAAAGGAAATAGAAAAATACGATTCGAATGAAATTGATATTTGCGGGAACCCACATACGGTATCACAAATGGAACGAATGGTCTTTTTAGCAACACAGATTGTGTCAATTCTTTCCTTTTATAATAAGCATGGGAAATTTAAATTTGACTATGTTAATTATTATTGGGGAATGGACGATATAATTCCTACACCTCTAATCGGTTATTTAGATAAAAGTCACTTGTGTTTTTGTGAAAGGGAAAGTATATGAAAAAAAGGAAAATATATATTTCAAAAAAAGTAATTAAAAAAATGGAAAAACTCACGGTAAAATATAATGATACTGAAAATGGTGGATATATTTTTGGAAAGATGAATCCAGAATGGGTACGAGTTCTAGATGTTTCTGATGCAGGGCGTAATGCTAAAAGAACTTTTTCAAAAGTTGAATTCGATAACGATAGCCTTTTAGAATATGTAAAAGAAAAACTTCAAATAAACCAATTTTTGATTGGTACTTGGCATTCCCATCCAAGAAATTACAGCTTAATCCCTTCTAAGTTAGATCAGTCTACAATGATAAATATTAATAATTATTTCGATAGTACTCATGCTCCTATTTTTATCATTACTGGAATTCATGATGGTAACGTTAAATTTTCTATATACAAGATTAATAAATTCGGAGAAGTTATAAAGGACATGAATTACGAAATTATCGATTGTGAGGGATAACGTTTGTCAGATGAAAAAAAAGATGACAAGAATAAATTGGAATTTCTATATAAGGCTATTGACGATACGCAAAATACAATTCGCTTTACGGATACGAAAGCAGGAGTTGTAATTGCTTTTTGGACACTAGTTATGAATATTCTTATCCGAACAAAAAATGAATGGTATAATTTTTTGTTTGGTTTAGAGAATAAATCAGAACAATTTCTGATTGCAATTTTTATTATAGCTTTGATTTTTTTCTTTTTGAAAAGTGTATGGTTGTCGTATTTGACTCTGGTTCCTCGAATTAATCCTAATAATCAAATTAATACCAAAGATTTTGATGCTCAAGGTTTATTTTTTCTAGCCGAAACAACACCTGAAATAAAAGGTAAATATTTATATGGAAATTATAAAAAACTTCAGATAAGGGAAAGTGCCAAAGATTACCATGATAAAATTTCAATGCTTGACAACATATCTATTGAGAAAGAATTAGTGCTTGAGTTGCAAAAGATTTCTTTGATAAGGAATGTTAAAATTGCTCGTGCTAGTTCAGCAATTACCGCTGTAATTTACTTTTTAATAACAATAATGCTTTTGTTTACTTATTTATTTGGTTCTAAAATATTTGGCTTTATAGAGATAAATAATTTTGTTCCCGGTGTAAATTTTAATATTAAATTATTTATTATACTTTATATTGGACATAAGATTGCTGATTATTTACTTCAAACAGATCGACAAGCAGTAAAAAAAACAACTAGCTGGAAGGCGTTATTATCACATAGTTTTATTTATACGTTAGTTTTAACGGCAATGGGCTACATCTTTGCAGGATATTTTAGTTGGATAGCTATTTTTATAATCTTTGTGAGTCATGTAATTATTGATCGGAGAATTATTTTGATATGGTGGGCTAAAAATGTTAAAAAAATGACTAATACAGAAAATGAGTCCGTTCAACCTACCATGATGGAATTGGATCAGGCATTTCACTATATAATTATATTTTTAGTAAGTTGCTTAAAATAAGTATAACTTATTATTCATCCTGAATTATTCATAAAAAATCTTTGATAACCAAATAATGCTTATCTATCAAGGTATTGAGCTAAATGGTCCATGCATCAAATAAATGAAAAAAGAATCCATTTCTGATAAGGTTAAAACAGCTACGAAATAACCACAGAAAGGATTCTTATAATGGCTACTTTACCGCAACTAACACTAGATTTCAATCGTCGAATTAAATTATCAACTGATGGAGGCTCTCTTTCTTCTGATACAGGTGAATTCGTTTTTCGAGAGTTTGATGAAAAAATCGGATTCTCTGATACTCTTGTTCAACACCTGCATCTGAACGACGAGAGAAAATACCATGTTCATTCAAATGAAAATCTACTTCGTCAAAAGCTTTATCAAGTCATCGCTGGTTATGCCGAGGATGATGCGGCCGATCAATTAACAAATGACCCCGTTTTTACACAAGTCATTGGAACAAATGCGTTAGGTTCTCAACCTAGTTTATCTCGCTTTTATACACGATTTGATCATGAGTCCATTGAACAATTACATCACGCTAACCAAGAACTTTTAGATAAAGTACATGAACTGAGAGAGTCAAAAGCACTCATCATTGATTTAGATTCAACACATGCTGACACATACGGCCAACAAGAATTTACAGCTTATAATACCCATTACGGGACTGTTGGCTTTCATCCATTGGTTGCCTTCGATGGGATAACAGGCGATTTCCTAAAAGCCCAGCTACGCCCTGGAAATGTGTATACGTCCAATGGTGTTGTGGATTTTGTGGAACCACTTATCAAACATTACAATGAAAAATTTCCGGCAACGACACCATTCTTACGCGGCGATAGTGGTTTTGCCGTTCCAGCTCTATACGATTTATGTGAACGTGAATCGGTTTATTATGTCATTCGTTTGAAATCTAACGCCATTTTACAGCGAATGGCAGATGAATGTCATCCAGCCACAGTACCGTCAGATGTGACAAAGTCTGAATGTTATTATGAGGAAATCGACTATCAAGCGAAATCATGGTCTAAGCCGAGAAAGGTCATCATCCAATCGGTTCGCCCTGCAGGCGAATTGTTGTTTACCCATTCATTTTTTGTAACGAGTCT
>NZ_SNUY01000011.1:20340-81940 GCF_004376175.1 Halalkalibacterium halodurans | reverse complement strand
TTTTACGACTTGTAATTTGAAACCTTTTGAGTGTCTTGTTCGTTTCATGATGTCAGCCTCCTTGGTACAATAAGTAGTATAATATTTATTACTCTTACTGTCCAAGTTCATTTAGGGGCTATAGAGGTAATTTCTTTTACGTTACCAATAGCAATAGCAAACTTCTGTTTAGTTTCAGATAGTTTGTTTATATCTTCTAAGAGAATAGTCAACACCTCTTCGTTACCACTTTGAGCTTCTGTAGACTCTAACACAATATCTTTAACAATTCTTTTTACTTGTTTTACTGTATTGATATTCATAGTTGGTGTTAATTTAGCTAGCTCTTTATATACTTCTGCGTAATTATCAGTACTAATAATTGATATAGGAAAAACTGAGAGTTTACCATCGTAAGATTTCGCTTCAAAAAGGTACTCTTTTTCTATTAGATTCTCTTCCCCTTCATTATACTCTACAAAATAAAAATGATTAATTAGACTTTTGATTTGTTCGGATGATAAACAACTTACTAAATCACTTAAGATCTGTTGCATATTGGGATCATCAATTGAGTAGCCTATAAAAATCACAGGATTTTCGCTAATTAAAGTTAAGAGCTTCGCAGTAAATAGTTTTGCATTATTCTTGAAGTTTTTATAATCATGCTCTGTAATAACTATGTTATTTGGGTCTGTAACACATCCATGAATCTTGTAAAGTTCACCTAGATCAAGAGAATTAGGATTAAATAATTGAGGTTGTCCAATGAAGATACTTTCTTTAGGTAAGTTAAACAACTGCTCTAATAAGGTATCATAATTAGTAGTAATAGCTGCTATTGTCTTGTTTTTTAAAGCTTTAAATAAAGAAACCTCTTCTTCTTTTTCTTTCATAACATTTAACCCTTGTAGAATTGTAGCAATACATTTTCTGAAAGGATTAACTCCTTCGTCTAGCCAATCCGGATACTTTTCAATTAAATCACTTTCATAAAAGAATTCATTAAATTCATTTTCAATCTCTGCCGCGACTTTTGCATTTATTTCACCATTAATTAAATTTCTATTCTCAGGCTTATTCTTTATTCGCGATTTTAGCCTTTTAAAATCCCGCTCGTTTTTACCTATAAACTGCAATGTTTTTATTAATAAGTTATCCCAATCAGGACTATCTAAATATCTTCTACTTAGGCCGGAGCCAATAAATATAACAGGCAATTTTTTACCTGATACTAAGTTTTTAAAAGACATAAATACACCTCCATTAGTAAATTATACTAAAAGTATAGCACATCACATATATCCAAGTGCGCCTTCCCGTTAATTGATCCCCTTCTATAAATATGTGTTGAAACAAAAACCCCACTTATGCATAATAGGAACAAAAGTTCTGTATAATAATTTTAGGGAGGTTATGAAATGAAACAAAATAAGCTAACACCAGGAACAAATTTAAGATGGGAGTCGTCTCGCTTTATGCTGCCTGAGCATATATCCGCTCTGCAACAATATAAATTTGAATCAAAAAAAGTTTCAAAACCTACACTCGACGAACAAGAATTACAAGAAATTGGTTACCTCATAATGGATTCAATAGATCAACAATACCCCTTAAGTATCACATATTGGCATGAAGGGTTTTATCAAACTGTCGTTGGCCACATCTCTAAAATAGATCAGCAACTTAAACAAATAAAAGTAGTTTTTGGTGATGACGATATTTATTATGTAAAGATTGACTGCTTAAAAAGCGCTAGTAAAATATAAACCTTACTCGGTCCTTTTGATTTAATGATTGAAAATAAGGCCATCAAAACGTATATTTACCATATAAATACTCTAAAGGGGGTTAACCATATTGGGAGTTATATCTTTCCTACTTTCTGTTGTTGGACTGATTACTGTATTAGTAGGAATCGTACTCTTTATAGTTAATTTGTTCAGGGATAGAGAAAAACGAGGAAAAAAACACAGAATCGTTCTGCTAAGCGGTGCTTCTGCTTTTATTATCGGTTTAATTGGATTCATCACATACTTAGTAAATAGCGACGACGTGGTACAACAAGAGGAAAATGATACTGAGGTAATAGCGCTAGAAACCACAGAAGAAGATGAGGAAGCTGAAGCTGCTGACGAAGAAGAGCCTGCCCCAAACAAAAAAGAATCTGATAAAGAATCTAATAAAGATTCTAAAAAACAAAAATCAGAAAAGAAGAAAGGGACAGTACTAGAGGATTCAAAGGACATTCTATATGACATTTTCAAATCTGGGGATGATCCGATCGATGAAACGATCGTAAGTATAGAATTTGATGAAAGTGACAATTCGCTGATGGCAACAGTTAAAGGAAAAGACGGCTGGTCTGACGAATCAATTGGCAGGGGTTTTTACGAAGATTCCACCATAGCCTATCGTCAGCTATCAAGCGATAAACGTATAGACGAAGTATGGATATCAATTACTTTTCCTATGCAAGACCAATACGGGAACATCGAGGAGGAAGCAGTGATGGAAACATGGATGTCCCGTGAAACAATGGATAAAATCAATTGGGATAATTTTAATTATGCTAATTTATTAGATGTAGTAGATGGACAAATGGTATATCCTCACTTTGTACAATAGGGTGATCAATAAAATACCGCCCCTACTCATCATAAGGGCGGTATTTTTTGCGGAGCTGCTCAAGCTCTTTTTTCTTTTGCTCAAGATCCTCACGCAGAAATAAACTGGAACCACGCGATTTTTTGATTGGTGTAATTTTCTTTGCGCGTATTAGTTCGCTCATACGCTGCCGCGAAACATCCAAAAACTCGCTAGCTTCACTAGTCATTAGGACTTCACGGCTAATAAACTCCAAAAGCTCCTCTTTCGAATCGAATTTGTACAACGTCAGTCACCCTTCATTAATAAGTTCCAGAGTGTAATGGAAGAAAGAACTATAGCTACTCCTAATAGAGCATAGTCTAGCCACGATCCAAAGTTCCAATCCATTACCACTAGACATAAAACAACCAAAGACCCGTTCAAAATCAGTTGGCCTCTCATATTTTTAAGTGGATTGTGGTATAATTTTTATGTGGGGAGGTTTCCCTCCCCCTAGGTATTACTTGCGACGTTTCCTTGACCGAGGACGTCGCTTTCTTTTAGCTTTCATTTCTTGGATGTTCTTCATTCCTGTGGTGACACCAGCAAAGATGCCTGATATGGAAGCTAAAAGAAGGACTAACTTTTCCCAATCCACTTTATCTCCCCCCTTTCTACTTTAATTATATCAAATCTCATGACAAATGTAAATAGATAAAAGAAGTTTTTTACTTCTTTTTTCGCTTACCTACAACAACCTCATCGATCTTACTACAAATCTCATGTTGCCATTCTACATCTTGTGTCACGCTTGCCAAGTAACTCAACTCATACAAACCTGTTAGCTTTTGTACATAGTACATATTAGCTTTGATGCACAAATCAAAATCATCATATTCCTGTTCTGTCAGTTCCCTCGATTTTTGAATGTGGGCCAGTTCAGCCAATCGTCGATGAAACGGCATTATTACTTGCATGTGTATCATCCTCCTTTTGATGATACAGTGTATGCCAGTTTGGTATAAATATTGCCTGTCCTATTCTAAATAAAATAAATCGTTGACTGTCATATTGAGTTTAGCGCTTATCTCTAGTGCTATTTTCAGAGTCGGCTGCCTTGCCTGCCGCTCGTAGCGGTTATATTGTTCTTGCCGCAATCCGAGTTTTTCGGCAAATTGCTTTTGATCCATCTCGTGTGCGTGGCGCATTGATTTGAGTTTGTTCTTTACCTCCATGTGATCACCTCTAAAATAAAGGTTCTCCCCTCTTTTGAATATTCCTTGAAAAAAGTTTTAGAAAACTCTTTACATATATAAAATCATATGTTATTATTTATATAACAAAGAAAACGGAGGGGAGAGGTAAATATATGTCGTATAGCATGCAGGATATTATCAATGCATATGAGCGCGCAAAAAAAGAACATGGATATATATCCAAAAATGATTATGATGTTTGGGCAAAGGAAAACGGTTTACCACGGTCTCCAACGCTTATTACCTATCTTAACGCCCATTGGTCGGACTTGTTTCCCAAGACAGACTCTCCACTACCTCACAATGTTGCACGGAGGGGGAAGCCAGTACCAAGGTATAAAAGAACAGATTATATCCAGGCATTAGTGGAAGCAATTGAGCATTTCGGCCATAGCAATTTTTCAGTTCAAGAGTATAACGGTTGGGCATCGTCAAACCGAAGACCATCCCACACCTCGATACTCGCGAACACACAAATGAAGTGGAACGAAGTAAAAGAGCGTGCCCGAAAGATAAGGTTGAGAGAAGAAGCAATGAAAAAAATCTACTCTCAAACCGAAGCGCTCGAATACTTAAAATGCTCAAAACTCACATTCGTCAAATATGCAGAGTTATATGAAATATATCCATTCAAAATCGTTGGGGGCGAAAGGGCAAGCATCAAACTTTATTGGCAAGATGACCTTGATATACTTGCCGAAAAGATGCCGAAACACGGGAATAGAAAAAATGATAAGGAGGACAACAATGAATAAAGAAGAAGTAAGGAAATGGATAAAAGAAAACTTGGTCATGCAGGACGAAGCAAAAGACATCACGGGTCAATCTGTACACGGCTTTAATCAGTCGGTGGCTACAGGAAAGATTGAGCCTTTTGTGGAGTTTGGAGCGGTGCGCAAAACAAGGCTGTACTTACGTGCAGACCTTGAAGAATACGCACGTAACAAAAAAACTTTTAAAAAACAAAATTAATTTTCATATAACTATTTACATGCTGTTATTTCTATGATATATTATAAATAACAGCAAGGGAAGACATAAAATAATCCAACAAGCCGGAGATACCGGATGAGGTGAAGGGATGGAGAAAAAATGATGGAAAAGATTTATGTAGTTTACAGTGACAATGTAGGATGCCCTGGTGAGGTAATATCTAGCGACCTCGCAATTGAAGCAGGGATCGACATGCAAGAAAAGGTAGAAGCGGAAAACGAGCAAGGATTACGCTATGCTCACTGGTACGAAGAAAAGGAAACAGAATACGGATTTGAGTATCATTACCTTAACACTACCAACGCTTAAATCGGGAGGGGCAAAGCCCCTCCCTATTAAATTAGATATTCAAAGAAGCAGACAAAACCCCCGCTCAATGAGCAGGGGCTTCGTGATAACCTATTATATAGTTACTATTTCAATCCACGCGTCCGTATCGGGCGCGACCTTGTTTAAAAGATAGCATATGATTTACAGTGAGTCAAGAGCCCCCGCAAAACGTGAGGGCTTTTTTCAACTAAGTAATGCCGCCCAAGTTTGAGGGCCGACAATCCCATCCACGGTCAACCTGTTTGCGCGCTGAAACGATCTTACAGCCGTCTCTGTTTTTCCGCCAAAGATGCCGTCAAATGGGCCAACATCATAGCCCTTGATGTACAGCAAAGCCTGTAATACACGAGTGAGGTTGCCGCGTGCCCCTGCTCTCACATTGACTAATGCCGCCCGTGTTCGTGGGCCAAAGATGCCATCAACGACAAGACCGCGCCCAAATTGTTTATTGAGCTCCGTTTGCAAAACTCGCACCAGACCTCTCATCGTCTGCGGTCCCGCGATCCCGTCAACCGCAATGCTGAATCCATAGCTGTTTACAAACTGTTGGATATTACGTACATATGGGTCACCACTTGGTTTAGCCTTAGAAGCACCAGATTGGGATTGTTTGTGTTCGTTGTTTGACTTACTAGCTTTTGTATTAAAATTGATGACTTGGCCAACTTTAAGTTTAGTTGGATCAACTCCAGGGTTGGCTTTAATCAAACCTTCCACTGTTACTCCAGTTGCGCTATTTTTATGGGCGATGCTCCAGAATGTATCTCCTTCTTGAATCGTGTACGTTGAAGGTACAGTGGCTGGAGGTTTTGTGTTGGTTTGATCAGACGGCGACTGTGCCTTAAATGCCTTTTTATAATCAAATGTGCAACACTGTTTCCAAGCGTATCCCGGAAATTCGTGGTGTGATTTGTCACTACTTCCGATCTTGTCGGCTACTAACGCCGAGTGTAAATCTGCAATTGACGCTAAGGTCGGTTGATCTAGCTGTTCAGTTCGATAGTCGCCTGCAACACAAATACCTAATGCAAATGAGTTGCTGTTACCAACATGATAAGTACGACGATCAATGTCATGGCAATATACAATTCTTGCCCGCTTACCGTTTGGTGTATTTACTATATTTTGTGGTTCGATCACAAACGTATAGCCAATACCAGGCCATCCTAAAGACCCCACATGATAATTTGCAAATCCGGCAGCGGTCGAACCTGCAGAATGTTTTTTAGTCAAAGAATGATGCCAAGCACGAACAGTGATAGGCTGTGTACGTTTTGAATAATTCCCCTTTTTTCTTAATCGGTTCCGTTGATCGGATAACTGTGAAAGTTTCTCGAATCTATATCCCATTACTCGATCTCCCCTTTCTTTAGACCAGCTTCCTCTAAAACTTTCTTTTGTTCATGCCCTTTTTTGCTGATATAGTTGTTTTTCCATGCAGCGTAAACTGCTAGAGCGGCAACAACAAAACTAGTAACCGCCTCTGTTAAATCCTCTGGCACATTTACCCCGAAATACGCCAATAGTGCAGCAATCAAACCGAAAAAACGCGCAATGCTTCCTGTATCAAACATCATTTTTAAACCAACTCCCTTTTTTCGTATTTATCCAAGCGTTTATGTGCTTGTTTTGCCGATTCTTCAACGCGCGTGACTCGTTCATTTAATAAAACCATGTGTTTTTCCGTTGCCTTTTGATCAATCCTTATCTCATCCACTCCTTTGCCGATATAGTCAAGTTGCGCCTTAATTTGGGCGTTTTGACTTGCACTCTGGCTACTATCCGTTTTAATCGATTTTGTGCGGTTAAACTGATAAGCCAAATAACTTATAACCAAACCACTTATAGCAACTAAAAGACCAATCTCGATAGACAAAACATCACCTACTTTCAACCAAAATAAAAAAGCCCTTACCGGACTTATTCTGAAGCCTTTTCTTTGAATTGTAATGACTCGCCAGACAACGGCGGCCCAGCAACAAGAGTTTCCAACTCTGTAAAAGTTTTTTGAGCACAATCTACAAGAAAAATATTCTTAATAACAACGCCTGGATGAAAGCCACTCATGACATTGCTACAAAAACGAATTGCGATTCTCTCTTGTTCTTCTTTCACAACCTTTTCCTTTCCATTTTCATCAATATAAATGAGCCAAACTTTCACTTTCTCTCCTCCCTTCTCTATTTAAAATCTTCACCGGTAATTTCCTTGTATTCATCAGCTGTGATTGCTCCCAACTGGACAAATTGCTTTAACTGATCCTTTCGGCACCAGTTTTTCAAAAAACGTTCTTTTAAGGTTTCAAACATTGGACTCATTTAGCTTCGCCTCCAGCATTAACACTTTTAGTTCTAAGTCAGTAATCGTTTGTCCTTGATGCATTGCAATAATCTCACTATCTGTCAGTGATTGACCAAGCTGTTCAACGGTATCAGGAAGCTGTTCCCTCCGATTCTTCTCTTGCGCCACTTCTGCTCTTTCATTTTCTTTCTCCGCTTTCGTCTTCCACTTCAGCTGGCTCAAGATTTGTTCACCTCCTCCCATTTGGGGAAAAGAACTGACTCAGGCGCATCAGATTGATAGAAATTGATGAGCTCCAGATACAAGGTGCCGTCCTCTCGGTATCCTTGTATAATCGGAAATGGGGGGTCCTCTAGAGAACCATCATCAGTAAAAGATGAAAGATCATACACCCCTTGTTGTTCGATTGTATTGCCATCTCCCGTGACCTGAAACTCGAACGAGTCATGACCAAATGTGTAATTGATTTGTTTGTCGCTACGTATAGGACTTAATTTAACGCGCACTATCTCCACCTCCCATATGCGCTCAAGTAACATCTGTTTAGGTTGGCAGAACTGGATACATCGGCATTAACACGCACACTCCATCTATCATAATCATCTCCATGGACACTCCAATTCCCCATTAAAGCTCTCCTTGCGGTAGCAACCGAAGAAGAAATTACGCCGTCAGCAAAATAAATCTCTACAAAAGAAGCTGGCATAGGATAGTGGGTCACTCCATCGGTATTTAATGATCCATCTGCAGGAATGCGGAAAAAGCATTCCTGCATGCCATTTGAATACCTAATATAGCTTCCGTTTACGTTTTCTCCTACTTCTATAACGTAAACATTCTCACTCCAAGGAGACCAAGTACCGTCATACCCATGTCGAGTGAAACACTGCCTGTTATTATAGGCGTGTCCTATCCTATAAAAATGTTGAGTCACTCTTAGATTATTAGTTTTTATTGTTTCAACTGTACCGCTAACAAAACCTACCCTGGGCATGTTCCATCCAGTACCAGAAACCATAAAAGCAGTAACTCCAACTGGATAAGAATTAGGACTAACTTCCATCCCCCATCGGTTGTTCCTCAATATGTTTGATATAACACCATTGTTTCCTTCTATTGGCGAGAACTCTGTATAGTCAGCTACATTTGACACTTCACTATCTCCAACAATAAAAGGGTTTACTCCTCTTCTATACCCATGAAAAACGACATTTTGATAGACTCCAAATTCTCGCGGAATCAGTAAAGCAATATGCTGTTGACCATCATAAGTTAGCGTAACCATACGAAGGTCATATATAGATCCGTTATCATAAACATTTTGCGTCCTTAAAGCTTGATATGATGCTCTATGGCTTCCAGAGTTGCCTTGTCCAAAAGAAACCATGATCATATCACTCGTATAGTTACTAGATCCATTTGTGCGTTGACCGAAAAACACCCCGTTCAGCCTTTTCGGAGTGTTGTTTAACGGAGCTAACACTAAATACTGTTGATTACCACCTTGGTCTGGAATCCCGACGATTTGATACACTGTATGAAACCCACCATCCGTTTGCCTTATAATCTGCCCATCGACGAATCCTCCCGTTCTAGGTAGACTAGCATTCTTGGCGTTTGTTTCGGCCTGATCTGCCTTTGTTTGCGCCCCCGCCGTAGTTTCTATTTCTGCCCAGCTAGTCCAACCGTGTTCGCTATGATAGATACGAAACCACATTCGAGTAAGTGTGCTAGGGTGAAAAAACAATTGAGTACATCTATGTTGCGTGACGTTATTTGTAATTAATGTACCGATACTAATAGGGTATCCTGAATTGCTAGGCACCTGAGTAACCGTAATTCCTGTCGGTAATTCATCATATGGTGTATTTGCTGGCCAACCAGTTGCTATACGGTTTACTTGGTGAGATGTCACCCCATGTGGATTATTTTTGTTATCTATATGATTTAATAAAGTGGTACCTACTGTTGTTATATTTTGATTTAGAGGGGCGGTACCTTTATCAACAGCTTGTTTTGTCCTCTGAGGAGTCATGTATTTTGTGTTTGATGTACCCGCCTCTGCTTCTGCTTGAGTTGCTATACCGTAATTCTCGACATTACCAAGACCAACATCTGCCTTAGTCGTTGCCCTTGCTCGAAGGTTAGTATAGTCGCCATCTGTGGCGGAAACCTCTTTCCATTCGGACCAACCTGCATCGTGGTGATAAACTCTGAAAAGCATCCTAACCCCTACGGTTTTACTATGAGAAAATAAAATTTGGTTACATCTAAACTCTGAAACATTATTAGTTATCAATGTTCCGTTACTGAGAGGATAACCAGAACTAGTAGGAATCTGTGTAACTGTCATACCTTTAGGTAATTGATCATATGGTGTATCTGCTGCCCAACCTATCGTTTTTAAGTTCACCTGTTCGGACGTCACATCATGGGGATTATTCGTGTTATTTTTATGAGCGTCGAACTCCTCTTTTGTCGCTTGCTTCAAGTTATCTACATTCCCCAATCCCACTTGAGATTTTGTTACTCCATGGGGATTGGCCTTGTCATTTTTATGTGCATCAAACTCTTGCTTGGATGCTTGTCTTACATTATCAACGCTCCCAAGACCGACTTGTGCTTTCGTTACCCTATGGGGGTTATTGGTTTGCAATTTGTGGTTATTTATATCGTCGTTTGCGTCTTTAATACCCTTCTCTATCCGGTTTAAATCGTCCTCAGTTATGGGGTCATCTGGCAACCAATTTGTTTTTGGATTATAGTCTGCCATCAGCTTGTCACCTCAAATTCAAATCTAAAATCTAGTGATCGGTTTGCACTTACATCGAGGTTGGAAAAACGCTCTGTAATCACTCCACCTTGTTCATCGTAGAGGGCAATATGTTCTGCTTTTTTTTGGTCCTCAACTCTACCTGTCATCACCGTTATTATTGTCCCTCCTCTCTCCTTGGATACAATTGGCACCTCTTGACCATTCAACTTTGCGGATGTTATACGTTCTAGCAAATCTTGAGCGACTCGTTCTAAATATTGCTGATTCATCTCAGCACCACCTCGTTATTATCAAGAGTTACGGAGAGTCCTACCCGTAATTCCCTGACACGTCTATACCGACGAAGATTAAGGGTGACGGTATTCTTGATACGTATACGCTCGTTAAGCGCTGGCCGCAAAACGTAGGCCAAATGTGCCGGCTTCATATTTTCAAGTGTCTCGACAATAAGTCGGACATGCTGCAAGTCATCAATATCAACATCTACGCTAAATTTGTAATGTCCTTCCATTAAACGCACTTGAGCAGATGGATTCTTCAAAAACCTATTTACTGCCCGTTCTAGTGCACGGTAATTGGCTGGGGGAATGTTAGATATCTTATTAATCAGTCGAGCTCTTCGCATCTCTAAATTGTCACTAGACTCCCGTTCAACATTAAGAAGTTTTTCCCAACGTTCCAGTCCCCATGTTGCCGTTGTTATAAAAAGTTGATCAGTTACATCAAAAATGAGTTGTTGCTGGTCTTCCATTTCTTTTGCTTCAGTTGAGAGTATTTCTTGCATTTCTCGCAACCTAGCAAAAAACAGTGGCAAGTAATCACTCATTTCCTCAAACTTGCTCATTGAGTATCACCGCCCCTAACTTCGGAAGCTCTTCATCTGAAAGTTCTAAGCTTTCGGGTTGCCCATTGATGAGGACATTCGAATAATCCAATACAGAGTTAGCATTAAAGAGAATATTGTTAATCAGCCCCAATCTAATAACGTTCTCCTCAAACGCAATTTCTTTAAATAATCGCTCAATCGAACCCCTAACCTCTTCTTCACAGTCCGCGATCGTGAAGCCAGATGAAGGGGTGACATCTGCAGAAATATTAATTTCTGACCAAACAGCACTCTCTACTGTTAAAGTACAACCGATCGGGGCTTGGCCTTCGCCTTGTCCAGGGGTAGGATCAATGTAATCTTGTACTTCTTGGATTAATTCAGTCGTGGCCGGCTGCATTTGTGCATCCGTAATAACTACTTTGACAGTTCCTTCTCCTGCCCATAAAGGAAACACCTTTGCTCTCCCTACGCCAGGAACTTCTTCGGCCCACTGTTTGTAATGTGCCTTATTAGCACTCACAGCTTCACGGCGCACACGGACGAGGTAACGTTGGTAGAAAGATTGATCATCTTCTTCATCTCGCCCTGGTATGAGCCTTTCCCCCATCCTTGCCTCCGTTAATCCTGGTATGGTATCAAGTGGTTGGAGCTCTCTCCCTGTTAAATTGGCATTTCCTTCTTCTCCCGGTGTTTCGCACTCCAATAAATTGTTGGAGCGGGCAACAAAATAAAGCGGCTCCACGTAAAAACGTGAGCCGACAGGAACTTGAATATTAAAAATCCCTTGCCAAACAGCAGGGGTAGCCTGATGCCGAACAATCCCAAACTCTGCGGCCCGACGATCAAGAAATTCCCCTTGTGCCGTATCAGCGAAAACTAGATTAAAACTAGATTCAAGCCACGTGTAGGCTTGAGCTAATTCGGCAGCTGCAGGAGCCAACGCGTTCCAAATGACGCTGTTCTCTCTTTTATCAATGTCGGCAGGAACACGATCGAGCATACGTTCCATGATCTCTTCAAATGTCTGGGACTGCAGGAGTTCCATGACCTCGTTATAGGTCAATCCACTAAGTTGCGGCATTTAACATCTCCTCCATTTCAAGAGTCCCCTCCTCTGACTCAATCACAAATGAAACATGAAAGGCGTCTCCTTGTTTTTCTATTTCAATGTCAGTTACCGCTTCAATTCGATCGTCATATTCAAGGGCTTCGGTGAGCAACCTTGGAATCTCCATTTCCTTGTAAGCATCAGTTGTTTCTGGATCCGACAGAAGCTCCTGCAGCTCGCTCCCCACATCATGAGAATAAATAGGATAAGCGTACCGTTCTGTCCTCAAGGCTATATGAGCAAACTGTTCAATTGCTCTCAGACCGTCAACACGTTGATTTAGGATTCGGCCACTCTCGAAATCAATCAACCATGTGCTAGAGGTCTCTATCTCTTCATCCAGATTGTCCTCTTCTTCTTCAAATTGCACTTCTGGTGATAGCAACATCATCACCCCCTAGATTTTATCCATAATGTAAAAAGACTGCCCTCCCGTAAAGGATGCAGCCATCACGTTATCGCCAACTTGTAAGGGATCATCGCCACTTTGTCGCAAGCGCTTGGGAATTGTAAAAAGCTCACCTGGTATGTCCAGTTTGCTGTTGGACGCCAGTCGGATGACAAGAGGACTAATCGATCGAATCGATCCCTCAATCAGTTGTACCGGCTGCATCGCCTCCTGAGTTTGTGCAGCGAGTAGACGTAATTCCTCCGCAAGTCCCATTATGACACCTCCGGAATCCTATTGTTACGAACTAAGTCAAGCGTCATTTTGTGAGTATTACCTTGAAAAGTGTGGGAGTCAGAGTCCACCCAATAGTTACGATTGATACCCACGTCCTTAATGATTACCCGCACTGGCAAGCCACTTGTTACATCTGGAATCCCAATCGCTTGGACACCGTTTAACTTGCGCTGTACACCCTTGAGTTCTTTTTGCTTGTTATCAGCCCTGCGTTTCAGCTGGGCTTGGTTAAGGTCGTCCGTTACCGTTTCCGTATATTGCAGCACCCCGAATTTCCTTGCACCGTCATTGTCCCGAGCTGTTGCAGTATAGGTCTTGTCGTTTTTCTGCATTTTCATTTTTACTCGAGTGGCCGTTTCTTCGATGCTCGTGCTGTATTCATACGAAATAAGGTTTACGCCTTTCTCTATGACATAAACCTCACTCGGATCTGGCCAAGCTCGTAATCCCAGCTTTCCCTTTGTTGAGTAAAGTTGATAATTACGGCCATTGTTAGCACGAGTGCGTTTGAGCGCTTTAAGAATAATGTCGTATAACGTCGTCTCCTGAGTCACTAAAAGAGATTTAAAGGTTACTCCTGTATTGACAATGGTGGTCGTTGGGATCTGAAAATCATTGCATATACGACGTACAATCTGATCCGCTCGTTGATTGCTAAAAGCATAAACATCCTTATTTCTTACGAGATAGGTCAACATGTCATATGCTTCAAAAAAGAGCGTGTTGTCTCGAGGGATTCGACTAAATACCGTTCCACGGAACAACTCCTTGCCCTTCCACTTAAAAAGAACCGTGTCGCCCTCTTCCAGGGTGTAATAGCGTTGATTCCCTTGCTTAGTGACAATGGTGGCTTGGAGTTTCCTTGGAGCTTGATATCTCTTCCCTTCCCATGTCACTTGTCCTTCAACAACCAGTTCCAGACGCTCGGTGGGTTTAACACACCAAATCTCTATCATGCCTCATCACCTCACGCTGGTATTTTCAGGACTTGGCCTGGATAGATCCAGTGACCCGGTTGTCGATTGTTTCGCTTATCTCTCTTGATCAGCATGCTTTTGTTTGCATTCCAGATCTTACGCCAGTCCGTATTTTTACCGTACACCTTTCCGGCAATGGCCCAAAGCGTATCTCCCTTTTTTACTTTCCATGTACGCGGTGCTGGCTTAGAAGGGCGCTTTTTCTGTACGGGCTTTTTCACTTTGATTTTTCGCGGTGACGCTGTTTTATACTCTTTGAGTTGCATAGTATAGTCACGATCTCCAACACCGCTTGCTCCCTCACTGTACGTAAACTCCTCAAGGCTACACAGGAAATTAATTTTTGTACCAGTCACGATTAATCTGACCGGTTGCTTTTTGTTACGCCATTTCATGAGTGTAGCTATGGCTGTTTCGGGCTTAGGAATAGACCTATATTCACAAAGTGGAGTATGTCTTCTCGGGAAAAAGGACGCAAAGGAGATTTCCCTTGCGCCCGGTTCCTCTATAAATATTAGCTCGCCAAGACCGCTAACCTTGACGGATTCATTTTGCATGGCTCCGCCAATTTCAATTTTCTCCGGTAGTACGGGGAGCCTTAGTTTTTGTTTACCCTGAGACAACCAAAATTCATAGACACTTTTCGGCATCTAATACACCTCACTTGCGCCATTCTGACGTGCTTCACGTATTGCATTTGTTAAGCGTTGTTCCATTTCTCTAAACCATGCCTCTTTATCGGTGTCATCATAAAAATGTTGATCCCCTTGAATGATCAGTTGCACGCTCGGTTCGGACGCAACCACCACTTTGCTGTTAGTTGTCGGTCTTGTAGCAACCTGAACCGTATCAGTGTCTACAGTCTCGCCGGCTCCTTGATCCACAACCGACATGCCAAGATCGGCAGCCGCTTGATGGAGCAAGTATCTGCCACGGATGCCGCGCTCAGCTGGAATAATCCACTCACGCTTGTTCCCTTCACCTACACGAGCGATTTGATCCTTGGTGATCAGTCCGCCGTTAGCATAGCCGCGATATGCTCCACCTCGGGCCATGCTGCGAATACCAGGTACATTAAACACATTGCCATAACGCGATTCAATATACCTGATCGCGGCAACAGCATTGTGAATCGGGTTGTAGATATCGTTCATCCCCGGCATTTTGTAGGCGTTGAAGGTAGGATCAATGGTCTGCATTAACCCCTTACTCGGAATACCACGCTTGGCGTTGATATCCCACAAGTTTATGGCTCTAGGGTTTCCGCCCGACTCTTTTTGTGCAATTATGGTTAATGGTCCTAACCACGAAGATGGGACACCGGTGATCATCATGGCCGCTTGAATCCACTGTGATATGTTCCCACCAACAGCTCCTAATCCTGAGAATGCTGCTGCAAGAGAGCCTGCCTGTTTCTCAGCAAATTTCTTGATGTCAACAGCTCCGAGACCTTTTACGATACCTAGCGAAGCAAATCGACCAAGTTCCATCATGACGCGTGAAGGGGAGTGAATACCAAGCTCTTCTTTAAACGTCTTCTCAACTTGTTTGGCCAAGTATTTTGCAGCTTCCGTCACTTGACTAGATTGAGAACGCATTCCAGTGACAAATTCACTCGCGGTGCCTGCGCCCCATCCTCTTCCTTTGCCTTTCGTTTCATCGAAAGGCGTATGGACATTGGACACAAGATAAGGTCTTGTTCCTGTAGAGGTAGAATCTTGACCAGAACGGAATCCTGTGACTGTGCCAGAACCCCATTGAGACGCTCCGCCTTGGATAACGCGGAATGGAGATCGGACCTGTCTGTCTAGATAAGCATCCGTTTTGGTCGGTGTTGCATTTTGACCAGTTGAAAACGACCTGACCGTACTAGAGCCAAATCCGACAGCTTCTTTGACCACACCTTGCATTGGAGTTTCAATGTTGTTCTTTCTCCAATTGTTGATAGGTACGACCGTGTCATTGATACCCGACGCAACTGCAGCTGTGATTGATTCTCCATACTGCTTTGCTTCTTTTGTTGCACCTTGCATATATACTGATCCAACACTTACAGATGCTTGAACCGGTTGGGATTTAGGCATTTTTACAGAGCCACCAACTAAGCCGCCATTAGCATACGGTCGAACTCCGAGGGCTGCACCTGCTTTTTGATAGAGATCGAGAGCGCGGCCTCGGCGATTCGATGAAAGTGGAATGATAACCTCTGGTCCTGCCTCACCGACCAATCCAAGGTGTGGACGGTTGATAAAGCCGCCATTGGCATATGGGGTTTCTGATCCTCGTTGAGCAACACCGCTACCGCTTCCTCTTGCAGCTGTCTGCCCGCTTTGACGACCACTGTTGAAGCTACTTTTTACACCATCCCACCAATCAGTGAGACCTTCGAGCTGCTTCCTTCCCCAACCAATGACATCATTCCATTTTCCTTTCCACCACTCTTTGTTAAAAATGATCTCATCAATTCTTGTTGTTACGGACTCCCATACAGCCTGAGCTTCATCCCATTTTTGCTGAGCCCACGCCTTGGTATCGTCCCATTTTTGACCCCACCATTCTTTGTTAAAGATGGTCTCATCAATTCTTGTTGTTACGGACTCCCATACAGCCTGAGCTTCATCCCATTTTTGCTGAGCCCATGCTTTGGCATCTGTCCATTTTTGGCTCCACCATTCCTTGTTAAATATCGTTTCGTCAATTTTCTGGGTTACTGAGTCCCATACTGCGACGGCTTGATCCCATTTTTCTTGCGCCCATGCTTTGGTGTCCTCCCATTTCTGGCCCCACCACTCTTTGTTGAAAATGGTTTCGTTGATAGATGTCACTGTTTTTTCAAGCCATGAACCTTCATATAGGTTACTAGCCCACTCACCGGCATCGGTCCACTTCTGACTCCACCATTCTCCGCTAAACACGGTCGATTCAAGATAACCGTACATATAGCCGGCTTGTTCAGCCCACCAACTAGCGTTTAATAGTTTGTTATCAACAAAGTCCGTAACACCATCCCATTTTTGACTCCACCAATCACCGCTAAAGAGAGTATCGTCGATAGCGGTTATAGTGTCTTGTAGCCAAGAGCCTTCATATAGGTTTTTAGCGTAGTCAGTGACGCTATTCCATTTCTCGCGCCACCATTCTCCGTTGAAAAGGGTATCCGAGATTTTTTCTAGTATCCCGCTGTTCTGTATCCATTCGCCGATCTTTTCGCCACCGAATGCACCAGCGATACCCCCGACGATACCGCCTATGGTTGTGCCTACACCCGGAAAAATACTACCGACTGCAGCACCAGCTGCAGCTCCTCCACCTATGCCTCCGAGCAATCCCCCAAGATTTGCGCCAAGGCGATCTCGGTCTCCTCCTATCAAAGCGCTCCCCGCTAAGAGAGGACCTAGATATGGCACCCTACGTCCTGCTTTTTTGAGCCAACTCGGGAATTTACCTCCTGGAATGAAAGGTGAGCGTCCAGTCCGTGGTGATCCTGCTGGTGAGCTATTTCCTCCTCGGCCACCAGCTGAGCCTCCTTTGGGGCCACCTCCTCTTTTACCCCCAAATAATCCCCCTAACTGTTTGCCACGATCAAAGATCCATTTACCTACTTTATAAAGAGTTCCAAAACCTTTAATCAATGGAGCTAAGACCAACGAAGCAAGCGACGTTGCAATCAGAGTGGAAATCCCCGCGCCTGCGAAATTATCGGTAGAAGGATTTTTGAAAGCCTCCACCCACATGCTACCGATGCTTTTTATCCCTTCTTTTACACCCCAAACAATTCCATCAAATATAGCGCTTCCTACATCCTTAGCTACGTCAGTTAGCCAAGGGCGCCCGGTGCGATCCCACCATGCACCCAAATCATCCATGATAAACTTTATTTTTCCTTTAAAATCCAAACTCATAAAATCTTCATTGTCTAGGTATCTTGATCTTACCCAATTAAAACCTTTTTCCAAGTGAGAAAAAATCCACTCAGAGGCCTCTTCTCCGTGACGCCAAACAACATCCTTCCACCGTTCCCATGTCTCTTGGTTCTCATCCAACCATTCATTAATTGCGTCAAGTCTAGGTTTCATAGGACCAAGTAATCCATCTCCAAAGGTTCGTAGCAAAGAGGCGCGATAACCTTGAAGGGTTGAAAGGACACCATGGGCAGTTTCGGACAACTTTTCAGCACCATCTAAGAATTTTCCTTCAACCATTTCAGTAAAGCCGTCCCATCCACCCATGGCTTTAAAATCTTCTTGTGTCACATTCACTCTGAATCCTTTCATCATTTCAAAATTTCCCATTTTAGCAGAACTTAAAGCCATCATTGCTTCCTCCACAGTCCGTCCCGGTGTCATTGCCGCCATGTCAGCAGCAATCTTTAAATAACGCTGTGCGCCATTAATATCGCCTCCAGACAAACTGACTCCCTCAACTAACGCCGGGAACAAATCAGGGGAGCTAAAAGGAGTACTGTCTGCGAATTTGCCCATCCATTTGATTAATTCATCAGCTGCTTTTTTGTCCCCTCCTAGCCAGTGCTCCATGGAAACTCGATATTGTTCAAAGGTCATAGCAGCACCAATTGTGGAGTCCGTCAGTTTATTGACCCCCACCATGGCAAGGGTGACAGTAATTAAAGTTGGTATAGAGAACAACGCTCTTTTTACTGAGCCTATCACCCCGGAAGCAGTATCAATAGCACGGATTGTGAAATCTCTATACTTTGGGATTGCCGTCCCAGCGTATGAAGCAATTCGTCCAACTGTTTTGGATGCAATGTCGATGGCTCTGACAGAGAAATTATAACCTTTTGATAGTTGCCTTTTTGCATAGTTAGCAATTCGATGCATTACAGGTGTCGCTTTATCATTAGCCTGAATCGTATATTCATGACCTTTCCCTAGCTTGCGACGAATATTATCTTGAATGCGCTTTGCCCGAATTGTCACTCGATCATCTGCTAGGAACGATATCTCCATTGATTCTGGAAGATGTCTCTTAAGCTTAATCCCTGTCGATTTCACCGTTTTTTCAAACCGTTTAGCATCCGCAAGAAGCAGTGTTTCATGCTTTTGAAAGTTTCGATTAGTTAAGCGCTTTTCGACACGCCGAAGCGTAGGGGACACACCATCTTTTGCTTTCATCTCAATTAAACCTAAGCGTTTAGCAAGTCTATCGGTATCCTCTAGCCTTTTCAACATACGTCTAAGTTTTTTTGATATTAGATCTTCTAAATCGAATTTTGCTGTGAATTTTGCCAACTTTTCCCCCTCCCTTCTCACTATTTATGTTTTTTTCTTTCAATCTCTTCTCTTTCTTTTATTTCTTCCTCTATTTGCAGTCCAACAGATGCAAAAATAAAAATTCTCCATTCCTTAGGTCCCATTAACAATTCTTTCAATTCGCTTGGTGGAATATTTCGTTTGTGTAAAAGGTAATGCAGATAGGCGGCCTGTTTGTTCCCGCCTTTAATTAGTTTTTTGCAATTTCTTCAAGGACTTCCTCATCATCGCCAAATCCATTGACTTCTTGCGTTAATTCAATCCAGCGCTGAAATTCCCCACCGATTGACAGTACTTTTTTCGCTACTTCAATAGGATCTTCTGTTTTATATACACGTCGCAATTCACCGCTTTTGAAGTCTGGATATACAGTTGTTTCTACTGCTATCCGTTCAACAAATCGCGTAGAGTCAAATTTTTTGACTTTCCCTTGTCCTCGTACTTTCTCGAATCGAGTGCATTCTTTTTCCAGTTCATTAATGCGCTCTGTTGTGATCGCTTTAAAAATAAAAGGAACTGGATTTCCCTTTTTATCTTTAAAGCGTGATGAAATCACTTCTTTAACTTCCTTAGCCTCTTCTATATTGTCAGGCAAAAAAATAGACATATCCTGCATTTCTACTGGTACATCTTGTACTTCGATTTGTTCATTTTTTTCTTTTTCGCTCATTGATTATCGCTCCTCTTAATTTAGAAATATAGAAAGGGCGCTAGCTGCGCCCCATGTGTATTAAGAAAATGAATCTGACAACGACTCTGGAATATCAAAGTCTTCAAACGTGAACGGTACTTCTTCTTCAAGCGCTTCTGAATCCACATCTAAACCGGCAATTTTCGCGCTGTCAAAATTGACATCAAACAGCGTGACACGCTCGGTACCACGTCCAGACGATTTGTCATCGAGCACAGCCTGTAGAGTGAAATAAGGATCTTCCCCTTTTTTCACGTAATTTAACATGATGCGTGCGAAACGCGATGTCACTTTGTAAAACGTGGCCGTCCCGGTACCGCTAGCACCTGTCGTTTTATGGCCCGTCATTCGACGCCCCATAATGTTAACCTCAGATTTCTGTTTTTCTATGTTTGCTTCTAATGACTTAATGTACGCCATTTCCTCACCGTCAAGAAAAAGACGCCCCTCTTTACCTGATATTGTATTTTTAGCGTGAAAACTCATACTATCTCACCTCCACATTGAAGTAGAATTTTTCGGCTGCATCTACAGGCTGTACAGCCGCATTAATCAAGAATCCATCACGATCCTCATTCAACGAAATTTCAATATCCGTTTCTGAATCAAAGTTTGTAATCCCATCATTCTCCTCAAGTGTTGTAAAATACACGCTGCAAAGAGTCCGAATAAACTGGATGCCGTCATCGTTGGCAGGAATATCATTCCCCGCTTCTTTCCGTGTTTTAATCAGCAGTTTTATTTCATTTGTTATGTCGTTGTTAATCCCATCGAGAACGCGAATGATCTTATTTTTGCGAAACAACTGATTTCTCTCGGACGTGAAGCTTGTAAGGGAGTTGATATCTCGTTCAACGCTAACTGTTTTATCTCGAGGATCGAAAGAAAATAGAAACTCGCCCTTCTCTAGTCGCTTGATAACCTCTTCCTCATCTCTTCGCTCTAAAACATCAACTGCCCCTTGATACTCCATAAACGTAAGCGATTGACGAAATGTTGCTGCTGCCGAAGCTCCAGCCACCCATGCAGTCGCTAGCTCTGGCGTGATTTCTGTACCATCTTCCAAGATAACACCGTCTGTTACGTTGATAATCCCTTCAAAGTCGCCTGGATAATTGGCGAGCACCCCTTGAACCTTAATACCTTGGCGATCACGAATACGTTTCACAAAAGACGTAAACGTTGCTTTCAACTGTTCATTCCCCTGTACCGGTAGAGCGATAGTATCAAAGTACTCTGTTTCAGCAGCCTCTAAAAATGCAGTATAATCAGCGTTGCTAGGTGTACCGTTAGCACCGCCTAACAAGAAGGTTCCTTGCGTTGTCTCTAAAATTCCTGAACCGTTAAACTCGACAAATCGGTTAGGTTGTAATTCTTCAATTGTGCCTACTGTTTGCCGATCAACTTCATCTGTACCAACAAACGTCAGAACATCGCGTTTGTCCGCATCCAATACATTAGGCTGAATGCGAATAGAAATGCTGTTTCCCATAGAACCGCCATGTCTCGCTAAAACAGACATGTCTCCAATTGTTGCTGCTGCTTTCTCCCCCTCTGTCAATCGATACAGCAGGACAGTTCTCGCCTTTTTCGCCGCTTCACGATAAAGCAACAACGACGGATCATCAATGTTGATCCCAACTTTTCGATTCAAATCTTCAACTGACGAGATAGAAACAAATTTTTTCGCTTCTCCCCAACTCGTTTGGATTGGGAGTGCGACTGTTCCCCGGTCGCCAATACCGACTCGTTGCAATGCGGTTGACTTAAAATTAAAGTAGATGCCAGCTCTTGCTTTCTCTACTCCTGGTGTAAATGTTCCACCATTCATTACTGTTTCGCCTCCTTATTCAGAAACGCCCGGATGCGGCGTTCAGCATCTGACTTAGTAATTTGAATTTCTTTGCAATCAAAAAGAGCACCATCGAAAACTTCCGGTTTTACTCCGAATAGTTCTCGGCTGTGCTCTCTTAGCTCGTGAAGATAAAATTTTGCCTCTGGTGGCTTTGTTGACCGTTTATTCTCTTTTGGTTTGGTCTCTTCACTCATTTTCTTTTAGCCCTCCTCTCATTTCTATTGTCTCAAGTGACAAGTATTGAGGACGGTCGTAGTAATAGCGACTCGTCCACTGAAAGACTATGACGGCCGTATTCAGATCACCCGGGCGAACATCTATGCGGCTAATTCGTACATAGTCGCCCGTGGGAGCCCCGTCCACGTCGAGCATGGGCAAAATCATTCGCACTCTCTGAAACTCGTCGTGTAGGGATTCTGCGACCGCTACCGCTACCCGTTTTGTTTTGTCAAAGAGTTTCAGATTCAAAGTATAAGACTTTGCAAATGTGCTAACAGTGTCATTACTCCCAAACGAGGTTGTAGGAGGAATGTACAATGCAGGAAGCTCGAAATCTTGCGGCATCTCCTCAATGTACAACTTTGCTTCTTTATGTCGCTCATGCAGATAGGCAACAATGGCTGCAACTTCAGGGTGGAGCTTCAATTCTTCCAACGTCATGCCCTCCCTTCGAATGTACGGTCCATCCAGCTCTGTAGCTTTTTCTCAAGGGATTTAGCAAACATTTTTTCAAAGATAAACTTCGCACTATCCCAATAACCGGTTCCATCCACCCACTTGATGGTCAAGAGCATTCCCGTTTTAGCGCTTTTGTCATAGACAAACTTGTCGCCCTTCCAATACCCCGGAACCCACCGTCGATCCTTGCCGGAATTAGGATTGACAGTGAAATGGCCATCATTAACGTATCTCGCATATTCAACGTTTGTTCCGACTTCCAACGACAAGCCGCCCTTGCTAATACGCCATACGTTGTCAGAATCGCCTTTGCCAAAGCTGTTTAGCAGGCGCCGAGTATCAACGGTCTGCGTGCGAATGATCTCATTCTGCACCTCATCAAGAAAATCCAAAGCCATTGCTTCGCCCCACAGCTTGATTTCCTCTTTAGCACCTTTTTTCGCAGCCTTGTCCACACTCTTGATAAAGTCCTCTAACCCACCAAAACCACCCTTACTCATAGATCGTCACTCCTCAAGGCCATCACGATAATGTGATGACCCCTCACGCTTTTAGGTTTCTGCAGCCTATACTCGACATAGTCGTCCCGATTCTCCCCGTCGTGCCATCTCACAAGATCGTTCATCTGCACATCGGTGCCAGCAGGAAATGTCACACGCATACGCTGCACAATGGTTGCCTGCGGTTCGCCCTGCACCACATCTTGGGCAACCTCTTCAAAATGGCAGAGCACATCTGTTGCAATCGGGGCATCTGAATACTTCCCCGGTACCTCTATGGGTACTCCATAGTTTTGTTGTTGCCCCGCCTTTTCAAGCCGATAGATGTCGCAAAGGTGATCAAGTAAGTTTAAAAGACTCATATGATCCTCATCCTCATCTTTACACCTCTCTCTGGATCATCCTTGCGAATATACTTCGCAAGGAGAAATCCAATATCAGGCTTTTGTATGTTCTGACCGTCGGCAAAGGTGTAGCTGTAATTTTCAAAGCGTTCTTGCTTCACACCTCGGGCTCGATCCTCATCTGAGTTAAGCACGGCATAAAACTGGGCTAGTTTTATGGCCGCTAGTTTAACCGGACGTGGCAAGGGATTAAATTCCGGATCCGTGAACCTGTGACCTGTCACACTCTCAATCTCGATCTCTGCCTCCAAGATGTCATCTTCGAGTAATTTGTCAGGACGGTTTTTTACGATCGGAAACGTTGTATAGTCTTTGACATCTTGAGGTGTTATAAGCGCCATGGCTTACTCACCGTCTTGTAATTCTAAAATCAAGGCGATGCGCTGCTCAGCATTCTTCACACTTTCTGCGTCTCCACCAAGTTCTTCAATAATTTTTTTCTGATCGGAAGCAGACAATTTCTCCAACTCACTATGTGTGTATGGAGTTCGCTCTTGTGGTCCTCCTTTTTCCGACTCCACAAAGTAGCTCATATGCGTTTTTGGCACGTCCTTGTATACTTCATCCTTCTTAAAAAAGCGTCCTCCAGGCACATGAAGGACGCTTTTACTCTTCAATTGATACGGCATTTTCAGTTACCCTCCTTTGTCATTATTAGTTTTATAGCTTAGACCCTGTTAGGTAAGCTACTGCATCTACTTCACGCAGCACAGCATCCAAATACGCAAACAAGATGTGGTACGTTGCATCTTTTGCGACAGCAGTTGCACCGACACCCGTGCGATTGTATCTCAAGTCACGAGTGAAAACAGGCTTGAGGTTTTTCATCGGTGTTAAAGCTGCAAATCCAGATTGTAGAGTTGCAACAATTTCAATTTGATATCCAGCAATTCTTACTAATTTACCGTCTTGTAAAACAGCATCTCCGAAGCCTGTCATACGTTGCGTAGCTTGAGACATTAGTTTGTCATGAGTATTCCGAGTCATAAACCAAGTGATATCATCATGAGCATTTTTATATCGCTCTGGGAGGATCTGCACGTGATTTATAAAGTCAAGCAGCGTCGGTTCCTCATCTCCCAAGTCTGTAACATATGGAGATTTCTTCATCTTTTTAACGAAGCCGTCAAGAATACTTAAGAAAGCAGCATCTTCTGCTGTAGGGTCAATCTCTGTATCCCCGTTAAAAATTAAGTCCTGCAAATCCACACCAAATTGTCTCTGGATCATTCCAATGACAGTATCCTCGATGTTCTCACCACGGACTCGTAAGTTATACCACACATCATCATCATTAAGCCATGTATCCCAAAATACTTTTTGAACGTTATACTCAATCTGACCATTATCGATACCGTCAGTTGTGTTATTTGGAGTGTGGTTCTTTGAATGTTTTCTTAAGCGGCGACTTTGAACACTAAGTGTGTCAATGGAACCTTTGCTGTCATTACGATAAATCGGATCTAGCTTTTGTAGTGTTGATGTTGTTTCGATCGTATCGATCAAAAATTGTTGCGCTTGTTGTTTCGGCATCGTGACTTCGATATCTTTTTTGATTTGCTGAATCGAGTTGCCCTTTTCCATTGCAATTACGTCGTTGTTATCCAATTTGATTCACTCCTTTTCTTCTTCTTCTTCTTCGGTTATTGAATTACCGATAAAAATGTTGCATATAGCTTTTTTCGACAGGTTGAGCTTGCGATTGTTGATCATCTGTAGACTGCTGCTGAGATCCAGCACGAGTTTTTTCAATAGCTTCCAAGCGCTTTGCAATTGGATCAACTGCAGCTGCAACTACATCCTCCAATTGTTTAGCTAACTTTTCCTCATCCGATAGCTCTTGCTCACCCGTTTGGTCAATGTTGGCATCTTGTCCTTTTTCAAGGGCTTCCAGTTTTTTGTTCAATGGGTCCATTGCTTTTTCAAGCGCTTGTTGAAGTTCCTCTGGTTTCACTTCGTTATCCTCCTTTGACTTTTTCATGTTTTCAGGCTTTGATGCCATTGCTTTCTCAACGGCCTCAGGTGATTGGATTTCTGACACAATTTCCTCAAACTCAATTGCCGCAGCTTTAATACGCTCAAAATCAGCAACTTGAGGTGTAGGGTTGTGCCAAATAGAAGAATAAAAAGCATCTTCCAGCGCATCCCAAACTGCCCATAAGTTGCGCCGTTGTTGGTTAGCCTCGTAATTGTCTCGGACTTCTCCCTTTGTAAAGAAGTTTTTAAGCAAAGTAAAAAAGCCTTTCATTTCCTCTTCGCCTTCTTGGTTTTTGGAAACAGGCTTTTTTTCCTTTTGCTTTTCGATGACTTCCGCTGACCCTGCCATGCTGAAACCTGTTATGTCACCCTTCTTGATCGCTTCCCAACTGTCGTTATCAGTGACTTTCACCGTCATCACCCAAGTACCTTCGGTGATCTCTTCATCACCTAGTGTCATATCCGATTTTGCAATCCAGGACTCAACCACTTCGCCTACGTCAGAAATAAAGTCGTGCTGCTTATCGATGTTCCGATAATCTTTTAAAAACTGATGGGCAGCCTTTTCAATCTCATCAGCTGTCATGAAATCTCCGTGAGCATCCTCTACCTCTGGCTCGTACACAACACCGGTAACAAGCTGCTTTTCCTCATCAGATTTCATGATGTTGACTGTCTTCTGAAAGACAGGGTCTTTTTCAGACTTAACGATGGCAAACTTCTTCCCGTTGGCTCCTTTGTCAACAAGTGATACATGTGTTATCTGTGCGTTTATTAATTCTCTTGGCATGTTCTCACCTCCTTTCATGGATTACTCCCATGCACCCTTACTGTTCATTTCAGCTAAAGCCTCGTCCCGAATCGCCTGTTTTTCTTCGGGAGACAGCCCAGTGATACTTTCGTCGACTGCTGGACCAAGCGCACAGTGGCAATTGACGCGTTCTTTTGCAGATAGGTTAGGATCGCGAGGGAACATGGCGACCTCCTCGCTGCCTGGGATCACAAACGGCTCGTCAACAGGGACCACCGTTCCATCAAGTGCCATATGGTTTTCCCTTGGGTCAATTCCTTTGGTTCCCGAATGCTTCCACCGTTTCCCGATGACAGCTGGACTTTGCGAATAGCTTTCTTGCTGCGCTACTGACGACGCTGTGAGAACTTCGGTTATAGCTGTGGTCCTTGCTCGCTGACGACTGAAAGACTCATGTTCCATGAGTTCGCGTTCCACGTAGTCTATTCCCTTTCCCTCATTTATGGCCGTGGTGAGAATCTTCTCTACTGAATTTTGGGTTGATAGATTCATCAGTTCGGCCAGTTCTTGGGACCATTCCTCGATCCACTTAATGGACCGATTAGATAACACTTGAAACGGTACTTCTGGATCAAGAGAATCCATGATCACCTTTGAAAACTCTTCAACTGACATGCGTAAAAAACGCTCCGATTCAGCAGCTAGCTCTTCGACAAACATTTCATAGGAAACATGCTCCTGAAAGTAGGATAAGATGGCTTCTAATGTTTCGCTATCATCCTTTGCAATAAACGAGTGCAAGGCATCGATAAAGTGATTCCTCATCCTTAAAAGCAAAAAAGCAATAACGGCCTCATACTCCTCAATGAATGTCTCTACTTTTTCTTTGCCTGGGAAGTCAGCAAGTACTTCAGACAGTTTAGAATCAAAAGCTAGCTCTTTCCTGATCAAGTCATTTAGATTCGCTACCAGATCCTGCACTTTATTCATCGTTTTTCCTCCGAACGGATCACATAATCTCGCAAATCTTTAAGCACGCTCACGAGTTCGGATTGATCGTGTGGTGCCGCCTTTTGGATTGAGTTTTGCTGAATCGTTTCACCATCGATAACTTGCTGCTCTCGTGCAAGTGGGCGATTATAGATCTCCTCTGGCCATTCTTCTAGCGTCTTACCCAAGATACGTCCGGCAGCATCACGCAAGTCGTTTGGCGCTAATGCGCGAGCATTAACAAAAGGAATAAGTACTTTCGCAATTTCCATAGGATCACGGAAGTCTGGACCTTTGGCGACCATGCGAACAAGATTCAACCCAAGGTCAGGCAAAAACAATGAATTGAGCTTTCCTACGATTTTATTCCTCATAGGTTGAAAGACTTGTTCTTCCGTTACCTTACGCGCTGTATCCGCCGTAGCTCGGTTCAGATCTTTTGCTTCTCCCACATAAATAGGCGGCAATCTAAAGGACGAGCGCAGCTTTTCTCGGTGTTTTTCATCGTATTCCAGAAAAAGAGCGTCCTGCTGCAGCATTTCGGCAAGACTCTTAATTTGCACCCTAACATTAGATACATTGTCCGCGTTTAATTTCAGATCATCGGTAGGCTTGATTCCTTCCACCTCTAACAGTAGGAATTTATGTGCATTGTCCACCCCTTGCGCCTGATTCATGTACTCTTGTAACTCTTCGTATGAGTCTTCGCTAAGCATCCCGTTTTCTACAAGAATTGCAGCAGGTATGTGTCGACCATTTTTGAAATACAAGTAGTTTAACTCCTCTGCTTTTCTGGCCCCATACATCCCTATTAAGTTCCCGATCCATCGCGGTATGCCATAAGCTCCACTTCCAACTTTGAAATGAATGACCTCGGTGGCACGAAGATTCTCGGGTGTGTTGTCATCAAATTTCCCAGTTTTAGAGTTCATGATTCGTGGATCTCCATATTCCTTGAAGTAGACAATTTTCCCATTCACCATCTGCGCATACCGCCTGAACCTTTTCCACCTCGTGTATGTGCTCGGCTTCCCTTGGACGGTTATAGGTTCTTCAATTTTTTCTGGAACTGTGCGAGTACAGACACGCATGTATTGGCTGTCCATGTACTGGATTTCAGCCGGTTCGCCTTTGACATTTCGCATTACTTCGAGGTACCCATTTCCCGTCTTTTCCATGTCTGCGATTGCGTATTCGATTATGGTTTCAGCCCGTTCATCATGATTTAGATATTTAATGAATTCCTCGAGCTGCACCCACTCTTTTTCAGCTTCCACCTGTTTCGCAGATCTACGGTTCCCGTCCTTCTCGTCTTTGGCAGCATTAAAATCAAACGTATATTCAGGCTCTAGACCGAAACCAATTAGGTTTGTGCAATAGGCATCTATACACTGCTGAAGTACAGTAGATTTTTCTGCAATCACCTTGAGTTCTTGGAGATTATAGGGAGGCATAATAACATCTAGTCCATACCATTCTTTAAAGTCATCCTGATAAATCTGTTTTGATGACCCCGACAATCCTTGTGCCTTTATTACACGTGCTTTAACTTGTGGCTGCGACATATCCTACCTCCTTTCTCGTCTAGTTCGTCCGCTCGGTCGCTTGCGCTCCGGTCGTTTTTCTTCCCTTTCTTCCTCATCAATACGATTTTGCAAAATCTCTGCAATTCCTGTCGTTGCGTCTGGCGCGTCGTCGTGGGCATTCTTACCGGACCGTTGGTACTCTGACATAGCTTGGTAGTATTCCGGCCATCTGTCTTTCCAGTCCACAGGAAAAAGCACCCTCTTCATCACAAAGGTGCTGTTCGACAATATTCGAGCTTGTTTGTTCTTGCTTTGATGGAATGAACGGACAATCGTCGGCGCTGTCGGATAGTTCAGGCGAAGGATACGACGAACACTACGTGCAGCCCCTTCACCTCCGTTATTCGATTCAAAGTATCCGACGTTGACGTTATTCTCATTTAACGTGAATGCAACATCTGGCTCCGTTTCCTCCAAATCAGCTTGCGTGTAGATAACATCGAGGACATAAGCAACACCCTGGTATATTCCAGCTACGACAGTACACAAGTAATCGTCTCCCGTATCTGCCACATCCGTGTATGCAACAATTCGCTCAAACAGCAAAGAGCCATCTTCCGCTTTAGGCAGCGCGGTATATGTCTTAAAGTACTTGTATAATCTGCCGCGTTGATCGATCGTTTTCTGGTGATAGTTAGCCCAAAATACACCCTCCTCCATCTCGGACATGAAATACTCATAACGCTTTTTGGAGAGGATTTGCTCACATAACATCTCACCAGTGGTCTTGCTTTTCACCTCGATTTTCAGAACGAACCATTCTTCTCTCCCTTTGCCATCAAGAATACGACCGCATATATCCTTCTTTGCCCACCTAGTCATATTCACGATCTCGATCGGGTTTCCGCTTTCTTCTTCCAAACGAGAGAGAAATGTCCCTGTATACCAAAGCCATTGTTTGTCTAAGGCATTCTCGTTATACGCCTCTTCTGCGTTCTTAATCGGATCGTCAACGATCAGGATGTTTCCACCCTTACCTGTGACAGAACCACCAAGACCAGCGCCTTTGTAACTAAAGTGCTTACCTTCCAGCGCCCATTCCCGATAACTCGAGTTGTCACGTCGAATTTTGATATTCGGGAAGATATCCGAATAGACCAAGTGCTGCGGTGCAACCTTTTTCTCCGCTATCCCATCACGAGTATTACGGGAGAAGGTTGTGGCCATATCCTCATTGTAGCTGGCCGTAATGATCTTGTTATCGGGATCATCACCCAGCAGCCATTCACAAAACATGTTGAGAGTTCGTGATTTCCCATGACGTGGGGGCATATTGATGATCATTTTTTCAAAAGGCTGTGATCGATCGGGAATTAGTTCCCACTCAAACTCTTCTATAAACCAGTCGGGAGCGATCTCTTTTGCCAAGGAATAAAAGTATTGTTTTGTAAGGTGCTTCCTATATAGAGCTTCGAGAGTTTTACAATAGAGTTCTAGATACCATCGATCCTCTTTGTAGAAATCTGGCGCCCTGGTCTTACAGAAGTCCCAGAAATTACGCCTAGCATTCAAAATCGTTTCACGCATGGCGCGTCGCAATTTCTCTTCTAATAGCGCTCTACGATAATCCATACTTTTTCAGTTCCTTTTCTAGCTCTTCGTCTGAAAGGTTAGACAGATCCACATTGTCCTTCACAAGATCAATTTGAGCATCCTTCTTTGCAGCTTCCTCATCCAACTTCAAGCGACGCAAGGCAATCTCTGTACGCTGCGAATACGCCTCGGTCATCTCGAATAACATCTTGATGGCTTTTTGCTTCTGATTTTGCACTCGTGTGAGGGCGTCTTCAATCTTCAGTATGTCGTCAATCTTTCGATATGTGGTCTCTTCCTCTTCGACAACGACTAACTCTTCCTTATTGACTATAACCTCTTTAAAGCCACCATTTTCAAAGTCCGGCTTTTCAACTGGCACCTTCGTTTTTCTTAGTTGTTTTAGAATCCGCACTTCCTTCTCTGTCATACCCTCTATGATGTCGTTTATCCTTTGCAACATTCGCCTTTCCCTAATTGCAAGGATACGGATATTCTCTTCAATTTGAGAGACAGGAGACGTGTCCACAATGTCGAATAGTGCCTGCTCCTCTTCGGACAATGTGTCGATAAGGATGGATTCATACTCGCCCGTGGTGAGTGCGTTCTTGTTCCCTCGTGGTGCAGCTCCGCCCGAATTTCCTACTGCATTTTTGTTGCCTTTGGGCGCAGCACCGCCTTTATTACCTTTGGCGTTATCGTTGCCTTTAGGAGCTCCCTGTTTAGGAGCGCTCCTTTTCGGTTTAGGAGCGCTCCCTTTCAATTCATCTTCCCAACGGTCTTGAGCTTTCCATTTGCGGATGGTTGAAGCCGAAACACCTAGATAGGTGGCAATGTCCTTCAATTTCGCTTCCCCGTTGGATTTTAACCACGCTTCTTTTGCTTCATCCCTCCGCGGGTCTCTCGGTCTAGCCATCTACATCACCGCCACCCCCATATATTGGTTTAAGTTTGTGTTTGTTTCAAAACTCGTCACGCTGGAGTTGGAGATCAAGTTCGACGAGTTTTTTTAGATCGTCCCCTGTATTAATCCCCAACAGGTACTTTGCGTATTTCCATCGTCTCACTCCGTTACCTTGAATAACCTCTTTATATATAGGTGGCATTCGTACGACAAAAAAAGCCTATCCCGTAAAAGAGAATAGGCTTTGAGAAATTTGTTGGCGTATTTTATTTTCTGCACGTTCAATCGTCGTCTGGATTGTGCTCTTTGAAACGCACAGCAACTTGGCAATATCATCGTATGACAACATTTGCCCTCGAGACATCAAATATATTTCTTTTTCACGATCGGTGAGCACCGACAGAGCATCCTCAATGCGAATTTTATCCCATTCGGTGATGGCATTTTCTTCTCGACCATCCTCTGTCCATGAATATGAATCGCATGTAGAACGGAAAAATTTCTGCATTTCTAGCGGATCGAAGCTCTTTTCTTTTTGATATGCGGCCAGCCTCTCCACCCCTCTGCGGTTGCCTGGTTGCCTGCCGGTTTTCATCCACTGAATGGCGTATTTAAGATCGCTTGCCATGCTGCCCAAGATTATTTTGTCATCTTCCGCTGCCTTCTCTCGCATTTTTTCGACGTCGTGCAAAGTCTCTGTATACTCTTCAATCAATTCTTGCATGGACAACCGCCTCCTTAAATTTTTTTAAGCAAAAAAGGACACCGACAGACACGTGTATCCCGTAATCCAATCAGTGTCCTCCAGATGTCTGGTAGAACTATTTAAAATTCTTCTCCCTCGTCAAACTTAATTCTTTTCACCTTCCCCTGGTGAGTTAATACTTTGGTTTCACCATGAGGTGGTAAACTCGTTATTTTAGCCCGCCCATCAGATACCACTACAACGAATGGTCCCTCGCGTTTCATTAAATCTATTTCGATTTTTCCGGATTGATCTCTAACTTCTCAAGGCGCATGTATGTTCCCCCTTCAGAATGTGATATACTAAAGTCGATAGAGTTTTGCCGTTCCGAAAGGGGCGGTTTTTTTATTACACAATTAAATGTTTTTGAAAAAATTAATGTTCAACCGTCACTCCTCCATTTCATAATATTGTTTAGATTTTTGTCTGATCTGCGCTTGCTTTAACTTTGCCGGTAACTCAGCCTGTATGTGCAATTTATAATGATGCGGACAAAAGTCTACGTTCAGCCCCATTTGCTTTGCGCATTCACCGCACATTGGCAAATCGCAAGTCTCGTGTCTACAACCGGAGTTTAATTCAACGAATTTTTTATAGTTGTTAACAAAAATTGGCGAGTTGTTATACCCGGTCACATAATCACATAATTTAGTTGCCTCTCTAACTCTGCAAATGGCACAAGGGTTAGAGAAAACCCGCGGATTGTTCATGCTTATCTCCTTCTCAGTATGACTCTACTAGGCATAATTCTCCTTTTGATTTCCACTTCGTCTTCATAATCCCAATCACTACCTTTAGTAACTCTAAATTTTCACTCCTTCGCAATATCCTTCTACTTATTGTCGTTCCCCGCTATATTTTTTAACGATTCGACATCCCTTTCTAACTGAGCAACTACCATCCGGAAATCCCTTGGCATACCATGTTTCAAAGCTTCGTCCAATTCCTCTTCCCATGTCCAACGATGGAATTTAATGCCGTTATTTTTCATGATTTCAACTACACGTTCGAAGCGCCGAGCGTTTTCCATTACCTTTTCTGCTTCATTTTCCTTCTGCTCAGCCTCTTTGATGGCTTGCTCAGCTTGTTTAGCGAGCTTGTTCTCGTAAACATTTGCCAAATATCTGCGATGGGTTTTATCTTGCATAAACGCCTCTATCTCTTCCCTTTCATCGCTAAAAAAAGGGTGTCGGTCACTTTGCACTCGACTCATAAGGATGTAATAGAGCATGTCAGCATGCATTTCAATTTCTCGGAATTTTGATTTCTTGCGTGTATATAACGCTCCGGTTTCGGGGTTGAACCAGATCAATCCGACATCTTCTGGAACCTCATCAGGCGAAATAAGCCCCTTGGGACATGCAAAGTTGAAGCGATGGCACATGTCTTTGTATACCGGCCACTTGCTGTCGTTGAGAAAGTCTTGACGTGATACCTTGACCTCATACCCTGTGATACAAGGCTTGGCCCAGCTCTTTTTTATAGCTAGGGCATCTATAATTGCGAGCTCAGAAGCAAAATGAGTAGGTCCATTCTTCACTTCGGTGAGAAAGAAATCTTGATGGTGTTTTTTGCTTAAGGCTCTTTTGATCAAATCCGCTCGAACGTTCATTTTTTCTACACCTCTCATTTACCTAGGCATGTTGTTCTTCCCGATCCATAAGAGCCACATACCCACGACTTGTTAACACTTTGTGGATAAAAAGACGTCCTTCCTGCGTCCATTCCGTGTTTATAGCGATATCTGCCCGCCCATCGCTGCGTCTAATATCGACGGTGCGCGACTTAGTATAACCCTTATCATGATAGGCTGCCTTGAGTAACCACTGACCGCGCAACTTGTACTGAATGCCTTCTTCTTTCAAGATTTGGTTCAGCCTTTGAGCACTCATCCCGTAGTCCTTGGCAATCTGTGTGGTGGTCATGGTCTTTCTGGACAGAAGAATCTGGTCCACGTAGTTCGCTTTCTCCTCATATTCGGCTGCTCGTTGCTCCAGCAACCGAACCTTCTCTTGTTCCTTTATCCATTGTTTAGCCCTCTCGATCGGGTCCTCAATCATATAGGAGGGGGCAGGGGCAGCTTCTACCTGGTATACCCCTGTTTTGCGGATTGACGGGAGGATTTCATGCGTGACCCACCTTTTAAATTTCTTCGCTTCAGGCTTCCGACTAGATAAAACTAAGCTGTATAGCCCGAACTCGTTGATAATATTGACTTCTCCTTGACGCCCTAACTTGAAGTTAGACCGTTCATCTTTATCTAATCTGCTTACTGCTCTTGTAGGATTGGAGAGTTCTAGGATTTCGCAGACGTCTTTTGCAACAAACCAAACCTCACCATCGATTATGACCGTTCTCAATTCTGCGTCGTGATAGTTAAAAACTTTTTGAAGTTGCTGCATGTTATTCCCCTGCCTTTCGATCCGGTTTCTTTACTTGGGCCAATTCAGTCCATACCCATGAGTTTTTCAATTGTTTATTTATGGATCACACCTCAGATCAGTTGTTCTCCTTTGTTTTCCTATCAGGTAACGAGTTATCCCGATACTCCTCCCGAATGACCTGCTTTTGCCATTCAATCCAATCAGCCCTAGTCATTTGACTGCTTTTCTTCATCAAACCAGCTCCTTTCTGGTTCATCGTTCCTTCACTACAATGATTTTTCCGCGACTTTCAACGATCTCGTATGCTTCAAAATCAAAGTTGTCACTGTCCTCAATAATGACTTCATGGTACGTGTCTTTCTCGAGAGTAAAATGCTTATACAACAAACCAACTGACAAACTGAACAAGATAAGACTCCATACGATTAAAGACTTTTTATAGTCCTTTTCCGTCAACATGTAGACAATGATGAAGATCGATATCATTAACGCGATTCCACCAAATATGGCACATAATTTGATCAACTCGCTTGCTTCTTGATAAGTGTTTAAAATTTGCATCATGCACCTCGGCTTTCCTGTTTCTTCTCTTCCTTCCGCCTCTGCAGCTCCCTCGCTGCTTCATAACGATATATAAGCCTCGCACTCTCATCTTTTGCTATATAATGCAGTTGTTGATCTGTTGCTTTTCTAATATCCACGCTTCTGCACCTCAATAGCCCGACTCTTGACGCTCGTGATTAATCTCGTTCTTTTTTAGATAGGCTTCCTCGACTTCTTCCCAAGCGAATCCTAGGACTTCGCCGAGTTGTAGATAATGTTCGAATGCATGGAACCACTTGACTGCAGCGTCACTTGATTTTTTATCGTGATACACCCACCACATTTCAGCTACATAGCGGTTGATGAGTGCAAACAAAGTTCTTGCATTTGGGATTCCACTCTTATTAAAGATCATATTCTCGTTAATGTTCAGGTCGTTGCCGATCGATAAGAAGAAATGCAGGCAATCAACGTATTCTTCTAGAAGTTTATTTGCTACCTTTTTCCTAAAGTGCGGGTAATCTTCAAATTCAGGAATATGTTCACCAGTTGATGATGCATAAGTTTCCTTTGTCATATCCCAACATGGTTTACACATTGAGGCACTATCCCCCATGAAAGGACTTGGTCTTGTATGGTCTACGTACTCACCACAATAATCGCATTCCTCTTGCTCTACTTCCGGAGTTTGTTTATTACTCCAAAACTTAAACCCTCGCCATTCGTTAGCCAGTTCACCCAGTTCCACTTGTAGGGCTTGGATCTTATCAAGAAGAAGGTCTTTATCTTCCAAGCCTTTTCTCTTCTTGATATGTTGATCTAGTGTCGCTTGAAGCCTGAAAAATCTACTAAGTTTCATTTAATCTGCTCCTTATCTTTAACATTTTTTTAAGCTTTTTTATTTCACTTTTCAGATAATCTATCTCCTGTTGTGAACTTGGCTTTTTGAGCGAAATATTCAAGCTATTAAGGATTTTTTTCAGCTTAGGGACACTGACAGTTTGCTGCTCCTTAAGTATCCTTCTAAGCTCCTGTTGAGCTTCTTGGTATTTCAACTCTGTCACCTCGTCCCTCACTTAGATCGATGCGGTAATCTTTAAGGGTTGTCATTTGATCACTCCCACAAGTGCTTGAACACTATCGATAGGTAATCACAATAAACGTTTGTGGTAGGAATCAACCACGAATTTTCACGCAGCTCCTTGATCGCGATTGATTTTCTCCCTCCCTTAAACATCCGATCCCAACACGTTTTGATGAAATCAATCGGGACCAGGTACCGTTCATTCAATGCCTCGAACTCAATTATGAAGAACGCTATTGACCCCAAATTTTGAACGGAAATTAGGTAATCTACCTGGTGTTCACTTATGTTTTTTAATGGGAAACTTGTCTTGTTTATTGTGCTTTTGGCTTCGAAATGAATTGCCCTTCCACCCCGAATGGTTCCGCTAAAATCTACCGTCGATTTTTCCATCGGGGTGGCCTGACTTCTATTCGATCGCTTGTCATAATAAACACGCCAAGGTGTTGGTATTTTATCGACAAGCGCTATACCTTGGGCCCTATATGTGCTATTGGTATGGATGATGCCCTGTTCAAGGGCCATCCCCCTTTTACCGTAGTTAACTACCATGTGATCCTCCTAAGCGCTTGCTGATTTACGTTTCTTTAATTCGTCAAGAAAGTTCTCTCCCTGGACTTCGAAGAGTTTAATCTGTTGCTGTTTTTCTCGCTCTTCTTTCATTTTTTTGGCACATGTTGGCCCCAGCCCCAACTGACGACTTCTTGCTGTCTTTAGCTGACGGCCACAACGAAGGCAAGTAGTATATAGATCATTTGACTCCATGTTTTTTCCACTCCCTTTCTTGGATTTCCCACCGCCGCTTGATGTCCAGTAGTTCTTCCTTCCGCTTTTCCCAACGGCGTTCAAATTCTTTTTCACTTAACCTGGGTGGCTTGAAATAATAACCGTATCCAATATCCTCCACCGTTCCGTTCATAGTTCAAGCCCCTCCAATCTATGATTCAGTTCTAGCGGGTCACCTTCTAAAACAACCGTGAAATCTCGGCACATTTCATAGATTCTCGTTCCAAGTGCCTCGTCAACTATGATCAATTCAGAAACGTTTAGTTCCGACGAAACCATAATAGGTTTGTGATTGATATATCGGTGATTAATGACCGCATACATTTGTTCAATCTGCCATTCTGTTGCACGCGGCTTTTTATTCACTGGTTTAAATAAATCATCGATGAACAGAACATCAATGCCCTTCATCTTCTCGAGCTTAACCTCTAATTCATCGAGATCATCCCGTAAGTCATTAAATCCCTCGACATACGGAAAATAGAGCACCGGCACGCCCTTCTTGCGCATTAGACTATTTGCAACGGCCGTGATTAAGTGCGTTTTCCCCGTCCCTGGTTGGCCAAGAAGGGATAGACTGTTTTGTCTATTGCCATGAATCTCATCAAAGCGTTGATAGTATTCGAGGGCGCAGTCATGTGCCTCAAGGATTAACTCGTGTTTTCCTTCTGTGACGAAGTTGGCAAAAGCTAGCTTACGAAATTCATCTGTTATCTCACTAGCTTTCATGATTCTCTGAACCTTCATCCATTCCACACATGAGCACCTTATCCAAACCTCATCACCTTCCGAATTTCTACCGAGGTAGCCTCGTTGGTCTTTGCACTTCGGACAATCGTATTCACGCTCGTTTTCCGATTCTGCCGACGCGACCGCTACCGATTGGGATTGTTTTGCTCTTTCCTGCAACTTTCGCAGTACCTCGCCTATCGGGTGCATACGCTCCTCCTTTCGCGCCCTTCTTTGCTTGTTCGCGAGCAATAAGCTCGTTATACCGATCTATGATGTACGGTTCGCAGTACGAAAATGAATTGATCTTTGATCCAGGTCGCTTGCTCTTTTCGTAATCTCTGAAGCAGGCCTCTAATAGTTTAATAGCTGCCTTGATTGGTACAGTAGTGAGAGTGCGCTGAATAGATGCATAATCATCTGGTTTCAAATTAAACCCCGACGCCCTAAGCTCTAGATAGCGATTAGCAAGCATGTCGACCGCATCGCCTTCTGAAGTTTGTGGTATTTCTGCACCAAAGTTTTCTCCTTGGCGATCGTCACGCAATGGACCGGGGAACGACACCCCGCCACTTTCTTCTCCTTCGGCTGGCGGCCTTATATTAGATTTAGTAGTAGTAATATTACTTATCTCTGTAATATCTTTATTAGATCGGACATTTTTGTCCGGGTGATTGGACGTTTCTGTCCGTTCTGGTTCGGACATTTTTGTCCGTTCTTTAGCTGACTGGACACTTATGTCCGATCGGGCTTTTTTGTCCGAACTGAGTCCGCGTTTTGAATTTTTAACGCTGAAAATTAAACCGTAAGGAGCTCTAGTGACACGAATATAATCATGTTCTGCAAGGTCTTTCACCCAACGCCTTACAGTCTTTTCATTCACACCGAATATCTCCGCTAATTCGGTGATCTTAAGGGGCTTATTCCCAAGAACAATGCCCCACTTTTCCCCGTCTCGCTCTACCTCTTTGGTTGTCGAGCTAACACACCAAAGGAATAGCCAGATAGCGTTCCCCATTCGTCGGTAGTGCTCTGCTGTAAGAAGCCCGCTGTAAGTGGTGAACGGATATGACATTGTTCTTGCTTTCCCCCTTTACTCTTCACGTTTTGTACAAACTGCTGTCATTTGCGAAATCCTCACCAGTTGCATCTCTGGATGGGATTTTGCAAGATAACCTTTAACGTACCTTTTGAAGAGCAATTCTTTTTTACTTCGGTCTTCTACCTCATCAACCATCCACAAATAAAGTTTAGGTATCTCGACATGGTAAAAACCTAATTCATTACTTATCATCACCAGTGCCTTTCTTTTGATTTGCCTTCATATCAGTTAACAAAGTGAGCAAATCTAACCCTTGGCTTTCGGTCAATTTGTAAATGTCAGAAACACCGTACAGGCTGTTAGCTTGAGCGATCAGCTTCCTTGGTTCGAAGCCCTTTTCCAACCATTTGGTTTTAACTGCTTCTATAGTTTCAGAACTTACATACTCAAAACCGTTGGCTTCTTGTTCCGCTGCTTCTTCTTCTGTTTGCAAGCGTGTTTCTGCGGCCCCTTCGTCGGTGACAGCATCGAGAAAATCATTAAAAGAAATATCCTTCACACTTTGTCCTTTTTGATAAGTCATTGTACGATCTTTCTCAATTACTCCAAAGCGTTGCCCTTGACCATTTGTTTGAAGGTGAATAATAACATCTGGTTGATACTCGGTTTTTTTGTCAGCATCGATGCTAGTACCGACCTTTTTTCGGTTCTCCCCCTCACCTTCATAAACATCTTTCACCCAACCAGTAATGATGACGTGGCAAGGTAAATTACATAACCTTGAAATGAGAGAGGTGTATTTTTGCTTGATGCTTCCCCAATCTCGTTGAGTTAGAGACACATCTTCAATACTTCTTCGCTTTCTAACGGCACGCTTTTCAGCGGCTACTTGAGCTGCATCCTTAAGCGTTTGATATATGTTGGTAATTGGATCAATAATCAACACGTCATACTTATCAGGATTATTTTCGATATGTTCGATGGCCGCGATAACATCCGTATATTTTCTTGTTTTGAAAACATCAAACTCGAACTTGTCAGCATAGAAATCTGTACCATTTTCAGTATCAATGACTGCCTTTCTACCATTTGCTAAAAGAGCGAACCAACTCTTACCGACTCCGGATGCCCCGTACACAACAATCTTTAATTTCTTCTTTACTTTCTCGGCAGGTTTGAACATTCAATATCCCTCCCTTGCATTTTTTGGAGGGCCACCTTATACTAAGGTGTAAGAGGATAGTAAAGGTGACCCTGAGACTCGTCAGACGGCAATCTGGCGGGTCTTTTCTTTTTGCTGCGACTTTAAAAGCCGATATCGATCTAATATGTGTCTCGGCTCTTTTGACATTTGGTGTGCACAACGTAGGCACCCTTCCGCCTCACCTAACACCTCGATATGGTGGTAAAGGTAGAAGTCCTCACCTTCAGTAAACGTGACTAGCTTCGTATTACGCATGTTCTCCCCCCTATCTAAATGTCCTTGCTTTTGAAGCAATACGATAAAGTTGCATAACTTTTGGATTCCTTACTTCAAAATCCTCAATTCGATCCTTTCCAACCAGTGGTATTTGATAAGCGACCTCTAAGTCAGTCATGAAATTGGCTAGACGTCTATCACGCTGTTCCGAAGGTCTAAAACAAAGGATTTCGTTCAAGCGTTTGGTGTACCCCACTTGTTCAGTTGTTGTCATCAAGGTTTTCCGCCCCTTTCCCCTTTTTCTCACCAATGGAGATCTCTGAAATCAAATTTGTTTTGACTTCAAACTGAAATTGCTCTATTTCCTGAATGGTCCTTTTAAGCTGCTCCAATTGACGAGAAGCCCTATCGAACATCCGATCCAATTCTTTTAATTGCTGCTCTGTGTTGGCGATCGAAACTTGAGCCAACACAGAATGAAGTGACATTTGTTTTTGGCCCATGACTTCACTTCCAACTGATTTTGATCTTGTACTCAGGAGAATCTACATCCCCATGGTTAATATCAACTTTGTAACCTTTGTCAATAAACAACTTTGAAACTTTGTGATGATACGAATACCTGATAAACTCAGATGTATCAAACACCTCTATCACGGTTTCATATTGACCTTTTTGAGCTGCTCTAACAATTTCAGCTTCAATGTGACTCGTGATCTCCTTAAACTGAGATTCTGCTAACCTGTCCCCACAACTCCGAGATAGTAAGTTTGCTTCACTTGCGTTCATTTATTTTTCCCCTTTCAAATTTTGTTGGTGCTTAGCCGCACCGAGAGAGACACAACCTAGGGGAGATAGATAGAAACGGGGGGATGGTTGTGTCCCTCTCGGCAAACCGCTAAGGCTTGCCAAGTTAGAATCACTATGCTACTATGAAATTGGGAAACGAGTGTTTTATGAAACGTCTGCTTTCGGGAGGGCAGGCGTTTCTTTGTGTTTGTTTAATGGATTATGTTCCTCTTGGAACCGAATCCGTTTCATTGTGATTTTGTAAGCTAGGTTATAGAGCATTTTTTTCTGCGCCTTGCGTGCCTCATTTCCATATACAGCCGTTAACATGAGTGCTTTTCTTCTTAGCGCATAGCAAATGTGTTTCATCCCCATGCCATCTAGCTCTACCTCTCTCCCCTTCTTTAAAACCTTTTGATAATCCAGAGAGAATAAATCCTTTTCTGCTCCTTTGAGCGTTCTCACTTGGAGCCTCATTGCCGACAAAATTACTTCCAGTTCCGCGCGATTTAAATCTTTAAGCGGTTTTGTCATCATCATCCATTCCTCCTTGCTATCATCTGGCGAGCCATAAGGCTTCCCTGCCACTGTTTGACCTCTTTACTGAAGGACATATCAAGACGACTACATAAATCAATTACAAGCGTTTGAGCCGCTGCTGCTGCGTCGAGTAATTCATTTATTGTCCTTTCAACATGGGAAGTCTCAGCACCTGACATCATATCCACCGGCTTACTCACATCGATTTCATTCAAATGCTCCTTGGCCTGCTTTAGCTCCCTACGAGCTAAGAATGTTAGTGCCGCTGGATTGTGCTCTACAATAGGCCCGTCCAAATATGGGATATAGACTCCCCCAGTCGCATCGCGTTGTCGCTCCAAGGTGAATACTGCATCATCAAGCGCTTGGCAATAATACTTCCAATCCTCTTTATTGACCTCTCTTCTGCCTGTTTCGTGGAGCGCTACGCTTGATCTACAAAACGGTAACTTTTCAGCTAACTCATGTTGCGTGAGACCTTTTCGTTGTCTGGCTGCTGCGATATCTGTTCCGATTGCCATTACCTTCCGTCTCCTTTCGTAACATTTGACAACTATGTTTGTTGCAAGCAGGTTGCTATGCTTTGATTAAAGGCTTGTCCAGTTGGATAGGGATGGTCCCCTATCAAGGATCAGTTTCAGTTGTTGTTGCGATCTCTGATATAACTCCTGCCATGTCCTTTAGAACGCTGTTTCCGTTTGCCCACTCACGGTCAAACCATTCTTTGCGTTCTTCAGGCGACATGTTCACAAGGTTGGAATAAACAGTAACCGTTGAGTTTCCTAATTTCATTGTCTTGCTGTCCATATGCTCATCCCCCTTTGATACATTTGTATGCTTAGGGGGGAGGTGGACGGTCCTAGCTAAGTTCATTAGCAAACCTCCTTTCACATGGTTTATGAAACGGACGTGTTTTTACCCTTTACGTGTAACTTCTCTTCAAAAAAAAGTTCTTCTACATCAGCTCCTAGAATTTCTGCTATTTGCTTTGCTTTTTCTAAACTGGGTTTATTCCGTCCGTTTTCTAAATTAGCGTAACCACTTGCATATTTGTATCCTAGTAACTTCGCCATTCGGGTTTGAGAGATCCCTTTTGAAATACGGACTTGCTTTACTTTAGATAAATTCAATTTGTTCACCTCTCTTTACTCGTTTTGTGTAGCTGTTAATTACATAATAATTACTCCTTTCGTGTAAGTCAATACTTTTTTATTCTTTTTGTGAAACTTTTTATATTTTGAGTGTAAATCATGATAAAATTTACACAGAAAATGAAATTGGGAGTTTTCAATATGGCTAATATAATTGGTAAAAGACTTCAAATGCTGCGAGAAAAAGAAGGATGGACTAAGTCTCTCGTTGCAAAAAAATTGAACATAAAAACAGTTTCAACGTATGCGAATTGGGAATATGGACTAAGACAACCAGATAATGAAATGTTAGTTAAAATAGCAAATCTTTTTGATGTTACTACAGATTATCTACTTGGCAGAACAGATAACCCTCAAGGTTCAATAAACATTCACTATGATGGCGGGAACGGACTTGAACTGGAGGATGAGGATGAGGAGATTTTTTTGAAAGAGCAGTTAGAACAATACCGTAAAATGAAGGAACGTATGAAAAAGCGTCTGCAACAGGACGAAAAAAAATAAGTCTATTTTCCTTATTTTATTCTTGTAAATTCAATTTAATAAGTGCTAAAGTAATGTTACAATACCTAAACTAGGGAGTGGGGATTAAATTGGGATACAAAGATGTAAGAAAAGGAAACACCCAAGCTCAATTTAACGATAGTGCTGCCAACTTTTTATTCGGTGAGTGTTTTGTGGTTGCTATAATTGCAGGTTTAGCAACTTTTAATTGGGCTGTGTTTGGTTTAGTTTTACTTGCTTTACTCGTCACCACATGGTTTAGAAAAGGGGCAATTATATTAACTATTATATTTTCTATTTGCTGGACGCTCATTGGGTTTGCAATAGGCGCTGCTTTAGGCGGTCCAATAGCTGGGATAGTATTTGCCATCATAGCCTTATTGGTTTCTGCTGGAACACATATAGGAGCAATAGAGTGGATGGATGACATGGCTTCCAGAGAAAAAAACGAAAGCCATTGATTCAAAGTATACATAAACTAAAATCTGGTTTACAGAAAGATAAAATTAAAGGCCCATTAGGGCTTTTTTCTAAAACAAAAAACAGAACATACATTCCTTTTTTTAGTTTAGGGGGGATCATTATGCGCTTTGCTACATGGAGAGAAACAAAGATAACTCAACTTATGATCGACAAGGGGATTCTAACCACTGATGACCTTAGTATAGAAAACTTATCCGACAAGTTTAATCTCGATGTGATTTACGGACCTAAAAGAAGCCATTGTATCCATGAAGATGATGAATACGCATTAATATATATAGATAGCAGGTTGTCTCCTTACGAGCAACGGTATAAATTTTTTCATGAGTTTGCACATGTTATATCTCATCCAGGGAATCAAAAAAATTTACCTGAAGACTTTTCAAAATTACAAGAGAATCAAGCAAATTGTCTTGCTTTATATGCTGCAATGCCTCGTCATATTTTTATTCCTGCAGTAAAGCAATATCAATCTATCAACACCTTAGAAGAATTATTTAAGCTGCCTAGAGAGTATATTATCAGACGTTTCATGACTATACGTAATCAGGTGAAGTGTCAGGCATTCCAAAATGTCATTCAATTATCTGAAATGAAAAGAAGAAGAAAATCTCTTCAACCTGAGCATATTTATGAATCAACGAAACTGATTCTACAGCAATTAGCAGATCAAGTTGGTGCAGATAACATTAATGCTGATATAAGGAAGCTGCTCTGAAACTTTTTGTTTTTGCTTTAGAAAGGAGAAATCACTATGCGCCCCACTGGATTGGATGTGTTCATTTATTTGCGTAAAAGCCGTAAGGACTTAGAAAGGGAACAAAACGGAGAATACGATACACTTGAACGCCACCGTAAACAACTTTTGGAACTTGTAAAAAAAGAGAATCATAATTTGGTTGCTCCTCCATTTGAAGAAGTTGTATCTGGTGAATATATAAATGAACGTCCCAAAATTCAAGAGCTCCTAAGAGAAGTAGAAAACAGTGCTGCTGATGCAGTCCTGGTGATGGACCTAGACAGGCTGGGTCGCGGTGATATGTTCGATATGGGATTAATATACCGAGCATTTGCCTATAGTGAAACTTTAGTTATCACACCAACCGAAGTAATCGACCCTACCGAAGAAGGAGCTGAACTTTTATTTGGTGTTAAATCTATCCTTTCTCGCGAGGAATTAAAAAACATAAACAAACGATTACAGCGAGGACGACGTGCAAGTGCTTCGGAAGGAAAGTTCATCGGCAAAAAACCACCCTATGGATACTTGCGAAACGAAAAAATGAAACTAGTTCCAGATCCAGAAACAGCATGGGTGGTAAAATTGATATTTGAAAAAATGTCGGAAGGCTATGGCCGACATGCTTTAGCTCGTTATTTGGATGAGCATAAAATCCCACCGCCTGAGCGTGCAAACCAGTGGGAACACTCTACTCTTACGGCGATAGTAAAAAACGAAGTTTATACTGGTACAATCATATGGGGAAAAACTAAACAATATAAACGTAATGGAAAAAGGGTTAGGAAAAAGATGCCTCGTGAGAATTGGATAATCAAAGAAAATGCACATGAACCAATTGTCAGTAAAGAACTCTTTGACCGCGCTAATGAAGCCCATTCCTCTCGTTGGCGTCCCCCAATGGTTGAGCCGAACACTCTCACTAATCCATTAGCTGGGCTTCTACGTTGCTCTATTTGTGGACGTGTTATGAAATACCAGCCAAATCGAGACCGCCCTAATCATCATATTCGTTGTTACACAAGGACTTGTGCTCCTTTTCATAAGGGGGCTGGATTACACTTAGTTATGGACAAAGTAATAGAATCTCTATCGGATATATTAGAATCGATAGAGTTTGAAGGTGAGCTACTAGAACGGAAGAAAGTTTCTCTTATACCTGAAAAAGAGCGCGCCCTTAAAGAACAGCAAACTGTGTTAAAGAAAGCTCAAACTCAAAAAGATAATCTTCATGACCTTTTGGAGCAAGGAATTTACACAATTGATGTTTTCATGGAACGCCAGCAAGCTATCACTGAGCGGATCAAAAACGCCCAAGAGAAAATTGCACAACTCAAAAAAGAGATTGATATTGAACAAGAGAAAGAAAAACATTATGATCAGTTTTTGCCTAAAGCCAGAAATGCATTAAAGGCATTTTATGAAACGGATAATGCTTTTGAAGAGAATAAACTATTAAAAAGCATAATTGAAAAAATTGAGTACACTCGCAAAAAAGATTGGGTAGAACCTGATCATTTTGAAATAAAAATTTATCTTAAAATTTAATGCCCTAAATTAAATGGCAAACCCTAATACAATTTTAAACAACACCTGCTTAAACAAAGTGCAGGTGTTGTCTAATTATTTTTCTATAATATTATCAATTCCTTCAGTGATTTTTTTAGCACCATAATATAAATTATTTATGGCTTCCTCAACACTAGGTGGTCCTTCTATACTCTTTAAAATTTCATCCATCATCTTTTTCCCTGTTTGTTCTGGGTCATTGTGCGCAACTACTTCTTCGACTAGAAGATATATAAGCATATTGATCCCTTGTAAGACTTCTTTATGAGCAGCCATTAACTTTTGGTGTATTTCGATAAATTCTTTTATATGATTGACTTCATTATCAGTAAGTTTTCTTGATGTATTTTCGAGCATTCTAGCGTATTCTTTTGCCTGATTATTTAAAGCCAACCTAATTTGTTCCGCCTCGCGAGTTACGGTTGTTAAGCTATTTAATAGTTCCTTGGTAATGGATAGTTCCTTATCACTATTAATATAAGCTACAAGTTGCATTAAAGAATTAGCAAAGGGAGGTAGTAGTTCTGCTAGCTTCGTCAATAACTTGCTTTTATGATACTCTCTCATGTATCTCCCTCCCTTTTTTGCCCGCAATGAGGGCAAAATATGTATTGGCTATTTATTTTACTATTACAGTTTATACAAACTCTTACCAATATGTATTTACAACTCACACAATGATTTCGATTCGGCAGTAATACTTTTGAACATGCCGGGCATGTCTTAATCTGTAAGACTGTTTCTAAAGCTGCATCAACAGCTTCTAAAACTTCCTTTTCTACTTCTCCTTTTAATTCCTTAAGCCTCTTATCTATATCCAATACTCTTATTTGTCCACAATCGATTAAAGCCATCTTAGTTTGACCATTTAGTTTACTTGGTCTAATTTGAACATACATAGGCATTTTTAGTTTCTTTGGCGTAACTTCACCTGTTATAGGTAAAGCGATCACTACAGGTGACTTAGGGTTCGAATTTCCGATATCATTAGAAACAATAAGAACCCTTCTCTCTTTACCTTGTTCAGATCCAAGAGTGGGCTCTAAGTCAGCAACATATATTTCTCCCCTTTTAATTTTCCCTCTAAAACTCATACTCTTTTCTCCACTTTTCCAAGACTTTCTCTACTTCTGCTGAGGTTGTTACAGAATGTTCTGCTGCATTTTTTAATTCTTCTTCATTCTCCTCATAGTACATATTAAAATACTCCATCGATTCTTCATCTTCCATCATTTCCTGAATTACAATACTATGTTGTTTTAAGTAGTTATCTACCTTTTCTTTAGCAGCAGTCATTAAAATCCCCGTGGACACTAATTTAACTAATAATTCTTTATTATCATAAATTTGAGTCGCCACATTTTTCCCCCCCTTACTCATATTTTCACCTCCTAACTGATGATTGTCAATAACAACCTATGATACTTAATAAGTATTGTTGACAGTTTCTTACTGATCTAACCAAATAAATGCCTTCATTAGACATTACGGACTCACCATGCTAATTGTCCACTTTCCATTTAAAAAAATATATAAGGGCATGAAATATATCTTCCTTCTTTGTTAATATAAAGTTTCTAAACCGCACGTTAGTGATTTGACTAAATGTACTCATTAAAGATGAACGTTTATACCTTGAGGAACTGTACTGATTGACTTCACCGTAGCCAAACATGCTGGACGATTCCATTAGCTCATGCACAAGCTTAAGGCAGCGAGCGTTGTCAGACGTTAAATTGTCACCATCTGAGAAGTGGAACGGATAAATGTTGTAGCGAGCAGGATCATATTTTTCATTGATGAGCTCGAGTGCTTTCCGATAAGCGGATGAACAAATCGTCCCACCGCTCTCCCCTTTTGAGAAAAAGTCTTCTTCCGATACGACTTTTGCTTCAGTATGGTGGGCGATGAATTCAATGTCTACCGTTTCATATTTCGTACGCAAAAAGCGCGTCATCCAAAAAAAGAAACTGCGAGCCATATATTTTTCCCAACGCCCCATGCTCCCTGATGTATCCATCATCGCGAGGACAACGGCCTTTGACTCTGGGCGGACCACTTCGTTCCATGTTTTAAATCTTAGGTCATCATTGTAAATTGGTATAAGTCCAGGTCTTCCCTCTAATGCATTTCGCTTGATTGCAGATAGAATCGTTCGCCGTTTATCGATATTGCCCATCAAGCCTTTTTTGCGAATATCGTTGAACTCGATATGTTCGACGACGAGATGATCCTCTTCTTTTTGCTGCAAGTTCGGCAGCTCCAGCTCGCGAAACAACAATTCCTCCAATTCTAGAATCGACACTTCTGCTTCAAAATAGTCTTCTCCAGGCTGATCACCTGCTCCTTGGCCTTTGCCCGGTCCTTGCTGTCCAGCACTTGGATCACGGGCAATCACGTCCCCGACTTGGCTGTCTCCATCCCCTTGACCGACGTGCTTATTCTTATCATAATTGTAGCGAATTTTATATTCATCCAATGAGCGGATCGGGATTTTAATGACTTCGCGCCCATTTGACATGATGATGTTTTCTTCGCTCACAAGGTCGGGTAGATTTTTCCGTATCGCTTCCTTTACTTTCTCCTGATGGCGGCGTTGGTCTTGATAACCTTTTCGATGGAGGGTCCAATTTTCCTGTGAAACCACGAAATTATGTCGACTCCCTTTCTTCACGCGTCCAACCCCTCCTTCAATTTTGATGGTATTGACATTTTATTTTGTGGACAAATCACCAAATCTGATTCACCGTCATATGCTAATGTGGGTCACGCTCATCGTTTTTCGGAACGTGACTTACTTTATCCTATGCAAAGAAAGGGAAGAGTTGCTTATAAATTCTGACAAATCCCGTAGCAGCAGTGTTATTCTTTTTTTTAAAAAAGAAGGCCTTGATTTTGTCAAGGCTTTCTACACACACGTCCATGCCAATTTGCCAATTCACTAGCTTTTTTTACTCATTGCTTCTTTAGGAAGTTGCCTCTCTCCCATGATTGAAATCCCTATCCAATAGTGGAATATGATTAAATCGATTCAAAAGGGCCAAATGTAAACTAGGTACCCTCGCTCACTTTCGACATACACGTCAACAGGCGGTCGCAACATTTTAAACGTTATTTCTGTCCCCTGTTATGATTGGCGTTCACATCATTAGAGATCGCCTCTTGCTCCTCTATTTCTGCCATATTCCTTCATTCGACTTAAAACGAATGGCTACCGCTCTATGGCCGCCTCCATATTTTTAAGGGAATAGATTTCCGATCCTTTCGGTAAAGCTGCTAGCATAGCTACCTCATGAAGCTTAATGGTACCACCATCGGCACGAACCGTTTTGCCAAAATATAATATTGGCCGCCACTTTTGTAACACTAGTTTTCGCTTGCTCTAGTCGTGATTTATATCCCTTTCTTAGAGTATAAAAAACCTCCAGCAGTCGCTGAAGGTTTCGCGTGTCGTACTAATTTAAAACGCCTACTTTTGTCACAGGCCAGAAACGCACTCCTACTTTCCCGACGATTTCTTCTAACGGGACAGGGCCAAAGGCGCGACTGTCTGAGCTTCTTGGACGATTATCCCCGAGAACAAACACATATCCATCTGGAATGGGTTCTTCCACAACAAAATCTTGCGTGTATTTTCCAGGTCGTCCTTCTTTCCATTCGTCTAAGTATGGTTCCTCGTAAGGCTCATCATTAATGTAGAGAATGTCATCTTCCATTCGAATTGTGTCCCCTGGTAAACCAATGATCCGCTTTATGTAATCATCTGTTTCCGTTGCATGAAAGACAATTAAATCAAACCGTTTCGGTTCAGAAAACTCATAGCTAAGTTTATTCACTATAAACATTTCGCCTTCATAGGCTGTTGGTTCCATCGATTCCCCACGTACCTCATAGCTTACAAACACAAATGAACGAATCAAAACCGCAAGTAGCAAAGCAATCAAGATGGCTTTTATCCATTCATTTATATCACTTTTCTTTGTATCCACAAGCAGTGCCTCCACATGTCTTTTCCTTTAATTTACCACTCTTAGGGTGAAGACACAATCTTCTTTTTTCTGAATCTCTTAATTAAGTCCTTTTGTCGGATAAGTGAACCTTCACTGGTAACGTCGTGCTTATGGAACCTAACATGTTTGCTTTTTAACAAACAAAAAGAGGCCCCTATTTGAGGGACCTAAGAAATTTTAACGGTTGAGCAGGCTGCCGACATAGCGAAGCAACTCATTAGCAGACACAGAATTGTACCCATGTTCATCGATTAAACGAGCAATGACTTCATTGATTTTCTTTAGCTGTGACTCATCTGGTGTTTTTGCGGACGTTGTAATCTTAACAATATCTTTCAAGTCAGCAAATAATTTTTTCTGGATGGCTTCACGAAGCCGTTCATGTGAATTGTAATCAAATTTCTTCCCTTTTCGGGCATATGCCGAAATTCGAATAAGAATTTCTTCACGAAAGGCTTTTTTCGCATTTTCGGAAATACCGATCTGCTCCTCAATGGAGCGCATTAATTTTTCATCAGGCTGCATTTCCTCTCCTGTAAGTGGATCGCGGAGCTTTGATTTATTGCAGTATGCCTCCACATTATCGAGATAGTTATCCATTAACGTTTTCGCTGATTCTTCATACGAATAAACAAACGCTTTTTGTACTTCTTTCTTCGCAATGTCATCATACTCGCGCCGCGCGATGGCGATAAAGTCCATGTAGCGTTCTTTGTCTTCTTTTGAGATCGATGCGTGCTGATCTAACCCTTCCTTGATCGAACGTAGAACATCGAGCGCGCTAATTGACGTTAGCTGCTTACGAATAATCGCAGATGAAATTCGGTTGATCACATAACGGGGGTCAATGCCGCTCATGCCTTCATCTTCATATTCTTTGCGTAACTCCTCCACATCTTGCACATTGTAGCCTTCAACCGCTTCCCCGTCGTACAGTCGCATTTTCTTTAGAAGATCAACGCCTTGCTTCTTCGGCTCCTTCAGTCTCGTTAAAATCGTAAAAATTGCCGCCACTTTTAACGCATGAGGCGCAATATGAACATTAGACAGATCGCTATCCTCAATCATTTTCTCGTAAATTCGTTCTTCTTCTGACACGCGCAAATTGTACGGAATTTTCATGACGATGATCCGCGAATGGAGCGCCTCATTCTTTTTGTTGGCAATAAACGAACGGTATTCCGATTCATTCGTGTGGGCGACGATCATTTCATCCGCGCTAATGAGTGCAAACCTTCCCGCTTTAAAATTCCCCTCCTGCGTAAGGGAAAGTAGATGCCAGAGAAATTTCTCATCGCACTTTAACATCTCCTGAAATTCCATTAAGCCACGATTGGCTTTATTTAACTCTCCGTCAAATCGATATGCTCGCGGATCCGATTCTGAGCCATATTCGGCAATCGTTGAAAAGTCAATGCTACCCGTTAAGTCAGCAATGTCTTGAGATTTCGGATCAGACGGACTGAACGTACCGATCCCGCAGCGCTTATCCTCCGAGAAAAAGATCCGCTCCACGATCACATCTTCAATTCGTCCACCATACTCTTCTTGCAGACGCATCATGTTCAACGGTGATAAATTCCCTTCAATACGTATTCCGTATTCTTCATAGAAATCACGGCGTAAATGCTGAGGAATTAAATGGAGAGGGTCCTCATGCATCGGGCAGCCTTTAATCGCATACACCGCTCCCCGTTCGGTTCGAGAATAGTTTTCCAGGCCTCGCTTGAGCATTGTCACAATCGTCGATTTCCCCCCACTGACTGGACCCATTAACAGTAATATCCGTTTACGTACATCCAACCGTTTAGCCGCTGAATGAAAATATTCTTCTACTAATTTCTCAATCGAATCTTCTAAGCCAAAAATTTGATCGCTAAAAAAGCTATATGTTTTTCGACCATCTTTCTCCTCGAAACCAGCATCTTTAATCATGTTATACACGCGGGCATGCGCCGTTTGTGCAACCCATGGTTTCTCCTTTAACAGAGCCAAATAATCCGCAAACGTCCCTTCCCACTTAAGTCGTTCTTCCTCTTCTCTGTACTGTTCGACTTTTTTTAAAATATCCATCAGGTCAACCTCCATCCGTGGTCAAGAGCGATTAATTCAATCTATGCACGTAAAAGGTTGTTGATTCACCCTAATTTCGAATTCCCCACCTTTTATAGAAGCCTTATCAATTGAAAAAAGGCGCACGGAATCGCCGTGCACCTTTCGATTTCTTTAGTTTACTGTAAAGCGGCTTTCATTTCGTCAATCATCTGTTCAACGGATACGAGTCCGCCGCCCGAAATATACCAGTAGTCAGGGGTTAAATAATGAATATTTCCTTCTTCATATGCCGTTGTTTGCTGGACTAGTTCATTTTCAATATTGGTCTCTTCTCCTTCTTGTACGACAGCTCCACGATCGATCACGAATAGATGATCTGGGTTTTTCTCTACAATATACTCAAAGGAGATGCTTTGTCCATGGTTGGACACTTCAATGTTTTCATCTACTGGGGTCACACCAAACTCATCATGGATGACACCAAAGCGTGAACCTGGACCGTAAGCGCTCACGTTCCCATCATTCGCTAGCACAATTAACCCTGTTTCTTCTTTCTCTGCTGCTAATTGCTGTACTTCCTCAATATTAGCCTCTAGACTCGCCAACGCTTCTTCCACTTCAGTTTCTTTACCGAAGATTTCACCTAAGGTTTCCATGTTGGAACGGAATGATTCAAGATAGTTTTCTGTGTCAAGGCCAACGAATAAAGTTGGGGCAATGTCACTTAACTCGTCGTACGCTTCTGATGTCCGCCCAGAAATGATAATTAAATCAGGTTGAAGATCATAGATCGTTTCAAAATCTGGTTCAAATAGCGTCCCTACGTTGGCATACGTTTCCTCTTCATACTGAGATAAGTATGCTGGCACGTTGGCTTGTGGGACTCCCGCTACTTCGACACCTAAACGGTCAAGAGAATCTAATGTCCCAAAGTCAAACACAACAACGGTTTCAGGATTTTTTGGTATGACTGCCTCCCCAAGGTCATGTTGAACGGTTACCTCACCGCCTGCTTCTGTTTCTACCATTTCCTCTTCTACTGTGTCTTGAGCGGCTTCCTCTTGCTCAGCATCAGCTGGCTCTGCGGTATCATCAGCTCCGCATGCTACCATTAATAGTGACACGATCCCTACTACAATTGCCATATAGAACGGTTTTTTTCTCACGTTCCCCAACTCCTTTTTTATGTCTATATTTTTACGTGAAGTACACGCAAATTTTTTGATCGTTAATACAATTAACCTCCATGTCCATATCGTAAATGTCCCGAAGAGCTTCACGGTCAATAATCTCGTTTTTTGGACCTTGTCGCACAACTTTTCCATTTTTCAATGCGACAATATAATCTGAATAACAGGAAGCAAAGTTAATGTCATGTAAAACAATAACGACTGTTTTCCCTAATTCCTCGACCATTTGTCTGAGCACTTTCATAATTTGAACGGAGTGCTTCATATCAAGGTTGTTTAATGGTTCATCCAAAAGGACATAGTCCGTATCTTGGGCAATCACCATCGCGATAAACGCCCGTTGCTTTTGTCCACCACTGAGCTGATCTAAATAGCGATCTTCTAAGTCAGTAAGGTCCATGTAACGGATCGCTTCATCAATTAGACGATGGTCTTCTTTCATTAAGGCCCCTTGAGAATACGGGAAACGCCCAAACGAAACGAGATCCTTCACAGTTAAACGAATGTTAATAATATTGGCCTGTTTTAAAATGGATAGCATTTTCGCCAACTCTCGGCTATCGTACTGGGTTACTTCATGCTGGTCGATTAGAATCTGACCTGCATCCTTTTTTAACAAGCGACTAACCATGGAAAGCAACGTACTTTTGCCTGCCCCATTCGGTCCGATGAAGGACGTAATTTTTCCTTGAGGGATGCAAACAGACACATCGTCTATCACTAATTTTTCTCCATATTGCTTTGTCACTTGTTGAATGTCTACCATTTTTTATTCTCCTTTAATAAAAGATAGAGGAAATACACACCGCCAATAAAATTAATGATGACGCTAAGAGGCGTTGAAAATGTAAAGACGTGCTGGACAATTAGCTGCCCGCCAATGAGAGCGATCGTGCTGATTAAGATCGCACCGATGATGATCTCACGATGTTTGTGTGTCCGCATAAACTCGTACGCGACATTGGCAACGAGCAATCCAAGGAATGTAATCGGACCAACGAGTGCTGTTGCAATCGAAATGAAAATGGCAACAACGATCAACAATCGTTTGATCACCGAATCATACGGAATTCCTAAATTAACCGCATGCTCTCTCCCTAGCGAAAGTACATCTAAAAACTTGAAATATTTGTAACAATAAATCGTGATTCCAATAAATAAAGCAATGGCTAAATAAAGCAGGTCCGTATTGATGTTATTAAAGCTGGCAAACATTCGGTTTTGCACGGTTTGAAACTCATTCGGATCAATGAGTACTTGCATGAAGGTGGACAGGCTGGAAAACAACGTTCCGAGCACTAAGCCAATGAGCAAAAGTAAAAATAAGTGCTGTCCTTCTCTGCGAAACAAAAGCTTGTAGAACAAGCCCGCAAATAAGATCATCATCCCGACCGACAATAAAAAGTTAACATGTCGATCGATGACCAAAAAACTTGTAGACCCGAACACGAAGATAATGAACGTTTGAATCAGCATGTACAACGAATCTAAGCCGATGATGCTCGGCGTTAAAATTCGGTTATTCGTAATCGTTTGGAACACAACAGTAGAGAAAGCAATGGCAGCTCCGGTAACGGCAATTGCTGCAACAGAAGCGCCTCTTCTCGGCAACGCATACTCCCAGTTGTTCACACCGATCGTTAAAAAGAGTCCGATCAACACAATGTTCAGGACTGTTAAGGAAATGATTTTTGCTTTAAAACCCATATTTATGTCTCCTTAACAGCATGTATAGGAAAATCGCACTTCCGATCACACCAACCGTCAGCCCAATCGCTATCTCATAAGGATAAATAATGACCCGACCGATAATATCGCACAAAAGAACAAACAATGCGCCTAACAAGGCGGTATATGGTAGATTTTTTCGCAAATTATCCCCTTTGTAGATCGATACGATATTTGAAATGATTAATCCAAGAAAGGGAATCATCCCTACAGTCAACACGACGACAGATGTAACTAAAGCTACAATGACCAGTCCGATATTCACTACTTGCTTATATTTTAAGCCTAAGTTGACAGCGAACTCTTCTCCCATTCCTGCTACAGTGAAACGATTGGCAAACACATAAGCTAGAATGAGAACGGGGATACTTATGTACAACAGTTCATACTGTCCCTTGATCATTAAGGCGAAATTTCCTTGAAGCCATGCCGACATGTTCTGTATTAGATCATAGCGATAAGCAAAGAAAGTCGTGATTGAACTAATGATGCTTCCAAACATGAGGCCAACGAGGGGAATAAAAATCGGGTCCTTAAACTTCATTCGATCAAGTAACATCATAAAAATGAACGTCCCAGCCAAGGCAAATAAAAAAGCGACAAAAATTTTCTCGATCGGTCCTGCTGAAGCAAACAGGATCATCGAAACTAAGATGCCTAGGCGAGCAGAATCAAGTGTTCCCGCTGTTGTTGGTGAAACAAACCGATTTCGTGTAAGCTGCTGCATGATCAAACCGCAAACGCTCATGCCAATGCCGGCAATTAAAATGCTCATCAACCGTGGTAGTCTGCTTGTGAAAAGAATTTGCCATTGTCCCTCATCCATTCGCAGCAGGCCGGAAAGCGTGACTTCACTCACGCCGATAAACAACGAACAGATGGAGAAAAGAAGTAAAGCAGGCAAGAGATAACGTTTCTTCATGACATCTTCCTTCCAACAGAAACACCTAAAAGTGATAATCATTATCAGTGAAAATGATAAGCATTATCATTTATTTTGTCAACAAACATGCATTTCAAGCATTCTTTGGAAGCAGGTCGTGCCACGACAGTCATTTGGACTAGATGTGAAGAGATTCTCTAGTTCGGCAAAAATGTGACAATCCTGTAAACTTTCTCTTAGTGCCTAATACATGCCCTTTGAATTTCAGATCAACGTTTCCCTTGTGGACGGTTTTCCGTTATAATAAAATGTAGCGAAGGATGGCTAAAGGAGGACGACAATGAATACGATTCTGATTCTTGGCGTTTGTCTTGCATTTCTTGTTTCGATTTTCACAGCAGGATATGAAGACAATCCTCATAAAAACTAAGAAAAATCCCCCCCGTAGCTGCAGGGGGGATTTTTGTATGCTTTAAGTTAATCCGGCAAAACCTTGTTGGCGAATCGCCTCATAGATGACAATCGCTGCCGTATTGGATAAATTCAATGAACGGACATTGTCTGTTTGTGGAATGCGGAAACAACGGTCCAGATGTTGTTCGATTAGCTCATTCGGCAATCCAGTCGTTTCTCTTCCGAAAACAAATAAGTGATCCTTTGAACCATCACTATAATCAAAATCAGCATAGTTTTTTGAGCCAACAGTCTCAATAAAATAAAACTCACCATCGGGAAACGTAGCAAACAACTCATCAACCGAATCATAGTAATGAATGTTTACATTAGGCCAATAGTCGCAGCCTGCGCGCTTTAACATGCGATCATCCGTTGAAAAACCGAGCGGGCGAATTAGATGTAATTCTGTATTTGTTCCAGCACATGTCCGGGCAATATTCCCCGTATTGGCTGGAATTTCTGGTTGATATAGAACGATATGTAACCCCACGATTTGCACCTCTTTTTTTAAACTTCGGACCTTATTATATCACTAGTTTCACCCTTTGATCATGTTTAAAACCGATCAACAATATGAAAGAACTTATATTGAATGTTCGGTGTATACGCTGTCGAGTCCTCATAGGCCCAATAACGCATCCGGCTATTTGTGGTTTGTGCATTAACGAGTGGATCACCATTTACGTCTTTAGCGACAACAATCGTCGTATGCTGCCATCTACCATCCCCATTAAAATCATAACAAATCACATCACCTGGAATGAGATCACGGGGACTTTTTCGCTCTTCCCCACGCAGCCCCGTTCTAGCCCCGCTTAAATGCCAGCGCATCGCATTTGCCACCGTCCAGCTGTAGCTCCAATTGTTGTTTTGGTACCACCATCCCTTCGATCGGTTCGGTGCTCCCGTCGTCGGAGCCCCTCCTGCTCGAAGGCACTGAGAGATGAAATTGGTACAATTGTTCTCAAAGTTTTTATAGTTCGGGTTGTAATCGTTCCACCAGCGTTCAGCATAGCGGATCGCCTCCCTTCGATCGTAGCTCGAACGCTGAGCGACAGGTGATGTGAGAAACACTGTTTGAGTATCGGAATGATCATATTCTTCCTCAAGCACTGGGATTTCTCGATCTTCTAACAGACCATCGTCAAGAAAAATCGCTCTCCGTTCTTGCTGCTGTTCTTCAATATAAAAGCGCTTGTTCATTCTGATCAAGAACTCATATTTAATCGAATAGTCGACTATCAGCTTTTCATCGATTTGTCGCCTTGAGACAATCGCCCCGTTTACGTTCGCTTTTACTGTTTCGGCCCCTCGATTTTTATCCCGCTGTCGCCGTCGCTCTAGAGAGAGCAAGTCATCTTCATGACAGAGAAAGTCAACCTTCCCGTTCACAAAGCCTTCATTTCGCTTTTCAATCAGTGAATGTAGCTGTTGCAAAGCGTTTCGGCTCATGATTTTCCCTCCTCTTTTCCCGTTGTACTTGTAGCCAATTTTATGAAAGAAAAAGAGGGATCATGAACACATTCGTCCTAAAACTTATGTTAGAAAAAACTTAACTTATCGCCATGACCCTAGCTTTTGATTATCCTTTCGCCCTTACAAACAACTTTCGATAAAGGCACACTTTTGATCCGTTATCGGCGGGCACTCTTGGGACGCCCTGCGTTAAACATCTCTAGTTATACGTTTTTTATCAAACAAAAAAGATGACTCTCCAGCCTGCTGGCTTTCAAGTCATCTTTTGTAAATACAATCATTCTATTTCTACTGTTCAACTAATTTTCTCATAAGCTCCTTCAATGCTAAGCAGCCACTCTTTTTTCTCCAATCCCCCGCCATATCCGACCATTGCGCCGTTGCTACCAATGACGCGGTGGCACGGAATGATGATTGGAATCGGATTTTGGTTATTAGCACCGCCGATGGCCCTTACTGCTTTTGGTGCACCTATGTGTTGGGCGATCTCTTTATAGGAGCGCGTCTCGCCATAAGAAATGGTTTGAAGTGCTTGCCAAACCCGTTTTTGAAACGGGGTTCCATATAAGTCTAGCGGCACATCAAAAGAGTGGCGCTTGCCGTCAAAATACTCCTGGAGCTGGGCAATCACTGGACGAATAGCCTCTTCGTCTTTTAACAGTTGGCATGGAAGCCTATGTTTTTTTAGCCAAACATTTAATGTCACTTGATTGGATTCGAGGGAGCCAAATAAAATTGTACATACACCTTGATCTGTTGAGACGATTGAAAGGCAACCAATCGGGCTTTCCATTTCATCGTACAACAGTGATTGTTCGGCCATCTTTATCCCTTCCTTCCACTTCCTGTCTTGCTCTTATCTTATCGAATCCTCCGTCTCTTTTCCATTCCCTGAATCACCGTAGGCAAGGATCTCGAGCCCTCTGCTGATTTCAGCTCGGACATCCTCGTCTTTTTCTCGTTTTAGCGCATCTTTCAACCATGTTTCAACTTCTGGACCACCAATTTTCCCTAATGCCCATCCTGCCGTTCCACGAATCACAGGTCTAGGATCTTGCCGTAGTAAATCGGCAAGAATCGGTAAGGCGGCCTCCTCTTTAAAATGAGCGAGGGCGAGAATCGCATTCCGTTGAATCGGCTTTTTTCCACGCCATGAGCCAGACACGTGGCCAAATTTCTCTTTGAATTCACGGTTGCTCATCGTTAGCAATGGGATCAGTTTCGGCTTTGCAATTTCTGGATCTGGCTCCATCTCCTCATGGAAGTGAAAATTCTTCCCTTTATTTGCTGGACAAACTTGCTGGCACGTATCACAGCCGTAGAGACGGTTTCCTAATTTTTTGCGATATTTTTCCGGCAGAAATCCTTTTGTTTGTGTCAAAAACGCAATGCATTTTTGCGAATCGAGCTGTCCCCCTTGAATTAGAGCACCGGTCGGACAGGCATCCACACATTTGTTACACGTACCACATTGATCGGTTAATGGAATATCTGGAGGAAAAGGAATCGTTGTCACCAGATCCCCTAGATACACATAGCTCCCGAATTCTGGTGTAATGACAGCACAGTTTTTACCGCTCCAACCGATTCCAGCTCGTTCTGCAACCGCACGATCCGATAGTGCACCCGTATCGACCATCGACAACACCTTCATATCAGGGACGCGTTCCAATAAGAAATCTTCAAGCTTTTTTAAGCGATCGCGCAAAATATCGTGATAATCTTTCCCCCAGGAAGCACGGCAAAAGACGCCACGTCGCTCGCCTTTTTTACTTTTTGGAGGATTTTTCATTTTGGAAGGGTATGCCAAGGCAATTGAGATAATGGAGCGTGCTTTCGGTAAAATTTTCTCTGGGTACACTCGTTTATCAATATCTGGCTCCTCAAATCCTGATTGATACCCGAGCGCCTGTTGTGTTTGTAACCGCTCTTTTAATGTTAAAAACGGATCTGCAGAAGCAAAACCGATTTTATCGATCCCGATCGTTTTACTATATGCAATAAGCTCGTCTTTTAATTGGGCAGGTGTCATGCTCCTTTCCTCCTTTCTTTCGGTCTAAAGGGTCGATGAACGTCGCAAAGGATGATACTATAAATATAATTCACATATTAGGAAAGAGGGATGTTTATGACCAAGCTCACGATTGAATCATCTATTTTTGAACGAGTGCCATCCTTTAAAATCGGCATGATTACATACCATAATATCGTCGTCACACCATCTCCGCAAATGCTCAGAGGGCGACTGCAATTTTTCCAAGAGGAAGTCAAAGTCGCTACTAATACAACTAAGACCGTTACTGATTATAAAGGAATTGTCGAATGGCGGCAAACCTTTAAGCAGCTTGGGATTGATCCGTCCAAGTATCGTCCGTCCTCCGAAGCCTTATACCGCCGAATAAAACAAGGAAAGTCACTTCCAGAAATTCACTCAGCTGTTGACGTAAACAACTTCTTCTCCCTTGAATATGAGTGCCCTTTTGGTATTTATGACGCGGAAAAAATTAACGGAGATATTGTGCTTAAACTAGGAGATATTGGCGCACAATATGAAGGGTTAAATGGACGGGTCAATGCAATGGAAGGAAAGCTAGTTACGTGCGATGCGGAAGGGCCGTTCGGCAGCCCCATCGTTGACTCAAAGCGAACTGCTGTGACCGAAAAAACGACGTCTGCAATTCAAATTGCCTATTTGCGGCCGTCGCTCACCGATCAAGACACGGAAAAGCTTTTAACCGCAGCCGCTCACATGTTTGTCCAAATTCACGGTGGAACGTCTGCTCATACCGTGATTAAAAAATAAATGTTTAAAACGAATACGTTCGGGTAAATGTAAAATGAAAACAGCAAAGGAGGACGAAACAAATCATGAGTCACGAAAAAGTAGCCTCGATCCTGAACAAACAAATCGCAAACTGGAGTGTCCTTTTTGTCAAGCTTCACAATTACCATTGGTTTGTCAAAGGGCCTCAATTTTTCACACTTCATGAGAAATTTGAAGAGCTTTACAATGAAGCAGCGACACATATTGACGAGTTAGCGGAACGTCTTCTCGCCCTGAGAGGTCAGCCCGCTGCAACGATGCGTGAATACCTAGAAATCTCTTCTGTTACTGAAGCCCGGGGTGAAGAGACTGCAGATGAAATGGTCGCTGAAATTAGTAAAGATTTTGATACCCTTATTGATGAGTTAAAAGAAGGAATGGAGGCGGCTGATTCTCTAGGTGACGAGACGACCGCAGACATGCTTCTTGCCATTCATCAATCACTAGAAAAACACAATTGGATGCTACGATCGTTCTTGAAGTAACGTCTGAAGCCCCCTCACTCACGGAACCCGTGTATGAGGGGGTTTTCATGTAAAGATCTCCTTCTAGTACATCATCCGTCCTAACGGTCCATCTTCTTTCACAATAGATGCTAGTGAATAAACGGAAATCGGAAAATAAGGAAAACCATATGCATACGGCATCAAATCGTAGAGCTGAAAATAAATCACAAGTGCTTTATCTGCAATATAAAAAAATTGATTCGGCGCAATTCCTTCAAAAGGTGCAAGCAGCGGCATGTCGCGCTCGGCAATTTGCTGCTTAATCTGTTCATTGATTAGTTGTTGATACGGACTCCCCGGTTTAAATAGCTCGTTTAAGCGATAAGCTTTTCCTGTCATCGTATCAAACGTAAGCGAGCGCAAGTAGGTCATCCCATGGGCAGCTGATTGCGTATACGTATACTGGCTATTCGTTAAGCTAAGGACATGACGTTGGTTCGTTTTTATTTCATATCCTCCTGTTATTTCCGTGTTAGGCTCTGATACCCCCGATTTTCGAAGCAGGGTCCTTACTTGCTGTTCAATCCGTTCATTTATCCTTTTCCTTACCTGTGCATTGGTTCCACCTGTCACGAGCGGAACATAGACGTCTGCTTGTTTTTCAATGAGATGCTTCGTGCCGATTTGAACAGGTAAAATCGATTCATTCACCTTGTTTCAACTCCCTTCTTCCTACTATAACCATATGCAAAGGAGAGCTCGTTTCCTGCAAACAAACGATGTGTAAGCGCAGCATAAATTTTCTTAATATTATTTACAAATCGAAATATTTATAGTATTTTTATAATTGTTTCGTCCTTTTGGCGAACAAGCTCTTTTCTAGAGCTTGTTCAAAAAGCACCTTTTTAATCAAATCATAAATAGAAAATCAGTTGACTACACTTCCATTAATGGTAATGAAAGTAAAATAATTTCAGACAAAAAAATGTACCTTCGCCCCACTCAAAATCGCACCTAAAAAAGGGTAGACTTCTCCCTTGGACCATAGACAATTTTTTG
>NZ_SNUY01000011.1:0-20330 GCF_004376175.1 Halalkalibacterium halodurans | reverse complement strand
TAGAAAATCAGTTGACTACACTTCCATTAATGGTAATGAAAGTAAAATAATTTCAGACAAAAAAATGTACCTTCGCCCCACTCAAAATCGCACCTAAAAAAGGGTAGACTTCTCCCTTGGACCATAGACAATTTTTTGAAAAAGGTTTGATTGGGGTTAAATTAGCTAGCTATCGGCAAGGAAAGCTGTTCCACTTGGATTTCCTGTAATTTCCTTATAGCTTCAACATGATTTCCAGGTAAGACCGTATCTCGTATGTGTTTGATCATCCGTTGAATGAGTCGAAACAAATCTCTCATGATGAAGAAAGATTGGACTCTCTTGGTGGTCTTTACTGGCACCTTTTTATGTCGCATCACAGAATCGAGCTGATTCGATTCATGTGCAAAAGATAGCTCCACTTGCTTACGAAAGTTTAACATCCGTTCTTGAAGCTCTGACCCTTGTGGAACTGGACCATAGAAGAATGGGTTTTCTTCAAAGGTGAAACCGAATTGCTTATTACAAGTAGCCTGTAATGGACAGGACATACATTTGGTTTCGTCACCATGAAACCAAGACGTATAGGTTTCCTTCTCAAATCCATCCCATAGGAGTTCATGGCCAGCTTCACATTCAGGCTTTCCTTCTGATGAACAAGTTTCAGGGATGACCGTATTCTTTTTGAAATCTGTTACGACGGCCACATCATGTTTATGTAAAGATTCTATCTGGTGTTCGGCACTGAAATAGCCTAAATCTGCCACAAGATACTCTACCTTCAAATCACCGATTTCTTTTAGTTTTTCAACCAACGGAAGAAGAACATCGACATCGTGAGTATCTGGTGGAAGAATAATAGACAAGAGAACAACAGGACCCGAGGGTGCGGGGCAAACAATCGAATGTTTTCGATAGCCAATAAAAAATTTATTCTGATTGGCTTTATTCCGCTGAACGCCTACTTTGGCATCGGGATCCGAATACGTTTTGTCGCATTCACATGTCTCTTTATCTTCACAAGCACAACGTTTCTTTTTATAGCCATTCACGTGAGCAAAGACGGGTCTAGAATCAATTCCCGCAAGAGTTGGTTCTAAAAAACCATCCAGTTTCAGGGCCTGACCAATGAAATCGAATAAGATTTTATAAAAGTGCTCGGGTGTCAGAGTATGACGAAAATGAGTCAAGCTCGAATGAACAGGAACATCCTTTATGTTTGGAGTGCCGATGAAGTTGCGCCATGCCTGATTCTTAGGGTCCTTCAGCTGTCTGCAGAGCTCTCTAAAAGACGTGATCTCAGGCCGTGTAAAGTACAAATAATGCATACGAAAATACGTCCTAGCATCAATAGGCGGGCGACCACCGCCTTTATATAATGGTTTCATTTTTTCCAAGACAATAGAATCATCAACATGATCAATATAATCTATCAATTCCACATCGAAACCGAGTGTGTTATAGTAGTGGTAAGGAAGCAGTTCTAGCTGCATATCCATGAAAATGCACCTCGCAAATTGGTATTTTTGGTTGATTCGTTACTTCCATTTTACCATTTTTCGCTAAGGTGCATTTTTATTTTTTTTCGGATTTTATGGCTTTTTGAACAAGCTCTTCTAGAAAATTATTTTAAAAAAGGAGGAAGGCATGCAAAAAAATCATTGGTTTAAAACAGGATTTCTGTCATTTGCCGCAAGCCTGTTTTTAATCGGGTGCGCTAGCGAACCGACAACGGAACAGGAAGAAAACGTAGGTGACGCTGGAGCTGAAGTCATAGGCGACAGCGGAGGGGGTGACCTCATACTCGGTGTCTTATCTGACATCTCCATGTTGGACCCTCATACGTCCAGCGATGTTCCTTCGGGAGCGGTGCAATCCAACATTTATGAGACGCTCGTCAAATTTAATTCCGACATGGAATTAGAACCGTTACTCGCGGAATCTTGGGAAGCCGTCGAGGATGATGTTTGGGAATTTAGATTACAAGAAGGCGTCACCTTTCACGATGGCTCTGACTTTAACGGAGACGTAGTGAAAGCAAATATCGAGCGGATCTTGGATGAAACGACTGCATCGCCACGGGCGATCTTGTTTGAAATTATAGAGGAAATTGAGGTCATCGATTCTCATACTGTCCGTATGAAAACGGAGCAACCCTTTGCTCCCCTCCCAGCCCACTTTGCTCACTATGCATCGAGCATGATTTCACTGAAAGCTATCGAAGCCGATCAAGCAGCGGTTGAAAGTGGTGAACAGCCAGGAACCTATATCAATGAACACCCTTATGGAACAGGCGCCTTCACCTTCGAAAACTGGAACCCAGGAAGCGAAGTGGTCCTCTCCCGTTTCGACGACTATTGGGGCGAGCCCGCACACGTTGACACAGCCACGTTCCGCGTCATTCCAGAAGATTTAACGAGGTTAGCAGAGTTAGAAACAGGCGGCGTACATATTATTGATCCTATTCAGGCGAGTGATCGCGCTCGCGTAGAAAACACCGACGGGATGAATCTTTATCAACGAAACGCCGCAAGTATTACGTATATGGGCTTTAACGTTCAAAAAGAGCCGCTAGATGATGAATTGGTTCGTCAAGCGATCGCCCTTGCATTAGATAAAGATGCTATGCTGCAAGGTGTATTGGACGGCACAGGAGAGCCTGCTGTCGGTCCACTTAATGAAACGAACTTTGGATTCAGCTCAGAGGTTGCAGGGATTGAGCAAGATGTAGAGCGTGCCAGAGAATTGCTAGCTGAGGCTGGATATGAAGAAGGCTTTTCCACAACCATTTGGACCAATGATAACCGCGAGCGAATGGACATTGCCGAGATCGCTCAAGCGAACCTTGCCGATGTTGGCATTGATGCCAACATTGAAGTGGTCGAATGGGGAGCGTACCTCGAATTGACAGGCTCCGGTAATCATGACCTATTCATCTTAGGGCTTTCGTTAGGAACGGGGGATGCCGACTATCCGATGCATATGCTGTTCCACTCAGAAAATATCGGGGAAACGGGAAACCGTTCCTTTTTCCAAGATGAAGCATTCGATGCTATGTTGCATGAAGCGCGAATTGAGCAAGATGAAGAGACCCGCTTGCAAATGTATGTGGAAGCGACAGAATATTTAAATGAAAAAGTGCCAACGGTCTTCCTTTATCATCCAGATCACCTTATGGGCTATCGTGATGAAGTCCAAGGCTTTTGGGCCGATGCCTCCGGGATTTACCAACTTCAGGATGTGTCACTTGAGCAGTAAAAAAGCGTAAGCCCCCATGATCCAAGGATAACTGATCATTGTGGAAGTCACCATAAACGAACGGGCCGCCCCTTGTCGACTTGACGAGGAGCGGCCTGTTTCTAACTCTCTATGATTATTTTTTTAAATCGAGCACGACAAATTCATCAGGATGTTTAATGAGTGGGAAATGAAACTTTTCCTTATGACGTTTCCCCGTTAGCTCCACTTGTTTTCCATAGTGTTCCGGGTTAGACACTAAGCCAAACGCTGTTCGATCCGTTCCTTTTAACTGAACGAGCAACATCTTCTTCACATCCGTCTCATTTGGATCATCTGCAATGAGCACGTTGTGGTCATTGTAAGCACCAGATTGCACAGCCACATGGTTTTTATTCCGAGCGTTGCCGACAATATAGCCTTTCACCTTCACAACTTCCCGATCCAATTCGATCGCTTCTGCAACGGAAAGATATTCAGACGATTCTTGCTCAAAGACGACAATGTCATCTGCTTGGCGTGGTTTCACCTGAGGGGTCCCTCGGAATTGACTAGAAACACCCGTAATGGTGACAACCTCCCCTTCCGTAAAGGTAAACTCATCATAAACAAGCCCTGTCCGATTGTCGACGCGAATTAATACTCGCTCACTCCCACGAACCGCCTCAAATTCAAACGTGCCAAAATTGTTTACTTGGCGAAGATTCTCAATCGTAACTCCATCCAACTGTACGAGCTGCCCTTCATTTTCGAGTGAAACAGCTTCTGGTGTCACAGGAAGTGGTTTCGGTACATCCCTACTTCCTACAATGTTAATCGATGACGGATTCGATAATTGAAGCTCTCCATTAAATTCATCCATCGTCCCAGCCACTTGAACGATGTCTCCAACATTCACCTCTACATCAAACTGATAAACGTAAAGACCACCTGTTTCATCTTGAACGTAAAATCCTTTTGCTCCCCATGCCCCAGGTGTTGACGTCACAACCCCTTCTACAACGACACGTTCTCCGCGCTCCAACGCTCGGGCTTCAGCGATCGAAATCACCTCTTGCGAATCACCATCCCCTGGATCTGGGTAATCGGAAGGATCGGCAAACGTAAACGCCGTAGGATTACGCATACCAGGAGTAGAGAAATACGTATCGAGAGCCCCAGTAATCATCACAAACTCTCCTAAGTTTCCAGGATGAGAGACGAGATTTAGCCCTGTACGTACCGTACTTCCTGACGGTAGCTGAACCGGCAACATTTTGGTTCGGTCGGTTTCATCTGGTGAATCAGCTAACAGTAAGTTTGACGGAGCATGATTTCCTTCACCGATAACCGGACTTCCATTAATCGAGCCGACAATATACCCGCGTACAGTCGCTTCCCCTTGATTGTGGGCAATCGCTTGTGCAACTGTGATCGTTCCCTTCGGATCGTCTGGAAGTGCTGCTCCTTCAATCCGGATGCGCTCCCCTTCTACATAATCAATCGGATCACTCTGTCCTTTAACATAAGTAACGACAGCCTCCCAAACCGTCCCTAACCCATCATCAACGACTTGATCACTTAGCTGGTAAAAGCCCGTTCCGTGCATATAGTCATTGTAAGCGACAACGTATTCCTTTGACGGATCAAGTGGCGTACCGTCTTCTAAAACGATCTCTACATCTTGAAAACCATCCCCTTGTCCGTTCGGAATGAGCGTGTACGTTAGACCCGCTGCCTGCAAGTCAACCCGTTGATGATGCGAAGACTGACTGAGGATGACTTCTTTAATTTTTTCTCCAGTCGCCCGAACGACCACAATTTCATTCCCGAAACGATCCAGCGCCTCAATTTGTTTATCGGTTATATTGCCTGGTGGGATTTCCCCTGTAACAGACGAGCCGTCTAGCAACGCAAGATCGGCATCAGAAATCTCACGAATGGCATCTGTATATAAGTTCCCGATCCCTACATCCACTTTGTTTTTATTATGGGAGTATAAACCGTTAGTCGTGGAGCCGATCACCTCACCTGGCATCGGTCCGCTCGGATCAATCGTAACCTTAATTCGGCCTTCACTCGAGTAGTTTAACTTTTCTCCAGCAGCCGTCCGTTCTTTCGCATAGTCGATCATCGCATTTGTCATTAATCCAACATACGGCTCAAGAATCTCTCCATCGAACTCATAGCCAGAGCCGCCTGTGCCAATGTAATCAGGAACGGCGACACGATATGTGGCTTCTTCATCGATCGGTTCCCCATCAACCGTAACACGAACATCGATAAAATTTCCGACAGGGCCCGCAACGATTTCGTATGACAAGCCAGAGATTTGCAAATCAATTTGATTCCGATCACCACGGGAATACGAGTAAGCGAGAACATCCTTAATCGCTTTCCCTGTCATTTCAAACAACATGATCTCGTTTGCAAACGGCTCGATCCGATAAATGTCACCGACGGTCACCTCGCCTGGGGCGATACTATCGCGGATCCCACCATTGTTCGTCACGGCCACATCCGCTTGCGCGTAGATGCGCATCGCATCGGTCCAAAAGTTTCCGAGCGGGGCATCTGCTTCATAACGGCCATCGCGAGAAAGTCCCGTATCTGATACACCGATGACTTCACCTAACAGTTCGTCCATTTCACTGTTATAGTGATCGATAATCGCTTGTGCCTCATCATCGACTTCTGTTAACTCACTCACTGCTTGGAGGGACCCTTCAACAGACACGACTTCATTTGTCTGTTCATCTAGCTCAAGTACCACTTTACCCACATTCGTCAAATTCGCACCACTTTGTACGATTGGTGTGCCGTTGACGTATTGTGGAGAAGTTAGAGTCGTATGAGAATGTCCCCCAATGATAAGATCAAAATAGTCCACTTGTTCAGCTAGCGCACGGTCTGCACCGTACCCGATATGGGTTAATGCGATAATAACGTCAGCCTGTTCTTTTAACTCATCCTCATATCGTTTCGCGACCGCTGCATAGTCTCTTTCAAATTCAAGACCAACAATACCAGCCGGTGCTGTCGATGGCGGTGCTTCTGTTAAGGCAAACACAGCAACCTTGATCCCGTCCACATCAAAAAGTTGATAAGGATCTGGTTGTTCAATCGGAATCGACGGATCCACCACCTTCATATTAGCCGAAAGCCATGGAAAGTTTGAATCGTTTACCCGCTCGGCAAAAGCGTCCTGCCCATAATCAAACTCATGATTACCAATAACCATCGCATCCAAGCCGGCCACATTTAGTAGCTCGACAATCGGTTTTCCATGATTCAAGTCGACAACAGGGTTCCCACTGAAAATATCCCCTGCATCTAAATATAAAAAGTGTTCCGCTTGTTCCCGTTCTGCCTTAATATAAGCTGATGCTTTCCCGTACCCATCAATCCTTGCATGAATGTCATTCGTATAGACGATTGTCAATTCATGGTCACTGCTAGCACCCGCTTGCGCCAGCATCGGAGCCGCATTCGTAAACAGCGACGTAAATGTTAGCAAAAAGGCACTGATGACGATGAATGTCGTTCGCCAAGCATGTCGTAAACCACCCATATTTCCAACCTCCTATGTATGTTTTCAATCAACGCAATGCCATACGGGGGACAGGCATCTTCTTTAAGTGTAAATGGAAAACCGTTTCAGGTGATTGAAGATCCGTAAATTTTTTGTAAAACCGTTAGAATTAAGCCTTTAGTTTTGGCATCCAATTGCTTCCCATAAGGTCTTTTTCACTTAGAAAATGGATAATGATTGGCATGTTCGATCAGTGGATTGTAGTTATAATAGAGTATGTTCTCGTTTTTCAGAAGTCTCGGCGCTTTTCGCTCGGCTTTTGCTCAATCTCTTGTAAAAACCGACGAACATCTGAGCGGGAACGAAAGATAATCACGTTCTTCTCTCGAAGAAGCTCAGTTAATGCTCGTAAAATGTGCGGTCTTTTCCTTCGTCGGTAAGTGGCGACCCATTTGATGAATATCCAATCGAGCTTCTCTATACAGCCTTCCCCCATATCAGAACGGGATTGCCCATGATACATGAGCCGTCGCTTTAAAATGCCATACAGCGTCATATACGTCGGAAAATCGAAGTAAATCACAGTATCACAGGCCGCAAAGCGAATCTCTAATGTCGCTCCGTAATTGCCGTCAATGATCCATTCCTCCCCTTGTACCCATTGCTTCTGCATGACTGCGATTTCCTCTGTCGTAGACGGAACCCAGCCTCGTTTCCAAAAATGGGCATCCAAATGAATAAGCGGTAAGCCTGTTCGTTCGTGCAACTGCTTAGCAAATGTCGATTTTCCCGCTCCACCTGGACCTATTATCATTACTCTTTTCATCCGTTCTCCTCCTCATGAAATGTTGCACAAACAGATCGCGAAAAAAAAGATCCTCTCAGTAAATGGATCGTTCAAGGTCAGTTTCTTTTTGCCGAATGAAGCGGTTGCTTTTGTTCAATTGCCTGCTTAAGCGCTTGCTGCATGTATCCAATACCCGAGTAGCTGAGTAGAGGGCACTCAACAGTGGCCTGCGGAAAACAAGCTTCAACGATTGGCCGGTATTTTTTCCCCGTTAGAAGAACAACATAGGGAACGGAATCGAGCTTTTTTTCATGAACCTGCTCGGTTAATTGATCAAGCGTGATAACGCCAGAATGTGTGTGGGAGAATGACACATCATATGGACCGTCGACCACATCATCTGGGAACAAAAAACCGTGCTTTGCTGATAAGATCACCCAATGGTCGAAAAACCGTTCGGCGTACATGGCACAAAGCCGGTGAAGCGTTCCAATATATGCTTCACTTGCTGCAACAGGGCCTATATCTTCTTGTTTATCCCAAATTTTCTTGTTTCCACACGGAATGATACAAAGGGTGTTCATGAGCGATAGATGGTCCACCTTCCTATATCTTTAAAACCGAGTCGTTTATAGATTCGGCCTGCTACTGGATTATCGTAAAAAAGACAAACGGTTTTTCCTTCAGCGAGCAAGTCTTCACAAAGGGCACTCATACAGCGAGACGCCAGTCCTTGGTTGCGATAGTCAGGATGTGTGCACACACCGACGATCATCGCCGAACGTGAATTTTCGGCTGCAGTCGAGGCGGAAGCGATGATCTTCCCGTCCTCCTCTACATAATACGTTCGACTAGCCCCTTTTTCCATTGACACTTTCATCTGCTCTTTTCCATTATCGTTTTGCGCAAAATCATCAATCTGATCATGTAAAGCTAACAGACGGTTCAGATCATCTACCGACAAATGCTGTACACCATTGCGATCGCTTAATTCCTTTGCGGATTGGAGCTCACATAAGTATAGCTGGCGTTTCTGTCCGAGCTTCGGAATGACGCCGTTTTCAAAACGTTCAACGATGTCACTTCGCCCTGAAACTTCGAACTTTCCAGTGTGTTCGTTCACGATTTGCGCGAACCGGTGATGATCCCAATCAGACTCCCCATAAACTAAAAAGGATTGAAAGTACCGGAGCATCGCTGCCACAAGCTCCCCTCGCTTATTAAACTCACCCCATATTTGTTGAAATTCCGTCTCCACCCCAAATGTTTCTACATCGCCGATGATAAACAAATTGACGGCCGGTTCTTTTCCGGCGAAGGCGAGCAATTGCTCACGGTCTTTTTCTGTTAATGGTCTCAACATCTTCTTCCTCTCCCTCCCTTTTGAAGGAAAAGTATACCACAAATTTTGTTTTATTTGAGCAAACCTGTTTCTTTTTTTACAATGGAGGCAAGAGGAGGGGATCAACCGATGAAAAAACGGCAGCTTGGTACGTCAGATTTGCATGTAAGCGAGCTTGGCTTTGGCTGTATGTCTCTCGGGACAGATGAGACGGAAGCACTTCGGATAATGGATGAAGTGTTGGAGCTTGGCATTAATTATTTGGATACAGCCGATCTTTACAATCAAGGCTTAAACGAGAAATTTGTTGGAAAAGCGCTGAAAGGACGCAGGCAAGACATCATTTTAGCGACAAAGGTAGGTAACCGTTTTGAGCAAGGGAAAGAAGGCTGGTGGTGGGACCCGTCAAAGGCGTACATAAAAGAAGCGGTAAAGGATAGCCTGAGACGCCTACAAACAGATTATATTGATTTGTATCAGCTCCATGGAGGAACAATTGATGACCCTATTGATGAAACCATTGAAGCTTTTGAGGAGTTAAAACAGGAAGGCGTCATCCGCTATTACGGCATCTCTTCGATTCGGCCAAATGTAATCAAGGAATATCTTAAACGTTCAAACATTGTGAGCATTATGATGCAATACAGTATTCTTGATCGGAGACCAGAGGAATGGTTCCCACTCATTCAAGAGCACGGCGTCAGCGTGGTCGTTCGTGGTCCTGTTGCTAGAGGGTTGCTCAGTAGGCGTCCACTTCCAGAAGGAGAGGGATACTTAAATTATCGCTACGATGAACTGAAATCACTCCGAGAATCTCTTCCTACGGACCGACCACTCCACGAGCTTGCCTTACAATATTGCTTAGCTCATGACGTTGTCGCTACCGTAGCCGCTGGGGCTAGCTCGATCGACCAAGTAAAAGCGAACGTACAGGCTGTGGAAGCAACTCCGTTAACGGCAGAAGAACGTCAGCACATTCAAAAGCTTGCGAAAGCAGCCGTTTACGAACAGCACCGAGAGTAACACCTTTGAAACTCCGGATAAAAACAACCTGAGCCTATGATTGACTCAGGTTGTTTTTCATTATCCTTGCAGTCCTTGTTTCACCCATTCAGCGACTTGGATCGTCCGCTTCGCTTGGTGAGCGACTGCCGCTTTTACGTCCTCTTTCATGTTCCCTTCTTGATCAACTGTGACACTTGTGCCGTACGGGTTTCCGCCGGCAGCAAATGTTTCAGGTGCTGTATAACCTGGAGCAGCTACGATAGCGCCCCAATGATACATCGTTGTATAAAGGGAAAGAACGGTTGCTTCCTGTCCACCATGGGCATTACTGGCACTAGCCATGGCACTTACAACCTTATTCGCTAGTTTTCCTTCAAACCAAAGCCCGCCCGTCGTATCTAGGAACGCTTTCACTTGTGAAGGGACATTTCCAAACCGAGTCGGGATACTAAACATGATCGCATCTGCCCAAACTAAGTCATCGAGCGTTACCGCCGGTACGTCTTTCGTAGCGTCAACGTGAGCACGCCAAGCTGGATTCGAATCGATCGCAGCATCTGGTGCAGTCTCAGCCACCTTAAGCACTTTCACTTCGGCCCCCGCTTCTTTAGCTGCCTCTTCCGCCCACTGGGCAAGCTGATAGTTTGTTCCTGTGGAGCTGTAATAGATAATCGCCAATTTTGTCATTGCTACATCCTCCTTTGGATTCGATTGTTTTCCGAAAAGCTTTTCTAAAAAGCCCATCGCATACACCTCATAATAGGAAGTTTTTTTCTGAACTCCCGCTGTGTTTTTCTTACATAATCATTATGCCCAATCACTTTTTTCAATAAAAGTACGCACTTTTTTGTAAGCTAGTTTCCCCGAAGATACTATTAGGCTGGCGCAACGCATTCAAGCTGCAAAAATGATTCATTTATGTTATCCTTTTTACAAGTTACTTTCTTTTAATAAGTAATAATCGTGAGGAGGTTCAAAATGGGTAAAAAATGTACTGGCGTTGAAAAGACGTTGGCCGTCGTTTCAGGGAAATGGACATCCATGATTCTATACCACCTCTACACCAATGAAAAACTTCGATTTGGCGAATTAAGGCGAGCGCTTCCAGGGATCACGCAAAAAATGCTAACATCCGACCTACGGGAATTAGAGAAGCACCGAATCATCGAACGAAAAGTGTATCCACAAGTCCCGCCGAAGGTTGAATATTGTATTACAGACCATGGAAAAACCCTCCTCCCCCTTCTAGAGCAAATGGATGAATGGGGGGATGCCCATGCCCAGCAAACTCTAGACCCTTCGGCATCAACAATACACTCGATTTAAGAAATTAAAAAACTCCGCCTTGTTTGGTCATTTTGACAAAGTGGAGTTTTTTTCGTAAGTAAAATATGCTATAGTGTACTAAAGTAAAATATAATATACATACAAAGGACGTGATGCGCATGAAGGAAATTCTTCTCGGGATTGTGGCGTCCATGTTTTTTGCTGTTACATTTGTGTTAAATCGAGCAATGGAGCTTTCTGGCGGTAGCTGGATCTGGAGCGCATCGCTTCGTTTTTTCTTTATGCTTCCCTTTTTGTTTCTAATCGTTCTGTTTCGTCGTAACGTGAGAGAAGTGTTTAGCGACATTAAAAAACACCCGCTCCCTTGGCTTGTGTGGAGCTTTTGTGGGTTCGTGTTGTTTTATGCACCGATCACTTACGCGGCTGCATCGGGACCAGGCTGGCTCGTGGCAAGCACGTGGCAATTCACAATTGTCGCAGGGGTTTTGCTCACCCCCTTATTTGTTACAAAACAAGGAGAAACAATCGTACGGCAAAAGCTACCGCTCCGAGCCTTGATCATTTCGTCGGTTATTTTCGTTGGCATTGTCATCATTCAAGCCCAGCACATCAGCTCATTATCCTTGCATCATGTAGTTGTCGGCGTCTTCCCCGTACTCGTGGCTGCCTTCGCCTATCCGCTCGGTAACCGAAAAATGATGGCGCTGTGTAGCTCCCGCCTTGACACGTTCCAGCGCGTCTTCGGGATGACGCTCATGTCGCTACCGTTTTGGGCAATTCTATCAATCTATGGCTTCGTTACCGTTGGCCCACCGGCTAGCAACCAGTGGCTACAAACCTTCATTGTTGCCATTAGCTCCGGTGTAATCGCCACGACCTTATTTTTTATTGCTACCGACCGGGTAAGAAAGCAGGAAACAAAATTAGCAGCAGTGGAAGCCACCCAGTCAACGCAAGTCTTATTCGTCATTCTCGGTGAAGTGTGGCTGCTCGCCTCCCCATGGCCGAGCGGACTCGCCGTTATCGGTCTTGCCCTGATTATCGCCGGGATGATGGCCCATAGCTTCTTTTCGAAAAGCGTCCCTCAAATGAAACGGAAAGCCGCCAGTTAGGTGGCTTTTTAGTTTATAGTGCATACAAGCAACACCCTTTGTTACGACACGCTTGCTTCATCCAAGAGAACGCTAGATAGATAACAATACATTAATACCAAGCTACGCCTCTGTAAACTGTACCATATGTATGCTGGGCTAAGGGGATTTCGCCAACTTAAAGAAGAGTGAAAAAAGAGGGCCTCCATCTGTTGGAGCTCCCTCGTTGAACCATTATGCCATCACCTTGCAAATATCATTTGAGAAGGCGACCGGATCTTCCACTGGTAATCCTTCAATGAGTAGTGCCTGATTGTACAAAAGCTTCGTATATAAATCGACTTTATCTTTATCTGACTCAAATGATGCCTTCAATACATCGAACACGTCATGGTTCACATTGATTTCTAACACTTTTTCTGCTTGAACGTTTTGATTATCAGGCATCGCTCGGAGTACCTTCTCCATTTCAATTGATACTTCCCCCTCTGCAGTAAGGCACACAGGATGGGATTTCAATCGTTTGGAGGCTCGAACATCTTTCACTTTGCCGTCTAAAATGGTTTTCATATGTTCAAACAGCTCTTTCTGTTCGTCCGTGTCAGCGGCAGTATCCTTCTGCTCGTCATCTTCGAATCCTAAGTCACCACTTGAGACAGAACGGAATTCTTTTTCTTTATAGCTAGCTAACATTTTAATCGCAAACTCATCCACATCTTCTGTGAAATATAAAATTTCATATCCCTTATCTGCGACCATTTCCGTTTGCGGCAATTTCTCAATCCGAGCATAGGATTCCCCTGTCGCATAGTAAATATACGGCTGGTCTTCTTTCATGCGAGACACATATTCGTCTAAAGTGACCATTTTCTTCTCCGTCGAAGAGTAGAAAAGGAGCAAATCTTGTAAGTCCTCTTTATTGGCACCAAAATCACTGTACACCCCATATTTTAATTGGCGACCAAATGAACGGTAGAATTGCTCGAATTTCTCCCGTTCGTCCTTTAATAACGTCTTTAAATGGCTCGTAATCTTGTTTTTAATATTTTTCGCAATTAACTTTAACTGCCGGTCGTGCTGAAGCATTTCACGTGAAATGTTGAGCGATAGATCCTCAGAGTCGACCATTCCTTTCACAAAGCTATAATAATCTGGAAGGAGGTCAGGGCATTTCTCCATAATGAGCACACCGTTCGAATAAAGCTCGAGGCCCTTTTCAAATTCTTTCGTGTAATAATCAAATGGAATGTTTTCTGGAATGAAAAGAATCGCGTTATATCGAACAGCCCCATCGACGCTAATATGGATATGCTTTAACGGTTGGTCAAAGCCGTACCGTTTTTCATGATAAAAGTTAGTGTAGTCCTCGTCTTTAAGCTCGTTTTTATTTTTCCGCCAAATTGGCACCATGCTGTTAATCGTTTGTTCCTCAATGACGTCCTCATATTCGTCCTCGGTACCTTCCTTAAGCTCACGCTTCGTTACATCCATTTTGATCGGATAGCGGATGAAGTCAGAATACTTCTTAATAATGCTCTGTAGTCGGTACTCTTCTAGGAACTCATCGTACGATTCATCCTCCGTGTTTTCCTTGAGCTTTAACGTAATTTCTGTTCCGACTGACTCTTTAGCAATCGGTAGAATCGTATAACCATCCGCACCGGTAGATTCCCACTGATAGCCGCTTTCCTCTCCTAATGCTTTCGTTGTAACGGTAACCTTATCTGCGACCATAAATGCTGAGTAAAAGCCAACCCCAAACTGACCAATAATGTCATGTCCGTCTTTACTTTCGTTCTCGGTTTTAAAGGCAAGCGACCCACTTTTAGCAATCGTTCCGAGGTTGCTTTCAAGCTCCTCTTTCGTCATCCCAATTCCCGTATCACTTACCGTTAACGTCCGATCCTCTTTGTTAGCCGTTACTTTAATAAAATAATCATCCTTGTTAAACGTGATCGAATCATCGCTTAATGCTCTGTAGTAAATTTTATCAATCGCATCACTCGCATTTGAAATGAGCTCTCGCAAGAAAATTTCCTTTTGCGAGTAAATGGAGTTAACCATCATTTCTAACAGCCGTTTCGATTCCGCTTTAAACTCTTTTCTCTCCATGGCACTATCTCCTTTCAATGACTAAGATTCATTTAAAAATTCGCTTGCTACTACACCTATGAGTACAAATGGTACCCTTTTTGATTGTGCAAGAAATCGTTAGCACTTGTAAGCAACGAGTGCTAACGATTATTTGATAGCATACCGTCCTAAAACATGTCAAGCCGTCTAGGAAAAAAAACTATGACCGTTGTTTGCGCAAAAGCCTTAATGATGGAAGCGCTCGCTTTTGTTCTCAACTAATTTTTATGTAAAATGAGAAAAGGCCGCCTGACCGTCATGAAGTATGACGTTAAGCCGCCTTTTACTCGTTACTACTCTTTCGGAAGAGAGATTTCTGCTACCTTTGCTAAATCTTGGGCATTTCGACTAATTTCCTGCATGGTGGCAGCAAACTCCTCGATTGAACCAGCCTGTGTATCTGTCAGCTGGTGAATCTCGGAAAACGCTTCGTTTAGCTTTTTTAATAGATCCTGTATCGTATTTGTAATATCGTTAATTTGACTGACGTTTTCTTTTGAATTGGTCGCAAGCTTCCGAATTTCATTCGCCACGACAGAAAAGCCTTTTCCTGACTCTCCCGCACGTGCTGCTTCAATGGCCGCGTTAAGGCCTAGAAGGTTACTTTGGTCGGAAATACCTCTTACAACCGAGGAAATTTCCCCAATTTGCTCCGCGCTCACACTCACATTTTTCATATGAGAAGATACATCAGTGACCTGCTCTGTCAGCTTTGTCACAGAATCGCTTATCTCTTCAATGGAAGCGGCCGTCTCTTCCACGATGGCAGAAAAGCTCTCTGCCATTTCAAACAGCTTGTTCGCTTTTTCTAAGCTTGTTCCCATTCCGACACCGCCAATGACCTTGCCCTTCGAATCATGGAGCGGAATCGCTTTGGCGATCAAAGGAAAGCCGAACAGCTCTTTTGGCACAATCGCTGCACGCTCAGCGTTGTGCCGAATCGCTTCTGTAATAATATCTCCTTCCGCAAGCGGGTCCCCCGGCTTTACATTGAGGGAAAAGGTTTTGGCAGGAATATTGATGATCAGTTTTTCTGTATCATAAACCCCGACCGTAATGTCATCCTGAACTAATTGATTTAAAAACGGGGCTACCTTTACAAATGCTTCCAACAGATCCTGTTTCGTATCTTTTTCCATAAGTTCGCTCATCTTCTTCATCAACCCTCTTTTTTTAATATGGGAAAACCCGTTGACTATAGTGAACTGATACCCATTTTAATGTCGTAAATTCTTCTAAGCTCCACTCACCGTTCAATCGTCCCAGCCCAGAATGTTTTTCCCCGCCAAAAGCAACAATCGGCTCGTCATTGATCGTAATGTCATTTACATGAATCATTCCTGTTTGAATACGTTTAGCGATTTCAACGCCACGTTCCACATTCGCAGTATGAATGGCGCCGCTAAGTCCGTATTTTGTATCGTTAGCCATTTCAACCGCTTCCTCTTCCGTATCAAACGAAATGACGCAAACGACAGGACCAAAGAGTTCTTCCTGAGCAATCGCCATCTCCGGCGAGGCATCGATTAAAATGGTAGGTTCGACCATATTTCCATTAATAGCTCCATGTAAAACAGGCTTTGCACCTGCCGCTATTCCGCTCTCAATTGCTTGTTTAAGTGTTTCTGCTTGCCTGCTGTTCATAACAGGACCGATGACTGTTTCAGGGTCCCTTGGATCTCCTACTTTAAGCGAAGCGACTTTGGCTACGTAACGCTCAACAAACTCATCATATACATCTCTTTGGACGAAGATTCGGTTGGCCGACATACATATTTGGCCTTGATGAGTAAAACGACTAAATGTCGCAGCTTGAACCGCATAGTCAAGATCCGCATCAGCGAAAATAAGAAAGGCACTGTTGCCACCTAGCTCCAACAGCGGCTTCTTGAAATGCTTTACCGCGAGTTGACCGATGTGGCTACCGACATTCGTCGAGCCTGTAAATGAAATGATTCTAGGAATCGGATGCTCAACAAAAGCGTTGCCAATTTCATCAATTTCAGTCACGACGACATTTAAGAGCCCCTTTGGAACACCGGCCTCTTCAAAGATTTTGGCAATCAACGTTCCTCCGGTAATCGGCGTTTCTTCATGTGGCTTTAACACAACACCATTTCCAGCCCCTAAAGCCGGTGCCACCGATTTAACAGATAAAAAGAAAGGGAAATTAAAAGGACTAATAACACCCACGACCCCAGCTGGGACACGATACAGTCGATTTTCCTTCCCATTTTCCGTGGAAGGTAAAATCTTTCCTTCCATTCTTAGGGGAAAGGTGGAGGCTTCCTTGATCATGTTTTTTACAAGTCCGATTTCAAAAGCCGCTTTTAAACGTGTGCCACCTAATTCGTCGATAATGATTGCAACGATTTCCTCTTCATGTTCTTCGATGTAGGTAACGGCCCGTTCAAGAATCTCTCGCTTTCTATATGGATTCACAGTGGCCCATTCATTCTGTGCTTTTAAAGCTGCATGGTAAGCCGCGTCAACATCTGAATCTGTTGCGATTTGAAATTCAGCTAATACTTCTTGATTGTACGGATTTCGATCACGAAGTACCCGAGGGCTTTTTCCATCCCTCCATTCTCCATCAATGTACTGTTTATTTAAATCTTGGATGTTAAACATAGAAACCTCCTAGTCTTAAGTACCTACACTATTATTATCGGTTCATGAGGAAATTTTTTAACGGTTCATCGAATAATGACAGATTAGGAGATTGATGGGGAATAGGAAAAGGGCAAAGCATCCGCTTCAAAAACGTAGCGACTGGACCGTAACAATGAAGAGAAGGAAAGCTTTCAAGCCATTGCTGTCTGATCGTAGGGCTCTTTCGGGAAGCGCTTCGTGTTTCTCATCCTGCGCTAGATAGCTCTCGTTATACGTTCTTACCTACTAAAAAAAGCCTCTCACAATGAAGAGACTTTTTAATTTCACTATTTCAAGTTGAGACCTACCTCACGTCCTCAACGAGATGCTCATATCTATTTACACATGTAAAACCTCCCACCCTAAAATAGGCAGGAGGCACTGAATTTACCCAGCAAGGTCCCGTTTTCGATAGCCGATAAATCCGATCGCGGCTAAAATAGCGGCTAAGCCTGTCAACACAGACACTGATAAGATGTTTAGGTCTTCAACTGGTAGCTGAGGAATATGACCAAACGGCGAGAGCTGACCAAGCCATTCCGGAAATTGAAGCAGCCCTCCTAAATAAACGACAATGAAAGAATATCCTAAATAGAGCCAAGTGATCCCTGTCATTTGTGGAATAAGCCCTATGAGCAACATGGCAAGGCCAATCATCATCCACATGGCAGGCAAGTAGGCGAGTCCTGCTTGATAGAGCGTTCCTAATGAAATCGGCTCTTCCATAACTGAAGAAGCAGCGAGCCACAGTCCCGTTAGAGCTAGTAGAAGCATTAAAAATCCGAAGAGAACCGAGAGGACGAAATAACTCCCCATGACATGCATGCGAGAGACTGCCCGCGCAAGCAAGTGCTCCGTTCGATTCCGTTTTTCTTCCCCTTTCAGTTTTAACACGAACATGATTGGTGGTATAGTACAAATCATAGAAATAATTGACATAAGCATCGTTAAAAATTGCTCCGTTAACGTTAACCCTTCAATCGGCTCAAACGCTTGACGCATCATCTCATTATTGGCAAGAAAGGATTCTAAATCGCCAAAAATGGATCCATAGGAAGCACCCAAGATAAACATTCCGACCGCCCATGCAATGATGCTCGTGCGCTGTAATCTGAGTGCCAGACCAAACGGACTTTGTAAAAGCGGGGAGGCATTTTTCTTTCCTGGTTTCGATGGTAAAATTCCTGCCCCTAAATCTCGTCGGCGGTTTAAATAAAGGGCGACTCCCCCAATGATGAAAGCAATACCTACTGTCAGAAGCAGTGGCCACCAACGATTGTTCACATATACTTCTGTCCGCAAAATCCACCCTAGCGGTGAGAACCAAGATAAAGCCTCACTGCTTACATCCCCTATCGCACGGACTAAATACGCGACTCCTAACAGGGCAAAAGAGTATCCGATCGTGCCACGAGAACTTTCCGATAGCTGGGCAAAAAGGGCCGTGACCGCAGCAAAAAAGATTCCCGTTCCACCCAAAGCAGCTCCATATAAGAGAGAACCCTGCAAGTCTATACTCTCAATCCCTAACGAAAACAGACTAAATCCAATGATGACCGCCAAAAGAATGTTCGTGCCGAGCAAAACGACCATCGCTGCCATCACATTTGCTAATCGCCCAACGGGAAGGGAACGTATGAGTTCAACACGTCCTTCCTCCTCATCTGTACGCGTATGACGGGTGACGATTAATATGCTCATGATTGCGACAGCAATTGCAGTAAAAAGGAGCATTTGGTGCGCCATCATCGCTCCCTCTGTATAGTCGTCTAATCCATATCCTGGACCTACCATTGCCGTCATCGCAGGATTTTTCATTGTTTCTGCAATTGCTTGCCGCTCCTGATCTGATGAATAGAGCCCAGGAAACGCCGAGGCCGTTATAACCGTGATCGCCGTTAAACTTATTATCCAGATAGGCAAACGGATACGATCACGCCGGAGAATAAACGAGATCATGTTCGCTGTTTGCTCATACAGCTGCCCCCACATTACCCCTCACCTCCAGCTTGCGATGTTGGACTTTGGCCTGCCCCCTCATAATGGCGCATGAATAAATCCTCTAACGTAGGAGGCGCGCTTTCAAGTGTAATTAATCCGTACTGACTCACATATTTCATCACTTCATCCAAAGATTCGGCATCAACTTGGAAAGAAAAGCCCCCATTTTTTCGGCAAGATCATGGACACCTTTTTGTTCTTGTAAAGCTGGAATCGGTTGTTTCGTCTTCACGACTAAAGTGGTTCTTGTTAAGTGGCGGAGTTCATCTAATGTTCCCGTTTCAATCATTTCACCTTGACGAATAATCCCCACCTTATCACACAATCTCTCAACCTCAGATAAAATATGGCTGGAAAGAAGAACGCTTTTTCCTGCTTCTTTCGCCTCTAACACACATTCTTGAAACACCCGTTCCATGAGCGGATCAAGACCAGAGGTCGGTTCATCTAAAATATAGAGATCTGCTCCTGACGCAAACGCCGCGACTAAAGCCACCTTTTGCCGATTCCCTTTTGAATACGTTCGACATTTCTTCGAAGGATCAAGTTTGAATCTCTCAATAAAGTGATCGCGGCGTTTCTTGTCCACTGAACCACGCAGCTTCATAAACAAATCGATGACTTCTCCTCCTGTTAAGTTAGGCCAAAGGCTCACATCCCCCGGAACGTATGCAAGGTGCTTATGGATTTCTACAGCGTCACTCCATACATCCTTGCCAAAAATTTTTGCCTCTCCTTCAGAAGCCTTTAAAATCCCAAGCAATATACGAATTGTTGTCGATTTACCAGCACCATTTGGTCCGATAAAACCATAAATCTCTCCCCGCTGTACTTCACGTATTGTCAAAACTTTATATAAAAATAGGTTATTAAATCCTATGTTAGAGGGCTTTATAAGCAAAAAAATTGCCACCCCCTGATTTCTGTAGATAATTGAGGTTACCATAGACCCAATTCCAGAAAAGGAAGTGACAATTTGTACCCTCAAATTATAACCTATTTATTAACTTTTATAAACTATCAAGAACAAATTATTCGAACTTTGCTTACTCTTTTGATTGGAAAAAGCATGTTCGATAAACCAAAAGAAGCTCCTGTTAATCAGCCTTATCGAAAGCTTCAAATTGATGATTTACCTATCATTGAAAAACTAGAAAGGCTCGATTATCAGCTTTTATTAGCGGAACACCTTCAATCCAAAGGGAAACCGTTAAAACCAGTACAGCGACGAGCGAATTCTACGCCCGTACCGTCTACCTTATGTTGTCCGAAGTGTGGTGCTCCTTCTGCGTATTTGTACGCAAA
>NZ_SNUY01000109.1 GCF_004376175.1 Halalkalibacterium halodurans | reverse complement strand
TCTACAGAAATCAGGGGGTGGCAATTTTTTTGCTTATAAAGCCCTCTAACATAGGATTTAATAACCTATTTTTATATAAAGTTTTGACAATACGACACAAGAGGTAGTGTCAAAAGTTCTATGAAAAACTAGCACGGTTCATACTACCTACCATTTATTAGGTGGAAAGGCCGCGCTATCGCTCTTGACAAACACGCCAATGGTTTATTCAGAGGTCAATCAAGGGCGAAGGGAACAAAAGTAGGCATGCCAAATAACCCTTGACTTTTTCCATTTTAAACCATTGGCAAGTTCGGATTGTCAAGAGTTCGCTTCGCCGATAGCTGAATAGGGCTCAGCTAACCAAAAGTTCGGCTGACTGTTGGTGTTGAATCCAGTCTTGAGCTAATCCAATAAGGGTTGTCCATCTCGCGGGCATGGTTGGTAGCTTTTCTAATTCTGGAATTGTTACTGGCACTTTCCCTTCGAGTGAAGAATGTGGACGTAAGAAGTTAAAGTAAGCCACAAACAATGTCACAAAAGAAACAGATCCCTGTTCAGAACCAAAGCCGTGCGTCGAACGATAATTCCCTTTAAACGTGCGATTTAGTCGTTCAATGATTTGCTTGAGAGGTCGATACTCTCTAGAGACATCGTCTTCATTTGTTAGCCCGATGACCTGTTTGACGTCAAACGATATTTGATTCTCTGCGAAGAAATGCTGTGCTAACAAATAGATTGGATTACCATCTACAACCAACTGTAGATTTTCTGGAATCTCTTTCAGCTTCACTAATACTTCATCAATCGCTCGTATCGCTGTTGCGGTATCTCGATTTGGTGATACAGGATACGAAAGAATGACTTTCTTTACCGCATCAAAAAATAAAAACAGATAATGCCAACGACCATTGACACGGATGTACGTTTCATCCCCACAAAATTGATCCGAGAGCTCATACGGAAAGTAGTCGATATAAGGCTTGAGCCATAATGCGACGCTGTTTTCGTAGTTTAGGATACTTTGATGGGAGACAGACACGCCGTGAATATCCTTCCTGATCGCGGCCGGGTTACGGGCCGATAATCCGTAATTGACATGATACGTCAAGATGAGACCAAGCGTATGTGGGGAAACATACAATCTTGATAAATCGACTTTTGGCTGTTTTGGTGATTGTTTTGATAACGGTTGATAGTCGATGTGGAACTTCCGGTAAATGTAGCGTACTTTCAGCGATTGTGGATCTTCTTTAAATTGTTTTTTCTCTTTTTTGGTCATGGCGCTCAAGTTTTTTTGATAATAGGTACACATATCATTTTTGCACTTAAACACGTGAAAATCTTTTCGTTCTTTAATTTTTTCAAGCGGTTTAAGGCAGTGAGGACACTTAAGAATGGCCTCTTTCTGATAACGACTATTTTTATTGAAAACACACGCACACACCTTACATTGATATTGTCCTTTTCCTCCGTTATTTGCGTACAAATACGCAGAAGGGGCACCACACTTAGGACAACACAATGCAGAAGGTACGGGCGTAGAATTGGCTCGACGGCGTACTGGTTTTAACGGTTTTCCTTTTGATTGAAGGTATTCCGTTAATAAAAGCTGATAAGCGAGCTTTTCTACCTTATCAAGGATAGGTAAATCATCAATTAGAAGCTTTCGATAAGGCTGATTAACAGGAGCTTCTTTTGGTTTATCGAACATGCTTTGTCCAATCAAAAGAGTAAGCACAGTTCGAATAATTTGTTCTTGATAGTCTATAAAAGTTAATAAATAGGTTAGAATTTGAGGGTACAAATTGTCACGTCCTTTTCTGGAATTGGGTGTATGGTAACCTCAATTATCTACAGAAATCAGGGAGTGGCAATTTTTTTGCTTATAAAGCCCTCTAACATAGGATTTAATAGCCTATTTTTATATAAAGTTTTGACAATACGACACAAGAGGAGGCAGAGAGAGTATGAAAAAGACAATTTTAACGTTGATTGTAGCAGGCTTTGTGTTCGGCTTTGCAAGTCCAGATCAAGTCAATATCAACAGCAGTTCATCAGAAAGCGGTTTTACCACTCAGGAATTGCATCGAGGTGGAAACTGATAAAATATCGTGCAATGCCCCTGTAAAAAGGCACAGGAGGAGGCAGAGAGAACATGAAGAATGTTTTCCTATCACTCATTGCAGCAGGTTTACTCTTTGGCTTTGTGAGTCCTCAGGAGCTAAGTCAAAACAGCAGTTCAGGAGACGGATTTACGATCCAGCAGAAACAGAGTACCGGAGCCTGATTTACCAGGCAGAAGCCCCGTAGAAGAGTCCACGGGGCTTTCAAAAATGTATAAAAAGAAACACAGTACAATAGCAACCCCTTGAAAAATCAAATCCTTCTTATTTAACTAGGCGTTCTCCTCGTTTTTTAACATGACCTCTAGTATTTACGTAAATTGGTGAAGTGCCATGTTGCTCAACATTACTTCCTTCAGGTGATTATATTGGTTATCGCTATTAGTTCAAGCCTTTTCCTCGTCTCTTTAATACTCAGCTTTATTGTTTATCGCTTCAAAAAAAAGAAAAACACTTTTTGGTCATTGTTAGTCTTAGCGTTTCTAAACGTTATCTTAGGTTTCGCCTTCATGAGCTATTTCAACTACATTATTGGTTTGGTCGTATTAATCTTTCCAATCATGATCATCATGAACGATTACTTTAAGTATAAGAAAAGCCAATAGTGAAAGGTCACCTTAGTAGGTGAGCAAAGTACTTTGCCCTTAGTGTGGTGCTAGACCCCAACAGGGCTCTTTGTGTGTCGCCTTGTGTGTCCTCTCCCAAACTAGCAATAGAGCCGTCGCAATCCATTCGAATTTTGGCGAATTTTGCCGAAAAATAGGCTCTATCCAAAATAGTCAGAATGAATTATAATTTTCTCATTAAAAGTAAAAAATTTCATAATGGAGGAACCTAGAATGCGACAATTATTAGCCTTATGTTTTGCACTCGTATTGGCGTTCGCTTCTCCGTTCACGGCGTCTGCAGCTGTGAACCAAGCGGAGCTGGACAACTACTTAACTGACATTGAGTGGTCACAGGAAGAGCTTGAATGGTACTTAGAAGAAATGGGATTGGTTATTTCTGATTTTGATTCAGTGGACGAGCTTCGTGACTTCTTAGGCCCTGTTTTAACGGAAGAAAACTTACAAGAACTACTCGATGAGTATGGTTTAACGAGAGCAGAGCTTGAAGAACTGCTTGCCGAATATGGGGAAACGCTGGATGATTATAAGTTTTACGATGACTTAGACTTTGCGATCTGGTTCTATCTGAACGGAGAAGATTGGGACGACCTTTACTCCGACTTTTTCGAGATGATCGGCCTTACACCAGAGGAGTTGGATCGTCTCATTGAGCACTTCAAAACGTTAGACTATGAAGATCCAGCGTTTGAAGCACGTCTCCTTAACTTATCGGATCGCTTGATGGCATTCGAAGAGTTTGACGAAGCGTCTGAGTTAACGGAAAGACAAATTGCGGAGCTTCTCGACATTTTTTCAGAAATGCTTGACCTATTTGAGCTTGACGTGAAAATGTACCTCGTGAAAGGCGACGAGAAAATCGCTCTCTCTTTGCGTGAGCTTGTATCAATGACGACAACAAACGGCTATGACTTACTAATCGAATTGTACAATCTTGAGGGAGAGTTCCTTGCTGATATCCTTCTTCGCGCCGAAGATTTCGGATGGGATTTAATCCAAGAGACAGGGAAAGACTTGAAGAAAGTCAATGAAACCGTGCAAAAGCAAGACGGTGAAGTGACGAAAACAGTCAAAGGGGCGAAGCTGCCAAAGACGGCCTCTAACTACTTAGAGCACACATTGTATGGACTCCTTCTTGCATTAGGTGGAGTGTTCGTCTATCGCAGATTCTCCGTTAAGCAAAACGGATGATGAGAAAAGGGATACTCGGCCTGGCTGTCGTTGCGATCATTTTTGGTATCTGGTTCAGCACGACGAACCTCAGCAAGTTTTTAACCGGATACGCCATCTTCAAGGCGGGTCAAATGACGAAAGAGGAACCGCAGCCTGTGCCGCCAGCCGAAGACGAACCGACAGAACCTGTTGATTCACCGTACCCCCTCAAACCTGAAAAAGGGGACTTGATGGGGGAGCTATACATTCCGAAGCTGGAAGCCACCCTTCCGATTTATCACGGAACCGATGAGGATGAACTGGAGCGCGGTGTGGGCCATTTCGCGAACAGCGTCCTGCCAGGGGAAGAGGACAATTCGGTGCTATCTGGGCACCGCGACACCGTCTTCCGCGAGCTTGGCGAGGTCGGCGTCGGTGACCTGCTCATCGTCGAAACCGCGACCGGCACCCATACGTACCGCGTGCGCAAGGTGCGGATCGTGGACGAGGATGACCGAACCGTCATCGTACCAAAGCCGCGGGCCACGCTCACCGTGTCAACCTGCTATCCGTTCGACTTTATCGGCTCTGCACCGGAGCGTTACATTTTAGAAGCAACGCTCATTAAAGAGAAAGACGAGAGTGAAAACGAAAACAGCTAAAAACTCCCGCGTCTGATCATTCAGGCGCAGGAGTTTTTTTAATAGAGAGAGTTGATCATTCATCATCTGCTCGCTGTCCGGTCCAGCTGCTACGTTTTTAAGCGGGTGCTTTACGCTTTTCTAATCGGGACGCTGATTTCACACGCACCGCTAGAAACGATCTCGCCAGCATACCGTTCAAACAGCGGCTTGGTATCCATTTCATACCCACTGCTTTGGAGCTCAGAAAAAATGTCCCCCCACGCTTGCTCCAGCGCTTCTGCTGTATGTTTTACTTCGTACACCGCATATAAATCGGCAGATAGCATCCCTTCACGAACCGAACCATCCAATGGCTGCTCATCTGAAATCACGATACACGCATCATACGACATTTTTCAGGGGGAGTCGTTTCAGGAGGGTCTTGTGAAGTGCCAAGGATAATCGCTTGATCATCAAGAAGACGGTTCACCTCGCCCAGCTTTTGATATTTTCCATCGTTTGACGATTACGAGGAGCATAAGGCCCCACCTGTCGCACATAGGCGATGCAAACGCTTGGTACATGTTCAATCTTCATTTCTCTCCTTTTTGATCCATTGTGGATTGCCCTCAAACGTACCACGGTATAAAAAATCCACAGCCAAAATGTTAAAAAGAACGACATCCTCACAACACGAGCATCCAGTCAAATAAACAAACTTATCCACAGCACGTCAACAGGGTATGCTATAATAAACACGTGACGAAAAGGAGCGGAGAAAACATGTACAACACTTGCCTTGAACACGTAGAACTCGCAATGGAAATCATCATCGACGAAAAAGAAACAGCCCCCATCATCAATCAATTAACAGAAGACGAGCAATTATCCACAACATGCGCCTTCTGTAAAAACAACGCCATTTATAGCATATCTGAATAACTTACACATCCACATGTTGATATGTGGATAACTCCTGTGGAAAACTGTGCAAAAGAGGTTATACACTGTGAATATTTCGATTATTTCAGTTGGAAAATTAAAAGAAAAATACTTAAAGCAAGGAATCGCTGAATACACGAAACGCCTCAGCGCCTACGCTAAGACCGAGCTCATCGAAGTCCCCGACGAAAAAGCCCCAGAGCAGCTCAGCGACACCGAAATGGAACACGTCAAACAAAAAGAAGGCGAGCGCATCCTCGCCAAACTCCACCCCGACACCTATGTGATTGCCCTAGCCATCGAAGGAAGCATGAAAAGTTCAGAAGAATTAGCCGATACTATGGATAGACTCGCCACTTATGGAAAGAGCAAGGTAGCCTTCGTCATCGGCGGCTCCCTCGGCCTCAGCGACGCCGTCCTCAAGCGCGCAGACGAAAAGCTCTCCTTTTCGAAGATGACCTTCCCCCATCAGCTCATGCGGTTGATCTTGTTGGAGCAGGTGTATCGGGCGTTTCGGATTAATAGGGGGGAACCGTACCATAAGTAAATGAGGTTTTTTATAAATTTATCAAAAGCAGATAAAAATAGGTACCGTCAAGAATTTTGTGTAAGCTCGCAGGGTTTCCTTTGGAATTGCCAATATATTAGACCTTAAGCAGCCTTGGTGACTACACAAAAAGTTTCAGAAGGTTCTGTCAAGGGCGAAGTGTATA
>NZ_SNUY01000108.1 GCF_004376175.1 Halalkalibacterium halodurans | reverse complement strand
TCTGGAATTGGGTGTATGGTAACCTCAATTATCTACAGAAATCAGGGGGTGGCAATTTTTTTGCTTATAAAGCCCTCTAACATAGGATTTAATAACCTATTTTTATATAAAGTTTTGACAATACGTGTAGGTTTAAAGGAGGAGTTCTATGAAAACTAGACGATTATTTATACGAACAGTGACCTTGCTCATCATGGCAGTCGCGATCGGGTATACATTCTATTCTAATTTCTTTTCAGATGCGGATGCAGCTGTTCGGATAGGCGATGAAGCACCAAATTTTGTTCTTACTGATCTTGATGGCAATGAAGTGGAGCTTGAAGATTACCGGGGGCAAGGAGTGTTTTTAAATTTCTGGGGTACATATTGTCCACCATGTGAGCGTGAGATGCCGTATATGGAGAATCAATATGCGATATATAAAGACCAGGGAGTTGAAATCCTTGCTGTAAATGTAGGTGAACCCGAATTAACCGTTCAGCGCTTTGTAGAAAGACTAAACTTAACGTTCCCAATTCCTATGGATAAAGGACAACAAGTATTAGACCGTTATGGTGTTATTCCACTTCCGACTACATTTCTAATCAATGCGGAAGGGGAAATCATTAACATCATTACAGGAGGCATGTCAGAGCAAGCGATCGCACAGTATATGGAAAGTATTAAACCGCAGGAGTGATTGAAATGAATAACCTTAGCTGTTCTTGTGGACAGCAAAACCCTCAAGGAACAGACTTATGTGGAGGATGCGGCAAACCGTTAGTCGCGAGTAATAACCAGCAAGTTTTAAATATGCGTTATGAGGGAGCGGCAAGACGTTCGCAAACCTACAATAAAACGATAGTTGATCAAATATGGAATTTTTTCTCCTCAGTAAAAGTAGGGATTTGGATTATTGTCATTTTGTTGCTAGCGTCATCATTGGGGACCATTCTTCCACAGGAAATGTATATACCACCAACCGTTAATCCGGCAGAGTACTATCAAGATCAATATGGGTTTCTCGGACAAGTGTATTATGAATTAGGTTTTCATAACCTGTATCAATCTTGGTGGTATTTATTATTAATGGCTGCATTGACCGTTTCACTTATCATTGCTAGCGTGGATCGTTTTTTTCCCTTATATCGTTCCTTAAAACACCAACGTGTCCATAAACACATCAATTTTATGAAGAAACAGCGTCTAGTAAGTGAAACACAACTAGATATAGCGCCAAATAAAGAGAAATGGTTGAGTAGTTTAAAGGGAAAGAAATACAACGTTAGAACAGATGGAACCTCTATTTTAGCTGAAAAAGGCCGATTTGCTAGATGGGGACCTTATATAAACCATATTGGTCTCATTATTTTCTTAATTGGTGGGATGCTACGCTTTTTTCCGGGAATGTTTGTTGATCACCACCTTTGGGTTCGAGAAGGGGATACGGAGGTAATCCCAGGAACAAATGGAGAATACTATCTGGAAAATCATCAGTTTATTGTTGAATTATACGATGAAAATGACGAGCTCTTCCAAACGGCGATTGATAGAGCAGGGGGAGTTGTTGTTAAAACCTATCAAACAAACGTGACACTGTACCAACGAAACGATGACGGTCCAGTAGGTTCACAGCGCGATCTGCAAGAAGTGGATACGTACCAAATCAGGGTGAATGATCCCTTTAAATTTGATGGATTTGGTCTATACCAAGTTGATTACAAACTCCATGAGTTAAATAAGATGATGTTTGCAGTTGAACATGATGAAACAGGTGAAACGATTGGAGAGTTTACAGTTGATCTATTTTATCCTGAACAACAATATGATCTTCCTAACGACTACTACGTTAAATTACAAGATTATCTACCAGACTATTATTTAAATAATGATGGAATTCCAAGTACCAAATCAAGGATTCCTGATAATCCAGCCTTTATCTTTGAAGTGAATAGTCCAAATCAAGAAAAAAAAGAAGTAAGTTTTTTAACCATTGGACGTAATTTTGATCCTACAAATGAGAATGTTTATTCAATTCGATTATCTGATCTAGAGACAAAACATGTATCTGCGCTGATTGTTCGAAAAGACTATACTTTACCCATTTTAGTTATAGGTGGATTCATTTTTATGATCGGATTAGTCCAGGGAAGCTATTGGACTCACCGGAGAATTTGGATACAAGAAGAGAATGGGAAAGTAATGATGGCAGGCCATACGAATAAGAATTGGTATGCTTTTAAACGTGAAATGGCTGAAGTGGCAAAAGAGGCAGAGCTCGAACAGCCGGTCGATAGGACAGAAGACAAATAAGTAGGTTGGGAGTGTTACAATATGGTCGAACTAAGTAGTAATCTATTGCTCGCGGCGTTTTTTATCTACATTTTCGCGACAATTGCTTTCTCTATTACGATCTATTATGAAAATAGTAAATCAGTTAATAAAACGAAGAGGTGGGGATGGATCAGCTTTGGTCTGGCGTGTGCAGGATTTTTAGCACAACTAGGGTATTTTGTCACTAGGTGGATTGCGGCTGGACATGCCCCGGTAAGTAATATGTTTGAATATACCACGTTCTTAGGATTAACCATTATTTTTGCGTTTCTCATTCTTTATCTTATTTATAAGAAGCCGGTATTAGGTATTTTCTCAATGCCTGTTGGAATTGTGATCATTGCCTATGCATCAGTATTTCCAAGCGAAGTTACGCCTTTAATACCTGCCTTGCAAACTTACTGGCTTCATATTCATGTGATAACCACTGCTATTGGTCAAGGGATTCTAGGGGTTGGATTTATTGCAGGTTTAATCTACCTTATACGTGTCGTTGACCAAAGTAAGCGCTCAAAACAAACATTTTGGCTTGAGGCTGTTATTTATTCGGTTACGTGTGCTGTGGCCATTGCAATAACGGTGGGAGTGTTTTCATTAAATAATTATTCTGTCACTTTTAATTGGATAAATGAATGGGAAGTGGAGGCACAGCTTGAATATGAATTACCGGCTATTGTAGGTCCTTATGAAGGTGAATTAATAACAGCTGATCAAAACCGATTTGGCCCATTATTTGAAACACCCGGCTGGATGAACGGAGTGGAGTCTCCAAGAAAGTTTAATACGTTTTTATGGTCAATCCTTTCAGGAAGTATTCTTTATCTTCTATTACGTTTCATTCTAAGAAGTCGGATTGCAGCTGCGATACAACCTATCTTGAAAAACGTTAGTCCACAACTTTTTGATGAAGTTAGTTACAGATCGATTATTATTGGGTTTCCAGTCTTTACTTTAGGTGGATTAATATTTGCCATGATTTGGGCTCAAATCGCTTGGACACGATTTTGGGGTTGGGATCCAAAAGAAGTTTGGGCTCTTATAACGTTTCTTTTTTATGCTGCTTATTTACACTTAAGACTATCAAGGGGGTGGCATGGTGAGAAATCCGCATGGCTCTTAGTGATTGGTTTTGGGATCATCATGTTTAACTTGCTATTTATTAATTTGGTCATCGCAGGATTACATTCTTACGCTTAAAAGGAGATTGTTATGGCAGATTTAACTATATTATTGGCTTTTGGAGCGGGGGTTTTATCTTTTATTTCCCCCTGCAATCTTCCCTTATATCCAGCCTTTCTATCCTATATAACCGGGATGACGGTGGATGAGATGAAGAAAAAAGGTCGTTTTTTACCTCCAAGAGCTATGTTACACACGTTCATCTTTATTTTAGGGTTTTCTACTATTTTTGTTGTGCTAGGAATGTCCACAACATTAGTAGGAGACCTATTCTTGAAATACAATAATCTCATTAGACAGCTAGGGGCCATTTTTATTATTTTGTTTGGATTGGTAACTCTAGGAGTAATCCGACCTTCGTTTCTAATGAAAAATCATCAATTCCAATTTTCCAATAAACCTAGCGGGTATATTGGCACCTATGTAATTGGCATTGCATTTGCTGCTGGATGGACTCCTTGCATTGGACCAATTTTAGCTTCCGTTATTACTTTAAGTATGACCAACCCGGGTTCCGGGATGCTTTATATGAGTGCTTATAGTATTGGGTTTGCAATACCGTTCTTTTTGATGACATTCTTTATTGGAAGAATGAATTGGATTAAAAAATATACAAATCTCATTATGAAATTTGGTGGAATTTTAATGATCATATTTGGTGTATTTTTATATTTTGATTGGATAACTAGAATTACCTCTTATTTAGTAAATAATATTTTTAATGGTTTTATGGGCTTTTAAAGGAGGAGATCGTATGTTTGGAGATTCAGCTGAAATGATGTCGTATATCTTAAAAATGGGATTTGTTGCACTTGCTCTGCTTTTAATCATTTATTTAATACTAAGGCTTTTGTTTCGATTGGAAAGTAAAGCGAAGTCTCCCTATGCCATTTTGGAGGAACGTTTCGCAACCGGTGAAATCTCAGAAGAAGAATTTTTAAAGAGAAAGAACATGTTAAAATAAAAGTTGTCGCTCTATCGTAGAAGGTTTTAACGATAGAGTGAGCAAATTTTCAACAAAAAGAAACCACATTTAAAGGGGATTAGTTCAATGAAAAAAGGATTAATGGCTAGTATAATTACTCTATCTCTATTTGTTATATCAGCATGCTCAAATGACACAGATCAGATCGACTCGTTTATGCATATTCATGGATTAGAATACTCACAACATGACGAGAGTATTTTTCTAGCTACACATATGGGCTTAATTAATTTAAACGAAGACAGTTGGGAATTAGTTGGGGATCCAGAACATCAGCATGATTTCATGGGTTATACAATTATAGATGAGGACTTGATGATCTCAAGTGGACATCCTGGTGCTCGATCTGACTATGTTGATCCATTAGGGGTCATTATTAGTCATGATTCTGGGGAAACATGGGAACCAATTGCACTTTATGAGGAAGTTGATTTTCATCTTTTACATGTAAATGAAGGAAACCAAGAATTTATGTATGGAATTGATGTATACAACTCAAACCTATATCGGTCAAACAATGGAGGTTATGAATGGGAGATGGTTGATACTACAGGATTACCAGGACCTGTAGCTTCGGTTCTTTCATTAACGTCTCATCCGCAATCTCCTGATTACTTACTAGCTGGAACTGAGACAGGACTGTATGAATCATCTGACGGTGGTCAAACGTGGGCTTTAAAAGAAAATAATCTTAGCGCAAGTTCTTTCCAAACTCTTGATTCTGATTCAGAAGATTTAGTAGCCTATCTCTTTGGAGAAAAGGAAGGCTTGTATTTAAGTGCAGACTTTGGAGAAACATGGGCATCTCTGAATTTTAAGGTAGACGATGATTACATTATGTATATTAGTAACCATCCAACAGATGATGAAATGTTAGTACTCGGATCAATGAAACAAAGTATTTATGAGACAAAGGACTTTGGGAAAACGTGGGAAGTATTGGCAGAGGAAGGAAGTAGAAAGAATTAAAAAGGTTAATCAATAAAACAGTAAGGGGTAAATGAGGCAAACAGTCATTTATCCCTTTTTCGCTTTTTATTACAGGTTTGATCAACTATTATAGTAACAGTCTTATTGATTAAGAAAGACAAATGTAATTTTATGTTAAAATAGATGGAGATTTTGCAAGGTTGTTGAAATGGGATACGTGAGGGAGGGGTGTAATTGAGGAAGTGTTTTTTATTATATGTTGTAATTATTTTAACTTTTGTTGTGGGTTGCAGTGAGAAAACACAAAAGGGCATCCCTTTTTACGATAAAGATGTTATAAGTATCCCTTAATTCACATCCGGAGTGGGACTCTAAAGACATTTCATTAAAATCGAAACAGTTCACAGATGCAAGCAGGATGAAAACTTTTATAGAAGCAATTGAAAATGCTCAGAAAATGGAAGGTATGTTAAATTACATAGCGGAGTTTGATTTGACAGTAAACTTTAAAGATAAATCCTCCGCACACTATCATTTAAGTTTAGGTGGGGAGACAGAAGGCGAAGGTTTGCTTGTTAGTTTATCAAACACTTTACAGGGATTTAGAATTCAAAAGGAAGATACAAAATTATTAAGAGAAAGGTACCGTCAAGAATTTTGTGTAAGCTCGCAGGGTTTCCTTTGGAATTGCCAATATATTAGACCTTAAGCAGCCTTGGTGACTACACAAAAAGTTTCAGAAGGTTCTGTCAAGGGCGAAGTGTATA
>NZ_SNUY01000107.1 GCF_004376175.1 Halalkalibacterium halodurans | reverse complement strand
CCCTTGATTGACCTCTGAATAAACCATTGGTGTGTTTGTCAAGAGCGATAGCGTGGCATTTCCACCTAATAAATGGTAGGTAGTATGAACCGTGCTAGTTTTTCATAGAACTTTTGACACTACCATAGAAGTTCTGTTTAGTGCAGTATATGTTAGGACTTTTCATTTGATTGGATCTGATTCGACTATGATTCTACGTGACGGTCGAGCAAAAAGCAGGCTAATAAATTGCTCCAAAGTCTAAACATTGAGAAGCAAGCAATCATAGTATAGAAGCAGCTTGGCTATAAAAGATTTTGAAAAACAAAGGTGATCAAGCATGAGTATTATTATTTTTCCACCTACAATCGATTGGTCGTGGATGAAACAACGGCCCCAACAATTAGCAAAACAATTTGCGAGAAATGGCCACATCGTCTGTTATTGTAATAAAACGTTTGAAGATAAACCCATTGAAGAAGTGGAGGAAAATCTGTTTGTCGTCTTTAACCATGCAAAGTGGATAAAGAGTCAATTTTCCGAGATGAGAAGAAGAACAATGGATAAAGTAATTGTTTGGAATAGTTGGCCCAAGCTTGTTGACTTTATTCAGCAATATAACCCTGATAAGGTGATCTATGATTGTATTGATGAATTTCCACAATGGCTTCCATATGAAGAAAAAATGGCTCAATCTGCAGACGCCATTGTTTGTTCCTCCCAACGTCTTTTCAACCGCATGACGCGAGAACATTCTAATAAAAGGATTGAGATGGCACGTAATGCTTACGATACTGACTTAGGACTTCATATACAAAGTGAATCCGATCATATTTATCCTATAGATTTACCTAAAAATGGGAATGGGATTGTAGGATATGTTGGAGCATGGGCACCTTGGATTGATGAGATGCTCGTAAAAAAAATGAAAGATGAACTAGAGGGAGTGGAGATCGTTGTTATAGGGCCTGAATTTGGTAGAAAGTTTTCTGAAAGGAAGTTAGAGGGCGTAACGTATCTAGGAATTAAACCTCATCAAGAATTAAAACATTATATTCATGCCTTTTCTGTATGTTTAATTCCTTTCCAAATGACTCCTACAACACGCGCTACTAATCCAGTAAAAGCCTATGAATACCTATCAGCAGGAAAGCCAGTTATATCAACGAATCTCCCCGAATGTAGACTGTTAGCTCCTTATGTAGATGTAGCCAATACAAGGAAGCAGTTCATAAAATTAGTCAAGAAAAGGCTAGTACATCCAGGAAATGCACAAGGACGAATACGCTTTGCTCTTGAGAACTCGTGGGAAAACCGCGCAAAAAAATTAGAATCATTATTAAATGAAATTTAAGAATTTAGAGCCAATAATGTTATTAGAAAGAGGTGTTCATTTAAATGAAAGTATTGATCCATGGCTTCTATGGTGCTGGAAATGCCGGGGACGATGCAATTCTTCATGTCATTATTAATCAATTACAATCAATAAATAAGAATGTAGAGGTTACAGTCGTTATAAGGTCTAAACAACTAAAGCCTTACTATGGCACAGCAAATGTTAACTACATCTTAGGATTAAACTTTGAGGAAATTACGAAAGTCTTAAAGGAAAGCTCGTTACTTATTGTAGGGGGTGGTGGGTTATTCCAAGACTATAACGAGTCCCACCCTGAAAACTTATTTCATAATCAAGAAGGGGCATTAAACTATTATTTAGCTCCTATTATTTTGGCTAAGATGCTCAATGTAAAAACAATGCTTTATGGTGTAGGCATTGGCCCATTAAGTCAAGAAGATTCCTTAAAAACGATGAAATGGATTGCGGACATTGTGGACGCGATTACTGTACGAGATCAAGATTCTTTTCAAATATTAAATTCACTTGGTATAACAAAGCATGTTTTATCAGCAGATCCAGCCCTTCAATTACGTGCAGATTGCAGTAACAAAGACGATATCATTCCAAAAGATAAAAGGCTTGTTTAGTGCAAAATAAAAGTACATAGTATTGCAAAGAAAAAGTGCAGAATTTCTGCACAAAAAAAGGCTTGCAAGCCCCAATCAAATTCTCTACTGTTTTGAGTGTCGAATTCAATCAGTGGAGGTCATGAAAGGATGCTAGCAATGCCTGAAATTAATTATATCAAACATTTACGAAATAACGAAGATATGAATATTACTGATATTAGTAACAAATTAGGTAGAAATTGGAGAACTGTTAAGAAATATGCTGATGGTGATGTTCCTAATGAAACCGTTCGAGTTAACAAACGGGGCATGATGTACGACGAGGGGTACGGTGAGATTGTTGATTTTTGGTTAGAAGAGGATATGAAATTAAATAGAAAAGATCGTAGAAATAACAAAAACATCTTTGAGCAACTTGTAGAAGAGCATGGGTTTAAGGGATCTTATCGGACGGTTTGTGATTATATACAATTTAAAAAGCCGCAACTAAAGCAACTAAAGGAAACGCGGTATCAGCGATTAGAGCATCCACCAGGTGAGGCTCAAGTTGATTTTGGAAATATGACTGTTGTCAAAGATGGAAATTACAAAGATCTAAAAATTCTTATTATGAGTTTCCCTTATAGTAATGCCGCTTTCGCTTACCCACTTCCTGCTGAAAATAGTGAATGTTTTTTACACGGTCTAAAAGAGTTATTTCAACAAGCTGGTGGAGTTCCTACTCACCTCCGAATTGATAACCTAAGTGCTGCAGTTGTGTCAGTAGGAAAAGGAGATTATCGAAAATATACAGATTCATTTCTTAGATTTCAGGCACACTACGGTTTTGAAGTACAAGCTTGTAATCCAGCACGAGGAAATGAAAAGGGGAATGTTGAGAAAAAGGTCGATTATACAAGATGTAACTTTTTTGTAAGTGCGCCAATAATGAAAGACTTTCCAACATTTACAGAATGGTTAAAGGAAAAGTTAGTTGAAGATAGAAATAGATCACATTATGTAAAAGGAAAACTGATAAATGAATTATGGGAAGAAGAAACAAAGGCATTAAAAGCACTACCAATAAAAGCATTTTCAATCTACTCGATTGATTCATCTGTTGTAAATAAGTACGGTGAAATTACTGTAGATGGAGAAAAATTTGTCATTCATAAAGCTCATATAAAACAAGGCGTAATTGTTAAAAAGGAATGGGACAGTTTTTCATGTTTAGGGGAAGATGGAGAAATTATTTATCAAGAAATGCGACCTTACATGAATATAGCAAGGAAAATTCCCTGGGATGATATTTTTGGAGATTGGGAAAAGAAACCACGATCAGTAAGTTACTCACGATATTTGAAGTACTTACCCGAACGAGTTAGGAAATATTTAATCATAAGTGCCGATGAAACGAAAAGTCGTATAAAGGGGTTGAGAAAGCTCTATAAAAAGTACAGTTTCGAAGAAATAGATAGTTTATTAGAGAACGAGAACTTTCTTGAACGCGCACCTCATGAGTTAGGTTTTATGTTAGCTGCAAAAAAGAATACCTATCCAACGAGTTTCGTCGAAACTCATACTCCATCTGTCTTAAAGGATTACGAAACTGACTTGCATTCGTATGATAAAAGATTATTTCCAAATCATGAGAGGAGTATGAATTAATGGGGGTAAAAAACTTAAAAGAAATTTGTAAGACGCTTCATTTGAGCAATATAACAGACCGCTATGAGGAAATACCTTACGAGTCAAAGGATCAATTTCTTTACGATGTCTTATCTTTAGAGGTTTCATCTAGACAAACAAATAAGATCGCTCGCTTAATTAAAAAAGCAAAATTTCGTGAGTTAAAGTGGCTAAAGGATTATAAGTGGTCAGAGCAAATTCATTTACCGACTACGACAACAAAGGATGAAATTATTGATTTAAAGTTTCTATTAAACAAGCAGAATTTATTATTATTAGGAGCTTCCGGAACTGGTAAGACTCATTTGAGCACTGCGTTAGGATTGAAAGCTTGCGAGAAAGGTTATGAGGTTAGATTTTATCGAGTGGCAGATTTAGTAGCACAACTCGAAGATGCGTTAGCCAAAGGTACATTACAAAGATTAAAACGGCAAATTGAAAGTTGTGATTTATTGATTTTAGATGAAGTCGGCTATGTACCTTTTCAAAAACAAGGATCAGAATTACTTTTTCACATCATAGCAGATTGTTATGAACAAAAGAGTGTAATTGTAACTTCAAATTTAGAATTTGGACAATGGAATCGGGTTTTTGGTGATAATCGATTAACAACTGCCCTGGTTGATCGCCTTGTCCACCATGCTCATATTGTAGCATTTACAGGAGAAAGCTATCGATTGCAAAATGCGCTTTCTTCTGTGAATGTTGCAGCAGCAACTATTAATAAGTAAAAATAAAAAGAGCTGCAAGCCTTTGTATTTTTCGCTGCAACTCTCTGTACTTTTTGCTTGCAAAAAACAACACCTTGTCATAAACGTGTTCATGAATGGGGTTTTTATAGTTTGTAAATGCTTCAACACCATCCAATCTAACCTTCCAATCTGATTTACTATAACGCTCATAGGGAAGTTCCAATGACTCCCGTAATAAAACTCCATATTTACCAAACCCAATACCAATGTCCAATATGGAATTAGGTTTGAATCTTTCAACTTCCTCCATTATTTCAGGTATAGCTTGAATCCAACTAGTTGGCATGTAGTCGCCTCCTTCTTTTTTCAACTGTATTATTTCTATTCTTTCTAATAGGTTTAGACCTAAAACGTGATATAGATGTCACGAACTTACTCCTTTTTATATTATTCTAGCCCCCTATAAATGACGGCCTAATTATTTAGGATGAACATATTAATTATTCCATACAATAAGATTCCCAATTTAATCTTTAATCTCTTCTCAAAATTAGGCACTATTAATAGTTACTTGCCCAATCGATAATCCTCTTAATGAATACTCTACATATATAAAATCTAAAGGAGTGATTGATAAATGTCTTTCCCGAATATTCCAAACGTAACACCTTCTATTGATATCAACAGAGAGGATGTCATTAATCTATTATTAGCTTCTGTCGCATTTGAAGAACTAGGTCTAGCTCATGTTATTAATGCTGAAGCTGAAAAAATTCAAGCGGTGGTTGGTACTTTACCAGAAAACACTAATGTAGCCGCTACAAACATTGATGATTTAATTACAATCAATGAAACAGTAAACCGAACATTAAAAACTGCATTGAAAACCCAAATGTTACTTCAATTTAAGATGGAAGACATATTAGACGCAGACAATGGTAACGGTGAAAACGGTAATGGCACTGTATAATCGTTATTTACAATAAATTTTAAGAAGAGACATTGCACTAGGATGCGATGTCTTTTCTTGTGGAAAAAATAACCATTAAAAAAGATAAACTGTGCTTTTCACATAACCATATGATAGGAAATAAATGTCCTATTCCATTCTCATATATAGATGTGTCGTGTTATGTGTATTGTTTACGACGACCCAATTATTTAAGGATGAACATATTAATTATTCCATACAATAAGATTCCCAATTTAAGATGACGTAAAATATTTTGTGTAAGCCCTTGAAAACATAAAAATAGGTAGGGTATCCTCGGAATTGTCGAGATTCCATAAGAGAGGAGTAATCCCTACCTATGTCATCAAGTATAAACAATTCCGACTTCACAAATCAACTGGAAGAAATCATAAAATCATTTATTCAAGAAAGACTTGAAATCATCATGAAAGCAGAACTGGATAACTACTTGAAAGTTGAAAGACCTAATCATCCAAACAGCAAAAATGGATATTATAAACGTTCATTAGACACGAGATACGGCAAAATCGAAGAATTATCAGTACCACGAGATCGCCGAGGTGAATTTCAAACTCAGCTCTTTGCTCCTTACCAACGTCGAGATGGATGGCTTGAGGAAACCATTATCAAGATGTATCAAAGTGGCATGAGTACCCGTGAAGTAGGGAAGTTCATTGAACGCATTCTCGGTTCTTCTTACTCTGCCACGACCATCAGTAATATCACGGAAGTGGCCATGGAAGATATCCAGGCGTGGCAGCAACGCGAATTACACCCACGCTATTCTGTGCTATATCTGGATGGCATGTATATCAAACTCCGCCGTGACACCGTGGCGAACGAAGTGATTTACTTTGCCATTGGAGTCACTGTAGAAGGATATCGTGAACTGTTAGGTTTCTACATTGGTGGTCAAGAGAGTGCTCTTGGTTGGCAAGAGATGCTTCAAGACCTCTATCAACGTGGGCTGAAGGAAGTCTTACTCGGTGTATTTGATGGACTTCCTGGCTTAGAAGAAGCTTTTAAAAGCCTTTATCCGAAAGCAGATGTCCAGCGTTGTGTGGTACACAAAGTACGACACACCTTAAATCGTGTGCGTAAGAAGGATCGAGAAGAAGTCGCTGAAGATCTGAAGGCAATCTACCGGTCCTTCACTCACTCACAGGCTGAAGAACAATTCTAT
>NZ_SNUY01000106.1 GCF_004376175.1 Halalkalibacterium halodurans | reverse complement strand
TTTTCGGCGTTATGATCGCTTGCGAAACCGTATTCTCTTGCATCATCCATTCAAACATCAGACATTCGGGGTAGGATAAGAGGGGCTCGCCCTCCTATGCCACCCCAACATTTGACTAAGAACCTTTTTTTCTCTTTTTGTGGGAAAGTAGTGGAAATGTATTTTGTTTTATGGTATTTTTGTCATGTATCTTTTTTAACCAAGAAAAAAAGGGGGATTCTTTAAGATGAAAAAATTAAGGTTTCTAGGTATTTCTGTATTATTAGCAGGAGTTTTGGTTGCCTGTGGTGAGGAGTCTAGCGTTGAGCCTGTGAACAATGACACTGAAGCAGGCGAAGAAGAAGCAGCTGAATCAGGCGAAGAAGGTGCAGAGGAAGAGGCTACTGAAGAAGATGAGGAAGAAGCAGCTGAAGAAGAGGCCGAAGAGGAGTTTGAAGTTGGTGTGGGTGATACCGTTGACTTCGATGGCTTACATATTACCGTTAACGGGGTTAAAAAATCAGACGGAAACGATTTTGAAACTCCAAGCAACGATGCCTTCCTTTTAATTGATGTAAGCATTGAAAACACTTCAGATGAGTCTGCTTCTATATCTTCAATGCTGAATCTAGATTTGCTTGATCCGGACGGTTACTCACAAAACATGACGATTTTTACAGATGCAAGGGGCTCACTTGATGGTGAAGTAGGGCCTGGTCGTAAACTTGCTGGCGAGGCTGTCTATGATGTAGAAGATGCGGAATACTATGAGTTTATCTTTGAAAATCCGTTTACTACTGGGCAAGCCATTTGGACTATTAATAAAGACGATATTGAATAATATTTTTTAGAGTGATAGGTTTTGGCCTATCACTCATTTTTAATTAAACATGTGTTTCATGGGCTGCAAAAAAATTAATCAAACGTTTAATTAATGCCTCTCGTTTAAGCTCTGCCTTAGCAGGGCTTTTTTGAACATCCCTTAAAATCGCTGTTCAAGACATGGTTTCCTTACATTCTATGATCACTTGACTGGTACACCATACCTGACAGCCGTCTTTGTTTTGCGCCTATGTTTTTACCAAAATAATAGTAAAGGCTTCGCAAAAATGGCAAGCTTCATCCTCATTATAGCTCGTGTTGATGGAATTGAGGAAAGGTTAGGTAGACAAACTGTCAAAAAGCATGTCTTCCGAATTATATAATAATGAGCGGTTTATCTATTTAATGATTCTACATGTGTCAATTTAGGTAATTAATGATAGAGAAAAGAGGTGTATCGTTCATGGAGAAGCCGAAAAAACATGAGGTGGAAGATGCCTTAATGCACATTGTTGACCGAGTGGAGCGAGTGGAGGAAAGTCAAAAAGAATCAGCGACACGCCTGAATGATTTGGAGCGAAACGAGGCACTTCAGGATAAGGACATAAAAAATTTAACGGTCAGTTTAGATAAAATTCAAGAGAATACCCTATGGTTGCGACGGACGGTGACCAATGCCATGATTACCGGAAGTGTGTTTTTTTTTTGCGACACTCGTGACGGGGATTATCATTTGGGCTATTTCAAAATAATGGTTCCAATAATATGACGCAGAAAAAGCAGCGACCGCAACCGATCACTGCTTAGACACTTAAATACTGCTTGATTTCAGCTTCGATTAATGAATCTCCTTCATAGGCGATGCGTCCTTTATCGACCACGTAGAAGTAATCTCCTACTTGTTTAGCAAAATCGATGCTTTGTTCGACTAATAAAATCGCTTGATCTTTGCTCCGTTTTTTAACATCCATAATTACTTTTTGAATGTCATAGACGATGTTCGGTTGTACTCCTTCGGTTGGCTCATCCAACAACAGAAACTTTGGGTTAGCGACAAGGGCTCGCGCTAGGGCCAGTTGCTGCTGTTGACCGCCGCTTAAGTCACCACCACGCCGGTTTTTCATCTCCTTTAAAATCGGGAAGTAAGCAAATAGGCTTTCGTCAATTTTCTGTCCTTTTGTATCGCAGGCTTCCAAGCCTAACAACAAATTTTCGTGAACGGTTAGGAAAGGAAAGATGTCACGACCTTGAGGAACATAGCCAATGCCTCTTCGCGCACGGTAGGTGGGGCTTTTTTTTGTGACGTCCTCCCCCTCTAATTGAATCGAGCCTCGTTTTACTTGCAACAATCCGATAATGGTTTTCATAATCGTTGACTTCCCAACGCCATTTCGTCCTAACAGACAGACAACCTTTCCCGGTTGGACGGATAACGATACATCACGAATGACGGTGCTTTCATCATAGGCGACCTCTAGGTTAGAGAGCTGTAGCATGTGGGCTACCTTCCTTTCGACCGAGATATACCTCAATCACCTGTTCGTTATGGTGGACTTCGTCAATCGTTCCGTTACAGAGGAGCTGTCCCTCGTGCATGACGGTAACTCGGTCTGCATAGGACCGAACGAAGCCCATGTCGTGTTCAACGACGATGATTGAACAACGGGATTTAAGTGAGAGGAGGAGTTCCCCTGTTTTCTCTTCTTCCGTCTCTGTCATCCCTGCTATCGGTTCGTCGAGTAAGAGCAGTTTCGGCTCTTGCATCATCACCATCCCTATTTCTAACCACTGCTTTTGCCCATGAGACAACGTTTGCGCGATCCTGTGTCGTTCATCTGATAGTCCGATAAACGCGAGCATGTCGTCCATTCGATCCCGCTCCTCTGCTTTCATTTTTGAGAAAAGAATTGGAAAGAGGCGTTTGTCTTGCTTCATGGACAATTCCAGGTTCTCAAAAACCGTTAATTTCGGAAAGATGGAGGGGGCTTGGAATTTTCGCCCGATTCCATGGCGAACGCGTTCAAACTCTTTTAGTTTTGAGAGCTCCAAGTCTCCATGGAACAAAAGGCTACCCTTTGAAACGGGAGCCTTTCCGCAAATAGCATCAAGAAACGTTGTTTTTCCGGCTCCATTTGGTCCGACAAGAAAGTGCAGCTCCCCTTCAGGAATCGTAAAAGAAAAGTCACGAATGGCAAAAAAGCCACCAAACTGGACAGAAAGGTTAACTGACTTGAGAACGATGGGTTTCTTCTCGCTCGGTTCGTTTAACGCCGTCTGATTCATTTCGCTCACCTTCTTTTCTCCATTTTCGTAAAAGGCTCATAATTCCCCCGGGAAGGAAAAGGACAATGACAACAAATACGGTTCCTAATAAATACAGCCATGCTTCAGGGTGAGATTCACTGAAAAACGTTTTCGCTGAATTGGTTACAAGGGCACCAATCACTGGTCCAATGAGAGTACCGCGCCCGCCAATGGCTACCCAAAGGATCATCTCAATTGAGGGAATGATGCCGATCATAGACGGTGTAATCATGCCAACTTGTAGGACATATAACATGCCTGCAAGACCGGCAATCCCTGCGGATAAGGTAAAGATAGCGACTTTAAACATAGACGTATCATATCCTGAAAAACGCAGCCGATTTTCGCCATCACGAATCGCCACTAATGCTCTGCCAAATCGGCTATTCACAAGGGCTGCACATAGAAGGAACACGAGAATTAAGCAGCCAAGTGTAAGGTAATAAAGAACTTGTTGCGTGCTTGCGCTCGACAACGAATAGCCAAAAATGGTCGAAAAACCGGTTAGTCCATTCGTACCCCCCGTAATGGATTGTTGACTAACGATCAATGTGACCATGACGAGGACGAGCGCTTGTGTCAAGATCGTAAAGTAGACGTCTTTGATCCGGTTTCGAAACGTAAAAAAAGCTAATAGGCTAGCGATCAACATTGGGATCGTAACGGCACCGATGATCGCTATGAAAGGATTCGAAAACACTTGCCATAGCAAAGGGAGCCCTGTGATCCCGTTCCATAGCATAAAGTCTGGAACGGCCCCTGTCATTCCTTCTAGACTTAAATACATCGCCATTATGTAAGCGCCAAGTCCGAAGAAAATCCCATGTCCTAAACTTAAAACCCCTGTGTAACCCCACAAAAGGTCGAGTCCAAGTACTAAAATCGCAAAGGCAATATAGCGCCCGAGAAGATTGGTTCGAAAATCACTAAGAAAAAAAGGAAGAACTAAGAGAAGTACGATGATAAGAAACATTAACCATTGCCTCGTAAATAGTCGCGTACCAATAAGTTGCAAAGTCATTCACACCTTTCTTACTGCTTGCTGGCGTAGTTCTTAATCTAAAGAACGAGTTGGTAAGGAAAACAAGCCTTGCGGGCGCCATTGTAAAAAGAGAATGATGCAGGCAAAGACGAGTACTTTTCCTAAAGAGGCATTCGTCCAATATTCAAATAAGGTGTTAAACATCCCGATTCCTAACGCACCAGCCACCGTTCCTACTAACATGCCGACCCCGCCAACAACGACGACCATAAAGGCATCTACAATATAATAGGTACCGATGGTTGGCCCGATCGGCCCTAACAGCGTCAGTGCAGCTCCAGCTAAACCAGCACAACCAGAACCAATCGCAAATGTCATCACATCCACTTTGCGTGTAGAGATCCCTAAACATGTGGCCATGCTCCGGTTTTGCATCACCCCGCGAATTTTTCGGCCATTCCGAGTTTTATAAAAAAACCAGGCTAACAAACAAAAGCTTACGAGGACGAGAGTGATAATAAACAACCGAGAGAAAGGGAGTGTCACTCCGGCAATCTCTAGCCCGCCACGTAAAAACGATGGGCTTTGGACGCCTACATTTGGTGCACCAAAGATTGTCCGCGCTGTTTGTTGCAAAATGAGTCCCACGCCAAACGTTGCTAATAAACTATCTAGAGGTCGACCGTATAAGTGGCGAATAACGGTAAGTTCCATGAGAGTACCGATAAAAGCTGAGATGACAAACGATAACGGGACCGCGAGTAAAAAGTAAAGATCGAAAAAAGCTGGGGGAACATATTGACTAAAAAGAAGTTGAACAACGTAAGTAGCATAGGCTCCAACCATAATTAATTCCCCGTGTGCCATGTTAATGACTCGCATCATTCCGAACGTTATGGCAAGCCCAAGAGCGATTAAAAGAAGAATGGAGCCTAAGCTTATACCATTAAAAAGTTGTACGATCATGCCATTCCCTACCTTTCTATAGCCAAAAGAGGGGAAGAAAAAGTTCTCCCCACATTGTGTTTAATTGCCTGCAGCCGCGCTACTAATGCCCTCTGCCCATTCATAATCTTCTAAGAATGGATCGGGTTTAACAGGTTCTCCTGAATTCCAAACCTCCTCAAACTGCCCATCGGCTTGAACCTCACCAATTCGGACCGTTTTGTACAAATGTTGATTGTCACCATCTACTTTCACTAACCCACCAGGGGCGGAAAACTCTATCGTACTCGCAGCCTCACGGACAGCCTCTATATCGGTTGTTCCCGCAGCCTCGACTGCTTGGGCCCATAGATGAACCATCAAGTAGCCCGCTTCAATTGGATCCCCCGTCACTCGGTCGTCGCCGAAGGATTTTTTGTAGGCAGTGACAAACGTGTCGTTTTCAGGTGTGTCTGTTGTCTGGAAGTAATTCCAGCTCGCTAAATGCCCGGCAAGTACATCGGCACCAATTCCGCGAATTTCCTCCTCAGCCACACTTACCGACATGACGGTCACATCATCAGCGGTAATGCCTGCATCGGCGAGTTGCTTGAAAAAGGCTACGTTGCTATCACCATTCAACGTGTTAAAAATAACGGTTGGCTCTGATTCACGAATACGGGAAATGATCGTATTGTAATCCGTATGTCCGAGTGGAGTATATTGCTCATCGACTAATGTTGCTCCATGGCTTTCTAGCTGTGCTTTAATGATTGCATTGGCGAGTCGAGGGAAAACATAGTCTGATCCTAGTAAAAAAAACTCGGTTCCTCGGTTTTCTAATAGCCATTCCACAGCGGGAACAATCTGTTGATTTGGCGCAGCTCCGGCATAAAATATGTTCGGAGAGGCTTCCATTCCTTCATATTGGACAGGGTAAAACAACAATCCGTTGTTCTCTTCTACAACAGGTAGCATCGCTTTTCGGCTCGCAGACGTCCACCCACCAAAAATGACGGCGACTTCATCTTGCTGTAGGAGCTTTGTTGCGCGCTCGGCAAATATGTTAGGTTCAGAAGCGCCATCTTCGATAATAGGGACAAGCTCTTTTCCTAATACGCCGCCGGCCTCATTAATTTCTTCTATGGCCAATAATTCAGCATCGCGCACGGATGTTTCCGACATAGCCATCGTTCCGCTTAACGAATGGAGAATTCCGACAGCAATTTGATCGCTACCGACCTCGACTTCCGTTTGTTCGGCGGACTGCTCCTGTTGCTGGGCTGTTTGCTCCCCGCATGCCGCAAGGATCAATAAGCTAAAGGCCATCATGAACACTGTTTTACGTAAAGAACACTCCATGTAAAACCTCCTGAATTTTCTGTCTTTTATGCTTAAACGGTAGCAACAATTTACAAGCTGTGCACTATGTTTGTTAGAAATCGTTACATAAATTTATACATAATGTAAAAAATAGGACTTTAATCATAGTTAGAATTTTCTGTAATATTTTCTAACAAACTTGTTGCACCGACCTTGTCATCAAAGATAACATGGTGACATCGGATTCTTACCAATTACTAGAAAGAGTGGTCTGTGTGAGACTAAGTCCAGTTGAAAAAGAAAAGCTATTTCTATTTATGGCAGGAGAATTAGCAAAACAGAGGATGGACAGAGGACTGAAACTCAACTATCCCGAAGCCGTAGCCATTTTAAGCTGCTACGTTTTAGAAGGGGCAAGGGAAGGGAAGTCGGTTTCTGAATTGATGAAAGACGGAAAGCACGTGCTCTCGACAGAAGATGTAATGGAAGGTGTGCCAGAAATGCTCGAAGAAATTCAAGTCGAAGCCACGTTTCCAGATGGCATAAAGTTAGTGACGATTCATGAACCGATTCAATAGGTAGTGTCAAAACTTCTATGAAAACCTTATTTGGATCTAACACTACTACCATTTATTAGGTGGAAAGGCCGCGCTATCGCTCTTGACAAACACGCCAATGGTTTATTCAGAGGTCAATCAAGGGCGAAGGGAACAAAAGTAGGCATGCCAAATAACCCTTGACTTTTTCCATTTTAAACCATTGGCAAGTTCGGTTTGTCAAGAGTTCGCTTCGCCGATAGCTGAATAGGGCTCAGCTAAACATAAGTTAGGCTGACTGTTGTTGTTGAATCCAGTCTTGAGCTAATCCAATAAGGGC
>NZ_SNUY01000105.1 GCF_004376175.1 Halalkalibacterium halodurans | reverse complement strand
AAGGACAAGCAGCTACCGCTGTGGCTCTGTGTTTCACCTAAAATAGAAGTTTTACCAAGTAAAATAAGCAGGGCTAACCTATCTACTAGAAACAGGGGTATTTACACAAAATTATTGACACACCCCCAAGAGTTAACCCTTTAACAAAGTATTTTTGCAGGAATGGATATACACAAATGATCGGGACAGAAACGATGATCGTCATTGCAGCTCTAACTGACTGAGGTGTGACCGTTTCAACCACCCCGCTTTGGGAAGAAGCAAAGGCACTTGCCGCAGAGCCTGATGACATGGATGCGTTAGAGTTTTGCAATATTTTCATTAATTCATACTGAAGTGTGCTTAACTCTGGTTTATTAGAGTTATAGATAAACACGTCAAACCATGAGTTCCACTGCCCTACTGCAACGAACAGGGAAACTGTTGCGATTACCGGGAGACATAGAGGCAATGCGATTTTGAAAAACTGGGTAAATTCCCCGGCGCCATCAATTTTTGCCGATTCAAAAATTGTTTCCGGAAGCCCCTCAATAAATGAACGGATAACGATTAAGTTAAACACACCGATTAACCCAGGAATAATGTAAATCCAGAACGTACCGATTAACGATAATTCTCTCATTAACAGATATGTCGGAATAAGTCCGCCGTTTAAATACATAGTTAAGACGAATGCGATCGTCACGAATTTTTTCAGGACAAATTGCTTTCTGCTGATCGTATAAGCAACCATGGCGGTACAAAATACGGAAATGGCTGTTCCGATGACTGTCCTTAAAACGGAGATCATACCTGCGTGCAACAGCTGCGACTGGCTGAATACATGTTCAAAGTTATACCAAGTAAACTCCCGCGGCCAGAAGTAAATTCCGCCCCGCACGGTATCTGTAGCATCATTTAAGGATACTGCCAACGTATTAACCATTGGATACAGCATCACGACACAGAGTAGGAGCATAAATATGATATTTAATGAATCAAAAATAAAATCATCTGCTCCTCGCCGTTTACCCGCTAATTTCGCTAAAATTTTCATGATGCGATCCCCCTCTAGAATAGTCTGGCTTCGCCAAGCCTCTTAGCAATATGGTTTGCCGAGAACAGGAAGATGAAGCTGACCACCGTTTTAAATATTCCAGCTGCCGTGGCTAAAGAGAAATTCCCCATATTAATACCGTAGCGTAAAACAAATATATCTAGGTTTTCCGCAAAGTCCATGTTCATTGGATTCATAAGCAAGTACTGCGCTTCAAAGCCTGATTCTAAAATATAGCCTAAGTTCATGATTAACAGGATAACAATGACCGGCCTCATGCCTGGTAGAGTAATATACCAGATGCGTTGCAAGCGGGTGGCGCCATCGATTTCCGCAGCTTCATACTGTTCAGTATCGATCATCGTAATTGCTGCGAGGTAAATAATTGTGTTCCACCCTACGTTTTTCCAGACATCCGATGCACCAATAATTCCCCAGAAATACTCACCAACTCCAAGCCACATAATCGGCTCGCTGATCATACCAAGTTTCATAAGAACAATATTGATTATTCCGTTTTCAATAGACAAAGCTGCCGATACGAGCCCTGCTGCTACTACCCATGAAAGGAAGTGCGGCATGTAACTGATCGTCTGAACTACTCGTTTAAACGTCAGGTTTCTGAGTTCGTTAAGGAGAATGGCTAAGCCGATAGCGGTTACAAAACCAAGTACCAGATTAATGAGACTCATTGCTAACGTATTTCTTAATACTTCAAAGAACCGCGGGTCTGTAAATAAAAATGTAAAATGCTTAAAACCAGCCCAATCCTGATCAAATATCGGGCGCGCAGGCCTGAAATCCTGGAACGCTATGGACCATCCATACAATGGCACGTATCTGAAAATGATTAACCAGATTAAAAACGGAAGACTCATTAAGAGCAAAGCTTTTTGCTCATAACATTTTTTAAAAAATAACTTTATACCTGTCGGCTTCCCTGCCGGTGTTTTCGGTGGTTGTTTAATCGGTGCCGGCGATGAAGCTTGTCCCGGCGGCGCAGATGATTGCGTCTGCTGCAATGCCATTGTTATCCCTCCCCAGTTGAACTCCGTAACTTGATTAAAAAAGGGAAGCTATGTCTAACCAGTATTCGGTTAGCCACAGCCCCTTTTGTTTTACGCTTTTGTGAATATTACCACTCGCCTCTTACGCGCGCCTGGACTACTTCGGTAAAGAAGTTTTCATAAGCATCTACATCAAGGCTTCTATATGCCTGAACGAAATCGTCCCACTCTTTATCAAAGTCCGCTGGATCTGCTAATACGATTCTTGCATAGTGTCTTCTTAATATCTCATCAGCACGCTCCTCGAAAATTTGCTGTGGAGAGCCTTGCTCGATGTTTGCACTCCATGCAGGATACCATGGGCGCTCGTCAGGCTCGGAGAACAATTCTGCAAAAGTGCTGATTCCGTATGCTTCAAGGTATTCTTTATCATCATCATTGTAGCTAGCGAAAGCAACTTCAGGCTGCCTTCTTGCTTCAACTGCATTACCGTCAGAGAATGTACCGTTAATACGCGGCCAGGACCATTCAAATGTTGTCATACCAAATTCATCTCTGAAGTTCTGGTTGTTTACAATCTCTATCTGTTCTTCCGTTTGATAGAAGCGTCCATTTTCGTCAACGTTGTAATGCTCGCCTTCAATGCCCCACATTACTAAGCGCTGGTTATCTTCTTTAATTAATTCATCCCAGAACTGAATGATGCGCTCAGGATTTTCCGCATTAACCGTAATACCGACACCGCGGTTCCCTGTGAATGCCGGCGGATCAATATACTGGTCTTTAATGCCTTCATCAAATACGACTGGAAGTGCCATATACTCACGGTCCGGGTTGCCTGCGTCCCTTAATGCGTTACTTGCAGTGCCGAACTGCCATCCATAATCGAAGAATCCAAGTACGCGTCCGGAAGAAAGCTTCTCTAAATATTCATCATAGTTCATAACGAACATTTCCTGATCCAGCAATCCTTCTGCATTAAGTTCGTTTAATGCTTTTAACCATCTCTTCGCATACTCAGAATCTGCGTAAACAGAAGCTTCGTGAGTATCCATATCAACCATTACACCACCGTCATTTGGATAACCGGCAAGATGGTTCGGTACGTTAGTAAAAGCGAAGAATCTCCAGTCATACGTTAAACCGGTGAAAGGAATGGTTCTCATTCCGTCAATCTCAGGATTTTCTTTCGCATATCGAGTAATGATATCTAAATATTCATCTAATGTGTTGATTTCAGGAAAACCGTACTCTTTCAAAATCCCCCGCTGAATCCAGAACGCACCCTGGTCAATGTTCGGGTTAGGCTGGAACTCGTTTACAGTAGCCCCGAAAGGAATGTAGTAGATGTTTCCATCGTCATGTGTAAACATGTGCAGGTAATCGCCATAAGCTTCTAACAGGTTTGGCCCGTGCTCTTCAAGAAGATCATTTAAAGGTATGAATGCTCCTGCATCTAATAAAGCATCTATAGCGGCGTCAGGAACGATAACGTCAGGATAATCACCGCTGGCAATCATTACACCTGTACGTTGATTGATGTCCCCTACAAGATGCTCCACCTTGAAGTTTACTCCTGTTTTTTCCTCAAGCATTTTTCCGATATAAGTTTCGTTCGTGTTGAGGTCCTTCCCAGCAGCACCGGCGTTAAAATAGTGGTAAGTAACCGGCTCTAATTCCACTTCAACCGCGTCATTAGTTGCATTATTTTCGTCCTGGTCATGTGCATCAGTTGCAGCATCATTAGAACATGCTGCAGCGACTAAGAGCGAAGACATTGCCATTGATAAAATCAAGCTCTTTTTCTTAAACATCGGACATCCCCTCTCGCAATCCCTTTTATTTATGAAAGCACTTTCATTATAGCTTTGACAGGCTTTTTGCATGACCAGGTAAACTATAGTTTTCACTTAAAAATATATAGTTTATTGTTTAATTTTTCAGAAATTTTTCATGTCACCGATGTATAAAAACAGATGAATTTGTAAGTAAATCCCCCGTTCTGTCAGTATGTGTCGTAACGTTTCGAAAACTATTTTTACAGGAAAGAGCCAGAAAAGGAAAGTATCAGCAATACTTTCCTCAAGTTAATCAGAAATAATCATTATTATTTTGAAATATTATTTTTCTCCGCAGGAAGTTTTATTTGTACATTCGTCCCTTGCCCAGGCCTGCTGTTAATGGAAAAATCAAAATGATTTTTATAATGAAGTTTCAGGCGGTAATAAACGTTTTTAATACCAACATTTTCTCCCATACTTTCCTCATTTTTAAGAGTCTCGATCAGGCTAGCTAATTTCTCTTCATCCATTCCAGCACCATTATCACTGATCTCATAAACTATTTCTCCATCGTTTTTCTCAACTCTTATTTGAATAATGCCTTTTTCTTTCACGGACTCTATTCCGTGAATGCTTGCGTTCTCTACAAAGGGGAGAAATACCATGTTTGGAATAATATAATCGTATGCTTCTTCATCAATATCAAGTTCATATTCCATTTTATCCCCAAACCGGTACTTTTGTATCTCGAGAAAGCAGATAATTAAACAAAGCTCGTCCCGTACGGTTACCCAGTCTTTCCCCCATGTAAGGGAATTTCGGAAGATTTTCGCCATATTCTGGATTATTTTTGCTGTTTCCTTCTCCCCTTTAATCATGCTCCTCATCCGGATCGTTTCGAGGGCGTTAAATAAAAAATGAGGATTAATCTGGCTTTGCAGAGCGCTCAGTTGGGCCTGCTTTTCCCTTAATTGGAGATCCTTCTTTTCAATATTGCTAGCATAGACCTCATTAATTAATCGATTGATTGTCTGTGACATCTTATTAAACTCGTTTGTTAATTCTCCTATTTCATCCTTGTCTCCAGGAAAATTAATAATGTCAAACTTTTGCTTTTTCATTCTCTTCATATGCTTTAATACACGCAGCAGTCGCGAATGAATAGATTTAGAAATTAAGACTATTAATAATGTTGGGAACAGCAGGTTAATGCTGGCGAGAATCACGATAAACTCCCGTGATTTATAAAGTTCTTCCAGTATTTCATTTTCCGAGATTGTCCCGGCCACTCTCCAGCCTTCTAGGTAATTCTGGGAAAGCATTCTTTCTTTTGTGAAAATGGTGTCTTCAGGAAATTCAAGCGCATCAAAATGCAGTTGTTCTGTTCTCCAGTTGACTTCCTCATTAGAGGAAAATTCTATATTCCTCTCGCCGTTTAATAAATAAACCTCACCAGTAAATGCAGCATTGTTAAAAATCTGTTTAATTGTCAGTGGATTCAGGTCAATTCTGACAATTTTTTTATGGTTGTATTTATTTTTGTGATAATCAAGCTCTCTTATGACACTGAAGAGCCCGCTGTCCGTAGCAGGATTAGTCCTGATAATAATCGGATGATTAGCCTCCGTTAACAACCTGTACCATTTTTCTTCTTTCGTATGCTCTGTCAGCGGACGTATACCGCCGGCGTAAATGAAACTAGGATTATCCGTATAAAAAGAAATTGACTGTATGGAATAATAAAGCGGGCTGAATCTGCTGTATTCTCTTAAATAAAAATCATATGCTTCAATATAGTCTATTGCCGTTTCATATTCTGTTTCAAAAAAATCATAGATTCTTGTGTTCGTATAAAAGCCTGATGAAATCCTGTATTTGGCAAGAGAAAAATGCATAAAACGGCAAGCCTTTTTGCAGCCACTTAATAACACTTATTCCTTACATATTGTTCAAAAGGAATGACTCTTTCATTCGGTTACTATCTCCTCCGAAAATCACTAAATGAGAGTGGTGAATCAGGCGATCTACCACGGCTTCCGTTAAAATAGGGTCGCCAAATACATGATTCCATTGCCCAAACTGCAGATTTGTAGTGATGATAATACTCCGCTTTTCATAACACAAGGAGATGACCTGGAAGAGTAGCTCGGCCCCATGTTTGTGAAGCGGTATATATCCCAGCTCATCCAGAATTAAAAGATCAAGCTTCTCGATTTTCTTAAACAGCTTATTGAGATTTCCTTTGTCATTCGCCTCTAATAACTCATTGGCTAGAGAAGCAATGGTATAAAACTTCACTCGTTTCCCATATTTTTGTATCGCATTCATGCCAATGAGGGTGGAAAGGTAGGTTTTTCCTGCACCAACGCCGCCATAAAACACCATGTTTTCTTTTGATTCAATAAATTCACCGTCCAGGAGAGATTGTTGACTTAACCCCTGCCCCAGCTGAATATCCTTCCAGTCAAAAGGTTTGCCGGATACGTTCGGCAGGGTTGCCGCCTTGAACAAAAGATTAATTTTTCGTTCTTCACGCTGTTCTATTTCTTTTTCAAAGAGCTTCAGTAAATATTCTTCTGTGTTCGCCGCTTCTACCTCTCGGTAGTTCTCTCGAATCCAGCTTAGCTTTAAGCGCTTGGCATATTCTTGGATCTGTTCCTGCATTAGGCCTTCCTCCTTTCCTGCTGGAAGAAGACATCGTATTGATTCATACCTCGTTCAGCTATTGGCATTACTGGAACTGTACTTTTTAGCCTTACTGTCTCTCTGGAGCCTCTGCCATGAATGAGCTGATGAAAGACTTGCTTTATTGTTTCTGTGGATGGATGACATCGCTCGGATGCAATTTCCAGGGCCTCTGTAGCTGTCTCCAGACTATGGTCTTTAAGAAGGTCTGAGAGTAACTGAAGCGCCTTTTTCTTTTCTTCCAGAGTACATTCCTCCAGATAAGTTTGCCATTTAAAGGGCAGTTGATCATAGAAAGTTGTATATTTTAGCGCCGTCGGCCTTTTAGCCATTAGGTACAGATAAGGCTGCCATTTCATCGACTTTGATTCTTCTCCATACAGTCGTTCATGGCTCACAATCACTTCATAGTTGTCCGAAAGGATATCTATCCTGTTATAAGTGATGCCAGCCAATACCTTTTGATTGGCAAAGCGCGGGGAAGTAGAATACCTTTTCGTATCTACTAAGATATAGCCGTACTTGTCTGCTTTGAGAGTTTCATAGCGTACACAAGAGTATTCTTCCGGCGGTAAATACATTAACGCTTCTTTGTCCTCTTCAAACAGCCTGGCAATTTCTTGTTTCTTTTCATAATGAGGACGGTTTCGATCCTTTTCTGCCTCCTCCCATAACCGATCATTCAAATTATCCAGCTGATATACCGTTCGTTCCGGAAGGAAGAAATTATTCCTCGCATATTTAACCATCGCTTCTACATGTCCTTTTTCATTGCCGGCACCCGGATTACAAAATTCATACTCAAACCCGTAGTGCAAAGCGAAGCGCTTGAAACCCTCAGTAAGCTCGCGTTTTCCTTGTGGTAAAACCTTTTTTACTGCGGGGGATAAATTATCAAAACGAATCCTTTTTGGCACTCCTTGCAGATGATGGAAGAACCGTTTTAAGCCCTCCAGGAAACATTCCTGATTTTCAGCTTCAAACACCTGAACTAAGAATGCGTTACTGTATGGAAAAGAAAGCACCAAATACGGCAGGTCTATAACCTTTCCCTTTACTTTAAA
>NZ_SNUY01000104.1 GCF_004376175.1 Halalkalibacterium halodurans | reverse complement strand
GAGCATTTTGCATATTTTTTGACCCAAGAGCCATAAGGATTTCAAAGACATAAAAAAGGACTTCACCCCTAAAATGTAGAATTTTTGAAGTGACGAAACCACAAAAATTCAAAAGGAGGAAGTCACTTTGTATATTCTACAAGAAAGCCTATTTTCCTTTGAAGAACTGCAAAAATTAGAGTCAAAAGAGAAATTACCTATCTTTTTTAGCTCGCTTGATTTACGCCCTTATGCTAAACAGTTGAGAAGTTCTTCACCCCGAGGGGCTGACGGTCATTCCAGAGAAGGGATTCTAAGGGCTCTCATCGCTGCCCCACTCGAAGGCATCGACACCTTTACCGCCCTTCATCATCGATTGGATAAAGACCTTCGTTTCCGTTATCAATGCGGTTTATCGATTGATCGCCCCGCACCGTCTATCTCCACTCTCAGCCGGGTTTTTGCGGCACTTACCAAAAAAAAGCTGGCTGAAAAGATCTTCCTTGACTTGGTACAGTTAGCTCAGGAGGAAGGAATAATTGACGGCAGCCACCAGGCCATCGACAGTGCCGCCATTGATGCCTATGAAAAGAAACAGCCCAAAAAGCGTAGTGAACAAACGGGTAATGCCAATTGGGGCGCAAAATATGATTCCTTCGGCAATAAAATTACCTGGTTTGGCTATAAGATGCATCTTTCAGTCGATACCGCAAGCGAACTGCCAATGGCCATAAAAGTAACCCCTGCCCATGTGAACGATGGAGAAGTCGCACCAGAATTAATAGAGCAAGTGGCAGAGCGTACCAAATCCAAAATTGAATTTCTGATCATGGATGGCGGATATGACCAACTAAAAAACTATGAATCAGCCAAAAACATTGGAGCGCAAGCCATTATCCCGCTCAATTTGCGCAACGAAAAAGAGCCTCCTGAAGGGATTTCTTCCAATGGAACTCCGCGTTGTTCCATGGGTTATGAAATGACTTATTGGGGAGCTGATAAGGACCAGCTCAAGTTCAGATGTCCTCACGCAACCGGCAAAGTGGATTGCCCATTAGGAATGGCAGCCTGTTCATCTTCCAACTATGGAATGGTGGTAAAAGTCGACATCAAAAAGGATGTGCGCCGATATTCCAATCCGCACCGTGATACAAAACGTTGGAAAGAGCTTTACAACGAGAGGACAAGTGTAGAACGCTGTAATTCAAGAATGAAAAGCTACCTTACGGCGAACTCCCTACATGTATGGGGAATTGAAAAAGTAAAGACCCATATTTACCTGAACGCTATTGTATTACTTGTTTCAGCGCTAGCGATGGCAAAGGAAAATAAAGGGAAGAAAGCCGCTTAAAAAAATTCAATGTGAAAAATTCTGTAGGTATGCCCGAAAACAAGATTATTGTAATATTTTGTAAAATAACATGCTGGTAGCTATTTGTCGAGTGCTTTATTTTTTATACTTTTATCCCAAAAATCTAATTTTGCAAAATGCTCAAATATAAAACGGCCTCTGTAACAATTGGAAAGACCCTTTTAGCAATTGAAAGAACCCGCTCTTCTAGATCTTTGTAGGTCATTATCATGCCATGAAGCAGAAAGTAAATCATTCGACTGAAATCTACAACCTTGCGATGCCCTGCTGTTGGAAAAACACCACATACTGCTTTTGTTAAGAAATTAAAAAGGGTCAAGCGCTGTTCATTCAGCTCCCATTTCGTCTCTTGGGTATCCACACGATCGGCTTCATAGGTCAGGAATGCTTGATATAGATTCCGATAACTTAATCCGAAATAGAAAAACATTTTGAAACACGAATTAACTTTTCCTTGGCCCCGTACTTGGTTGAGGCGAGCGCTCCAGCCATACTTTCTTGAAGACTGACAAGAGGTTCTTTCGCAAGCGCTTCTAGCAACTTTCGTTTGTCTTCAAAATACACATAGATACTCGTATGTGAACAGTTTGCCTCTTTGGCAATTTCTCGAACCGTCACTTGTTCATAGCCCTTTTTTAAAAAAAGTTTATTGGCAGCAACTAAAATTCTTTCCCTAGCTTGAATATCGTGAGGCATTGTCCTCTCCTTTCCTTCAATCAATATAACCGTCGGTTACTAACCAACGGTTATATTGTATCATGTTTTTTCTTTTTGTAAAATATCGCTTTTAGCCTATTTCCCATTTTTAATAAAAACTTTAAACTTTTTTACATCTGTGACTCTCACACATCCTACCATCATCACAATTAAAAAAACCGTTATTTTTCTTGTACTTTCATCAGTTACATTCGGCAACCTTTCATAGAAGTGAAAAAAGCCTTGACCACTCCGGTGTGATCAAAGCTCCCTTCATACTATAACTGCTTTTCATATGCCTCCATTAAAGTCTGCTCCACATTCATTAAATGTTGGAGCATCGCATCGTTTGCTCCTTCGGCATCTCTTGCTTCAATGGCCTCATAAATACGTTCATGCTCATCTTGTAGCCGTTCTAATGTTTGTTTTGTTGAGAATAAGGCAATTCGCCGCGTCTCATACATTGTTTTTCCAAGAGTATCGGATAGTTGCTGCATCATATCATGAAGCATGCCATTGTTCGTTGCTTTCGCCAACGCTAGATGGAAACGAACATCGGCCTTTTCTCCGAGATCCCCTTCGCTTTGCGCCATATCCGTTAAAGCCGCTCGCATTTCAGCTAGATCTTCATCGGTACGATGCGTAGCAGCTAAACTGGCCGCACCGACCTCCATGATTTTCCGAATTTGGAGCAGTTCTTCGATTTCTTTTTTACTCATGATTCGTTCAGGGGAAACGGGGGCCATCATCTGTGACACGTCAAATTTGTTCACATATGTGCCCTCTCCTTGCTTGATCGTAATATACCCAATGGCTCGCAAGGCACTGAGCGCCTCCCGCACAGCCGAACGGCTCACATTATACTCCTTCGCTAGCTTCTCCACAGATTGAAGTTTTTCTCCTGGCTGTAGCTCACCGTTACGAATCATCATTTCTAACTCATCACGAATGACCTCTGAAATTTTTTTCGTTTCTACCCGTTTAATTACCATCGCTTGCACCCCGTTTAGATCAATCGCTACCATTATACCATAGAAGTCTAGGTGCTCCGAATTTATCGGGGGGCCATACGAGCCTTAACGATCTTCTACGACAATATAGCAGGCGCGGATCGGCCCATGAACACCAACGACTAAGTTCATTTCAATGTCAGCACTATTGCTTGGTCCAGAGATAAAATTAATGCAGGAAGGGAGGCGCTCTCCACTGGCTGCCTTAAGGTGGAGCTCTCTCGTCACTTGGCTCATTCTCGGGACTAGCGTGCTCTTCGGAATAATTGCAATGTAATATGTCGGTAATAAGCTGACTGAACGCCCTTTGCCATTCCCACTTAACAAGACGACGGTTCCTGACTCGGCCAGTGTGTAGTCAGCGAATGTGATGCCAATGTCGGCTTGCTCTGCTTTTTCGACTAAGCGTTCACCCTCGGTGTGATCCCACACTTCCACTTGCTCTCGCTGCAAAAATGACGTTAACCCAAACTGATCAAAGCGAGGGTCGTTCCATGTAATCACGTTTCTCGCACTATATTCTTCTAGCACGTTATCAATGGCTAGCTCTAATCGATCTACTTTCGTTTGCTTCACGTCCGTATGGATTTTCGTACACTGCTCTGACAATACATTCACCAGTTGATCTGAAGAGTACTCTTTCATCACTTCAAACTGTGGCTTAACGGTGTAGTCCGGACGCTTGACCCCGGCCGTACGCCGCCCTCTACCGAGCTTTTCTGCAACATTATTGAGAAAGGTCTCTCGTCGTTGAATCATGATGGATGTTCCCCTTTCCTCGAGTTTTAAACCAGTCGCGGAACCGTTCTTTCTTTGCAGCTGGTAAATCACGAATGTCCGTCCATCCCTTTAGCGGACCTGGTCCCTTTTTAATCGAACCGTCCTTTGTTAGCGGCGAGAGAACATAAGGTGCACCCTTCGTCCCCATTTTAAATAAATTCGGCTGACTTGCCACAAGACCGAAGCCTTTCATTGCCAAGGATTCAGAGAGCGGAGTCCGTTTCTCCTGTTCGGCGATGACCCGGCGATGCTTAATTAGCAGCTCATGGAGCGGGATTTTCACCGGACAAGCATCGGTGCAGGCAGCGCATAAACTAGAGGCGTATGGGAGCTCTTCATGATCGTCATAGCCTTCTAAAAGCGGGGTCAATACAGCACCAATTGGTCCCGGGTAGATCGAGCCGTAGGAGTGACCGCCTACATGGCGATAAATCGGGCAAACATTAATACAGGCTGCACAGCGAATGCAATGGAGGGCCGCTTGAAATTCCGTTCCTAAAATATTTGATCGACCATTGTCGACGATGACGAGGTGGAATTCCTCTGGGCCATCCACGTCTCCTGCTTCTTTTGTCGAGGTAAGTCCTGTCACATAGCTCGTGAGCTTTTGCCCGACCGCACTACGGCAAAGCATGCTCACCAAGATATCAAGCTCTTCCCATGTCGGGACAATGCGCTCCATGCCCATCACCGTAATTTGCGTCTTCGGTATCGTCGTAGCAAGGCGGGCGTTCCCCTCATTCGTTACAAGGGTGATGCTGCCGGATTCAGCGACGGCAAAGTTACAGCCGGTAATGCCAATATCGGCTTGTAAAAATTCTTTCCGTAACTGTTCACGAGCAAAAAGCGTCAGCTCTTGCGGATTGGCAGACTTGGAATAGCCTTTTTTCTCCTTGAACGTCTCTCGAATTTGCTCCTTGTTTTTATGGAGAGCAGGTGCCACGATATGGGACGGTGGATCATGGTCATCAATTTGCAAAATGTATTCACCAAGATCGGACTCGATGACCTCACAGCCGATGCTTTCGAGGGCTTGGTTCATGCCAATTTCTTCTGTGACCATGGACTTTGATTTAATGATTTTTTTCGCCTGCTGTTTCATTGCGATTTCTTTGATGTATACATTGGCTTCCTCAGCTGTTTGCGCAAAATAAACATAACCGCCGTTTTTGCTGACATTATCGCTCAATTGCTCCAAGTAGTAATCAAGATTGTCTAAAGTGTGCGATCGGATCTCTTCGGCGAGCGTCCGCCATTCCTGCCAGTCCCCTAGCTCTTCTTCCGCCTTTGCTTTTGCCAGCTTTAATCGCTCTTGCGCTGAGCTCACCGCTTGTCGCATAAAAAGGTTGTCTATTCCTTTTTCCACTCGCTCGTCAAATGACGCATGGCCAATTTTAATGCCCATAAAATCATTCCTCCCTTGTCCGCTCTTGATGATTCAACACTTCGGCAAGGTGCATCATTTTAATCGGCTTGCCCTTTCGCTGAATACGCCCACCAATGTTCATCAAACAACCACAGTCAGCACCGATTAACACGTCCGCTCCTGTCTCCTCAATATGGCGCACCTTTTCATCTACCATCTGCTCGGAAATCGGCGTCATTTTTACGGAAAACGTCCCACCAAATCCGCAGCACGTCTCCCGATTCGGTAGCTCTTCCAACTGTAACCCCTCGACTTTCTCTAGCAAATCAAATGGACTTTGCGTTTCGCCGAGCAAACGTGTCATATGACAAGACGTATGGTACGTAGCCTTCGCTTGCAAACTACTATGAACCTCTTTTACTTTTAATACATTTACGAGAAATTGAGAAAGCTCATATGTTTTAGCTACAAGTTTTTTTGCCCGTTCTTGCCAAACCAGCTCATCCTTCAATAATTCCTCATATTCATGGAACATGGCAACACATGATCCTGATGGTGAAACGACATACTCTGCCCTTGCAAACGTCTCAATCATGTGTTTGGCGACTTTTTTCGTGTCCCGATGATAACCGCTATTGTAGGCAGGCTGACCACAACACGTTTGCTGTTCCGGAAACTCCACTTCACAGCCATATCGCTCTAACAATTCAACCGTGTGTCTGCCGACGTCAGGATAAAAGACGTCAGCAAGACAGGTAATAAACAACGAAACTTTCATATGATCACCCTCCGAACTTTTCTTCGATGTTGTTTAATTTCTCCTTCTTCTGTTGATTCCCTTTGACAATCATCCAAACGATACCGATGATGACGAGAATAGCCATTATCGTTCCAATATTAAAGCCGATACCGAAAAACGCCACATAGCCGATCGCTCCTGCGAAAAACAAGTAATACCCTGTTGGAATGAGAAGCTTACGAATAAGGGCTCCCTCTTTTCCGGTCAACCCAGCTGTAGCAGAAGCTGCAACCACATTATGAACACAAATCATGTTTCCTGCGGCACCACCAACTGCTTGTAACGCCACAATCGTCGCAGGATTCAAGCCTACATTTTCAGCGGTTCCAAATTGGAATAAGGAAAACATCATATTGCTGATCGTGTTACTGCCAGCAACGAATGCTCCTAATGCACCAATAACTGGTGCAACAAGCGGCCAGCTTTCACCAACCAACTGAGAAACTCCTTCGGCTAGCACGAGTGGCATACTGACAAATCCTGAGGCATTGTCGCCAGAGTTAATAAACACCTGAACCATAGGAACCGCAAATAATAATGCAGGTGCTGCCCGAACAATCATCGCGCTCGATTGTTTTACAGCATGCATATAAGAATCTACTTTCATTCGATAGATAACATAACCAACAAGTGAAGCAATGACCATAATAAATCCTGGTAAAAACAAAGGCGTACTCGTAATCGAAATGGCTGTCCCGAACAACCCTTCCACAGAAAACTCTAGCCGTTTTAACCAATTGCCAAACGGTAGTCCATTCAATCGAGTAAGGACAAGCAACAGACCGATTAACACGTAAGGCAGCCAAGCAACCCATGGACGAATCGTCGGCTCAGCTAAAGAATCCGCTTTTAACGTCCCTGTCCATTCAGGGTCCCACATCGATTCATGAGCAAAACTCCATGAACGTTTCGGCAGCAGCCACCCTTTTTTCGCAGCAGGGACGACAATCGCAAGGCCGATCAACCCTCCGAATAACGACGGAAATTCAGGCCCTAGTACGTTGGCAACGATCATATAAGGAATCGTGAACGCCAATCCAGCAAAAATAGCAAAGGGCCATACTTCACACCCCTCTTTTATAGATCGATTTTTCCCGAAAAAGAACGTAAGCATGGTCACCATAATGAGCGGAATAAATAATCCGACGATCCCGTGAATGATGGACACTTGTCCACCAATCATTCGCACATATTCGTCGACTGTCAATCCTAGTCCACTCGCCTCGACTGCTACATTGTCTGCCCCTGCAAGACCAGAGGAGACACCGACTAAGATAGGTGTACCTATAGCTCCGTATGAAACAGGAGTCGATTGAATAATTAAGGCAACCATAACGCTTGCCATTGCTGGAAAGCCGATCGCCACGAGGAGCGGGGCAAGGATTGCTGCAGGTGTCCCCCAACCAGATGCTCCTTCAATAAATGAGCCAAACAACCAACAGATAATAATGGCTTGGACGCGCCTGTCTGGTGAAATTTCAATAAATCCTTGTCGAATCGTATGAATGGCCCCGCTTTCTTTAAGAGTATTTAAAAGCAGGACCGCACCAAACACGATAAACAGAACTTCTAGGGCTGTAACGACCCCCTTCACACTTGCAGCCCCTATTTGATGGCCTGGCACTTCCCACAAAAAGTATGCAGCTAATGCCGTAACGAAAAACGCGATTGGCATCGCTCTTTTCGCTGGCCAACGTAAAACAACTAACAGTAAAAACACCGTCAATATCGGGATGAGTGCAAGCAATGACAACCATCCTAAATTCATCATTTTCCCCCCATATTATAACATCATTAGATCATTAGGTCATCAGATGACTTAATGTAAGCGTTTTAAATATAGCTGATTTTTCGGGTACCGTCAAGAATTTTGTGTAAGCTCGCAGGGTTTCCTTTGGAATTGCCAATATATTAGACCTTAAGCAGCCTTGGTGACTACACAAAAAGTTTCAGAAGGTTCTGTCAAGGGCGAAGTGTATAC
>NZ_SNUY01000103.1 GCF_004376175.1 Halalkalibacterium halodurans | reverse complement strand
TTCGTTCTAAATCAGTTAAATGCCCATTATTCTGGCGGCATTCTTACCCTTGTTAATAAGGATTGGCCAGTAATTAAAAAGCTTTGGATAACTGATCTCTCTTCGGTAACTACATGGCTTGGTGATTCCTATTCCAAAAAGGGACCAAAGCCTCGTGACCCTGCTTCTATGATGCGTTCTTATCTGCTTTCATTATTTGTTCAACCTACAAAAGGTATTACTCATTGGGTTGATCAACTTCGTCGCGTTCCGTTGTATGCAATTCTTAGCGGTTTTGAACCCGGTGACACACCAGGTGTTGGAACATTTGAAGACTTTTTCAAACGTTTATGGGCCTTCGAAAGCCCGAATGTTATGCCGAAGGTCAAACCTAAAAAGAAAAAGTCAAAAAAGAAAAAGAAGCCTAAAAAGGGTGAAAAAGCTGAACCTAAGAATCCCGGAATTGTTCGTAAACTCGTTGATCGGGCAATGCGTTATGGTTCCAAACAAAAACAACTGCCAGGAGACCGATTATTTGAGTTTTTTCAATCCCAATTTTTAGCGGTTTCTACGAAACTTGGTCTTCTTGGGGATCCCGAAGCTCTAGGTGTAGTTGGAGATGGGACACCAATTGAAACAGCTAGGTACCCGAGAAGTAAATCAACCTGTAATTGTAGTGCCCAAGGACTAACGAACTGTACTCACCCACGCCAGTATTCACAACCCGACATCGACTCAGGCTGGGATAGTTCTAAGGAAAAGTACTTCAACGGATATCATCTCTACATGATATCCACTAGCGATAGCCAATACGACTTACCGCTATATCCACGGCTGCATCCTGCTTCCCGGCATGATTCAGTCAGCCTAGTGGTTAGTTCAATTGAATTTTCGCAACGGTACACCTTGGGCACGATTGATAAAATTCTTCTTGATGCAGCGCACGATGCTGAGGCCATTTATGAGCTACTTGAACATCAAAATGTGGAACCCTTCATCGATTTAAATGTTCGAACAAAGAAGAACTTTAGTACAGAAAGTGATATTCAAATATCTCCAACAGGTGTTCCAATCTGTCCGATTGGGAAGGAGATGAAGCCCAACGGGTTTGACAAATCTCAAAATCGGCAAAAATGGCGTTGTCCACTTGCTTGCGGTACCAAAAATACATGCTCATCACCGTGTTCAAAAGCAAAATATGGTCGGACATTCCATACATTCAGAGAGGATAATCTACGATTATTTACCAAAACACCAAGGTCCTCTGAAAAGTGGAAACTTATATACAAACGAAGAACCTCTGTTGAACGTTCTAATAAAAGAGAAAAAATAGATTATCACTTGGAATCTGGACGCCACCGGTCAACAAAAATGTGGTACATTCGCCTATACGCCATAATGATGTGTCAGCACATCGATGCTTGGTACAGCAGTCAGAAAGAGCAGTTAAATATTGAAGAAATCATCTTTCCTAAAGCCGCCTAGTCAATTTTTAAAAAAATAATGGCAATAGGTTTCTTTGTCATGCACATTTTTGAAAATACAATGAAAATAATGAGTGTGCAGGCCATTCCAATCCAATTTCCAGTAATTTTGGTTCATTTCACCCGGAAAATTGTTATTTATTCCGAGACTCTATTTTTCACTATAAGTATGAAAGTGATTAAAGATTAAGCAATACGAGCGCTTCAGTCATTAAGACTTGGCGTAAGCTAGTTTTTCTCATAAGTAAAGAAAGGATCACCAGAGACTCGCACCAAGCGCCAAAAGCGGGTACCTTCCCGAGAGGGCATTCTCGTACTTCCTCTCTCCGATCTTTAGGTCCAGTCCCTACGCTTTTCTAAGATGGCACCATTCATAGATGAACGTCAGCAATGTTTTCGTATATTGAACTAGTTCAGCAATTTCTAGCTCTTCATTGACACTATGGGCATCTTCAAGTTTCCCAGGCCCAAAGAGCAAGGTCGGAATGCCCGCTTCAGCCAACCATCCTCCGTCGGTTACGGTCTGTGACATGCTCGTTTTTACCTCTTCACCTGTTAAATGGTAATGAATTTTTTTTAGTAGTTGCACAGCGTCACTTTGTTCATCAATTTGAAAGGCAGGGAAAATCTCTCCTTTGTCTTCTATCATGGAAGTACCGCCCCATGAGAAGGATGGCGGGTGCTCCCTCATCCAAGGATCTGCTTTGGCTACGTGCAAAAGATGCTCTTCGACTTCACGGACGATCTCTTCATAGGATTCATGCGGGTAGTAGTGGATAGTAATCCATAGTTTGCATTCATCGGCGATAAACGCAGGGTGACGGCCGCCTTCGATAAAGGCAGGGTTAATGGTGTTCATCCCTGGCGGAAAACCTGGGCTCGATTTGGTAACGGCCCAATGACGCTCAAGCTCTTGTAGGCCTTGAATGAGCTTCATCATTTTTTCAATGGCGCTCGCGCCAAATTCTCCTCCACCAGCATGGATCAAATTCCGTCTTGTTCCGTCGTGAAAGGTAACAGGACTTTTAACCGTAATCCAGCCTGTGATCACACCACCTTGGCCTTGAATTTCGCAATGGCTCGTATCGCTGACGATGGCAAGATCAGCTGTGTACCCTCTTTCACAACAACTTTTTGTCCCCGCCTCGCCAACCTCTTCACCGACGACAGATTGAAAGATCAGGTCTCCTGGAAGCTGAATATTGAACGCATGTAGCGTTTTCATCGCAAATAAACAAGCGGCAAGACCACCTTTCATATCTGCCACTCCACGACCACGAATCACTCCTTGGTTAACGGTTGCTTCAAACGGCGGTGTTTTCCACTCTTCCGATTCATCGACGGCGGCCACGTCGATATGACCGTTTAAAATCAGGCTTCGATATGATTCGCTATATGTACCTTTTAAGATTGCTACAACGTTAGGATCGTTTGGATAAACGTCCCACATGTCTACATTACAGTCAAGCTTCTCACAATACGTACGGATATACTGTTGGGCGTCAGCCGTATTTCTTGCTGGAGGGCTTGGGGTTGGATAGGCGACAAGCGTTTGAACGAGGGCAAGTAGCTCCTCCTTGTTTTTGTCGACATGAGCTAGTAACTCTTCGATAACCGACAGCTTAAACACCTCCTAGATTCATTGAACGGACAAAATAAAAAGCCACTGTCTAAAAAAGAAGTGGCTTGTAATCATCGTTCAATTTCAATCAGTTCCATAAATGAACAGTAATGACGATGGCCACTTCCCTTCGCTAGTATTACCTAGATCAGGTGAATGAGGGTTAAGATGCTAAAAAACATCTCTCTCAGCGGTTTGCACCCCTAGTGGATTCCTATGAAGTTACATTTAGGTTAGCATAATTCGAGCAGATTTGACAATCATTTTTCATTGTGTCGAAAGAAAGTTCAAAAATGTTAGAAAAAAGTGGTTGTCATCGCAATCGATCTGTTATATTATAAAGTCATAAATCAAATACTGTATTATTACAGTTGTTGTCAGGTAATCCTGACGAAAAATGAAAAAAGGGGAGAGTATGATGAGTGGATGGCAAGAAACAGCGGAAAAATTAGAGATGTCTTGGAGCAATGACGTGCGGTGGCAAGGAGTGGAGCGTCCATATAGCGGAGAGGAGGTAGTCAAACTACGAGGCTCGCTTAAAATCGAGTATACCCTTGCAAAGACTGGGGCGGAAAAACTATGGAAGCTACTCCACGAAGAGGATTACGTGAATGCCCTCGGTGCGATGACTGGGGGACAGGCGATCCAACAAGTAAAGGCGGGTTTGAAAGCGATTTATTTAAGTGGATGGCAAGTAGCAGCAGACGCCAATCTAGCAGGACATATGTATCCAGACCAAAGCTTATATCCTGCCAATAGCGTTCCAAGTGTCGTAAAGCGGATCAATCAAGCACTTCAGCGAGCTGATCAAATTCAACACCTTGAAGGGGAAGGAGAAGTGGATTATTTCGCGCCAATCGTAGCTGATGCGGAAGCTGGCTTTGGTGGTCAATTAAACGTCTTTGAGCTCATGAAAGCGATGATTGAAGCAGGAGCTTCTGGGGTTCACTTTGAGGATCAACTCGCTTCCGAAAAGAAGTGTGGTCATTTAGGCGGAAAAGTTCTCATCCCGACGCAGACGGCAATCCGCAATTTAGTATCAGCAAGACTAGCAGCAGATGTTATGGGAGTGCCGACGATTTTGGTCGCCCGGACCGATGCAGATGCAGCTGATTTAATTACGAGTAATATTGATCCAGCAGACCAACGTTTTATTACGGGAGAACGAACGCCGGAAGGGTTTTATCGGACGAATGCAGGTATTGAGCAAGCGATTGCTAGAGGCTTAGCGTACGCTCCATATGCGGACCTCATTTGGTGTGAAACATCAAAGCCTTCGTTAGAGGAAGCGAAGCAATTTGCCGACGCGATTCATGAGAAATTCCCTGGAAAACTACTTGCCTACAATTGTTCGCCTTCATTTAACTGGGAGGCAAATCTAGATCGGTCGACAATCGAAACATTTCAACAAGAGCTCGGTAAGATGGGGTATAAGTTCCAATTTGTCACGCTTGCAGGCTTTCATGCACTGAACCATAGCATGTTTGAGCTTGCATATGGCTATAAACAACGGGGGATGGGCGCTTATTCTGAACTTCAGCAAGCCGAATTTGCCAGTGAAGTAAAAGGTTATACTGCAACGAGACATCAACGTGAAGTGGGAACCGGTTATTTTGATCAAGTGGCACAAACAATCACAGGGGGAACATCATCAACGACTGCACTTACTGGTTCGACCGAGGAAGCGCAATTTCAAAAATAAGGGAAATCAGCCACTACATTTTTTTGTAGTGGCTGTTATAATACAAGATTATTATTGATAGTTTGATATAAAACAAAAAAGCTCGTTATTTCCGAAGCATCGGAAGAGAGGTGGCTAATTTTTCGTAAAACGTGAAATTTTTTTCATAGACGAGAGAATGTTCAGTTACAGGAAGAATGGAATTGGTCATCGGGACACTATTTTTAATGGCTGCTAGGGAAGGAACTTCTCCTAAAGCATATAAGCTATACCACGCCGCTCCCCATGCTGCGCTTTGGTGGCTTTTTGGCAACAGTAGTTCTTGATTAAACATGTCGGCCGCTATTTGAAGCCAAAGCTTTGAACGTGAAAAACCACCATTGGCAAACAAGCGGGTCGGTCTACCGCTCATTTCTTTCAGCGTTTGCCCGACATGATAGAGACTAAAGATCGTCCCCTCTAATGCAGCGCGAATCATGTCTGGTTGATGATGTGACATTCCTAATCCGACAAAACTTGCCCGGGCCGCTCCGTCCCAAATAGGGGCACGTTCTCCATTTAAGTATGGTAGAAACAGAACGCCATTCGCCCCAGCTGGTGATTGTTCGGCAAGCCGAAGCAGCGAATCATAGCTCGGTGTGAAACTAGCATTTTTCTCAAGCCCATTTATCGCAAATAGCTTCTGTAGCCAATGTAATACGATACCGCCATTGTTTGTCGCCCCGCCTGAAACAAAAAGATGGTCATCGACACGATAACAGAACGTGCGTTGATGCTCGTCGACCATTGGACGGTAGGACAGTTGACGAATGGCGCCGCTCGTTCCAATCGTAATCACGGTATCCCCTTCCCCAGTAGCGCCAACTCCTAAGTTAGCAAGTGGACCGTCAGTGGCTCCCACAACAAAAGGAGTGGAAGGAAGAAGGCCAAGTTCATCTGCAAGTGCAGCACTCATACCATAAAGGGTGTACGTTGGTGGAACAGGCTTACCGAACTGTTCAGAGGAAAGCTGTAAAAGCTGTAAAGCCTCCACGTCCCACGCGCATGCGTCGATGTCGAACATCCCATAGGAAGAGGCTGTTGCATAATCGACTACATGCTCGTCAAACCATAAAAGGCACAAATATTCTTTAATGGAGGCGAAGGAGGAAGCCTCTATAAAAGGCGGGTATTTCTTCTGTTTCATCCATGTTAATTTGCAAAAAGGTGTCATCGGATGAAAGGGGGTTCCCGTTCGTTTCATGAATTGAGAACTGAGTGACAATCTTAATTGTGCTGCTTGCTCGCTGCTCCTTGTATCCGCCCAGATGATGGCGTTGGAGAGCGGTTGTTTGTCTTCATTTAAACAAATGATGGAATGCATTGCCGACGAAATACCGACAGCAGTTACGGCACTAGGGGAGACAGATGTCCGTTCCATGAGTAAGCGGATTGCCTGTTTACTAGCGTTGACAATTTCGTCTGGATCTTGTTCAGCCCAGTCTGCCTGAGGTCGGAGAATAGGGTATTCGACCTCCAGTTCTCCGATCACAGCACCATCATAGTGAAACAGTACAGCTTTTGTACTTGTTGTACCAATATCTAATCCGATTACATATCGATCATTCATAGTTGTACCCCTTTTTTCTACATTCTTTTCAGTGAAATCGCTTTTCGCATGTTATGCAAAGAGTTTTTCATTTCATCCTTTCGCCTGATGCTTACATTGACATAGAGGGCATCAATGATGCTTAATTGTGCCAGGCGAGATGCCAATGCTTCAGAACGGTATTCAGTCTCCTGGGAAACAGTATAAAGGGCGATATCCACTTCTTTGCTTAAGGGTGTTTTTCCATACGTGGTGATCCCAATCGTTTTCACCTGATGACTTTTCGCTACTTCTAACGCTTGGAGCAAGTCGCGATTCGTCCCTGAATGAGAAATGAAAACAGCCACATCTTGCTTCGTTAATTGTGAGGCGGACATGACTTGAAAGTGTGAATCATGATAGGCGGCTGAAGGGATGCCTGTCCGCAAAAATTTATGGTGGGCATCTAACGCAATCACCCCTGATCCACCATTACCGTAAAATTCAATTCGTCTTGCATGGAGAAGGTAGTCGACGGCACGCTTGAAAGACTCCACATCCAGCACTTGCATCGTATCTTCAAGCGTTCGAATGTTCGATTTAAACACTTTATCGGCCACCGTTTTTTCATCGTCATCTTCTTGTATGGTTTCATGGATGTCTTGGATGGGCGTGACGATTTCAGAGGCTAACGCAATTTTCATCGCCTGATAACCTTGGAAACCTAAGCGCTTACAAAAGCGAAATACGGTTGCTTCTGCAACGCCTAAATCCTCAGCCACTTGATTGATTGTGGAATGGATCATCTTGTTAGGGTTGGCTAATATATAATCTGCCACTTGCTTTTCTTTTTCACTAAAGCTACTATAGGAAGCTCGAATTCTTGGAAGGCAATGCTGTTGCTCGTTTGACATAGGCGTCACCACACTCTCTTTCCATTGATTAGATCAACTGCCGTCTACTTATAGTATAAAAGAAAAAAGCGAATAAAAAAATATTTTTTCACAAAAAACTATTGAAAAAGAAATTTTTTATCATATAATGTGGAGACAAGGAAATAATTTTTCATACTTTGTGGAGTGAGGAGTGTCTGCATGGAGATTGGATTAATCGGTTTAGGACGAATGGGGTACAATTTGGGCCTCAATATCCTTGATCACGAACATCAGCTTGTCGCTTATGATGTGAATCGTGAAGCGGTAAAAGAAATTGGCTTAGCTGGTGCAAAAGAAGCTGATTCGCTAGAAGAGCTCGTAAGCAAACTATCAGCACCACGCAAGATTTGGGTCATGGTTCCAGCCGGGGATATAACAGAAAATGTCGTTTCACAGCTAAGCTCTCTTTTGGACGAAGGGGATGTTGTGATTGATGGCGGGAATGCGAATTATAAGGATACGTTACGCCGTGCAAAGCAATATGAGGCGAAGGGGCTTCATTTTGTGGATGCAGGAACAAGCGGTGGCATTGACGGGGCACGTGAAGGTGCTTGTTTAATGGTGGGAGGAACGAAAGAGGTTGTTGAATCTTTAGCCCCCCTATTAAAAGAAATCGCAGTAGAAGATGGATATTTATATACAGGCCCTGTCGGTAGTGGACATTTTTTAAAGATGATTCATAACGGAATAGAGTACGGTATGATGCAAGCGATTGCAGAAGGGTTTGACCTGTTAGAAAACAGTCCGTTTGACTATGATTACGAAGCGGTAGCAAAAGTGTGGAACAACGGTTCGGTCATCCGATCATGGCTGATGGAACTAACCGAATCAGCCTTTTCAAAGGATGCGAACTTAGAAAAGATTCGCGGTGTGATGCATTCGTCCGGTGAGGGAAAATGGACGGTGGAAACCGCGCTAGATTTACAAATCGAAGCGCCTGTAATCGCTTTGTCTTTAATGATGCGCTATCGTTCCTTACGTGATGATACGTTTTCAGGGAAAGTGGTTGCCGCTTTAAGAAATGAATTTGGTGGGCACGCAGTTGTAAAAAGTTGATCATATAGGTTGCCCAATTGGCAACTAGAAACATAAAAACATGTGATAGATGGTAGTGTCAAAAGTTCTATGAAAAACTAGCACGGTTCATACTACCTACCATTTATTAGGTGGAAATGCCACGCTATCGCTCTTGACAAACACACCAATGGTTTATTCAGAGGTCAATCAAGGGCGAAGGGAACA
>NZ_SNUY01000102.1 GCF_004376175.1 Halalkalibacterium halodurans | reverse complement strand
GGAGAAGGTAGAAAGTACAATTGGCGAAGCGACACGTAACAACGTCATGTATCTCAAACAAAGAGCGAATATTCCAGTGTATCGAGCACTGAAAGACTTGAAAGGCTTTTAAAAACCATAAGATTCTAGACAGAGGAGAACCATAAATTCATAAATTCGCTTACACTCATGAGGATGGAAAATACTCCTCCCACAAAAGGTTGACACAATCCATTCTTACCGGTCCAAAGACAAGGGCCGGTTTCTTTGATATAATGACGATCAGAATTATGTTCGAATTGTCCGAATGAAGTAGGAGATGAATTAATGATGCTGGAGTTTCAAGAGTGGCGGCATGTGTTTAAATTAGACCCGAACAAAGAGCTTAACGATGATGATTTAGAAGCGATCTGTGAATCGGGGACCGACGGGATTTTAGTCGGAGGCTCCGATGGCGTGACATTAGATAATACGTTGCAATTACTTGCCCGCATTAGGCGTTTTTCAGTCTCATGTGCGTTAGAGGTATCGAATTTAGAATCGATTACACCAGGGTTTGACCATTATTTTATCCCTTCTGTCGTTAACAGTGGGGAGGTCAAATGGATATCCGGTTTACATCATGAAGCGGTAAAAGAGTTTGGACCGATCATGAACTGGGACGAAATCGTCATGGAAGGCTATTGTATTATGAATCCTGACTCAAAAGCGGCAACATTAACGAGTGCGAAAACGGACCTTGCGAATGAAGATGTTGTCGCTTATGCCCGCATGGTGGAAAATATGTATCAATTTCCGGTCTTCTACCTCGAATACAGCGGAACGTTTGGTGATCCTCAGCTTGTAGAGGAGGTGAGTCAAGTTCTGACGAAAACGAAGTTGTTTTATGGTGGCGGTATTCGCACTGTAGAGCAAGCAGAACAAATGGCACCATTTGCGGACACAGTCGTTGTTGGCAACGTGATTTACGATGATGTTCAAGCAGCGCTTGCAACGATCGCCGCTGTAAAAAAGTAATGGAAACTTAAGGTGAAAAGCCGTACAATAGAAATAAGAACAAGTGTTTGGTGGTGTTACGAACGTGCAACGGAAAATTATAGAAAAAATGTTGGCAGGATTGAATGACAGACAACGAGAAGCGGTGAAACATACAGAAGGGCCCCTGCTACTAATGGCAGGAGCCGGAAGTGGAAAGACAAGAGTACTAACGCACCGGATTGCCTATTTATTACGTGAAAAAGGGGTTGCCCCGTGGAACGTATTAGCGATTACGTTTACAAATAAAGCGGCTCGGGAGATGAAAGACCGGGTCGCTCAGCTTGTTGGACCGATCGCAGATGATATTTGGATCTCCACATTCCACTCTATGTGCGTTCGCATCCTACGCCGCGACATCGATCGGATCGGCTATAGTCGTAACTTTACGATTTTAGATTCCACTGATCAATTGTCAGTGATCAAGCAAATTTTAAAAAACAACAACATCGATTCGAAGAAATTTGAACCACGTAGCATTTTAGGTACGATCAGCGGCGCTAAAAATGAATTGAAGACACCTGAACAATTTATGGGCATTGCAAAAGGACCTTATGAGGAAACGGCAGCAGAAGTATATGTCGAGTACCAAAAGCAACTAAAGAAAAACCAAGCGCTCGATTTTGACGACCTCATCATGAAGACAACTAGTCTCTTCAAAAAAGTTCCAGAGGTACTTGAGTACTACCAGCGGAAGTTTCAGTATATTCTAGTGGATGAGTACCAAGATACAAACCGAGCCCAATATATGCTCGTGAAGATGCTTGGGGATCGCCATAAAAATGTGTGTGTTGTCGGGGATTCGGATCAGTCGATCTATAAATGGCGCGGGGCCGATATCGCCAACATTCTTTCATTTGAAGAGGATTACCAAGACGCAGAGGTCATTTTACTCGAACAAAACTACCGTTCCACGAAGACAATCTTAGAAGCAGCCAACCGCGTCATCGAAAACAATGTGAAGCGGAAGCCGAAAAACCTCTGGACGGAAAATGAGCAAGGAACGAAGATTGGCTTCTATAAAGCTGATACGGAGCAAGGAGAAGCCCAGTTTGTCGTAGAAAAAATTCGTGAAGCGATTCAGGATGGTGCCTCTTATAAAGACATTGCCATCCTTTACCGAACAAATGCTCAGTCCCGTGTCATGGAGGAAATGCTCATTAAATCGAACATTGACTACAATATTGTCGGCGGGACTAAGTTCTACGATCGAAAAGAAATTAAGGATGTGCTCGCGTATTTACGTCTCGTGGCTAACCCTGATGACGACATTAGCTTGCAGCGCATCATCAATGTTCCGAAGCGGGGAATCGGAGCGACGACTGTTGATAAAATTGCTGCTTATGCGGAGCAACAAGGGATCTCGATGTTTGCCGCTCTAAAGGAGATTGAGCAAATCGGTGTCACCTCCCGTGCGGTAAGCAAATTAGTTGAGTTTACTGAGCAGCTTGGTCATTGGGTGCAAATGCAAGAATATTTGTCAGTCACTGAACTAGTGGAGGAGCTGCTTGAGCGGACAGGCTATCGCGACATGTTGCAAAACGAAAAAACACTCGAAGCCCAAAGCCGACTTGAGAACATTGATGAATTTTTGTCCGTAACCCAAGAGTTTGAAAAATCGAGTGACGATAAATCGCTCATTGCCTTTTTAACCGATTTAGCACTCATTTCGGACATCGATAAGCTTGATGATGAGGACGATGGCGTCAAGCCAACCGATGCTGTTGTGCTCATGACCCTCCATTCAGCCAAAGGACTCGAATTTCCGATCGTCTTTTTAATCGGACTGGAGGAAGGCATTTTTCCACATAGCCGTTCTCTTTTTGAAGATGATGAAATGGAGGAGGAGCGTCGTTTAGCCTATGTTGGGATTACTCGTGCCGAAAAGCAGCTTTATCTAACCAGTGCCCAGCTGCGAACGATTTACGGACGAACAAATGCCAACCCGCCGTCCCGTTTTATCGACGAAATTCCAGAAGATTGCCTCGAATTTTTGAATGAACCGCAAGAAGAACTTCCGTGGATGAAGACATCACGACCGGTGACAAAAGCGAAACAACCATCTCGTTCTGTGCCGCAAATGACAACGACGGGAGGCGAACAATTTGCATGGACCGTTGGGGACAAAGCGGAGCATAAAAAGTGGGGAATTGGCACGGTCGTAAGCATGAAGGGGGAAGGCGACTCCCTGGAGCTTGACATTGCATTCCCACCGCCGACCGGCATCAAACGACTATTTGCAAAGTTTGCACCGATTACGAAAGCGTAAGAAAGGAAGACAGACATGGAACGAAACGATGCAGAGCGGAAAATTGAAAAGCTTCGTAACCAGCTTGAAGAATACGGCTACCACTACTATGTGTTGGACAAGCCTCTTGTCTCTGATGCAGAGTATGATGGATTAATGAACGAATTAATTGAGCTAGAAGAAGCTTTTCCCGAATTGAAATCCGATACATCGCCTAGTGTGCGAGTCGGGGGACCACCACTTCCTCATTTTGAGAAAGTAGAACACCGCACACCGATGCTTAGCTTAGGGAACGCTTTTTCCGATCAGGATTTACGTGATTTTGACCGCCGCGTTCGTCAAGTCGTGGGCGATGAGGTCACCTATAGTTGTGAGCTGAAAATTGATGGTTTGGCAATCTCATTAATTTACGAAAGCGGACGTTTTGTCCGAGGGGCGACTCGTGGTGATGGAACGACTGGGGAAGATATCACGCAAAACTTGCGGACGATTCCTTCGATTCCCTTGCGCTTAAAAGAAGCGGTCAGCCTTGAGGTTCGCGGGGAAGCGTTTATGCCGAAACGCTCGTTCGAAGCGTTGAATGAAGCGAAGGAAGCGGCGGGAGAAGAACGATTTGCCAACCCGCGTAACGCAGCGGCTGGGTCTTTGCGTCAGCTTGACCCGAAGCTAGCGGCGAAACGTCACCTCGATGCGTTTATTTACGCGATCGGAAGTGTGGAAGGAAAAGAGCTCCATTCTCACCATGAGGGGTTAAACTATTTAAAAACGATCGGCTTTAAGATTAATCCCGAAAGCGCCTATTGCGAATCAATCGATGAAGTTATTGACTATGTGAACAGCTGGCTTGAGCGCCGGGCAGACTTACCGTATGAAATCGACGGGATTGTGATTAAAGTAGACAATGTAAACTTTCAGGAGCAACTAGGGTATACGGCGAAAAGTCCCCGTTGGGCGATCGCTTATAAATTTCCTGCGGAAGAAGTGATCACAACGTTGCTTGATATCACATTAAACGTAGGAAGAACGGGGGTTGTCACACCGACGGCTGAGTTAAAGCCCGTCACGGTAGCAGGAACAACCGTTAAGCGCGCTTCACTGCATAACGAGGATCTTATTCGTGAAAAAGACATTCGCTTAGGTGATTCTGTCGTTGTGAAAAAGGCAGGGGACATTATCCCAGAGGTCGTGAACGTTCTCACAGAGCTTCGAACGGGAGAAGAGCGACCATTTTCTATGCCAACCCATTGCCCAGAATGCGGAAGTGAGCTCGTCCGCTTGGAAGGAGAAGTGGCTCTTCGTTGCATCAACCCTCAATGCCCAGCACAAATTCGCGAAGGACTCATTCACTTCGTCTCAAGGCAAGCAATGAACATTGATGGATTAGGAGAAAAGGTGATAACTCAACTGTTTGAACATGGGTTGATTCATAATGTAGCTGACCTTTATAAATTAAACAAGGACGAGCTCCTACAATTGGAACGAATGGGTGAAAAATCAGTAAACAATCTCCTCGCTTCGATTGAAACCTCGAAGAAAAGTTCGCTTGAACGGCTTTTGTTTGGTTTGGGTATTCGCTTTGTCGGTTCGAAGGCGGCGAAAACGTTAGCCATGCATTTCCCAACCATGACAGAACTTAGACGGGCGAGCTATGACGAGCTTATCGCTGTCAATGAAATTGGCGAAAAAATGGCTGCCTCCATCGTAAGTTATTTTGAAAAGCCTGAAGTGAACGAATTAATCGATGAGCTTGCTTCGCTAGGTGTCAACATGACGTACAACGGACCGAAGCCAATCGGGGAGGAAGAAATAGCGGACAGTCCGTTTGCAGGTAAGACCGTCGTACTAACTGGAAAATTACAAGCCTTGACGCGCGGGGAAGCAAAGGAGAAAATTGAAGCATTGGGTGGAAAAGTGACAGGAAGTGTAAGTAAAAATACCGATCTATTAGTGGCCGGTGAAGACGCAGGATCAAAGCTAACAAAAGCGAAAGAGCTTAATATCGAAATATGGGATGAAGAAGCGCTAGTGAAGGCGATCAGCCACTAGGCGCACAGGAGAAGTTGGTAGGAGGAGTGAGTGAATATGCTCAAAAAGATGGGCATTGGTCTGATGGCGAGTGTTCTCTTCTTGTCCGGGTGTTTTCCTTTTGTGCAAGATACAGAAGACAATGTAGTGGACATGGGAGAAGAAGGCGATCCACAAGAGCAGGAAGTAGGCGTTGTACCTCAAGCGTCAACGGCCGAAAACTTTTATTCAAGTGTTCTTTATGATGGGACTTATATTCATGGAAGAACGCGTGGATTTGGGAGTGCGGTTGTTTACAATCGTGCAGACTTAGATCAGTTGGAGCTAGGTTTGACAGAAATAGCGAAAGAGCATTTTGATCCTGAGACTTATTTTTTCAGAGAAGGTCAATTTATCTTACGAGATGAGTTGAACAGCTGGCTTATGAGGGAAAGTGATGATAATCCGAACGGACTCAACCCTCCTCTAGGAAAAGGGGATAACATGCGAGAACGTGAAGAAGATCAGCCTCGCTACCTCTCTCATATTTTAGAGCATAACTATTTAGTAGAAGACAATGGCGAGTACAAGCTCGGTGGGATTGTGATCGGACTTTCGATGAACAGTGTCTACAATTTTCGCGTTGAAGACGACCAAGGACGCTACAACTTTTATGAGACAGATATATCAGAAAATAAAATGCTAGAAGAAGGAGAGAAGATCGCGCAAGAGGTTGTGAATCGCTTACGCTCTCAAGAAAGGGAGGATGGGAGCTTTAACGATATTCCGATCGTCATTGCGCTCTTTAGAGAACAGCCACGAGACTCGGTTATTCCGGGTAATTTTGTCGCGACCGCGGTAGCGGAGCCTGATAAAGAATTATCCGGACTCCAATCGATCAATGAACGCTATTATTTGTTTCCGTCCGATGATGCCAACAATAACGCTAGAAATGATTCAGATAACTTTTTGCGCTTCCGAGAAGAAGTCCAAGGGTTTTTTGAATCCTATGTAGGGATTGTGGGGAAGGGGTATTACCGTGACAATAGCTTACAGGAATTAACGATCGACGTGCCGATTCGTTACCAAGGAAAAACGGAAATCGTCGCGCTTTCTCAGTTTATCGCTGATCGGATCGAGCAGCGCTTCCCTAAGAACATCAAAGTCCAAGTGTACATTAACTCGGTGGGAGAAAAACAAGAAGCGATTGTGGTGCGCCAACCGAATGAAGAACCGTTTATTCATATTTTTCGGTAATAACTGAACGTTGAACCCGAGCGAGGACACAAACTCGTTCGGGTTTTTCATATGCTCGTGTATGCGTGGATAAAAACAGTGAAGATAAGGAAATTTCCTTTCATTTCGAAACAAACGGTTGAAAGATGCTTTGTGTGTGTATATAATGTATATATAGTATATATACATTATATAAATGATGAAAAAACGTAAGATGATATGACAAATTGATCGTTACAGCCGTTGATAGCACTTTTCTTAAGCAGTCATACATGACGTTCGTTTGTTTTTAAAAACCATAGAAGAGGGATTTAAATGAAAATCATTATTTCCAACAGTTCAAAGGAGCCGATTTATGAGCAAATTACGAATCAGATTAAAGCGTCTATTTTATCAGGTGAACTAAAAGAGGGGGCGGCGATACCTTCCATGCGTAAGCTCGCAAAGGATTTGCAAGTGAGCGTCATTACGACGAAACGTGCCTACGAGGAATTGGAGAAGGCGGGCTTTATCTATTCGATCGTTGGAAAGGGTTCTTTCGTTGCTGAGCAAAATTTAGAGGTCATGAGGGAGAAGAAACTGAAGGCCATTGAGGAGCAATTGAGTGCGGTCATAATGAATAGCAAAGAAATCGGGCTATCACTCGATGACTTGCAGCAATTATTGAAAATTTTATATGAGGAGTGAAACCGAATGGAAAATATAGTGGAATTAATTAATGTCACAAAAACATTCAAAGATTTTTCAATTAATAAGATGGATTTACAAGTGAAAAAAGGGTTTGTTACGGGATTCATTGGCGCAAATGGGGCAGGGAAGTCGACAACGATAAAAATGATGATGAATCTACTAAAACCAGATGACGGAGAGGTTAAGCTTTTCGGAATGGACTACACGACACATGAGAAGGCGATCAAGGAGCGCATTGGATTTGTATACGATGGTAATGTATTTTTTGAAGGACTAAACTTAATAGATATCAAGCATATTGTTGGACCAGCGTACAAACGGTGGGATGATACATTGTTTTATCAATATGTGGATAAATTCGAATTGCCACTTAATAAGGCAATAAAAACATTTTCAAAAGGAATGCAAATGAAGGCATCATTGGCAATCGCATTATCACATCATGCAGAGTTGATCATCATGGATGAGCCAACAGCAGGGCTAGACCCCATTTTTAGACGAGAACTGTTGGATATTCTACAGGAATTAATGATTGATAATGATCGTACCATTTTCTTTTCTACGCATATTACAACAGATTTAGATCGTATCGCAGACTATATCGCTTTTATGCAGGGGGGAAATTTAGTTTTTAACCAGTCCATTCACGACATAGATGAAAATTATGCGCTCGTAAAAGGAGGATTGGATCTTTTGGATAAAGACACTGAAAAAGCCTTTGTTCATGTTCGGCGCGCATCAACTGGATTTGAAGCTTTAACGAATAACTTATCAGTTGTGAAAAATATATTTGGAGACACCGTTATCATTGAACGAGCAACTCTGGAAGATATTATGTATTACATGAAAGGAGGCGTACATTATGTTTAATTTAATCAGACGAGATATCATACTTCAGAAAAAGATGCTGCTAACGTTCATTCCTTTTATCGGATTCTTTATCTTTATGGACTCACATCCAGCGCTAATCTTTCTCGTTGCCAGTATTTTTATTCCCTTTAATGCTTATGCTTACGATGAAAAGGCAGAGACCAATATATTGCTCAATTCCTTACCTTACACTCGTAAGGAAATTATTGCATCACGATATCTTGGCGCTGTCATGTATATGCTGTTAGCCATTGGAGTGACAAGTCTAGCATTATTTATTTTCAATAAACCTTTTGCTTTATCTGATATTGCGATTGGTGGTGGATTATTTTTACTGTTTACTGCATGCACCTTCCCGTTATTTTATCTGAGCATTTTGCAAAATTAGATTTTTGGGATAAAAGTATAAAAAATAAAGCACTCGACAAATAGCTACCAGCATGTTATTTTACAAAATATTACAATAATCTTGTTTTCGGGCATACCTACAGAATT
>NZ_SNUY01000101.1 GCF_004376175.1 Halalkalibacterium halodurans | reverse complement strand
AGAGAGTATCGACCTCTCAAGCAAATCATTGAACGACTAAATCGCACGTTTAAAGGGAATTATCGTTCGACGCACGGCTTTGGTTCTGAACAGGGATCTGTTTCTTTTGTGACATTGTTTGTGGCTTACTTTAACTTCTTGCGCCCACATTCTTCACTTGAAGGTAAAGTGCCAGTCACAATTCCAGAATTAGAAAAGCTACCAACCATGCCAGCGAGATGGACAGCCCTTATTGGATTAGCTCAAGACTGGATTCAACAACAACAGTCAGCCTAACTTTTGTTTAGCTGAGCCCTATTCAGCTATCGGCGAAGCGAACTCTTGACAAACCGAACTTGCCAATGGTTTAAAATGGAAAAAGTCAAGGGTTATTTGGCATGCCTACTTTTGTTCCCTTCGCCCTTGATTGACCTCTGAATAAACCATTGGCGTGTTTGTCAAGAGCGATAGCGCGGCCTTTCCACCTAATAAATGGTAGTAGTGTTAGATCCAAATAAGGTTTTCATAGAAGTTTTGACACTACCGATTTGCTTTATTTATTTCTGAAACATTCTCTTTATACGTTCTGGTACTAAAATCCCTTAAAATTTGTTACCCTTAAGAAGAGAATGTTTAGCAGGAAAGCGGGTGGAAAAAATGCAAAAGCTTATGGCATGGATCGGTGTGGGCCTATTTGGCCTCAGTCTGTTGGCCTTCGTGTTGCCTACACATAGTTATTCGCGGGAAGCCACGATACAAGCCGCATTGTTCTGGGCAGGAGCCCTTGTGTTCTATTATTTGATTTGGGCCCTTGTTTACCGGATAAAAGGCGGACGAGTGGTGGCCAATGTTTTACTTACGCTTGCAGGGGCTGGTGCTATGGTGGGCGCGATTATTACTGCCTTTACACCGCATTATTGAAAACAGATGAGGGAGGTGCGAGACGACGCATCTCCTTTAATTTTTATTAGTGTAGGTGCTAAGTGGAACTATGGTTCTAAAGACGCTGAGCTCTCTTCATTCAAACCGTTAATGATCTTCAATGTTCAATCCAAGAATTTTCGCAAAACCGATCGCTTGCTCAGACGTGACTGTGCAGCCTTGCAGCTTGTCAAACGAGACGGTGAGTTGTTGGAATGAACAGGTGCGCAGGTCCATGTCCGACAAATCGGTTTGTGCAAAATTAGCCCCGTGCAATTGGCAATCTTGTATCTCTGTATGTTTCAGCACTGATTGATAAAAATCGGCTTCTTGTAAGGAGCAGTGACTGAAAGCAACATTCTTCATATTGGAGAATCCGAATGCGCTGTAATCAAGCAGGCAATCGATGAAGCGGACATGGCGGAAAGAAGCGCCTGAGCCGTTGAATCCAGTCATACGGCAGCGACGAAATTCCGCTTTGTGAATAATGGCATCTTGAAACTGGACGTTGGAAAGATCACATTTCTCAAAAACAACATCGGATAGGTCGGAACGGGAAAAGGAGCTATTTAGTAAAGTGACTTGCTTAAAGGATGATTGACGGATTTCCAAATGATCTGGGCAAATCAGACCATTGGTCTCGTCACCGATTAATTGAATGCTACCGATTTGGTCATCGCCTTCTTCAAGCTGTAGAATGGTAGCCGTTGTAAGCGATGATGGAAGTTGAGGTGCTTTGATTTTTTGTTTCAAATGCTTTCGCCTCCATGATGGGTGTCCAATAATAGTTCGTGCTTTATGTGTGTTTTCCTTCCTGATCCTATTTCGTGGTAAAATAGAAACGCTCTTTCTAATCAGGCTCCTTTTGGCAAGGATAGGAGGACGACAACATGTCGAGGAATGCTTTTGAACGAATGGCTTTAAAAGGGTTAGCTGCTTTTGGTTCCCTGCTTGTGTTTGCTACTGTGACTACCCTTGGACTTGCGGTGATTGACTTAATTCGCGGCAGTTACGATACTGATTTTTTGATTGATACGTTTTTATACCTTGCGTTTTCCGTTCTTTCACTCTGGGTTCTCTTTACGATCATTGTCTCTATTATAGCGGACGGAATCGTGGCCTTTCTCTTGAAAAAAGGGCGAATCAACGAAGATCTGTCGTTTCGCGTGTCCCTTTTCCTTCATTATGGGTTGCTCCTTGTCGGCTTCATTTACTTGTTTTTAAATGAATGGGGTGTTTCCCAGCTTGTGACCTTTACTGCATTTACGGTTGCCGTCATTGTGTATTGTTACTGGAGTCCGACGATTTTTTATCAACGTCGCCAGCAAAAAAATTCAGATCAATAATTAGGCTCCTTTTACTAAAGGGAGTCTTTTTCATGTTAAAATGTTTAACTCATTACATTACTAAAGTATAAGGACACTCACCTTTATGGACTCTAGAGAGAAGGGAAGCCTATCACTAGGCTTATCGAGTAATTTAAACTTTGTCACCCTTCCGAATGACGAAAGTGTGTTTTGATTTCGTTGTTTACAAGATGAGAGCGCTTTATTATGAACGTAAAGGGGGAAAGAACATGAACAATCAACCATCATTTCGGGCAAGAGTGCAAAAGTTCGGTAGCTTTTTAAGTGGAATGATTATGCCGAACATCGGTGCTTTTATTGCATGGGGACTTATTACAGCATTTTTTATTCCAACTGGTTGGTGGCCGAATGAGCAATTAGCAGAGCTTGTCGGACCAATGATTACCTACTTGCTTCCGCTTTTAATTGGATATACAGGTGGAAAGATGATCTATGACGTAAGAGGCGGTGTTGTCGGTGCAGCCGCGACCATGGGTGTTGTCGTTGGTGCTGACATTCCGATGTTTATCGGAGCAATGATCATGGGGCCACTTGGCGGATTTTTGATCAAAAAAGTAGACCAAGTTCTTCAGCCAAAAGTTCGCTCCGGATTTGAAATGCTCGTCAATAACTTCTCAGCAGGGATTCTTGCGGCGATTTTGGCGATCGTGGCCTTCTTAGGTATTGGTCCAGTTGTCGTATCCTTTAGTAACGTATTAGCGTCGGGCGTGGAAGTGATCATTGGCGCAGGATTGCTACCGTTAGCAAGCATTTTCATTGAACCTGCAAAAGTGCTCTTCCTTAATAACGCGATCAATCACGGTATTTTAAGTCCCATTGGGATTGATCAAGCGGCTTCAGCTGGAAAGTCCATTTTGTTCTTACTTGAGACGAACCCAGGACCTGGGCTTGGAGTCTTGCTCGCCTTCATGGTGTTCGGTAAAGGAATGGCAAAGCAATCAGCTCCAGGGGCAGCCGTCATCCACTTTGCTGGGGGGATTCACGAAATTTATTTCCCGTACATTTTAATGAAGCCGACCCTTATTCTTGCCGTCATTGCCGGTGGTATGAGCGGTGTGTTTACATTCGTTCTCTTTAATGCAGGACTTGTTGCGGTGCCGTCTCCTGGAAGCATTTTTGCCTTATTGGCGATGACACCTAGAGGAGAGTACGCAGGAGTTCTTGCCGGTGTTATTATAGCTACGGTCGTTTCGTTTGTGATTGCTTCGATTATTTTAAAAACAAGCAAAGCAACAGCTGAAGATTTGACAGAAGCGACTTCAAAAATGGAAGGCCTAAAAGGGAAGGAAAGCTCCGTCAAAGAAGCGTTAATTACTGACGACGAGCAACCTCAGGCAACTAAAGTAAACAAGATTATTTTTGCTTGCGACGCTGGAATGGGTTCGAGCGCTATGGGGGCTTCGATCCTACGAGATAAAGTGAAAAAAGCGGGGCTTTCGATTGATGTGGCGAATACGTCGATCAATCAATTGCCTGACGATGTGGACATTATTATCACCCATAAAGATTTAACGGACCGGGCGAAAGCGAAAAATCCACATGCCGAGCACATTTCAGTGGAAAACTTTTTAAGTAGTCCAAAATATGATGAGTTGTTAAACCGATTAAAATCCTAAACGAAATGGAGGGATGGACGTGTACATTTCAGCACGGGAACGTAATATTTTGCATCAATTATTGCAGCATAAAGACGGGTTAACCATACCGAAACTTGCACAACTGCTAGATGTAAGTACGCGTACCATCCAACGGGATTTAAAAGGAATAGAAGATATTTTGGCTGAATATGGCCTAAAACTAAACAAAAGTTCAGCCGGTCTCGTCATTAGTGGCGGGCCCTCTGAGCAGGAGAAGCTACTCGGTTTTCTCCAGACCCTTGAGTTAAATGAATTTACACCAGAGGAGCGGCAAATGCTCCTCTTAGCTATCTTATTGCAGCACCGGGAACCGTTGAAGCTTTTTACCCTTGCCGACGAGTTAAACGTGACGGTTGCGACGATTAGCAATGATTTAACGAGAGCCGAAGCGTGGCTGAACGGCTTTCGTCTCGAGCTCGTTCGAAAGCGAGGGTATGGTGTGCAAATTATTGGACGCGAATCTGACATTCGTCGGGCTATCAGTCAGCTGCTGGCAGAGCATTTGACCGAATCGAAAATGTACCGGATGCTTTCTGAGCCATTAGACGATTGGGAGCAAACGGATGCGATTTCCGAGCGGTTGCTTCATCTTATTAATCTTGAGTTAGTGAGAAATATCCAAGAAGTCCTTGCTGATTTTCGAAAGCAAATGGTAGAGCCAATGGCCGATCGAGCATATATCGGGCTCATTGTCCATTTGACGTTAGCAATTGAGCGGATTCGCCAAGGGGAAAAGATTGAGATTGACCCGTCTTATTTAAGCAAATTAAAGATGGATAAAGAGTTTGAGCTTGCGGCCGATTTAGCGAGACGCTTGGAGCAAAAGCTGGGAATGAACATCCCAGAAGCGGAAGTTGGCTATATGACTATGCATATCCGAGGAGCAAAAGCGCACGTAGAGACGGAGTCGCTCTTGGAAGAGTCGAACTTTCAGTTAGGTGTCCGCGTCAAAGCGCTCATTCACGAGGTGGAAAAAAGTCTCCACGTTCAATTCCAAGATCCTTCATTGTTCCAAGGCTTAGTTGCCCATTTAAAGCCGGCGTTATATCGAATTCGCGAAAAAATGAAAATTTACAACCCGCTGCTTGAAAAAATTAAACAGGATTACGAGGAACTTTTTCACGTCGTTCAAGTCAAAGGAAATAAGGTGTTTGAACCGATTACGATCCCAGAGGAAGAAGCAGGATTTCTCGTCATGCATTTCGGATCTGCGCTTGAAAGGCTGAAGCGCAAGCGGACGTTAAAAGTACTTGTCGTCTGTTCCAGTGGGATCGGGTCGTCAAAATTTTTGGCCAGCCGAATCGAAAAAGAGTTTCCCGAAATTACTTCGATTGAGCAAGCGTCCTTTTTTGAACTAGGAGAGAAAAACTTACACGACTATGATCTATTTCTTTCTACCATCCCGCTCCATACCGATGTGAAGCACTTTGTCGTTCAGCCGTTTTTACCTCCCCACGAAGTTAAGCAAATTCGTGCTTATTTGGATGAAAAGCTAAGGGAGCCATCAGCTGTTACTGAAACGGGTCAGGCCAGTCTACAGGTGGCGGAAGGCGGATCGAATGTTTTAGCAATTGAACGCTTTGCCCACTTTGCCAAGTTGAATCAAGACATCTATCAAGTGCTGAGCCATTTTCAGTTAATCCAAGTGGAGCGAGGGATCTCAATCGAGGAAGAGATCGAGCGTATTTGTCGATCACTAGAGCAAAAAGGAATTCTCACCAATGGAGGCGGTGTGGCTCAAGCTTTGATTGAACGGGAGCGTGCAGGGGGTGTAGCGATTCCAAACACGTCCTTGGCCCTTTTCCATACAAGATCAAGGGACGTAACCATTCCCTATTTTGCCATGTACGAGTGGGGGACCCCTTCGCTGCGAAAAGGAATGGACAACAGTCTAATCCTTGTCGAGCGAGTCGTTCTCATGCTTGCTCCGCAAGATCTTGAAGAAGTTCGCTTAGAATATTTAAGCTATTTAAGCACGTTAATCATTGAAAGTGAAGAAACGATGCGCTTATTTGAACGAGCATCCGAGCAGGCCGTTTTTGCAAGAATCTATGAATCCTCGCAAGCATTCGTTCAAGAAAAAATAAACAAAGACGGATAAGGAGTGGAGTGTTATGAGTCAAACAATTTTATCAACAGAGACAATCAAAGTAAAAGCAGAGGCAAGGTCGAAGGAGGAAGCAATTAAGGCAGCAGGAACTCTTCTTGTAGAGAAGGGCTATGTTGAGCCGAACTATGTGGATAAAATGTTTGAGCGGGAAACCGTTACCTCAACGTATTTAGGGAACTACCTTGCCATTCCCCATGGAACCGAAGAGGCGAAAGAACAAGTGATTCATTCAGGAATGTCGGTACTGGTATTTGACGATCCAGTTGATTGGGATGGACAAGAGGTTCGCGTGGTGATCGGGATTGCTGGCAAAGGAACGGAGCATTTAGACATTCTGTCCAAAATTGCGATCACGTTTTCTGAAGAGGAGAACGTTGAACGGTTACTTTCCCTTGAATCGGCACAAGAGGTGCTTGCCTTTTTAGGTGAGGTGAACGAATGATGAAGGCCATCCATTTTGGCGCAGGAAACATTGGACGGGGGTTTATCGGCGCGTTGTTATCCAAGGCAAACTATGAAGTCGTATTTGTCGATGTGAATGCCCAAGTGATCGACCGCTTGAACGAGCAACGATCCTATACGGTCTTGACGGCTGATGAAGACAATGAGGAAAACGTGATCCACAATGTAAGAGGACTAAACAGTCGCACACAGATGGAGCAGGTGATTGCCGAAATTGCTACGGCCGACCTTGTGACGACGGCTGTTGGCCCGTCCGTTTTACCCCATTTAGCCCATCCAATCGGGCAAGGACTCTTGAAAAGAAACGGTGCGCCGATCCAGGTCATCGCATGTGAAAATGCAATCGGTGCCTCTTCCATGCTTCAAGAATATACGAAGGCTTCTCTTTCTGAAGAGGAATGGAGCAAAGTCGATAGGGTCACAGGATTTCCGAACGCGACGGTCGACCGCATCGTTCCTGCCCAAGATCACGCCGATCCGTTAACCGTTTCCGTCGAACCATTTTATGAGTGGGTGATCGAGACGAAATCGATGAAAGGAGAGCGGCCAACGATTGACGGAGTCACTTACGTGGAAGACTTGACTCCTTACATCGAGCGAAAGTTATTTACGGTCAACACAGGTCATGCGATGGTTGCCTATCTCGGGTTTCAAAAAGGACTCATGACGATAAAAGAAGCGATTTCCGATCAAACCATTGCCGAAAAAACACGGCAAGCGTTAGCGGAAACAAAAGGGCTGCTCGTTCATAAATACAACTTCCCTCCTGAAGCCCATGATGAGTACATCGAGAAAATTTTCAAACGTTACAACAATCCGTATTTGTCTGATCGAGTCGAGCGGGTCGGTCGAAATCCGATTCGTAAGCTAGGATACAACGAACGACTCGTGAAGCCTGCACGCCAGTTGCTTGACCTTGGACAACAGCCGACTGCTTTACTGGCAGGGATTCAAGCTGCTTTCGCCTTTTTTGTCGAGGACGATCAGGAAAGCATGGAGCTACAGAAAAAGCGACAAGTGCAAGGACTAGAACAGACGGTAGTGGAAGTGACGGGATTGCCAGCCGTCCATCCATTAGTGCAAATGATTGTAGGCAATAATTGAATAACGTGTGTAGAGAAGGTGGTTTACTAAGCAGTAGACCATCTTTTTTGGGTAGTAAAAAACGAGAGGAACCACTACGGCTCCGCTATCACCGAGCTTTTTTTAAAATGGTAAAGAAGCTTGTCGAAGTACCACGGATGAGAATCAAATTCGTTAATGTTACAATGTAATGGATAAAGAAAAGAAGTGTGGGAGCGGAGCCTATGTCAATTTTACATAACGATTGGGCAGATGTATTGGAAGCGGAGTTTCAGAAGCCATATTACGTGCAATTGCGTGAATTTCTCAAACAAGAGTACAGCACGCAAACGATTTATCCGTCGATGTACGATATTTTCAATGCTTTGCATTACACACCACTTGCAGAAGCAAAAGTGGTGATTTTAGGACAAGATCCTTATCACGGGCCGAATCAAGCCCACGGTTTAAGTTTTTCCGTGAAGCCAGGGGTACCACTACCGCCATCGCTGCAAAATATCTTTAAGGAGCTGCGGGAGGATCTCGGCTGCCCCATTCCAAACAACGGTCACCTAACCCCATGGGCAGAGCAAGGGGTACTGCTCTTAAACACAGTGTTAACCGTAAGAAAAGGGCAGGCAGCCTCTCACCGTGGAAAAGGGTGGGAGAGCTTTACCGATCGGGTGATTACCTGCTTAAATGAACGGGAGAAGCCTGTAATCTTCGTTTTGTGGGGACGTCACGCGCAAGAAAAGCAAGCGCTGATTACGAATGATCGCCATTACATCCTCACAGCACCCCACCCGAGTCCATTTTCGGCTAATCGGGGCTTTTTCGGTAGTCGTCCCTTTTCAACGATCAACCGTATTCTCCAAGAACAAGGGGAAAGCTCGATCAATTGGGAAATTCCAAATCTTTGATGATGAATGGTAGTGTCAAAACTTCTATGAAAACCTTATTTGGATCTAACACTACTACCATTTATTAGGTGGAAAGGCCGCGCTATCGCTCTTGACAAACACGCCAATGGTTTATTCAGAGGTCAATCAAGGG
>NZ_SNUY01000100.1 GCF_004376175.1 Halalkalibacterium halodurans | reverse complement strand
GTCTCTTCACCACTTTCTGTGGTACACGCACAATTCCAGAAATAAAGTTAGCGAGATTAGATACTAATCTAGTCGAACTCCTTCATCTGCTTAGGCACCATTCAGTTGGTAGGTTGAAAGCGGTCAAGTGGGTTCCTTGACGGGTTTCAACCTACCAACTACCCTTTGGCTAGCTGATGAAGGAATTTGTAAGCTGTTAAGCTGCCTGTTTTTCATTAGTTTTTCCCGTACACTCCAAAAATACACGTAAGCGAAATCGTTGGATATTTCGAAAGCCATATGCTCGCCTTTTGATGTTTTTAATTTTATGGTTTGTTCCTTCAATTCGACCATTAGTGTACGGAGTGAGAAAGTACTGAAGGATAGATGCTTTCCACTTCTCCAGTGTTCTGGCAACCTCTTGATAAGCTCTAAATGGGCTTGCTTTTGCTTCATTGATCCAGTTATCTAATAGTTCTTCAGCTGTGTCATAGTCACTGGCTTGGTAGAAGTCACGGAATGATTCTTTTAAGTAGTAAGCCAAGGCCAATTCATCATGTTCGTCGAGCCATCCTTCTAGCTGTTGCTTTTGTTGTTCAGTTAGATTTTCGTAGCCTTTTAATAAGGCAAATCTACCTTTTTTAAGTGTTGGAAACCGTTTTCTAACTTGATCTAAAGCTTGAGTCACTTTTTGAACGACATGGTATTTATCAATGACAAGACAAGCAGCTGGAAATAGCGTTTGGATGGCTTTATGGAACGGCTTCCACATATCGACGACAACCGTTTCTACACACGACTGAGAGAGTAAGTTCTTTGTTAAAAGGAGTTGAGTGGATTCAAAGCTTCGGTTCTCTTCCATCGCTAATACCCGACCAGTCTTGGCATCCATTAAAACCGTTTCGTATCGATGTCCTTTTCGGACAGCGACTTCGTCGATACTAATGACGAGCTCTTCGTCCCGCAAGTTCTCTTCGAGCTCGTTTATATGCTCGATTTCCTTTTCTGTGGCGATTGAATAGAAAAGGCGTTCTAATGTAGTATAAGGAATGTTTTCTTTTTCGCTCACCATTCTGATGGTTGAGCCAAGACACTGCTCATAGAGATACTCTCGATAGCGATTTGTTTGATGCTTATTTGGTTGAATAGACTCAAACGTCTGTGTGAACACTTCATCACAATTGAAGCAACGAAAACGATTCACTTGAACAAACAGAAAGAGTGGCTTATCAAGTACCTTTAAGTCACGTACTTTACGTGTACGTCTGTCGTGGACATGATTAGTAAGAAACCCACAATACGGGCAACGCTCTTCCGTTGATTTTTTTACAACATTGAGTTGGAAAAACTCTTCATGAAATACTTGTTTAACAACTTTAAATTCCGGCAATTCTAGTGATACGGAAAACACTTTCAGACCCTCCTGGTTTGTTTGGTTAGCACTAACATTATTGCCAGGAATCTGTGAGTGTTTTCTTCTTTTTTGTTTAAATCACTAAAAGTGGTGATGAATCTCATTATTTTATTTACTACTGTCATTCCTTTATCTGTTTTAGCCGCTGATAATCATGATTACATACCGGTTATTTATCATGTACTCATTGATGATAAACGCATCGGAACAATAAGCAATAAAGAACTCATAAATGATCTGATTCTAGCTAAAATTGATAACTTAGACAAGACTTACAAAGATCTAGAGTTGACCACTTCAAAAAATATTACATATATCCCAGAACACACATTTTTTCCAGATACTTCTGATGAGCAAATTTTAAGTTGGATTAAAGAAAATGTAACGATTGAAGCGGTAGCTAGTAAGCTTGAATTCGAGGATCAATTTTTATATTTAAAAGAAAAAGAAGATGCAGAAGAAACGCTAAACCAATTGAAATTACGGTTTGTGTCAAGCGAAGATCTTAATGCACTGACCAACAGCGAGCAAAAGAGTGACAACAAAAGCCAGGTTCTAGATGTTTCTTATTCAACACAACCAACTATTACTTCTGGTCAAGTTAGTCCAGACGACATTCTTTCAGTTGATGAAGCCGTAAACTATATCATTAAAGGAAGTTTACAGGAAAAAGAGTATCTTATTCAACAAGGCGATGCACTAAGTACAATTGCCCAAAAATATCAATTGACAATTGATGAGTTGCTCAAACTAAACCCGGAATATAAAAATGATCACGTCCTTCAAATTGGACAACCACTTATCGTAACAGACTATCAACCGTTGACAGACATTATAGTAAAAGAAAAACTAAATAAAGCTGAAGAGATTGAATTCGAAACGAAAATCGTTGAAGACGATACGATGTATAAAGGTGACAGCAAGATAAAACAACAAGGGAAGAACGGAAAGAAAGATGTGCTTTATCAACTCACAAAAAAGAATGGATCTGTTGTTAAAGAAGAGATAATAGATGAAACGATTGTAGAAGAACCCATACCAGAAATTATCATTAAAGGGACAAAGGTTATCCCTTCACGCGGAACGGGTCAATTTGCCTGGCCGACAGTTGGGGGCTACGTTTCTAGTAAAATGGGACAACGATGGGGAAGAATGCATCAAGGGACAGATATTGCAAGACCAAGTAGACTCGATATTTTAGCTGCTGACAATGGGACGGTTACTTTTGCAGGTTGGTCAGGAGGCTATGGAAATAAGGTCGAGATTACACATAACAATGGATATAAAACAACCTATTCTCATATGAAGTCCCTTTCCGTGCAAACAGGTCAAACGGTCTCAAAAGGAACACAAATTGGCGTAATGGGTGAAACGGGTAATTCAACAGGTGTTCACCTTCACATTGAATTATATAAGAATGGACAATTAAAAGATTTCCTCCAATATGTTAAGAGGCTGGGACATAACTAGCCAAAAATAATAAAAAAGGGTTCCAATCTCATAAAAACAAAATGATTGGAACCCTTTTTCTGTTGATTTATTCTATTCTGCATAGTTTTGCAAATAATCAGCTATTTCGTCTTTTGTAGGAAACCCGTTTGGATCACCATTTAATGCAAGGCCTGGTAAAGCACCATACGACCTTGGTGTAAAAAGGACTAATGAGTCATACCGGTTACGCCAAGAATCACCTGTTCTTTCTTGTTCATCTAAAATCAAAAATTGAAATTGTTCTTTTTTTAGATAATACCCAACAGCTAAACCTGCTTGCCCTCCACCAATTACCAGGACATCATAATCCATTCGATTTTTCTCCTTTCAAAAAGAGAGTTAAGGAAGCTTCCTTAACTCTCTTAGTTGTATTATTTATCTTTCACTCTTAACAGTCTTAACCCATTAAAGGTAACTAATAAAGTTGCGCCCATATCCGCCAAAATGGCAATCCAAAGAGTGAGCCAACCTGGAACCACTAGAAGTAAAGCTACTAATTTAATCCCTAATGAAAAGGTAATGTTTTGCTTAATAATATTCAAAGCTTTCCGACTTAACTTAACTGTATAAGGAAGCTTTGTTAAGTCATCACCCATAAGCGCAACATCCGCTGTCTCTAACGCGGTATCTGTACCAGCGCCTCCCATTGCAATTCCGACGGTTGAAGCTGCTAGTGCTGGAGCATCATTCACCCCATCTCCTACCATGGCGACATTCCCATACTCGGAGCGTAATCGTTTTATATATTCTAGTTTACCTTCAGGCATCAATTCTGCCTGAACATCGGTAACACCTACATGTCCACCTATTGCTTCAGCTGTTCGTTTATTATCACCTGTAAGCATGATCGTTTTTTTAATCCCTAAGTCATGCAGTTTTTTGATAACTTCCTGACTCGTTTCTCTTACTTCATCCGCTACGGCAATAATGGCAAGAACCTCACTATTCGTTCCAACGATCATTGCGGTTTTCCCTTGTTTTTGGAGTGTTCGAACGTCCTCTTCTACTTTAGTAGGTAGATCGTCATTCAGCAATTCAGCAAATAAGGAAGGGCTGCCTATATAGAACTCGGTTTGATCGACGGCCCCTTTAATTCCTTTACCAGTAATCGATGAAAACTCCTCTACAGCAGTATCCATATAAGGTATCTTCTCTTGTTCTGCCTTTTTCATAATCGCAGAAGCAAGAGGATGTTGAGAACGATACTCTAAAGCAGCAATAATAGATAATAATTCTTCTTCATCTGTCTGATCCTGATAACGAATAAAATCTGTGACAACGGGTTTACCTTTTGTTAACGTACCTGTTTTATCAAAGGCAATTGCTTTTAAAGCACCGGCCTCTTCTAAATAAACTCCACCTTTAACTAAGATCCCATTCTTCGCAGCATTTCCAATGGCTGTAACAATCGCTACGGGTGTGGAGATGACTAGTGCACAAGGGCAACCAACAACTAGAACCGCTAAACCTTGATACACCCATAACTCCCAACTAGCTTGGAACAATAATGGCGGAACAATAGCGACAAGCGCTGCTACCACCATAATAGCCGGTGTATAATATTTAGCAAATTTATCTACAAACGCTTGGGACGGAGCACGCTCCCCTTGCGCTTCCTCTACAAGATGAATAATCTTGGCAAGCGTCGTATCATTTACATGCTTTGTTACCTCTACTTCAAGTAACCCTTCTTCATTCAACGTTCCAGCAAAAATGTCATCATCTACCGACTTTTCAACTGGTACGGACTCTCCAGTTATCGCCGCCTGGTTCACCGCAGAGTGTCCTTTTCGAACAACGCCATCCATCGCAATTTTTTGCCCAGGTTTCACAATCATAATATCGCCAACTTCAATCTCGTCAACCTTAATCATCATTTCCTGACCGTCTCTTCTAATCAGCGCTTCTTTCGGAGCAATGTCCATTAACGATCGGATGGATTGTCTCGCCTTATCCATAGAAAAACGTTCAAGAGCTTCACTAATCGCAAACAGAATAACGACAATCGCTCCTTCTGTCCATTCTCCAATAATCGCAGCACCAATTACCGCAACCGTCATCAACGTTTTCATATCAAATTGCAAGCGCAATAAATTCTTAAAACCCACTTTAAAGAGCGAAAATCCCCCGATTACAATCGAAGCCATAAATAAGAGAACGGAGAAAATGTGACCTTCCCCATAAACAGATTGTGAAACATACCCAAAAATCACAAAAAGAGCAGCTGTAATCACGTTTAAATATTTTAAAACAAACGGTTCTTTTTTCTCTCCAAATCCTGCTTGATCATTCTCGGGAATCACTTTTAAACTTTCAAAGGCTCCGGCTTTTTCTAGATCTTTTATCGTTGTCTCACCGAAAACAGTCACCTTTGAAACCCCAAAGTTTACTTTAGCATCAACAACACCATCCAGGTGTTTCACGTTCTTTTCGAACGTGGCGGCACAGCCTGCTCAAGTAAGTCCTTGGACACGGTAGACCGTTTTTTGCCGTTCTAATCCTTTCGCTTCTTCAGTCACGTTCTTCTACCTCCTTCCCATGCACGACCGCTGTTTGAACAAGCATTCTAACGTGCTCATCGTCTAAAGAGTAAAAGACCAGCTTTCCTTCTTTTCTACTCTTCGCAATTCCTAAATTGCGGAGATGGCGCAAATGATGAGAGACCGTGGCCATTGTTGCGCCAATAATATTCGCGACATCACAGACACATAACTCTCCTTCTTGTAATAAGGAATAAGCAATTTTCAATCTAGTTTCATCTGATAAAGCCTTAAAAATACACGCAACTGGAGCGAGGTTCTCTGCCTTTACAATAGATGAGATCCGTTTTACCTTTTCTTCGTCATAACAAAAAATCTCACATGTATCGTCGTCCTGTTTTACTTTTTGACTCATACCGTCACCTTCATTCAAATTATCATTTGATTAAAGTCTATGCCTCGTTTTCAGAATTGTCAATATTACATTCAAATGAGCGTTTAATTATGTTTGATTACTTGCTATAATACAATGGTCTTAACAGAATGGAGGGACTAAATGAAAAAAACATTGCTATTGCTTATTATCTGTTTGTTACTATTTCCAAATTTAACTTTCGCTCATACAAGCTTAGTAAGCTCCTCCCCCTCTGAAGGAGAAGTGCTAACCGCATCACCTGGAGAAATCGTATTGGAATTTAATACGAAGGTCGAAAAAGGAAGTCAGTTTCAAGTAATAAATCCATCTGATAACGGAATGGCTGTGACTGGTATAAGTATTGAAGATAAGATGTTATCTGGAATGCTTCCACAGGAACTACAAGGTGGAGAGTATCAAATTCATTGGAAAATAATCGGAGCAGATGGACATCCAATCGAAGGAGAGGTTTCATTCACTGTTAAAATCGAACAAGAAAAAAACAGTAATGAAGAATCAAATCAAATCATTAATAAGGACGAGCAATCTATGGAGGAAGATCCAGTCGTGGTGGAAATAGAACCAGCAAATCCTCCAGCTATGATGTCTACAATTGCTATTATTTTAGCTATCCTTGCAATTGTATCGTTCTTTTACGTGATTAGAAAAGGAAAGATTCAATGATTACCTATTTGATTAGTGAACTAATGTTATATTTATCTTTTGCCATCCTAGCAGGGACATTTATTATTGCTATCATTCCTAATGAAAAAAAACCTACCATTAGCATTCATAAGCGTTGGTTACAACTATCTATTCTTGGAATTGTTCTATTCTCCGCCATGCCTGTCGTTCAAATCGTTGAGTACCTTTATCAAGGTATTGGATTGTCACTAACGTTAACGAATGTGATCAACAATTTTGAAGTAGGTAGAGCATGGACACTGATTTTAATATTATCCATTTTTTATTACTTACTAATTTCTATCTTTCCCGTACAGCAAAAAAAATCTTACGCTGTCGTAGCTCTCATATTTTTATTTAGCATGATTTTAGCAGTAGGCTGGGCGAGCCACGCTGCCTCGCTAACAGAATGGAGTGGCTTTGTTTTTCATACGACACACTTTACAGCAGTAAGTGTCTGGATTGGAGTTCTCTTTATCGTTAGTTGGTTTTCAAAAGATACAAAAAATTGGAATGTATTTTTAAAATGGTATTCACCACTTGCTATTGTCTGTTTTATCCTCACTTTATTAAGCGGATTTTATATGATGAGTCTTGTCGTAGATTTAAGCGATTATACAAATTCATGGCTATTAGATTATGGACAAGCTCTGCTAATAAAACATTTATTCATTATTCCGCTACTTGTTTTTGCCTTTTTTAATGGAATATGGATGAAGCGTAGATTGAATCAAAACCCTCAATTTAATCCAAAGCCATGGGTTAGAGGAGAAAGTTTATTGTTGCTTTTTATTTTTTCAACGACAGCCTTTCTCGGTCAAAGTTCTCCTCCACATGAGATAGAGTCAACCATTAAAACAAACGGGGTCTCAGCTCTATTTCAGTATTTTTATGGAGGAACTGTTGCAGGGCAAGTTCAATTTTCCTTGACCACGTTCAGCATTATATTTATGCTGCTTGCTGCCATATTTTTGACGTTACTTATCTATTCGTTTTGTAAGAAGGCACCAGCAATCTTTGCCTTTGTAATGAGTTTCCTTAGTGTGTTATCAATCTATTTAAGTTTAATGACAAGTTTTTAACGACAGAGAAAAACTTAGTCAATAAGGAGAGTATTTTAATGAAAACTAATTCAAAATCACCAGTTAAAATCTTATTTGTTTTAACGATTGTCATTATCGGTTTACTCGTGGCAATCGTTTTATTAAATAATGCAAAATCTTCAAATCAAGATCCTGAAGTTACTGTATTTGAAGAGCAACCACCCATTGAAGGACAGCCTATATTGGGTGAGGAATCTGCTCCTGTAACCATTGTTGAATTTGGCGATTTTAAATGTCCTGCTTGTAAGGCGTGGGGAGAAACTGTTTTTCCCCAATTGATAAATGATTATGTGGATACAGGGAAAGTGAAGTTTTCCTATATTAATGTCTTATTTCATGGAGAAGAATCCCAAACAGGTTCCCTTGCAGCTGAAGCCGTATTAAAACAGTCTCCAGAGAACTATTGGGCTTTTCACAAAGCCATATTTGATGAACAACCAACTACTCAGTCACATGATGATTTATGGTTAACGAATGAAAAGGTTCTAGAAATAGCTAGTGCGATTCCAGGAATTGATGTTAAACAGTTGCAAGACAGTCTAGAAAATCAAACTGAAATGAATAACGTAAATACGGATAATCAGTTAGTTAGTCAATATAACATTCAACTTACTCCAACTATTATGGTAAATAACATCATGTTAGAAGACCCTTTTGATTATGAAAAAATGAAAAGTCTTATCGAGCAAGAATTAGAAGGGAAATAGGGCCATGGCATTCATAAGACAATACGCTCTATACTTTGCTTGGTTAGTATCGATTGTAGCAACACTCGGCAGTCTGTATTTTAGTGAAATCAAAGGATTTATCCCTTGTGAGTTATGCTGGTATCAACGAATTTTGATGTATCCATTAGTTGTCATACTAGGGATAGGAACGTTTCAACATGATTCATCTGTAAAGAAATTTGTTTTACCGCTGGCCATAATCGGTTGGAGTATATCGTTATACCATTATTTGATTCAAAAAGTTCCAGGTTTCGCTCCCATTAAGCCATGTGCAAGCGGGGTCCCTTGTAATGTTGAGTATATTAATTGGTTCGGGTTCATGACCACGGATTAACCCCCGTATTTTGGACAGTATCTCTCTTAATCTCACTTTATCTTAAAATTACATCCTTTTTCGTTTCCTTTTGTCCTTTTGAGATGATAGCCATTTCTTCCATTCCTTCAAGGATAAA
>NZ_SNUY01000010.1:77494-86913 GCF_004376175.1 Halalkalibacterium halodurans | reverse complement strand
CTCTCTTATTATTGATAGTGACCAAACAATCAAGATAAGAGAGGTAGAAAAGGATGATCAACATGGCTCAATTTTATAATATCAAATTTATGAAAGAGGTAGAAGGACTGTCGCAAAGGCAAATAGCTAAAAAGTTAGGAATATCAAGAAATACTGTAAGTAAATATTTAAAGCAAGGTGAACCCCCAACAACTATTCATCGTAAAAAAGTATATGGTAAAGCAAAGTATTCTGAAGAAACCGAGAGAATATTACCTATTATCGATAAATGGTTAGAAGATGATTTAAAGCGTTGGGGAAAACAACGCCATACAGCTGCACGGATGTATGAGAGATTAGTAGCTGAATATGAATTTAAAGGTTCTGAATCTAATCTGAGAAAAATTGTTGCAAAGCGCAAAAAGAAGCTACAGGAAGTCTTTATCCCTCTTGACTTTCAACTCGGCCACCAATTCCAATTCGACTGGGGAGAGGCGGATATTATACTACAGGGTCGAAAACAACGTATTTTCCTCTTCTGTATGCAACTTTCGGCATCTCGAATGAGATTCGTCAGAGCATACCTTCATGAAAAACAAGAGGCTTTCTTAGATGGATTTGTGCATGCTTTTCAATTTTTTGGAGGTGTTCCGACAGAAGGACTTTTTGATAATTTAAAAACAGCCGTGCAAAAGAATTTACAAGGAAGAGATCGACTTGAACAGGAGGCTTTTCTTGCCCTGCAAGCTCACTATTTATTTAAAGCAGAATTTTGTAACGTTAGAGCTGGGAACGAAAAAGGTAGAGTGGAAGGAACCGTTGGTTATGTCCGAAGAAATGCCTTCGTTCCATTGCCAGAAGTACAATCAATGGAAGAATTAAATAATTATCTTTTAAATTGGTGTATGGAAGAATCAGAAAGAAGAAAAGTACCACATAGAAAAGAAACAGTCTTACAAATGTGGCATAAAGAAAAAGAACATCTACACCCTCTTCCAGCCAACAAATTCGAAGCTTGTAAATTAGTTTCGTGTCAAGTGAACAAAACCTCATTAATCACTGTTGAAACAAATCAATATTCGGTTCCATGTCGTTATGTTGGACAAGCTGTTTGGGTAAAAATTTTTGTGGATCAAGTAATCGTAGTGGCTCAAAACCAGGTAATCGCACAACATCCCCGCTCTTACGAACGGAATCAGATGATTACAGTTCTTGATCATTATTTAGAAGCCCTATTGAAAAAGCCAAGAGCGATCCGAGATGCTCATGCATTTCAATCTTCAGACATCCCAGATGTGTTTAGGAGGTTTCATCATAAAATGCGTGAAGAAGAAGGTGCGAATGGTGACCGAAAATTCATACGTCTCCTGCTCCTGCATCGCGAGATAGGAATGGAAAATTTAACAAAAGCTCTAATACAAGCAGAAAAAACACAGGTTTATCGTTATGAAGTCGTTCATGAGCTAATTCAGCGATTGACAAATAATGACGTGACAATCGATAAACTCCCTATTGAAAATACCCCTTTGAGTTTGTTAGATTACAAAATTCAAAAGTCTAGCATATCACAGTATGGGCAATTGACAGGGGGACAGTAAAATGACCACTGAATTATTATTAGACCACATAACTAAACAATTGAGGATGCCAACGATCGCTAAACAGTATCGTTCTCTCGCAAGAGAGGCTGAAGAAAGAAACTTACGTTATGAAGAATACCTGATGGCTCTATTAGAACTTGAGCTCCAAACAAGGGAAGAAAATCAAAAACAAAGGCGACTTAAGCAAGCTACATTTACCGTACAAAAAACGTTAGATTCGTATGATTTTAGCTTAATGCCTAGCCTAAACAAAAATCGATTTTTGACCCTGGCTAAAGGAGAATTTGTCCAAAAGAAAGAGAACATATTATTTCTAGGAAACAGTGGTACCGGGAAAACCCATCTAGCTACAGGTTTAGGGATTGAACTAATCAAAAACGGCCTTAAAGTTAAGTTTATAACAGCTGCTCAATTAGTAGAGGAATTATTATTGGCAAAAGAAGAGCATACTCTGCTTTCATTTGAAAAAAAGTGGCTCAAATTTGATGTAATCATAATCGATGAGCTAGGATATGTGCCCTTCTCAAAGATAGGATCAGAACTATTGTTTCAGTTCTTCTCAAGTCGCTATGAACGCGCAAGCGTTATTATCACAACCAATCTTGATTTTACTGAATGGACTTCCGTTTTTGGAGACGAAAAAATGACAGCAGCCCTCTTAGATCGTCTCACCCACAAAGCACATATTCATTTACTTAACGGGGAGTCTTATAGATTTAGGCAAAGTATAAAACGGAAAGAAAATAACGCCGAAGGGTAATCGAGGCGCGAAAATGTTCAGGGTGTGTTGCCCTCCCGGGCAACACACCCTGAACATTCCATATCCCTCCATAAATGGGACTTAACATATTTCAAGTGGCTCACTTTTAACGTAATCGCTCTGGCTCAATTTATTATTGACAAAAACAAGAAGAAGATATTATTAAATATTTAAATAGCATCGTTCCTACAGATTCCCTCGACAAAATAAAATAAATATGAAAGAAGCTGAAATAAAAATGAAAAAATACTTTATATTTCTTTCATTAGCATTACTTATGATTTTATCTGCCTGCTCGACTGAAGAAAAAACTAGTGATTGTTCTAATACACTTGTGCCAATTGAAATAGATTCTGGTTACAATCTTAGTGAACCTGAATCAAACGAAAAAGTGACCTTTAGTACTACTATCACCCATGAAGGGTTACCTGTTGAGAACGCAAATCAAGTTGAATTTGAAATTTGGGAACATGGAAATCAGGAATATCATCACCTACTAAAAGCGGAGAAAGTAGAACCTGGTGTTTACCAACTTGACTGGACATTTGAAGAAGAAGGTGTTTACTACATTTACTATCATGTAACGGCTTGTGATATGCATCGTATGGAAAAAGAAATGGTCGTAGTAGGAGACGTTGATGTTGATGAAATCACATCTAAACCAGATACAGTTAATTTAGAAATGGGAAATACTGATCAGAACAATAACGAAAGTGATCATTCGAACCATTAATTTTTCCATAACATTGGAGGTGTTTAAAAATGGAGGTAACGATTTGGTTAGCATTTGCAGCGGGCTTAGTTTCTTTTTTATCTCCCTGTGTGCTTCCCCTTGTTCCGGCTTATTTAGCACAAATAACGGGAACAAGTGTGAAGGAAAATCAAATTGAAGCTGATCGCCGGCTCCTCATTTACAATAGTATAGGTTTTATCTCAGGGTTCACCCTTATCTTTATGATATTAGGAGCCTCTTCAACTGTAATTGGTCAATTATTTTCTAATAATCGAGTTCTCATAGAGCAAATCGGCGGTATTATTATTTTCGTATTTGGGTTACAGATGATAGGTGTTATTTCTTTAAATTTGCTTTATAAAGAAAAACGTTTGTCAATCGGTAAAAGGAAGACTGCTAGTTTCGGTAATTCCGTCATTCTTGGTATCGTATTCGGAGCCGGTTGGACACCTTGTATTGGACTTGTCCTTTCTTCGATTCTTATCTTATCTAGTCAAACCGAAACTCTATATACAGGAATGCTTATGTTGTTTGTTTACTCAATGGGATTAGCCCTCCCCTTTTTTGCAGTTGCATTGTTATGGTCAAAGTCATTGCATAAGCTCAAAAAGTTCAACCGATTGCTACCGACTATACAGAAAATTAGCGGTGCAATTATGATTATACTAGGCATTTTGTTATTTACTGGACAATTCCGTATTCTTGCTACATATTTCGCAAGGTTTGTTCCGTTTAATTTTTAAGTCTAAATACAATAAGGCTAGTAACAACTTACTAAACTAAAGGAACACACCCTGAACTTATGGGTGTGTTTCTTTAGTTTGGAGCAATTTAAGGGACGCTTAAAAAAATTCCTATCTCTTTCAGCTTGATAAACCTTCTATTGAATAAGCTTTTCTACTTCTTATTCGTTTTTATCAATAACAAAAGAACTGAAATAATGGTAAATGCAGTAAGAGATAAAAAAGGAATGGTTATAAATCCTAGCCAATTTATATACTGAACATTACAAGGTGTTACTGACGCCATATAAAGTCATGCGGAAGACGGGAAACTTTGTCCCGATATTGCTCCCTATTTTGTCCAAATGAAAGGGAAGCTTGGTTGTGCATCGCTTCCCTATTAATTACATATAAACTTGGTATTCTTCGTTCTTTCTCAAATTAAGTCGTATGCCCTCATCACCGATGGTCACATACCACTGTCTATCGAATTCGAGCTGACAAGGAAGGAAGACTCCTTCATCAAAACGCATATAAAATCGGGTTCCCTCATACAGGAAGCGGCCATATTCCCCTTTTACCAAAAGCCAACACTTCATAAGCTTAGAATAGGCGATAAACCGACATTCCCACATCAAGATAGTTCTCCTTCTATCACCTGTTTCACCATATGATCATCGATAATCCTGCGCTTATTCTGTGCCCCGTATAAAAGACTATGGGTACACACTTTGTTAATCAGCCGGGCGGAACCACTAGAAAAATTATAAATACAATCTACTGCCCCATCCGAAAAAATCTCCTGCTTCGCACCGGAATAGGACAGATGGCGCTTCATGTATTCCTTTGTCTCTGAACGGTCGTAATGAACCAGCTTGCACTGTAAGTCAATTCGCTGGCGGATCGCCGAATAAGACTGGAGCTTCAGGCGGTCCCAAAGTTCGTTTTGGCCGACCAGTATAAGGGCCATCGGGCTTTGAGCATCCATTTTAAAATTCAATAAGAACCGAACCTCTTCAAGCATTTCACGGTCCAGTAAATGGGCTTCATCCACTACTACAATCGGCTGAATACCATGGATTCCACGCATCAGTTCAATCTCTTTGTGGAGCTGCCTCTTCGCATCTCCTCGATAAAACTTAGATTCGCAGCCGAGCTGTTCAAGAACGCCTCTGTAAAAGTTCCTGGGCGTCAGCTTCGAATCGGAAATATATAAAAGCGAGAACTTGGAAGGATCCAGCCCATCCATAAACCGACGAATCGTGGTTGTTTTTCCTGTGCCGCAATCCCCTGTAACGACTCCAAATAGCTGGCGTTCCGCAGCGTATTCCAATCTGCCCAGTGTCTCTTCCAGCAGGTAGGAATTATATAGCTCTTCCGTTGGAATAGCCCGGGAAAAGGGTGTATGAGTTAATTCATAAAAAGCTTCAAACATAGCCGTTTTCCTCCTTCCTTACTCTCCGGTAGGAGACGGCAGGGGCTTGAATCTGTTTCCGTTCTTCCAGTTTTTGTTCAGCTCCCTGTAGTAATCGGGAGTGGTCTGTTTCCTGGATCAGAAGGTGATCCGGCAGAACTGGTCTTTTGCCTGCGCGCTCTCCGATCTCCAGTTCTCTTGCTTTCCACGGAGAATGCCCTTCATATTCAATGGTTACTTCTGAAATGTCCGCCAGGTCATAAACCACTTGTACCTTCCTGCCAATAAACAAGAGACCCACTTCGTATTTCTTGCCCATAAAGCTGATACAGCCTGCTTTATCTACTTTTCTTTCTTCGCAATGCAAAAAGGCATTGGCCAGTACATCCACCTCAGGGAAACGAAGCGTTTTGGAATCGGACCGGAACGCAGCTTCAGGACTGGCTGCGTCCAAAGCAGAGTGGGGTTTATTCTGATAACATTCACTCAGCCAGGCCTGGAAGAGATGGTTAAACTGATCCAATGTTTTCGGTTTTTCCAACATTGCTTCATCCATAAAGGCCTGAACGTTCCTATTAAACTTTTCCACCTTCCCTTTCGAATCAGGTGAGTACGGCTTTGCGTATAATAAACGGATACCCAGTTTAGAACAGGTTCGCCCCATCCACTTCGTCCGGTACTGTTTTCCGTTATCAAAGTAGACGGCCTCAGGCAGTCCCGCCTTTTGTATCGCTTTACGGAAGCAGTCTTCGACAATGGACTGATCCAGTGTGGGATACCACTCACCATGAAGAACATATCTTGTGGCGTCATCAATAAACAAGACTAGGTATACCTGCTTATTGGTCCCGTTGGGACCAATCGGTAGAAAGGGGCCATACTTGATATCAGACTGCCAAAGGCTGTTCCGGTACCTTCTTTGAAATCTTCTTGCGGCAACTCCACTGCTTGTATACATCCGCATTTGCCGGGAACTGTAGCCCCGTTCAGCCAGTTTTTCCTGGAGCGTACTCCTTTTTAATTCTCCCGGCTCTGCCTTTCCTTCCCACTCAAGAATCTGAATGATCTGGCTGACACTCCGCCCCGGAACCTCCCTCCTCAAAAGGATAGCCTCCTCCAGTAAAGCAGGAGGGATCCCTGTCCTGGCAGGTTTTCTTCCTTTTTCCTTCGGCTTTAAGCCTTCGAACCCTTCGTTACGGTACTGGGAAAGATACCGGCGGATGGTCCTTTCCGAAACACCTGCTCTTTCACAGATATCAGCCTTGATTTTCCTTGCTTTGCCAGCATCCAACCCCTCCGCCAAAAGAGGGGAGATTAACTGCATACGTTCCGCGGCTGTTTCTTCCGCTTTCCGTTGACTTTTCATCTTCTCATGCCTCCCATTCATTGGTATAGCATGAGTTTACTCCAGAGCAGTCCGGCCAGAAATGCGGAACGGGTCTGTGACCCAAAGATTTAAATTTGTCATGGAACGGACAGCTCTCTTCAGCCATCCCTCCTCCATACCTACATATTGTCCCAGGGAGTGAAGTACGGTTTGTGGAGATTCGGACAATTCCTCCACAGGCAGATCAAAACGTATCGCGATAGACCGGAGGCAGCCGATGGCATACGCCACCCACACCTGAAACCAGTTCTTCCATCGAAAGATGGTTGCTTCATCCACCGCTGCCTCTGTACGTGGTGGTGTAGAAACGGTACCTTCTATACTCTCCGCATCATACCTTTTATAAGGCACAAGAATATCAGGGAGTTCATGATGAATCTTATCGCATGCCTCACAATATAGCCTTCGAATCACAAGCCTGGAGCGCTCGCCACTGCTTTTATACCATGCACGTTTCCGGCTTCCTGCCACTGAAAGTGTTCCTCCACAACAAGGGCAGGGGATTCGTTCCGTACTTCTAACAAAAAACGCCAGATTGCTTCTCAACCAAGGAATAATTTGATATAATGACCATAATCTTTTTTGGGGTGGACGTCTCCTGTGAAACTGTTGGCGTAGTTTCACATTTATGGGGGACGTCTTTTCCTTTCTCCAGATTTTATACTTCTGGTCATTATATCGGTCAACCTTCGGCCAGGCATTAGCATCAACTTTCGGAATATTTAGATCAGCTTAAACAACAAGGAACTCCCTCAACGCATGGTTTTATTTGCCCAAATGATGGTATCCTTTGAATAAGATAATGATAGAGTGAAATGACTCCACCTATAATAGAGAGTGGGAGCACATATCGTTTTATTTTTAAATCATTATAGTAAGCCGCTATTCCCAGTAATACACTCAACGGGTACTGGATAGGCTACACTTAGTTGGACAATAAAAATAAGGGCTAGTAGAATAATACACAACGAGTAAGGAGCGAATCTACTATGTCCAAAAAAAGAAGAACGTTTTCCACAGAATTTAAGAAGCAAGTGGTTGCTTTATATGAAGGTGGAAAAAGCCGTCAAGATATTGTCCGTGAATATGAATTAACTGCTTCTGCATTAGACAGATGGATTACTCAGTTTCAACAGTATGGTTCGTTTAAAGAAAAAGACAATCGAAGCCCAGAAGAACAAGAATTGATTGAATTAAGAAAAAGAAATAAACAGCTAGAAATGGAGGTCGATATTTTAAAGCAAGCTGCGCTGATCATGGGACGAAAATAGAGGTAATTGAAAAAAATCTGCACCTTTATTCGGTATCAGCAATGTGCGAAGTCCTACAAATAGCTCGAAGTACCTTTTATTATGAAACAGAAATAGCTGCTCAAAAAGAAAAAGAAAAGGCTAAAGAAGAACAAGAATTAAAAGAGAAAATACGAAAGATCTTTAACGAAAACCGTAAAGTATATGGAACTCGCAAAATAAAAGGAGACCTTTTAAAAGCGGGTCACAAGGTTTCCAGACGTCGCATAGGTAGATTAATGGAGGAGCTTGGAATTCAATCAAAGTATGCACAACCGTCCTACAAACCAGTGAGCTCTCGTCCAAATGAAGAATCCGTTCCAAATGTGTTAGATCGGGAATTTCAAGTAGATGAAGAGATGTCTGTATTGGTTAGTGATCTAACGTATGTCAAAGTAGGACAACATTGGAACTACGTCTGTTTTTTAATCGATTTATACAATAGAGAAATAGTTGGTTACAGCGTTGGACAACGCAAAGACGCAGCTTTAGTTCAGCGTGCTTTCGCATCGGTTAATCGGCCACTAGAGAATGTGAAACTCTTTCATACAGACCGCGGATCTGAGTTTAAAAACGTGGCCATTGATGAATGATTAAGTGAATATGAGATTGGACGCTCATTGAGCCATAAAGGAAACCCTTATGATAATGCGGTGGCAGAAGCGACATTTAAGATTTTGAAAACGGAACTAATCAATGGAGAGCATTTCCATTCCTTTTACCACCTGGAACTTGAACTTTTTGATTATATCAATTGGTACAATAACATTCGTTCGCACAGTGCCCTTGGGTATCAAAGTCCGGTAAGTTATCGAAACTTAGCCCTTAAAAAAATTGTTTGATTTAGTGTTGACATACCAGTACATTACAATCCTCTGATACCAGCAAAGCTCACAGGGAACAAATAAGCGAATTTCACTAAAATACAAACTACCTAACGTTGCCACCACTGCAACCAGCCAGGCTACATATAACATAAGATTTTGTATACTAATTCCCTTTTCCATTAGTTAGACTCCAATTCCTTTTCGATAAGGCTCACTATATGCTCATAATCAAACGGGTCTTCAAACGAAATTATTTGTTGCGCAGTATGTGTCTACTACGTAATATAATTACTCCACAATCTGGCCCGATTGCTGAATAAGTAGAACCTGAATTTCGATGCATTTAACTCTTCACTATATTTTGTCATAAAAAAATCACACCAAAAATTAGTTTTTACTCTAACTTTTTTGGGGGGCAATAATACAGCCCTCTTTTTTTATTTAAACCTTTCGAATTGATTACTAACCCAACGTTGTTGATTCTCTGCAACATATTGTTCTACTTCAATCAAACGTTTAACTAATTCCTCCTTAGAAAGCTGCATATACTTCTTTCTAGTGTTATTGGAGTTGTTTAGTGCAAAATAAAAGTTAAGAGTATTGCAACCAAAATGTTAGAAGGTTGCACAAATAGAAAAGGCTTGCCAGCCCTCTCAAAATACCCTACCGTTATTGGTGTCTAATCAACTAATGGTGGGAGGATGAAA
>NZ_SNUY01000010.1:12297-77484 GCF_004376175.1 Halalkalibacterium halodurans | reverse complement strand
TTGTTTAGTGCAAAATAAAAGTTAAGAGTATTGCAACCAAAATGTTAGAAGGTTGCACAAATAGAAAAGGCTTGCCAGCCCTCTCAAAATACCCTACCGTTATTGGTGTCTAATCAACTAATGGTGGGAGGATGAAAGGATGCTAGCAATGCCTGAAATCAATCATATCAAAAAGTTAAGGAATATAAAATCCCTATCGATCAATGAAATCTCCAAACGTACTGGTTTTAGTTGGGTAACAGTTAAAAAATATGCGGATGATGATCAATTACCTACAGAAAAGATTCTTGAGAAAAAAGGCATGATGTATGAAGAAAAGTGGGGAGAAATTGTAATTGACTGGCTCGTTGAAGATTATGCCCTCAAAAAGAAATCGAGAAGAAACAATAAAAATATATTTGAAGGGTTACAGAAATTAGGGTTTACCGGTTCTTATCGAACCGTTTGTAACTTCATTAAAGAAGAATGGAAAGAAAAAGTATTAGATGAATCGGATGAATTGAAAGAGGAATATGAAAGGCTAACCCATCCTCCCGCCGAAGCCCAAATAGATTTTGGCATTACCGAGGCAATTGAAGATGGACAAGCAAAGGACATCCATGCACTAGTGATGAGTTTTCCATATAGTAACGCAGGTTTTACCGTTCCTCTGCCTGCAGAAAACCAGGAGTGCTTTTTAGAAGGTCTTAAAATACTCTTTAAACAATCGGGATTCGTTCCAAGGAAACTTCGGTTAGATAACCTTTCAGCAGCAGTAGTAAAGGCAAGGGGGCGTGGGGAAGAAACTGTTTTCAATGAAGAGTTTCTTCGCTTTGCCAGCCATTATGGATTTGAGCCGCAAGCCTGTAATGCAAGAAAAGGAAATGAAAAAGGACATGTCGAAAACAAAGTGGGATATGTACGTTATAACTTTTTCACTCCTTCTCCTGTGATCAAAGATTTAACACACTTACGTGCTTTGTTATTTGACCAGAGTAAAAGGGATCAACAACGCCTCCATTATAAGAAGGATATCTTAATTGCAGATCTGTTTGAAGAGGAAAAGAATTATGGACTAGCTTTACCTGAGTCCGAGTATCCGGTATTTAAGCAATCAATGGTAACCGCTAATAAATATGGTGAAGTAAAGGTTGATGGAGTGCTGGTCCATGTGCCTACAAGTTACCATTACGGTAAACTGCATTTGATTTTATATTGGGATCACTATAAAGTCGTCACCCGCAACGGTGAAGTGCTCTCCAAAGGACCTAGACGGTATATGAATCAAACAAGGGAAATTCCGTGGCAATCCATCTTAAAAAATTGGAAACAGAAGCCACGATCCATTGTATATTCTCGGTATTTCCCCTACCTGCCCGGCAGAATTTCTTATTACTTAAACATTGAATCAATGAAATTAAGAAAAGAACGTGTAGAGTGGTTACTAAGCTTAATTGTAAATCATGATATGCAAGAAATAGACGAACGCTTCTATGAGTTACTACCAGAAGAAAAACAGTTTGATGCGAGTCTGGATGATTCTACGAACCATCCTTATGATGTAAATTGGAGTATTTATGACTCCCTCCAGCCTACCGTTAAGGAGGGTGTATATCATGACTGATGCGATTAGAGAGAAATGTAAATTGCTTCGTTTAGCATATGTAGCCGACATGTACGAGAAGGTTCCTTTCGAGAATCCAGAACAATACTTGATAGATTTACTACAACAAGAAATAGAGTTAAGGGAAATAGCAAAAGGAGAACGCCTAATTAAAAAGGCAAAATTCATGAATGAAAAGGAACTAGATGATTATCGTTGGGGCGAACATATTCATTTCCCAACAAATCTCGACAGAGATGGTCTGGAGTCCCTTTCATTTATCAAGAGAAAAGAGAATGTCATTCTATCCGGAGCGCCAGGAACTGGGAAATCCCATTTGGCAACAGCATTGGGTCGTAAGGCTTGTAGAAACGGATATGAGGTCCGTTTCTACCGGGTAGCTGATTTAATAGACCTTTTGGAAAAGTCCTGGGCAGAAGGCCGATATCAACTATTACGTAACCGATTCAATAAAGTCGATATGATCATTCTTGATGAGATGGGATACGTGCCATTTAGTAAGGATGGAGCTGAGTTATTATTTCAATTGATTTCCGATTGGTATGAACAGAAAAGCCTTATTATTACGTCCAATTTAGAATTTAGTCAGTGGAATAAAATATTTGTGGATGCACGGCTCACCGCTGCCTTGGTGGATCGAGTGATACATCACGCACATATTTTAAGTTTTACTGGCGATAGTTACCGTGTGAAACATGCATTATCGAATCGCTAATTAGAAAGAAAGTAAGGGCTGGCAAAGTTCTAAACTTTTCATTGCATTCTTCTAAACTTTTTGCTTGCAAAATACAGGAGTCTCGGTTAGGTGAAATTCTTCTTAAAGTTGACTCGTCATATGGAGTAGGATTCGCTAGCTTTTTACGAGCATTCTTTACTTTATAAGTTCTACTATGTTTTTTGTAATACTCATATAATTCTTCATTTCGTTTAATAGTATTTAAATGAATACCTTTCTCTTTATCATCAAATGCTTTTGAATGCTCTCTAATGTTATGATAGGTTACAGGAATCCCTTGTTTGACAAGAAAATCAATCGTTTGAATACCAATAGATATGGAACGTTCTTTACGTTGCTGATGAACTTTTTCAAGCCACTTTTTCTTATCTGAATGGATTATTTCTTGCTTTTGGTTCATATTGACGTTCCTCCCTATATTGTTTGATTAACTCAATCTCTTTTAATTCAATTCTAGCTTGCTTTGCCATTTCTTTAGCCTTCCGAACTTCAACATCTAATCCCATTTGTTTAAATCGTTTTTCCATATCTTTTGATAATTGAATGACCTCTAATAATTCATCCTCTTGATCTGGTTCGGGTATTTTTGCTTGGCAGCCTAAACATTGCATTTTAGTAGGACAAATGTAATCTGTCACACAAGTACCACCTAACACTTTATTAAATACACCCACTTTTTCTGCGTAGGCATCAAATTCTTTTTTTAACTCTTGTGGACTTCTTATATATACATCATCAATATCTACATAACTTGAAATAACGTCATGTAATTCACTTACTGATTCTGAGATTTGGGTAGGTGTAGGAGCTGAATAATACGCTGTTACGTTTAAATCTTTTTGATGCAACATTTTTGCGACAATATCAATCGGCATTTTTTGACGTTGAACAGCTTCTGTCGCAAATGCATGACGTAATAGGTGTGTTTTTATAGTTACAGCTTTTCCATCTTGCATCTCAAATACTAATCCATGAAGTAAAAATCGAATGGAACTATATAAAGTAACATCCCTTAATGCTCTATCTGCATATTGAAAATAATAGGGCATAGGTGTAGGAAATAAATGTTTTCTTTTATCTCTGTATATGACGCTTGGAATTTTATCACTGTCACAATGTGCTTTTAACATCCTTGATACAATTTGAATATATTCCATCGTTTGTTTACTTATATAAAATTCTTCTAATGAATCTCTTCCTTTAGGAATAGCTCTAAAGGAATAATGTAGCTTGTTATTAATTTTCTTTACTTGAATACATTCTTTCGTATTACTAATTTGAAGTAATTCGTTCTTTCTTGCACCTGTTGTTGTTAAAATGTCGATGGCTAATAATCCAAATGTACAAGCTACATAGAATGGTTCTACATCTATTAATAAGCCCTCTGCTTTATCCTTGTGTAAAGAAACAAATGTTGAAGGTGTTATTATACCTTTATGACCTGAAAAAAATGGAACGGGCTTTTTCCCATTTTCAGCCTCGTAGCCCCAAGTGGACAAGAAATTAAGAATCTTCTTATGTTCTTCAACTGGTTTGGTTTTTGGCCAACTTCCTAAAACATTCTGCTCAATTAAATCATTAAACCAAAGTCCTTCTGGTTCTGAATCACTATCTACAGACTCAGCACGAATAAATTCAAGGAAGTAGGCATTATTTTCATCAGAATAATTTGCTTTTTTTTGTTTTGCCAGTTTTACAACGGCATCTGAAAACTCCTTTTGGTGCTTCAGTACAAAGGAAGGTTTATCCCATAAGCGAAAATGAAATACTTCTCCAATACGTTTTGGTTCCTCATAAGAAAATTCAATTGGTAATGATAATGAATCGGTTTCTACAATTCTTATTTGTTGCTGAAATGCATCTTTTAGTCTTTTTATTTGATTCCATCGTAGATTTGCTTCTACACGTATTGTTGAAAGATGTGGTACAATAGCGTCTGTTTCATCTTTTCGAGTATTTTGGGCTTCTTCCCTGGCTAATTTACTTAAGGAGAAATCTCTTGAATCAAAATGGATTGATGGTAATAAAAATTGCTTATAATTTGTTTGTTTATCAATTGATAATGTAGTATTAATCCATTTTTGGGTATTGTACAAACATGTCTTATAGTACTCAAACAATCTCCTCCGTTGATTATTAGTATGTTCTGGATAAATCTCGGCTTTTAAATACATATACATATGTTGATTTGGATTAAAATCTGACCATGAAGCAATCTTAAGTTCATTAAAAATATCGCTAAATCTATTATTTAAAGCAGTATTCTGAACACTTATTGATCCCACATCTTTATTTCTATCAGCTTCAATAAGTGTAATTAATAATAATTGTGGGAACCAAATTTTATCTATACAAGTTGAATTTAAATGTGTTAAGTTTCGTTCATTTACTTTATCAATTAAATATTCTCCTCGGCTGTTTTGCATGCATAATAGGTTAGAATCTACTTTTCTAGACCATTCATCATACCAAGCTGTAACAGGTCTGACATCAGATGTTTCAGTCAATTTTACTCCAACCCTTCTAATAATTCTTTTAAATCTTCATCAAAGTCTTCGATACCTAATGATTTAACAACACTCAACTTTTGCTTTGATTTCCTCGAAGTTTCCTGTCGTTTAACATAGCCCTTTTCGTTTTGTTGCATTTGATCTAACATTTTCTCATGTGCTTCTCGATGTCTCGTTTCATCAAAATGATGTTCATACACATTTATCGTATCGGGATTTTTCCACTTCATATATTTGATCAACTCATTTTTTCGTTGATGTATTTCTGTTTCATTTTTTGAAACGTTATAAATTTCTCTTAATCGAGAAGTAACGAACCAATGCCTTGCTTTATGTGGATTTAAACTTAAATCATTTATCTTCATTGCTCGATTCCAGTGGTAGTACCAAGCGTGATAAGTAAGAGGCGTTCCGTTTACTGATAAAAAGATAGAAGCATCATCAGGTAATTGATCAAAATTTAAATGATTTTCGTCAAAGGATTTTCTTTCAGTATCTATGTAATGAAACAACCTTTTTACCGTATCTTTGCTAACACGTATAAACTTGATTTTTCTACCATGACTTCCTTTATTGAAGGTAATAAATTCTTGATGACTTTTACGTTTACGGTAATCCCCTAGTGTTAACTCAATAATTTCTGTTGCCCTTGCGCCTGTTTCAAATAGCATACGGGCTATTACCATTTCACGGAGTGACCAATTTGCTTTTTTACCAGCTTGATATATTTGATATGGTAAATCTATATCATCAATAATCTGTGGTTGCCATTCTTCATTGATAATTTTAAAATAGGAATCTGTTAATCTTCGATGAGGAATAGCTTCTTCTGTACCAGCGATTGAAGGCATTCTTGATTTACCTTCTCGCACACCCTTTATCTCCTCTTTGTAGCTATGTAGGATAGCCTGACCATCTATTAATGGATTACTATAGTGATACTGTTTTAACCTGATCATTGATTTGTAAAATGATTTTAATGCTGATAAAAATCGACTAACTGTGTTAGGACTTTTATTAGTTAAATTTACAAAAAGAAAGGTATCTTTATCACGAATCTTACACTTCATTTCATTCATCAAATAATCTTCAACTACAACACGTATTTTCTCTTCTGAATCATTCCATTGTACTTGGTTTCCTTGATAATTACTTTCTTTATCTAACCATTTAAAAAATGGTAACAAACAATTCATATATGATATTGCAGAGCTTTTATCAATTCTCCCTAAACAATCATGATAATAGTCTGTCAAAGGAATAAAGGGCAGGTTATCTTTAAATACAAGTAACTGATATTTACTTTCAACATGCTTCGGACAATACTTAAACCAATACAATTATTCTCCCCCTCGATAGGAATGTATGTTCTTATATTAATATTTTTCTTAGTAATTGTAAAATGTTTAACCTTTTAATAAATTTATATTTAAGAGTTAATAAAAATAAAAAGCACATCACTAAAATTTGTTTTTAGTAATGTGCATTTTTATTTAATGTGTAACATTATAAATAAAACACTGTTAAATAAGACTTAATGTACAATTACTTGTACTTAATCTTACAGAGTACCCAGCTCTTTACTCCACTCGTTCCCGAATCAGTTTTGCGAACATTTCTCCGTGAAATCTGCCATTTTCAATAAATATCTCGTTAGCGTTATTTCCTGCAGCAATAACACCTGCGATAAAAATCCCTTCCACGTTAGTTTCCATCGTTTCTGGGTCGTGAATGGGACGACCTGTATCGTGATCGATAGCAACACCCATCGTTTTCAGAAAGTTGTGGTCCGGATGGTAGCCAATCATGGCAAACACGAAATCGGCTCTTGCCGCTTTCCTCTCACCCTGGGTCTCATACTCCACTTCCGAAGCTGTGATTCGCTTCACTTGTGCACGAAACACCATCTTTACTTTGTCGTGGTTTACAAGAGAAACAAATTCCGGTAAAATCCATGGCTTGACACTATCTGAGTACGTGTCTCCACGATATAGGACCGTTACTCTTGCTCCTGCCTTCTCCAATTCAAGGGCTGCGTCAACCGCGGAGTTTTTCCCGCCGATCACGACAACGTCCTGGTCAAAGTAAGGGTGCGCCTCTTTAAAATAGTGAAAAACATGGGGAAGATCTTCCCCTGGGACACCTAGTGAATTGGGATGATCATAATAACCTGTGGCAATGACCACTTGCTTGCAGTGATATGTTCGCTTTGATGTTACTACATAGAATGTCCCGTCCTCTTGCTTCGTCACCTTCGTGACTCGCTCAAATGGATTGACACGAATCTGCTTTCGTTTGACCACTTCTCGATAATAGACGAGAGCTTGGCTTCGCTTTGGCTTTCGCTCTTCTGTTAAAAACGGTACTTGCCCAATTTCGAGCTTTTCACTCGTACTAAAAAACGTTTGATGGGTCGGATAACGATGGATTGCGCTCACAATGTTGTCCTTTTCAATAACAAGAGGCTTGAGACCTTCATTTTGTAACGCAATCGCTGCTGCCAACCCGCACGGACCACCACCGACAATAATCACCTGTTCTTGTTCCATACGTTGATTCACCACACTCTTATTCTTTAAATCGACCTTCGTTCAAAAATGAAACAACCCCCTATAAAGTGAAAGCTTTATAAGGGGACACCATCTTTATTATACCTCGTTATACCCAGCCACGGAAGCGAGATGCTTCGGCCATTTTCCTTACGCCGACCATATACGCTGCTAGACGCATATCCACCTTCCGTCCTTTCGCCAGCTTATAAATGTTATCAAAAGCGTGAACCATAACAGCTTCTAACTTTCCTTCCACCTCTTCTTCCGTCCAATAATACCCTTGGTTGTTTTGCACCCATTCAAAGTAGGAGACGGTAACGCCACCTGCGCTTGCGAGTACGTCTGGTACGAGAAGAATATCGCGCTTTGTTAAAATTTCCGTCGCTTCAATCGTCGTCGGACCATTCGCAGCTTCGACCACGATTTGTGCCTTAATGTTATGCGCATTTTTTTCCGTAATTTGATTTTCTATCGCAGCCGGTACAAGAATATCGCAATCTAACTCTAATAGCTCTTCATTTGAGATCGTATTTTTAAAGAGCTTTGTAACTGTACCAAAGCTGTCCCTGCGATCGAGCAAATAGTCAATGTCAAGGCCGTCTGGATCGTGAAGAGCTCCATAAGCATCCGAAATTCCAATCACCTTTGCTCCTGCATCGTGCATGAATTTTGCTAAGAAGCTCCCTGCGTTTCCGAAGCCTTGGATCACCACCCTTGCATCTTGAAGATCGATACCTTTTTTCTTCGCTGCCTCACGAATGCAAATGGTAACCCCTTTAGCCGTAGCAGACTCCCGTCCGTGTGAGCCTCCAAGGACAATTGGTTTCCCTGTAATAAAGCCCGGTGAATCAAATTCACGTATTCGGCTATATTCATCAAGCATCCATGCCATGATCTGTGAGTTTGTAAAAACATCTGGTGCCGGAATGTCCTTCGTCGGACCGACAATTTGACTAATCGCCCGCACATAGCCGCGACTGAGTCTTTCTAGTTCACGGAACGACATGTCCCGCGGGTCGCAGACAATTCCGCCTTTTCCTCCTCCGTACGGAAGGTCGACAATTCCTGCTTTTAAGCTCATCCAGATAGAAAGCGCTTTCACTTCTTTTTCCGTTACATTTGGATGGAAGCGAACACCGCCTTTTGTTGGGCCTACCGCATCGTTATGCTGGGCCCGATAGCCAGTAAATATCTTTGTTGAACCGTCATCCATTCGCACAGGAATTCTAACCGTTAACATGCGAATCGGTTCTTTCATCAACTCATACATTTCATCTGGATAACCTAATTTATCAAGCGCCTTTTTAATCACTGTTTGCGTAGAAGCAAGCACGTCTGTTGTTTTCCCCGACCGCTTGTCTTTATCTTCCATTCGTTTTCACCTCTGGCCACCCTTACACTCTTTAGTTAAAAAGCTTCGACACTTATAACTATAAAGAAAGTACCTTCTTTTTTCCACCGTTTCTGTAAGAAAAATTACGAGATCATCCAATAGTGTACCCTTCAAAAATCGGATGATTCTTTGCATCGATTTTTGAAGGGTTTTTAAACACGGAAACGTTATTTTTTTAACGAAAGGTTGACAAACGTTTGGATCATTTCCTCATACGACATACCAACCCCTTTGGCAGCATCTGGATACAAACTCGTTGGTGTCATCCCCGGAAGCGTATTGACTTCTAAAATGACCGGATCCGATCCGTCGTTTGGAACGATGAAATCAACCCGCGAATATACATCACATCCTAGCGCTTGGTGAGCACGAACGGCTGCTTGTTGCACATAAGCGGTATGCTCCTCAGAAATTCGGGCAGGAACAATATGTTCGCTCATCCCTGGAGCGTATTTTGACTCATAATCATAAAGTTTATTTTTCGGAACAATTTCCACAACAGGAAGTGACCGCTCTTCCCCTTTATTGCCAAGCACAGCAACCGTTACTTCTGTTCCGGCGATAAACTCTTCAATGAGAATTGTATCATCATGACGGAAAGCTTCTTCAATCCCTTGCAAAAGCTCCTCCTCTGTTTCTGCTACGGTTAAGCCGATGGTTGATCCTTCCTGATTTGGTTTAACGACGACAGGATATGTGCCTGTAAAGTTAAACGCATTTGCATCGTACGTAAATGAATGGAGTACGACCTCCTCTGCAACCCGAATGCCTGCTTTTTCAAAAAAGAGCTTAGCCTTCGCTTTATCCATGGCAAGGGCCGAACCTTGAACACCTGTACCAACATAAGGGATGTTTAACAAGTCAAGCAGTGCTTGAACCTTTCCATCTTCGCCTAACCGTCCGTGAAGTCCAATAAATACAAGGTCAACGTCTAAGTCAACCAAGTCGCGAACCTGATCTGGATGAAAATCAATGCCAATGACCTCATGACCGTTGACCTTTAACGCCTCCATAATCCCTTTTCCTGATGATAATGATACTTCTCGTTCTGCTGATGTCCCACCATATAAAACCGCTATTTTCACGTATGTTCACTCCCACTGTCATATGTTTCTACAATCACTTTATTCAATGAACTATGTATTGGACGATTGTCTATCCTGTATCATTGTATCACAGCTTCAAATATGACGAAGCTAATAGTTTCATCACAAAAAAGTGAACTTCACAAAGTGGGCGCCTCTGCTGAACGTTTGTCCAATCTCTGGCGATGTGGGACACCTAGACGTTGTCATAGGACGTGGATCGTTTCGTCTCTGTTGAGATTTCCAGTTATGACTTAGAGCTAGACCTCTGACGAAGCCGTTTCTGATCCTTTTGTTCTTTAGTAGTTAATTTTTTTAAGTGCAAAAAACCGATGAGTTTCCCCATCAGTTTATGTTCTCGCTTTGAAAAAAGATTGATACAACTTAATGCATGCATCATTAGCAATGATTAATGATCCGTATTCTGCTACACGATAGGTTGAGATTGTTGAAGGATAACCGTATTCGGCCAGCAGGGCTATTAACGACTCTTCATCGATTCCGTCCAAATCAAGATCTGTGAAAGAAATATAGTATCGCCCTTGATACGAATAAAGAGTCCCGCCCGTCATTCCTAACGTTACCAGCCTAGGGACAAGTGAGATGACATCTTCAATATCGGCAAATTCGTAAAACACTTCATCGCTCTCATCAAGGGTCACTTGCATTTCAATATAGCCATCTTCGAGCCCATCTTCATCAAAATCTGATTCTTGGTGACCTTTCGTTACGATAATAACCATCCCTTGTGCTGGGAGGGCAAACACTTCAACAGCAATCGGGCCATCGGCTTTAAAACCTAATTCATCGTCTGCTTCTAGCATCATATCGCGAAACAAGTCATGAACCTTTGGGATATCCTGCCAAAGTTCATCCTTGGTAATGCCTCGCTCTTTTAAGTCATCGAATGTCAAAAACACTTTGATTTTATTCACAGCTAAACGCTCTAAACGCATCTCTGACCCTCCTCTCACGGCCTCCTAACACGACGAAGAAGGACCAAGTCTTGAGATCTTCTTACTATACGGTATGTGGAATTGAACAGAAGGTTCATGATTCAACCCTTTCAGCCAACCCATTTACTTTTATAAATTTTTAGCTCCATCGCTCCTAATTCTTTTGTACTTCCAATAAGGAGCGTCCACCCCTGTTTTGCCCGTTGCCTTATCTCTTTGTAACCTTTATCGTCACGCCAAAGCACTGACGCTCCTGCTCTGTGATAAAGCAAAAGGCGATATAGAGTTTTGATTGACACGTGTAATCCCCTAAAAAAAGCTCGTTTTCGCGTCACGAATGATTAGTTCCACATCTTCCACTGAAATTCCTGCTCTGGGGAAAAGAACGTTACACCCCATTGTTTGCTACTAACGGAAACCTGAAACTGTAACGAAATACGCAATTGACACAATGATAACTTGTCCATTTTCGCCTGATTGCACAAATGTTCCTAATAGTCAATCCCCCATCGCTTAGAATGAATGGATAAATGCCCCCGCTTTGTCGACATTCTTTATGTTAGATTTCCCTTCGTTCGACTTCAAATGATTGCCCTACGCTGTCCCATTCCCATTACTGATAGTAAGTATAACGGAACATACCCCTTTGTACAATCTTGATCATTCCTTCCCGCGACGAAGGATGAGAACATGAGTTTCCGGGGGTGCTCCCAGCCTGAACGGAACACCGGTCGTCCCATAGCCATTGCTGACGAGTTGAACGAAGGTACGGTGCTTCGTTAATGCTCCAGGTTTTTCTAATCCGAGTCCAAAAAGACGAATTTGTCCACCGTGGGTATGACCACTTAATACAAGGTCAAGCGAATGGCGGGGATCTAACTGATGGACGATCTCTGGGTTATGGCTTATGAGAATACGAAATCCGTCAGGAGCGTTTTCCAGCGCGTCAGACAGACGATCCCGTCCATGACCCAAGTCATCGACGCCAATGAAAACGAGGGTATCTTCATTTTGCGCAATCACCGTAAAACGATTCACGAGCTCTTCTACTTGCTCTTCTCGAAATAGCGTCCGAAGCCCTTGAATGTCCCCTTCATAATCATTGTTTCCCCACACAAAAAAGGTCGGCCCGAGCCGCCTTAGTTTTTGGACATTTTCTCGAACCTGTTCGAGCGGTACGTTCTTTTCAAGCAGGTCGCCTCCGATGATGACGTAATCAATCGATGCAGGGAGCTGTTCGAGTAGCTCATCTTCCAGCTTCCGGCGATGGAGATCAGAAATAAAAAAGATCATTACTCCATCAAATGACAAAGGTAGACTCGGAAAATACAACTCATGAGTAATCAAACGATTTTGCTTGGCTTCTTTTTTCATATGGACAACAAGTACGGCTCCAATAATAACAGCGATAATACTACCAAGGATGATCATAATGGAATCCTCCGATTCCGCCAAATAGTAGGTAAATCAACGTCCATTATACCATAAAACAAGGCGAACACCCCTCCAAGCAAGGCGACAATCCAGTGATGAAAAAACAAATGGATGAGTGACAACCCAGCCACAAGTACGAAAGCAAGGCGAACGTGGCTTTCTGCCGGTCTCCCATTCTTCTCTAAAAATAAAATTTTACATAGATCTTGAACAAAAAGCGAATAAGCTAAAAAGCCGATGCTAAACATGAATGCAGCGACGAGCAGCTTGATTGGCGAAAAAATAAGTTGTCCTAATACGAGTGAAACCGACCATGGATGGGAATGGGGAAAGGAAACTGCAGCTGCAAGCAAGCCACCATACCCAGCTAGAAGTAAACCAGACCTGATCGAGACATCTTTTAGCACGTAAAACCCTCCTAGACAAGTTGCTAAGAGCATTGTATTCAGCCTCCGCTTAAAGCATGTCTTTTTACGGTAAAGAAAAAGCCCGTCCAGTGAAACGGGCATTGGTTTGCTTAATTTCGCTCATCATAGCGATGCTCAATATTCTCTAACATAAGCTGTTCATGAGGGCCGTAACCTTCAGACCACTCAACATACTCTGTCGGGCGATTCAAACGGATGGCAAATTCCCCTCCTTGATGGTGTTCAAATCGAGCGAGATGAACTTCGACATCGTCGTTTCTAAAAACGTCATACTCATCGTCGATCGCCTGGAGGCGGGTCTGTGATGTAATCAAGTCATCTGTGCCACTTTTCGTATAACCCTCTGTTTCAAGGACATCTACGTAAGCTTCGAAAGTCGCGTCATTCGTAAACGCAAACAGCTCAAACACAGGTACGTCCCAAATAGGATCGCCACCACTAAACTTTACATAGACTTGCCTGCCCACGATACCGTTTTCGTTGAACCGCTCTAAAACAAAACGCTCGTCATACCAAAAATCTAATCCAAACTCATCGATCACTTCTTTTTTATAAACAAATTCCTCAGACATCCCTTCTAGCTCACCATAGACAATCCGTGTTTCTACATCCGCTTCATCAGCTTCAGCCATGCCTATATCTGGCTGTTCCGCATCATTAGCAGGAGATGTTTCTTCTCCTTCCTCTTCCATCGCAGGAGTCTCAACCGGCTCCTCATCTGCTTCTACCGCTCCGGCTTCTGCGCCTTGATCCATATTGGTCTGATGTTCGTCTTGTTCAAGCGAGCCCTTTTCGATTGCTCGCTCCTGTTCAGAATCAGCATGTAAGCTAAATTCCTCAGGTTGGGAAGGGTTGCCGAAAAGGTTAAGCCCTAATACAGAGCCAATGCCGACCGTTAAAACGAGAAGGGCCGCCATTTGCCAGCGCCGGAATCGCGCGGACCATTGACGTTTCTTTTTTATGTTTGCCGCAATCTTGGCGGAGGAGGAACGTGTAGGCATCTCATCATATTGACGCTTCAACCTTTCCATCGCCCGATCCAATTGGTTTTCACTCATAGCTGTTCACCTACTTTTTCGTACTTCGCTTTAAGTTGCTGTTTTGCACGAAGCATGCGTGTCTTAACAGCTCCTTCTGTAATCCCTAACACTTGAGCAATCTCCTGGTACGTCTGATCGTGAAAATAATGGAGAACGATCGGGATTTTGTATTTATCGTCAAGCTGTTGAATCATCTCGTGAAGGGCTCTCGCCTCTTCGTCAAAATGCTCTTCAACATACGCCGTCTCTGGTGATTGATGTTGCAGCTCTAGCGCTTTCTTTCGCAGCCGCTGCTCTTTTCGGTAATGATCGCGGACAACGTTCAACGTAATTGAATAGAGCCACGTCGTAAATTTGCCCCGATCATGTTTATGGAGAAACCGATATACCTTAATAAACACCTCTTGGGAAATATCCTCTACCGCAAAAGGTGAAACACCTAGCTGGAAGGCAAATTTTTCTACCGTTTTCAGATGCAGTTCGATCAGCTGCTCGAACGCACCCTCATCCCCCTTTTTTGCCTTCATCAGTAAAAGCTCTTCCATTTGTAATGACCCTCCGTAAGATGTACACCTTCTCTATCTGACTATGAAACGACACATTTGAGCTGAAGGTTACACCATATGTAGTCTTTTTAGAAAAACTCAGCGATTAATGAGCCTGAAGACATAAGCAAAGCCTGTATGGACCCGATACTTACATCCTACCATTTCCCGGCACATGGTGGGCTCTTTTTGTGAAAATTTGTATGGTGCCGTGATGCAACCAAAACAGGTTGATACAAAACATTTTGAAACATACAGTACGTAAGTTCACGGCCATAAAAGCTAATCAAACGATCCCATCAATCAAAAGAAAAAGGTTCGGGTCATCAAAAGAAAATGATCCGAACCTTTTTGATTACGTTTGGCTAGTTTTGTCCCCTATTTCAAGTCTTGGGCTAAGCGAATCATATGCTCACAACGAATACCTTGTTCAACGATCGGCTCACGATAATGCTTCGTAAAGAAATCTTTGTCGACGGCGGTGATCGAAAACCCGCATCGCTGATAAAGAGCCAATTGACCAATGCTTGAATTTCCCGTGCCAATTTCGATTCTGTCAGTACCCCTTTTGAGGGCAACGTGAATCCCGTGAAGAAGCAACAGTTTTCCGTATCCTTTTCCTTGCTCCTGTTCAGCCACCGCTATGTTCATCACTTCGAACAGACCTTGCCCTTTATCCTTCAAGACGATGACACCAACAGGCGTTCCTTCCACTTCGGCTAGGAAGCCTAAGCCACCAGAAAGGTAACGTTCGATCATCGCTTGTTCGGGATCAGCTAACAACAAAAGATTCATCGGCAGTTCCTCACCGCATCGCTCCGTTATATTGACCATAGGCAACTTTCCTTGTTGTTCTAAAGAAAAAAACTGCTCTATTTGCTCGCGGTGATGTCGATCATGCTCGATCACTCCTTGTAAGTACGTATGAATAGACAGATCATGATCCCCAATCGTCAACGTCTGTTCCCATGCTTCCTCACATAATTTTTCTACTGTTTCAATAAGCGCATAACGGCTTTTCAGGCATTGAACGATGATCGCTTCTTTTCCTAATCCATCCCGAACTTCCCTCTCCGATTGTTCGTTGAACTTTGCATGAGCACCGGCGGTAAACGTCGCTCTTCCCCCAAGAAAGGGAATAAATCGATGATTGCGGGCAAAATCGTCCCAGCGGTGAAAGTGATGAATCACCTCAGCAGGTGACCATCCTCCCTTCTGGAGTGGCGTGTGCCAGCTTTTCTGGCCCACAAGCACTAGGCGTTTGACCCATTCGGCGTGATTCTCTAACTTAGCGATCAGATGTGGCAGATGGCTCATGAGCTGAAGCGTCCTTTTGACTATATGATAGCGTAGCCGTCAGTAATGTTTTGGCCGCAATCGCTAACGATCGTTCATCGATCATAAATTTCGGATGATGGTGAGGGTAAATAATCCCTTCATCCTCATTTCCTGCACCTGTAAAGAAAAAGGCCCCTGGCACATGATGAAGGTAATAGGCAAAATCCTCGCCGCCCATAACCGGAGCCATTTCAGCTACATGTTCTTCCCCGACAACTGCCACCGCCGCATTCTTAAGGTCGTCTGTTTCTTTCGGATGATTGATCACCGCTGGATAGCCTTTATCATAAGCGAAGGCATATGTAGCCCCTGCAGCATCACAAACACCTTTAATCGTGCGCTCCATTCGTTCAATGATCATATCTTGAATGTCTTCTTTAAACGTACGAACCGTTCCAACAAGGTTTGCCTTATCAGCAATGACGTTAAATGGCCCGCCTGCTTGGAATGACGCAACGGTTACAACAGCCGATTCTAACGGGTCGACATTTCTACTGACAATTTGCTGCAATTGCTGGACGACCGAAGCACCCACCGTCACCGCATCGACCGTCTCGTGAGGTGCTGCTCCATGTCCTCCTTTTCCGTAAATCGTCACTGCAAATTTATCCGCTGCTGCCATGAATGCCCCGCTTCGATACCCGATTTCGCCAACGGGCATCGTCGCCCATAAGTGTGTGCCGTAAATGACGTCCACCCCATCGAGGCAACCATCTTCAATCATGGCAATCGCACCCCCTGGGGCAAGCTCTTCGGCAAATTGGTGGATAAGGACAACACTTCCTTCCAACTGTTGACGGTGCTCCATTAAAATTTTTGCAATGATGAGAAGGGTGGCCGTATGACCATCGTGCCCGCACGCATGCATAACTCCAGGAACAGTTGATTGGTAAGGAAGACCTGTTTCCTCTTGGATCGGAAGGGCATCAAAATCAGCTCGTAACGCCACCGTTGGACCAGGCTTTCCACCTTTAATCGTGCCAACAACGCCTCGGCCTCCTACGCCGCGACGAACATTGACACCAAGCTTTTCTAAATAATCTGCGATGAAGGCAGGTGTTTTTACTTCTTCAAATGATAACTCAGGATGTTTATGAAGTGTCCGCCGAATGTCAACCAATTCGTCAAAATAAGCGTCCACTTTTTTCAATACGGCTTCAAGCATCTGAATCCCCTCCATCTTTTTCTTCTAGTGTAACGCTCCTGTAAATAAAAGAAAAGTCTGTTTATTCGGTTGATTTTTTGTTTTCCGTCCAGTCAAGCCAATCCCCCGAAGGAATCAATGTGCGCACAAGGGGCGAGTCAGGAGTAACTACATATAAATAACAATGGCTACCGTCTTCTAGTGTATGTAAGACCCGCTCGTACAAGTTATGATTCCGATCTGGAGCATAATCCTCCAATTCATCAAGGGAAACTAAATGCTGTTCATTAATCTCATAAAGTTCACCAACCACCTTTCCCCCTTTTTCATCGGCTATAAGTGCTGGATAGCCGAGCCCTGAATCATACAAGTGACCATATACATAGCAACGCCGATTGTGACACCGGGCTCCGCGCAAATAATGATCGTTGGCTCCTCCTTTGCGAAGCGTCCCATAAACAAAAACGAGCAACGTCCATCCCCCCAAGATGTGCTGTAAGTACTCTAGTTATGATTATATACGAAAAAGGCTGGTACCTCTTTATGAGTACCAGCCTAGTAAATTAATCTGACATATTTGAGAATTTGTAGAGAGAATATGCCATTAACACTGCAATTCCCATTGCTAAAAAACCAATGCCAATAATTGCACCTAATTGCCCTGCTGTCATCATTCTCTTGATCCACTCCCATATCTTTTTAAAACGTTTCCTTATCTTGTAGCTTAACATGAACAAAGGCTTTTCATGTGATCATTTTGTGACAATTATAAGACATTCATTTACTTCTAATTCTAACCAAGAATTTTCAGAAACTTATTGAAATTCATTTCCATTCATTGTATAATTTTAATTATGAAACCGTTAACATTTCTTTCGATCCATCTCTCATAAAACATGATATGTCCAAATAAATGAAACAACTTATGTTTAAATGCTCGTGTTGGTTATCATTTAAAAAAACAGAAAAAGGAAGGTGACTTATTTGTTCACAACGAAACGATTGGAAAAATCACTCGTGACAAATGCGGACCTCCACTTTAACCGAACGATCGGATTGCCGATTGAAGTTGTCTGCCTTCAACGTTTGCACACACTCGCCTTTGGTCGGATACAAGCATATAGCGAAGAGTACGTTCAAGTAAATGACCAAACCTTTTCCCGCGATCAATGCTTGTTCTTTGGTCAGCCTGTAACCACCCCTTCACTAAAGAAAGCCTGATGTTGTCGATCAGGCTTTTTTGCTGTTATTTATAATATAAATTAATATCAAATGTATCCTTTAAGTGTTGGAACGTCTCATTTCGCTTTTGCCACAAAGGTTCCGTATCCCATAGTTCGACCGAGCGTTCCACAAGTTCCTTGCGAAGCTCTTCATATTCCGTTTCCGCCTTTTCAGCTTTTTTATGAACGAATTGCATTTGAAAGAACGAAAGGGCCACACCTAACAACACGAATAAAAACGTCTGATTGCCACTAATGAACTGCAATAAATATGTGGTGTGCGTGCTTGTAGTAAGGACGATGACATGGATGATGCCTAGTAACAAGAACGCTAGTCCGAGCACAGACCAAAATCGAAGCTGTTTTTCGAGCTTATCCCATTTTTCTTTACGGACAATTAGCTCTTCAATCATAACATATGTCACATCGGTCACTCGATTTTTTATGAACAGAGTTGCTCCTTTACCGCCCATGCTTCAGTCCCCCTTCATTATCTGATATATGAACGAAGAGGGGCTTAAAGAACTAACTTTTATAACATGTATTCAAGCCAAAACGGAGATAATAGGGCGCCAATGACAATAAGGAAAAAAAACACGAGCAAGATCCGAATGAGTGGAAAGCTAAGCGCCTTTTTCTTCTTCCTTCGCTTACGGCGATGCACGTCAAGCCGAGAAGGCAGCTTTTCGCTAGCAACAGGCAACTCTTCCACGTTTCTGCCTTTAGCTTCATACCGCAAATGTTCTGCTTGGTTATTCACGTGTGCTGGCATAATCATCCCCCCTATTGTTATTATCGGCTACGTTATACCCGATTTGAAGATGATTTTAACATATTTCGCAAGAAGATCCCGAGAAGAAAATCGATGCAAAAATGAGCAAAGATGGTGACGAGTAAATTCCCTGTCACTAAAAACAAAACCCCTAGCAAAAAGCTGATCGCAACGATGCTTATAAACAAAATAGGCTTATGTAAATAGCGAAAGTGGACGAGAGCGAACACGAGACTTGCGATCACGAGACCAAGCTGTTGCTGAATGATGCCGCGGAATAACGTTTCTTCCGCAACGGCAACAACGAGAGATAAAAACGCAATGTGGAAAGTGGATCTGTTGCGAAACACTCGCTCATTAATGCCCCCATCATCCATCCATTCTTTTGGAACATATCGGTATAAAACAATGTCGACTGTCACAACGAGAACGGCTGCACCGCCACCGAGAACGAAAATGTTGAACGGCTCGAAACGAAGGATGTCGATGTAAGCGTCCCAGCTTCCAAACCACCACCAACCTAATATGAACGCAATGACGAGCATGGACGTTTGTGAAAGATAGAGATTTATTAAAAGCTCTCTGTCTGTCATCTGTTTTATAAGCTGTTGCTGTCTCTTCATCCCCGCCCTCCTTTCGATTGATGGCACAATAAAGCTAGACGCTCGCGCCAATGCGGCACTGTTTGACCCACTGCTATGATGGCAGAGGCTTGCTCACCTGGCTGGTCTTTTAAACCACAATTATCACAGCACCGTACAGGCCGGCTTGTCAGTTGTTCTGAAAAAAATGACAGAAGCCTTTCCCGGCGGCATTCCTTTGTCTGTAACCATTCTTCGACTAAGTATAGTTCTTTTGCCTTTATTCGCTCGCGCTGTTGAAAGTGGGATTCCACAATGGATACGAAATCATCAACGGTCCGGTTCCTTTTCTTAAACCTCTCAAGCAAGAAGCGGACGAATCTGTGTGCCGTCGCTACATCCCCGCCATATGAAGGCACTTCAGTTGTTTGACAATCTTGAATCATTTGAATGATTTCATCCTTTGACGGGTGATCATGTGTCATGAGCGAACGAGCTAATCCCTTATCCTCCTCCGAAAACAGCACATAGGCGCTACTCGCAAGTCCATCACGACCGGCTCTACCGATTTCCTGGACATATGAGGCGATCTGCTGCGGGTAATGGTAATGAATCACAAAGCGAATATCTTGCTTGTTAATGCCCATTCCAAATGCACTCGTACTGCAAATCAAATCAAGCTCTCCCGCCATAAATTGCTGTTGGATCAAGATTCGATCCTCGTTGCTCATCCCCCCATGATAAAAGGCCACTCGTTTCTTGACGTTTAACATAAGCTCCCTAGCGATTTGCTCACTCCATAAACGGCTTGAAAAATAAATAATCCCCGCCCCGCTATGTCGCTCAATAATCCCCCGAATTGCTTCAAGCTTATTCTTTACGGTCGGTGTTTGCTCTACCGAAATGGATATGTTTGGCCTGTCCACACTATGAACAATCGTAACTGCCTCATCAATCGATAATTGGGTTAAGATGTCTTGCTGAACAGCTGGGGTAGCCGTTGCTGTCAACGCCAAACATGGTGGATTCCCAAGCTGGTGTTTCACGTCTGAGAGGCGAAGGAAGTCTGGACGAAAATCATGTCCCCATTGGGAAATACAATGGGCTTCATCCACAACAAAATACGACACCTTCACTTGCTTTAACCGCTTGAAAACGACAGGGTGCTGCACCATTTCAGGAGAGAGAAACAACAGCTTGTACAGATGAAGCTGTTTAATAATTCGCTCCTTAGCTCCTTTTGACAGAAAGCTACTCAGCGCCGCCACGTCTTTCCAGCCGTTCGATTTCAGTTGCTGCACTTGATCTTCCATTAGTGAAAGCAGTGGTGAAATGACGAGCGTTACCCCTTCTGTTATTCGCGCCGGTAATTGATAACAAATGGACTTCCCAGTACCTGTCGGAAGCATCGCAAACACATCGTTCCCCTCCACTAGCGCTTCTATCACTTCTTTTTGTCCTGAGCGGAACGAATGGTATCCAAACCATTTATGTAATTCTTGTTCCAAATTCATGTACAGCCTCCATTTTTACAAGCACTAATCGGATTTGAAAGTAACTACCTGGTTGTGTCAACTGATCCCGTATTGGCCTCAGTTTTTTTGTGTTTAACGTTCTGGCAATTTGGATGATCTCTTGCTCCAAATCCCGCGGGACAAACGCCCTGAGCGAAAACGTCTCATCGTGTAGAGCAATTTCGACAAAATGATCTTCAATCGTGCTCCGTTTTAATCGCCGAGCCTTTGCAATTCCCTCTAATGATAAGCCTTGCCTGAACATTGACCACGTCTTCTGAGCTGAATTGGTTAACACGTTACCCGAATCTTCTCCCGATTGAAACAACGACTGGATCAGCGGATAACACTCACGATTCTCTATAACAACCGAACCAATTTGCTGTAGCGATACTGTATGGATCAAAGCTGCATCAGATCGGGAGAGCCCTAGATCATAGGCGATTTGCTCCAACGTTTGGCCGATTTGTGTAGATCCGCTTAATTGGCGAACGAGCACTTCGCATTGCACTTCCTCCATTTTCGTCAACAGCTCGACGAGTTCATGATGCAATCGTGTTAATTGCTGGATGCGAGCTTGTGGGCTGTGAGGAATGGTTCGCTTCACCCATTGTTGAACGGCCTCATTTAAGGTTACAGGATAAAACGTTACACCTGCGACACGATTCGATAAGGCTTGCAACCATAATTGTAAACACATCCAAGCTTTTTTCGTTTCATTCTTCCATCTCCATCCATCGACATAGTGAAGAAAGGTATGTGTATGTCGCCACTCTTCAAGCTCCTCTCTCCCCTTAGCTGTCACGACCACTCGCCTATCGTTGACCGTGAGAGCATCATCCTTTTTTAACTCCTCAATTAATTCCTCAAACTCGGTTCGCGATAGATGGGAAAGAAGTCCGAAGTAAGGAAGCAGTCCAAATAAGTGTCCATCTTGAATCGTTTGTGCTGATCGTTTTCCGTTCAATAAATGGTAAAGGCCGTAAATGGAGCGATCACCCCTTACCCGATCGATTGCCAGTAAGATGACACCTTTTGTTACGTGATTCGTCATGAACGCCTCTCCCTTCACCGAAATTACCGATCACAGCTCTTCGTTTATTTTAACAGACAATGCTCTGAAAAAGAGGGGTAATGCTCACTCTCTCTGGACAAGTTAAAGACAAACCGTTATACGAAAAAAACTTAACGGTTGAAAACTGTTGTCATCACCGATACAATAGTTACTGGAACGAACGAGCTGACCGTTAAAAATATATAAACATCCATTTCTTTTCTGTCATACAACTGTTAGAGAAGAGATAGGTTCTGATTCTTAGAGGAGGGGTTCTTGTGCCTAAATACACAATTGTTGACAAAGATACATGTATCGCCTGCGGTGCATGTGGAGCAGCTGCACCAGACATTTATGATTATGATGATGAAGGGATCGCGTTTGTTACCCTTGATGATAATGAAGGAACGGTTGAAGTTCCAGACGAATTGCTTGAAGATATGATCGACGCTCAAGAAGGTTGCCCAACAGACTCAATCAAGGTAGCCGACGAGCCATTTGATGGCGACGCATTAAAATTTGAGTAAATCGTTGGCAGAAAAAGCGGCCCTTTTCGGTGGAGCCGTTTTTTTCTTCCTTTCTTTTTTCGAAGTTGCTATAATGGACGTTGATTACATTTATACATAACAAGGGAGGACTTCAGATGGCAATCGAACCAAAGGTCATTGAAGCATTTATTGAAATTCCAACTGGTAGTCAAAACAAATACGAGTATGACAAAGAGCGTGGCGTTTTCAAATTGGATCGTGTTCTTTTTTCGCCAATGTTCTATCCAGCAGAATACGGCTACATTGAAAACACACTAGCCCTTGACGGCGATCCATTAGATGTTCTTGTCATTGTCTCAAATCCAACATTCCCGGGCTGCGTTATTGATGCCAAAGTACTCGGATTTTTAAACATGATTGACGGTGGTGAAGAGGATCAAAAACTAATCGCCGTTCCAACAGAAGATCCTCGTTTTAAAGATGTGAACTCTTTAAACGATCTACCCAAGCATAAGCTGGATGAAATCGCTCACTTCTTCAAAACGTACAAAGACCTTGAAGGAAAGAAAACAGAGGTTGGTGCGTATGAAGATGCAGAAGCAGCCGCTAAATTAATTGACGAGTGCTTTGCTCGTTATAAAGGATAATATATGGAAAAAAGGCTCGGGATTATCCCGAGTCTTTTTCATTCTTTCACTATGCCTTTACATAAGTTCGTGTAAGGTGAGCCCTTCCAATGCGAGCAAAATGTTGTTAGACCAAATCTCTCCGAACGCCTCAAGTGGAAGCGGATTTTTCCCTACGCCCACTTCAATTGTAAATCCCGGTCTTCTCGTCTCTTGAATAAACCAATCCTTGTATCCCCCATCGCTATCCGCCGTATGAACCGGTTTATACGAGCTCATAAGTGAAAGGCGCTCCACCATGGCTTTGCTAACGTTAGGCTCGAATCCTTTATACCCCCAATAAATCTCTTGACCTTGGGAATGAAAGGCAAGCACATACGCAAAGTCATTTGCCTTCGTATACTCGTAGATTGCGATCGCCTCTGGTTCTGACAGCGGCGAAGGTCCGCTATAGTGGCGCGGCCATGGCTGCTGTGGACTTTCCGCCGCCTCCTTCTCCCACCCTGCTGGCCACTGGTGGTTCAAATCGACACCGCGAATGTTGCTCGACCAATGATCAAACGTCCGTGCACCTTTATTGATGGCAAGAACCTGTTCATAAAAAGGATGTTCTGGGTAGATTCCTTGCTGAACAAGCTCGACACCATCAGGGTTGACGAGGGGCACGAGATGGAGAGTCACCTTTTTTAGCAACTCGTAAACCGAATAGCCGAACAAATCGGCTTTACTCACCTCCGCCTCGATTAACGTTTGTAAAAAAGTCATCAAAAATTTTGCTGTATGCCATTCGTTCGCATGCCAACCGCCTGAATAAAAAATCGGAATCTCTCCTGATCCTATTTCAAATGCGACAATCTCCTTCCCCATGACCGATTTGCCGATGACCGATTCTTTAACCCGTTGTTGTTTTAGCCTATTCCGATCAAGCAGCAGCTCCGTATATCCATACTCATACAAACATTCGAACGGTCCTGCAGCAAATGTTGAATTCACGCTTTTTGGGATCAAAAGTTCTGTTCCCGGATAGACGTAAGATCGTTCATGGGCAATAAACGAATTGCTATCCAAAAGGTCGACCGCACGAACTCCGTAGCGATTTGCAATTTTCGCTAGCGTCTCCCCTTTTTCTACAACATGTTTCAACATTTCACCACCTCTTTTCACAATATTTCTCACCGTAAATCTTCAGTACCTAATTGACAAATGTCCATCTCCTGTGGTAAGTTATCAAAAAATTATAAAACACATTTGCTTAAAAACGATGACGAAGATGAGGAATGTAGATGACCAATCCAGAGAGCTGGTGGTTGCTGTGAACCAGCTTGGCTCTACAATTTCCGTAGCCCTTCTGAGTTGACGCTCTGAACATTTAAGTAGGAGCGCTCCGGTTAATCCGTTACCTTGGAGACGTAGTTAAATCTCCTTGAGGCACATACTGCGACAACAAGTATGTGTGAATGAGGGTGGCACCGCGGTATGAACCTTCCGCCCCTCACGACAGTCGTCGTGTGGGCAGAAGGTTTTTTTACTATCAAAAAAGTTTGATGTTAGGGGGGCATGTGCTTCAAAATCATTCCATTGCTTGCTGCTAAAGGTAGAGAGGACAGACGATCAAGAGAGAATACTTAATTTAAGGAGTGGAGTTTAACGTGATTGAACAAGCAATCGCTGACAAAAGCCAAACGGAGAACAAAGCCATTTATCGCATCCTCGTATCGGATGCTATGAGCGAACAAGGACTTTCCCCTTTATTGAATGACCCTCGTGTAGAGTGCGTACAACAAAACGTAGCAGACGCGGATGATTTACATGAATATGATGCGTTACTCGTTCGTAGCGCCACAACGGTCACAGAAGAACTCATGGAAAAGATGTCTTCCTTAAAAATCATTGCCCGCGCTGGTGTGGGCGTTGACAATATCGACATCGATGCTGCGACAAAGCATGGGATTGTCGTCGTAAACGCTCCCGACGGAAACACCATTTCTACGGCTGAGCATACTTTTGCGATGATTTGTTCCCTCCTGCGCAAAATTCCACAAGCGAATGCATCGATAAAAGCAGGTGAATGGAAGCGTAAGGCGTTCCAAGGAACCGAGCTCCGCGGCAAGACGCTCGGGATTATCGGATTCGGCCGAATCGGCTCACAAATTGCGAAACGTGTCAAGGCGTTTGAGATGACTCCTTATGTGTTTGATCCATTTTTAACGAAAGCCCGTGCCGAAAAGCTTGGTGTCACTGTAGCAAGCTTAGACGACGTTCTTCAGGTCGCCGATATTATTACGGTCCACACCCCTTTAACGAAAGAAACGAAAGGCCTCCTAGGCATGAAAAACATTGGCAAAACGAAAAAAGGGGTATTTCTCATTAACTGTGCCCGCGGTGGAATCATCGATGAAGAGGCGCTTAAGCATTACTTGCGTGAAGGCCATATTGCTGGTGCGGCATTGGACGTATTTGAAGAAGAGCCTGTCGCTGACGAAGAGCTACTCGCCTTTGACAACGTCATCGCCACTCCGCATATTGCTGCTTCCACAAAAGAAGCACAGCTTAACGTGGCAGAACAAGTCTCACAGGAAGTTCTTCACTTCTTAGAAGGCAACCCTGTCAGCAACTCCATTAACCTACCGACCCTCTCTAAAGAAGTTTATGAGAAGGTCAAGCCTTATTATGAGTTAACGAAGAAAATGGGCTTCTTGCTCTCCCAATGTATGAAAACACCGGTACAAGAAATTGAAGTTCGCTACGGCGGGAACGTCGCCGATATTGAAACGTCGATTACGACAAGAAGCTTAATGGCCGGATTCCTTTCTCCACGTGTTGATGCGGGCGTGAACGATGTTAACGCTGGTCTCATTGCAAAAGAGCGTGGAATTAGTTTTACAGAAAAGCATAGCAGCAACCAAACGTTCGGGTATGCAAACATCATCCATGCGGTCGTTCATGGAGAAGATCGCACGTTTGAGGTTCACGGAACGTTTATTAAGGAATATGGACCACGGATTGTGAAAATTAATGGCTTCAATGTTGATTTTGTTCCAGAAGGTCACTTAATTTACATTCAACACAATGACCGTCCAGGTGTCATCGGAAAAATGGGTCAGCTCCTCGCCGAGCACAATGTGAACATCGCGACAATGCAAGTTGGTCGTCAAGAGGAAGGCGGCGACGCGATCATGATGGTAGCAGTGGACAAAGTTGCCACCGATGAAGTGATCGAAGCCTTAAAAGCGGTTGATGAAATCCATTTTGCCGATCGCATCGAGTTGTAGCACGAGCAATGAAGCTTGTCCCTATTGTAAAAAAACTAGCTGGCGTTACCCAGCTAGTTTTTTTATATCCAGATATGATGGCACAAACGATCTAATTGTATTTCTTTGGAATACGTAAGAAATTGAACCCCTTTGTCTGACAAGCTAACGGATTGCTTGTGAATGTGAAGAAGCCCTTCCACCTTTGCCACATCAAAATAAAACTTGTATAGATGAGCGGGTCGTCTTCTGTTCCCTTTCATCAACCGATAGCCAAATGTCCGATCATGACATTTCCAAAAACGAGGGTGAATCGTATCCGGTGCTGTTAAACGAATATGGCCATGGTGTTTAATTCTTTTCAGCATAAACACAAACCCATCCACTAAATCGATCTGATAGCTTGTAAGGTCTGTTTGTTCATTTAACCATTGAAAAAGCTCTGTTGTCGCTTGCACCTGTCCCATCCTATTTTCCGTCCTTTTTACCTAGTGATCAAGTCTTATTTTACCACACTTACACATAGGCTGGCGACAGAGCTCCTTTTACTTTAGAGCCAACACTTGACCAGGGAAAATCAACTCATCTGTTAAGTCATTATTCGCTTGCAACTCTTCCACTGTTAACTGATGGTTTAGCGCAATCCGATAGAGTGTATCTCCCGTTTTCACGACATGACTTTCTTCGTCATCAAGAAGGACGATAAGGTCATCTCTAGGATGGATCAATGTGTCGTTTAAACCGTTGATCTCCATTAACGTTTCTACACTCATTTCATGTTTTTGCGCGATTCCCCATAAAGTATCACCTTTTGAAACCGTAAAAACTTGTTGATTTTCTAGCAGCTCTATTTCTTCTAGTTCATCCTCATCTTCGTTAGTAAATTTGTTTTTAAATGCATACGTGGATTCCTCTTCCTTCCCGTCTTTCCAGCTATCATCCACGGCAGCATACATATAATCCCGCTCATCAGCTAAGACGAGAAACGGGTCAATCGCATTTGATTTTTCAACATTCCATTCATCCTTATGTACCTCAAAATGAAGGTGCGGACCAGACGATCTCCCGGTGTTACCAACGGTACCAATTTGCTCGCCTTCCTTTACTGTGTCGCCTTCCTCTACAAACCTTTCATTCAAGTGTGCATAAACCGTTTCCAAACCATGATCATGTTGAACAAAAATGACATGGCCATAGCTATCTGAATAATAAGATTTTCTTACCATTCCGTCTGCAATAGAAATAACAGGGGTCCCAACAGGTGCAGCAATATCAATCCCGTGATGGGTCCCGCCTCTCGTTCCAAATGTATCTGTAATTTCCCCTACGGTCGGCCAAATATGAATAGGTGAAATCGCTTTTTCTTCTGCAGAGGCTGTACTTGTACCGATGAACATGATTCCGATACACGTTCCGATCGCAAGGGCAATAAACAACCTTTTAATAAAATCAAGCATGGGTTCCTCCTTATGTGTTCGCTCATTTAGCTGGAATGAACTCGTCCATGATCTACTGCTATCCTATGGACACATGCTCCATATTATGACTAAAAAAGTTCAAACGTATGTGAAAGGTTGTTTATTCCGTTACTCCTGATTGGACAATTTCCACCTCGGCTGTCACTTCTACAGTGGCCTGTTCATATATGGAATCGTGCCACACTTCCGGCTTCCAGTCTCGTGTATGGCTACGGTATTTTTCCCCTAACCCTACAGGATCGATGCCAAGAGATTGAAATCTCTTGAGCAATTCCTCACCTTTTGTTGCAATTTGTCGTGCCATTCCCTCTTCAATTTTATTCATCGTCTCATCTTTTGTTAAAGTCAACGGGCCTGTATAGTCGGTTATTTCCCCGCGAAAATGAATATGACAACGGAAGTGAGGCGCCTCCATTGAACCGGTCATCTCGCGATTGAAGGATGAAAAAATTTTCTCTACCACCACATAGGCTTTTTCTCCATCCTCATCGATTTGAAATTGATGGGTTGTTTGTTTCATCTCATCCACCATCAATTTAAGAAAGAAAGAATCCTCGATTCCGATATTATCGACGAATCGATCTCTTTTAAAAAGGGCCGTTCCTCCGATCCTTAGCTTATCATCTTTTACGAGTAATAACGGTAAGTAAGGATCACGGGCATCGTTAAGGGCGCTAAACATAAAAACATGGAGGTTTGTCGATGGAAGCAAATGTTCCTCCATGTTATGTAGCAATAAATCCCCTAAAAAGACGCCAGGTCGCTCCCCTGCTCCAAGCCTAATCATCAAGGCGTCCTGTGCCTCCCCGTCGACTACAGCTAACAAGACGCGGTTCCCTATGGATGGATCCCGATACATCGAATCTACATACGGCTCAACTCCTGATTCTGAAAGGGCATCACTAAACAGAAGGACGCGAATTTGTCCGAACTTTAATGGCCGCTGTGAGCTACCGTTCAATAGCTCTCGGGCTCCTTTGATCGTTTTGGCAACAGCCGTTGCTTGGTCAGATTGCAAGATGTTTTCTTGACCTTGCTCTAAAAAAGTAGGATAACTTACGGTCAGCTTAATGTTGTCATTTTCCGTCCGATCAAGTGCCGCTGCCTCAATAAGTGCCACATCATCAATGATACTTGTTTGGATGCAGCCAGTTATTAGGAATACTGCCGCAAGTACAGCAAGCTTTTTAACTTGTCGTTGTTTTTTCATCAGCACCACTCCTTAAGTGGGAAACCGCAAGATAAACCATAACCAACAACGGAACGTATACCCCAACAAAATAAAAACCGAATTCAGAAACCCATAAAGCGAGCGTTTCTATTTCTTGGCTCGTCTGAAGGAACATCGTAATTAAAGCTAAGATTGCTATGACAAACACTAAGACCGTCCGCTGATTAATGCCTAATACACGTTTTCCAATTCGACTGGCTCCCCATACAGGTAACGCAATATTCGGTGAAATTAACAACAACCATAAAGAAATACCAATATATTCAAATCGCTCAATAAACGGAAACTCTACTACTTTAAAAAGGGTCAATGTTGCCCAAATCGTGCGATGAAGCTGTTCCTCACTATAAAAGGCTAAACTAATTACCATTAAGCTAGTATAAGCAAAAATCGTCATTAAACCACCAAGCTGTGCCCATTTATGGGATTTTTCTCGTTGTTTAATGAACGGATAGCATAACAACAAAATTTCAAAGCCTAAATAACTTAAAGAAGCTTCCTTCGCACCTGCTATTAACTCGCTAAGCGTATGCTTCCAGATCGGCAGCATGTTAATAAAATGCCCGAATTCTAGAGGCATTAATAAGATCGTAAACAACGGCGCTGGTACAATGACCCCAAGAAAGCAAATGCCGACCACTTTACGGAATCCCCCAGAGATGAGCAAATAAAAGATCCATGCTAAGATAAGCGTAATGATCCATGTCGGTAAATCATGAAACACCCATGCTTGAACAATCTGAATATAGATTCGCAAAATAACGACAGCTAATAAAAGGAGATAGACACCGAAGATGACGCTAAAGACCCCACCAAGCCATTTTCCAAAAATATCGTCATGAACCGAGATTAAATCACCATTCGCCCGGTTAAGGAGAGCGTACATGAGGGCAATGATGATTTGAACGACAATTCCGGCGATGATGATCGATATCCATCCATCATAACCGGAAATTTTCACGATTGCCCGTTGAAAACTAAGGGCCCCGATTCCGACCTGCATTCCGTGAACTAAAAAGAACGTCATTCCAGTCGAAACGAGAAATGGCTCCTTTACTTGATGTCCCATCCAATCACCTTTTTCTCTAAATAATCACTCATCGATGTCGCGACGTTCATTGGCGCGAAAGAAATTCAGACGTCCGCGATCTTTCGGCCGTGTCAATTGCGGTCGCTCTGCCATCCAACTGAACGGCATACGCACAAACGCATCGCGAAGATCCTTAAACCGGAATGGATAAATTGGTTGCAAATAAGGTCTGCCGAGAGAAGTCAAGCGCAAGAGGTGGACGATTAAATAAATCGTACACACCGTAATCCCTACTAATCCTAATGCAGCTGCTGCGATCATGAACGGAAAGCGTAATAAACGAATCGTATTCCCCATCTGGTAGACAGGCGTTGTAAAGGAGGCAAGTGCGGCTAACGCGACGATGATTAATAGCACGTTACTCGTAAGACCTGCTTCAACCGACGCTTGTCCAATGACAATCCCGCCTACGATCCCGATCGTTTGCCCTATCCTCGTCGGGAGTCTTGCTCCCGCTTCGCGAAGCAATTCGATCGTTAACTCTAAAATGATCGCTTCAATGAACGGAGGGAGGGGAATGTTGCTTCGCGAAGCAATTATCGTCGCGAGTAAATCTTTCGGAATCAGCTCATAATGAAACGTTAATACTGCAATATAAACGGGTGTAGCAAGCACGGAAAACGTAAGCGAAAAAAAACGTAATAGCCGAACAAATGTTGCAATTTGCCATGTTAAGTAATAATCCTCAAGTGAAGAGAAAAATTCCACAAGAGTCGATGGGCCAAAGATCACTTCAGGGGAACCATCGCATAAAAAGGCAACTTTGCCTTCTGCTAATACGGCGGCTACCCGTTCTGGCCTTTCCGTATTAATCAATTGTGGAAAAATAGACAACGACTTATCGGTAATCATTTGTGCTAAGCTGTTAGAGTCAATGACTTGGTCGAATTCGATTTTATCGATCCGCTGGCGAATCGTATTCACATTCTCTTCATTGGCAATCCCCTCAATGTACAACAGGGCGACCTTTGTTTTCGTTAACTGACCGACGGTTAATTGTTCGACTTTTAACTGTGGCATTGGCAGACGTTTACGAATTAAGTTAATATTGATCTGCAAAGCTTCAACAAACGACTCCTGTGGTCCGGAAACGCTAAATTCTACTTCAGGCCTTTGAACCTCACGCCCAGAATCCATCGTCACTTCAATAAGAGCAACCTCATGGCCCTCCCCTTTTTTTCGTAATAAGACAAACCCTTGCATCACCTTTGTCTTAATTTGCTGGGGATCATCTGAGATTTCCTTATTTTGAATTGGAACATCTTCAATTAATTCCTCTAATGTTTTTGCTTCTTTCTTTAAATAAGGCGTGACATCTTGATTGAGACGGTCAGCATCGATTAATGTTTCGTAGTAAGAGAGTATGTATGGGAAACCTTTTTGATGGTTTAAAAACTCCGTATAATCATTGGACTGTTTACACTGGGACAAAACGTCTGCAACGGTGAGCTTCGGCTTGGCATGCATTTGGTTTAACAGCCATTTAAAAAACATTTGCCTTCCCTCCTCGCCCGTCATTATTCGTTAGTATGAGATAAGCGAGGCCGTTTTATGACAAATAGTGCAACAAAAAAACCGCAGCTATTTTCAGCATGCGGTACATTAGAATGTTGCAAGGTTATGAAGTAAAGACATAGACTGATACGGTAATGGCACCACCTTCGACGCTTGTTTGGATCCAGATCGGCTCGTCAAATGGATTTGAAAATCGAAAATCAGGTCCTCCCCAAGAAACCGTCGCATCCCGTCCCGTTGGAACATACCCAATTTCTCTTGAATGGGTGAAACGCTCAACGATGGATAAACCAGCTTGATCAACGGCATTAAAGAGCGTGGATGATGTTTGACAAATCCCACCCCCGATCCCCATAACAAACTCTTTGTTGACGATCTCCTTTGCTTCCTTATAGCCTCGTTCGACCGTTCGTTCCCCAACTTCATGGTTAAACGAAAACGTATCTCCTGGGCCTAGGACGGTGCCATGAATAGCGTCAGCCGACAAACGAATATTTTCCGTCCGCCCTGCTACAGATGAGTCAAAATAAGTGGTAAACGAAGCGACTTCTTCCGTTTTCTTTTCCTTAAGCTCTTCTTCAGTTACATTCGGTTCTGTCAAATAGATCGGCATAACGACATCAGCTTCAAGCGGGGCAATAGAGGATAGCTTCTCAACAAATTCTTGTTCTGATAAAATAACCCGAGGTTCCCCGGGGAGAAACGTTCCATCTGTCATCAATCGCGGGTTTTTCATCGGAGTGTCAATCGCTTCCGCAAGCCCGCCCGCCAAATCAGCCAAAGCTGTCATGTCTAGCTCACGCCCAGGCCAGTATCCATAATCGTTTAATCTGACCTTTTCATTTTCCCCCGATAGTTCATTCATTAATAGCACATCCAGCACGACCGGAGCCTTAGCACCATGATGGTCCAATGCCATTTGTGAATGAAAAGATGCAAAAGCAGGTTCCTTTCCTTCCGCTTGAGAACAACCGGTGGCAAGAAGGAGCAGCCCAATAAAACTAAAACACACCTTCCTTTTCAATTCAATCCCCCTTTTCAAAAAAGCTCCGCTCCATACTATATGTCGCCAGTTTCAAAGTTTTTACAACTCTCTATTGCTCTCTCAAAAAAGGGGGTTGTAACTTGTAAAACGTATTTGATTCACGTCATATTGAGGCTCGCTCCACCCTATTTCTTATCTTCTTTTCGCTTACCCTCACGGAATACAATCGCACTTCGCTCATACTCCACATCAGGAACCTGTAGACGGGAGTTTACTACACGGGCAACAGCAAAAAAGTAGTCCGATAACCGATTCAAATATTTTAATACGATCGGGTTTATCTCTCCTTCTTGCTGCAAACGGACAACATAACGCTCGGCTCTCCGGGCAATCGTGCGACATACGTGGAGACTCGCGGCAGCCTCAGAGCCTCCTGGTAAAATAAATCGCTCTAATTCTGGTGCTTCCTTAATGTAGGCATCAATTCGTTGCTCAAGGAAGTCCACGATCTCTTGCTTCGCTTTGTATGGACGATCTTCCTTCACTTTCAGCATCGCCAAGTCACCGCCACAGTCAAAGAGCTCATGCTGGATTTTGAATAACTCACCGCGGATATCAGCAAATGTATTTTCGTCCAGCTGTGTGATGGCCAATCCGACAAACGAATTTAATTCATCTGTTGTTCCATAGGCAACCACTCTCGTATCATCCTTAGCTAATCGTCCCCCGATCACACTTGTTTTTCCTTCATCTCCAGTTCGTGTATAAAGTCGCATGTGACAGTCCCCCTTTATTTTATTTGCTGGTTCAAGCCGTACCAGATGAGATCGACCCGCTCAGCTAATCGAACGATATCTTGATAACACAAACCAACAAGGTCACGCCATTCCCTGTCCTCTCGTTTTACAGGCACAATGCCTTTGCCAATCTCATTTCCGATCAGAACGACCGTCTTTCCCCCTTTTTCCCATGAAATCGCGTCTTGAAGCCAATGTTTAAACACTGTTCGCGGCTCCTCATGCCCTTGCAGCATTCGAATGTACAGATGGAGCCCTGTCACAATGACAAGCTCTCCTTCTTCAATACTTGATGGTAAAACTTTTGCACCTGCAAATCCGTTATGAACAACATAGTCCGATCGCCTTTGGAGATTATAGCGCTCTCTCACCCATTGGTGCTTTCCATGAAATGCTCCTCCTGTAACGAAATGCACTGAAATTCCTTCCTTTCTTTTTCATACGTACCAAAAATCCAATAGCCTACACCAAATGGAATTTTCCAATCCCAAAACGTGACATCCTCACGCCTTGCCCACGTATCGAGCAGCACGCGAATGACTCCTGCATGGGTAACAACTGCGAGCCGATGCGCCTTTCTAGCGTTTGCTTCTTGTAATAACTTCTCCCATCCCTGGTTGACCCTTTTATAGAAGGTGGGCAATGTCTCTCCATCAGGCGGATAAAACTGCTCCGCGTCCTCAAGCCATTGGCGATAAGAAGGTTCGTCCATAAGTTCATCGTAACGTTTTCCTTCCCAACACCCAAAATTCACTTCGCGAAACTCAGGGAACGCTTGAATCTCATGACCTGGAAATAGAATCGAAGCCGTTTCACAAGCCCGGGTTAAATCGCTAGAACAAACGCAATCGACTAGTGGCATACGCTGGGAAAGCATTTGCGCAGCAGCCCTTCCGTTCGGAGATAAATGCTCGTCCTTCCATCCATTATATCGCTTCTGTTCATTGCACACTGTTAGGCTGTGACGGATAAGAAGAATGTCCACATGATGCCCCATAGGAATAGCTCGCCCCCTTCGATACTTGCGCCAATCGTATCACCAGACATCCCCCCAATTTCCCGTTTGCACACGCGCAGCCAGAAGAGGGGGAAAAGCCAAATCATCAGCAGGAAGCATAAGGTGAGAATCACGTTTTGCAGCAAGAGAAAACAAGCTCCAGCAATGAATAGAAACCATACTCTCGATGCGTTTTTCACGTGTGTCGTTACATGTGGCAGCAAGCTGGCCGCCATCCCCTGATCGGAGGCCGTTTTGCCATAGATAAGCTGGACGATGATCATCCAACGCAAACAAACGGGCACGAGCAAAAGCAGCCACGTGAATTCACGGGGAGCCAAAGCGATCAGCTCCATTAGCAGGAGTACCTTCCAGCCGATGAGGAGGATCGTTGTCATGACCGCAAATGCGCCGACACGGGAATCTTTTAATATGATCAATTTTGTTTCACGGTCTCGTCTAGAAAGAAATGCGTCACTCACGTCCATCCACCCATCGAGGTGCAACCCGCCAGAATAGAAAATGGAGAGTGTCACCAGTAGAGCTGCCAGCACTAACGGCGAGAGAAACGGGGACAGCAAAAGGTAAAGGCTTACTAGCAAACCACCTAATACAAGCCCAGTTAAGGGATAACAGACAATCGACCAGCGGGCAGAGCGTGCAGTCCATGGAATCTGCCGCGTGATCGGCACAGTCGTTAAAAATTGAAACGCTAAAAGCAATCCGTTCAGGCCATGTTTCATGATGTTTCGCCCCACCGTTCCATTTTTTCTAGCAAGCTGTCCACATGAAGAACTCGTTCCACTTCGTCCGCTAATTGATCGTAGGACGCACGTCTACATTTTTCTAGCTCGACGGTTGGCCGCTCGCGTAAACCTTTTTTTCTTCTTAGTGTATTGAGCCATCCGCTGCGAAAGTCATCATTAAAAAAGAGATGATGGAAATAAGTGCCGATTAGTCTTCCTTCATGTAAATAAACGCCATCGGTATGATTGCCTACACGTAAAAAAGCAGGAATGGACGGATCAACAATATCCGTTTCACCTAAATGAATTTCAAACCCGTAAATGTCTTTTGCCGTTCCGAATGGATGTAAAAGTTGCCCCAAAGAACGGACAGTTTTCTTTTTTTCTGCGAATCTCGTTTCAACCGGAGCGAGACCGAGCCCATCGATTGTTGCCCCTTTGATTCCAGTATCAGACCCTGCCACATCAATAAGCCGATGGCCGAGCATTTGAAAGCCTCCACAGATGGCGACGACCGTACCGTCTGTTGTTACATATTCATGAAGACGCTCTTTAAATCCTTTTTCTTTTAAAATCTGCAGGTCATGAAAGGTGCTCTTCGTTCCAGGCAAAATAATTGCATCTGGCCTTCCTAACGCATCGACGCTTGAGACGAAGCGAATCGCCACATCTTCTTCATAGCGAAACGGCTCCAAGTCAGTATAATTCGAAAGATAAGGTAAATCGAGAACGGCGATATCAATGCTTTGATCTCTAGGAAGAACCGAGGTTACCTGTCCCTTTGATAAGGAATCCTCACCTTCAATCCGAACCCCAGGCAGGTGAGGAAGTACACCGAGCACAGGGACACCTAAATGCTGTTCAATCCACTGAACCCCTGACGAAAACAATTCGGGGTCACCACGAAATTTATTTACAATGATCCCGACGACCCGCTTCCGTTCATTCGGTTGGAGAAGTTCCAATGTACCGTAAAGACTAGCAAACACCCCGCCTCGTTCAATATCAGCTACAAGGATGACCGGAACGTCCGCTAGTTCAGCCACCTTCATATTCACAAGCTCTCTGTCATTCAAATTGACTTCAACGGGAGAGCCAGCTCCTTCGATTACAACCATATCAAAAGACTGACTTAACGTGGCTAACGCTTGCTTGATCGCCTCCAGTCCTCGCTTATAAAAACCATCGCGATATTTGACGCCAGATACCGTATCCACTGCTTGACCGAAGCAAACAATTTCTGCTTCCCGATCGTTTCGTGGCTTTAGCAAAATCGGATTCATATACACACTAGCCTCTTCCATCGCAGCTTCGGCCTGAATTCCTTGGGCTCTACCAATTTCCAATCCTTCAACGGTAATATACGAATTGTTCGACATGTTTTGTGACTTAAACGGAGTCACTTTATAACCTCTCCGCGCGAAAATTCGGCAAAGAGCGGTACAGATTAAGCTCTTACCAACATCTGAAGCGGTTCCTTGTACCATAATACCTTTCATGACCCTAGCCTCCTTTTTTCACGAGCGGGATGCCATGTTCCACAAGCACCGCTTCATCTCCTTCACGAACGAGCTTTTGATGAAGGAGACTTAGAGCATGTTGATAGGCTAACGTATATTCATCTTCGTATGGGATATCGTCACCGACCTCATTGCTTACGAGAAGGGTCGTCCAGTTCCCGTGCAAAAATAAATCCAATTCCTGTGACAGCTTCGCAACGGTTCGCTCTTTTTCCTTCGCTAAAGAGTACTCCTTTGCATCTAACGTGCGAAACAGTTCATTGTTTAATAACGTCGTTAAGCAATCAATAAGAACAATATCTCTTTCATCAAAATTTGCCGCAAGTGAACCGATATCAACCTGTGCTTCAATGACGTTCCATGGCACCCCTGCCTGCTCTCTCTGCTGTTGATGGTGTTTAATACGGCTTGCCATCTCATGGTCCGCCACGGTGCTTGTGGCGACATAATAGAGCTGACCTCCACTTTGCTTGCTGATCGATTCGATCGCTCGCGCTTCCGCATAACTACTTTTTCCGCTTCTCACCGCTCCTGAAATGAAGACAAACATGACGTCTCACCTTCCACCCAATCTTTTACTGCCTGTAGCAACTTCCGGTTCGTATCTTGATCTTTAACGGCCACGCGAAGATATCGGCCGTCAAGCCCAGGAAAATTTTCCGTATGGCGAAGGACAAATCCGCGGTCAAGTAATCCCTTAAGCATTGCCAGCATCCCAATCGACTCTCTCGGATCAGATATGACGAAAAAATTGACTACCGATGGAGAAACGTCAAATCCAAGATGCCGGAAGCCTGCTTGCATCTCTGCCCTGGCTGCAGCAATTCTTTGCGCTGAATCGCGGACAAACATTGTCTCCCGCAAACAAAACTGCCCAGCCTTATCCGCCAATCCGTTTACACTCCAAGGCGGAATTTTGCTTTTCAACTTTTCTATGACACTAGGAGCTGAAATGGCATATCCAAGCCTTAGTCCGGGAATTGTAAACATTTTCGTCATCGAACGAACGACGATGATCCCTTCGTTTGCAGCCGCTTGAGCGGTAAACGTAATCGGAACTTCCATAAAATCATAAAACGCTTCGTCAATGACAAGAGTCGTTCCAAACTGCTTTGCAAGCTCTAACAGTTCGATGAGCTGCTCTTTACGATAGGCGACACCCGTTGGATTGTTCGGATGGCATATAAACAGGAGGTCTGTCCGCTTGAGCACAGCGGTCATACGGTCTAGATCAAGAGACCATGGAGGTGGTAGCATAATCCGTTCGACCGAACAATCATTTGCCAAGCACGCCTCTTCATACTCTAAAAACGTAGGTTCAACAATGGCCACTCGCTGCTTATGCCATAGCTGGGCAATCGTATAAATGATTTGCGCGGCTCCATTCGCTACAAGCACACTGGAAGGAGGTACATGTTCTTTTATGGCAATCGCACGGGCTAACTCGCTTGCCTCTTGGTCTGGGTATTGGGTAAACAGTCCTTGATCTAGCTGTTTCCTCAAGTAAGCTAGTAACTGTGGGGGCGGGCCGAACGGGTTCGTATTGACACTAAAATCAATGGCCTCCCCAGTCAAACTTGTCCCCATTTGGGCAGCGAGTGTTTTTGGGTTAGCGCCATGATTAGGTAATCGCATAAATGAATCCCCCTAACAGAAATAAAAAAACAAGAAAGCCGAGCACCGTTCGATTCATAATCGCGATCGATTCGTCAATGTCCTTAGCGGTCATCGCCTTTGTTCCGTATCCCATTTTCGCCCGCTCCGAGGTCATTCCTTGATATGTATTCGTTCCCCCTAAAGTCACATGGAGGAGCAACGCCATCGCCGCTTCACCCCAGCCACTGTTTGGGCTCGGGTGTTTCTTCGCTTCCCTCGCAAGCATCTTTAAAGATTGACCTAACGGTGCTTGGCGCCTTTTTCGATGAAGAAGAAGCATCAATACACCGGTGATACGACTCGGAACCCAGTTCAGAACATCGTCAAATTTAGCGGAAGCCCAACCGAAGTCGCGGTAGCGCTCATTTTTGTAACCGACCATCGAGTCGCACGTGTTCGTGGCTCGGTATAGAAGGGCTAAGGGGGCTCCACCGATCAAGGCATAAAAAAGGGGGGCCGTTACTCCGTCACTTGTGTTTTCAGCAACCGTCTCAATCGCACCTCGGGCGATCTCTTTCTCATCTAGTTGATCAGTATCTCGACCGACAATATACGATAGCTTCCGCCTAGCCTCTAACAAGTTTCTGGTTGTTAAGGGACGAGCAACTTCTTCCGCCGCCTCTTTTAATCCTTTGGCCGCAATCGTTGAAGCAATCAATAGAGCTTCTACTATGACACCGAGCAGAAGGTGGACTTGATAGGACAACCATACGAGAGCAAGGGATAAAGCTGTCACGATCAATAAAACCGTTAGGAGCAGCAGCACGCCTTTTTCTCGTCTCCACCTACCACAATTCCATCTTCTCTCGAAATAAGTGATCAACTTCCCCATTCCGACGACAGGATGAGGAAGCCACTTCGGATCACCTAGCCACTTATCAAGAATAAAGGCACTAACGATCGCGATTACGTGACAAGCGATCATCGTTCAAGCCTCCGCTTTTCATTGTCTGTCACCGCTTGAATGGTTGCATCGTAGACGAGCTTTCCGATCGCTTGACCGAGCGGAGTGATTGTTCCCGCATAAGGGAAGTACGTCCCGGTCTGTGAACTTGCGATCATAACACTGTCAGTGGATGTACCCGTCGCAAGAGTCCCTGTTACAGGATCGAGAATCTCCTTCTCCGCAAGCGCTCTCCCTTTTGCTTCTGTAGCTGTCATCAGCGCTTGGACATAGGCGGCATCAGGCAGTGTTCCTTCAATGAACACCCACGTATTGATCGTTCCGACCGTTGCCTCATTTCGCTTGCGAAGATGAGCTTTGGCAGGATCCACTGCATTTGATATTCCGGCCGTCACAAACACTCGTACTTTAAACGATTCGTAAGTCGCTTCGGTTATGGCAACATCTTCAAGAATAGCGGCCGTCATCATCCCTAACGCATCGGTTCCATCGACCCCTACATTTGATAAAAACGTTTGAAACTCCCGCTCCACATCATCACAATAATAGTCTTTTGATACATGCCTGTTCACAAACGTTTGATGCCATTTGAACCCTGCCCCTAATACAGCAGATGATAACGTTTTCCACCTTATGGAGCTTGTCACCTTAATTAGTTGCTCGGAGGTAAAAACCTCAAGCTCAGAAATAGGGGAGCTTGGTTTGCTTCTTATTGCCGCCGGCTCAAATGTGACGAGTGGCCTTGGAATCGTCGGGTGTTCGTTGCGGCGAATTTTCGTTTCGTAAACGTTGGCCAGCTGGTGTTCGGTCATCACTTGGCGTGGGCTATTAAGATCGACCATCCGTCCCTCATTAAGAAGCAATACGCGATCACAATAGAGGCTCGCCATATTCAAATCGTGCAAAATGGCCACAACAGTCAACTGGCGCGTTCGTGTCCAGTCTTTCAACGCATCGAGTAACTGCATTTGGTGCGAAATATCGAGATGATTGGTCGGCTCATCAAGCAAAAGGAGATCAGGCTCCTGGCAAAGGGCTCGGGCAAGCAAAGCTCGCTGGCGCTCACCTCCGCTCAACGTTTGTAACGGCTTATTGCGAAACTTCCACGTATCAGTTTGCTCCATCGCCTCACGGATGACTCGTTCATCTTCTTGCGATTCGGAGGCAAGCCAACCCTTTTGATGGGGATAACGCCCGAGAGCGACCACCTCTTTTACTTTATAAGCAAAGGTGGTGTCGGCTGTCTGGGGCAGCACGGCCATTTTTTGTGCCAGCTCTTTTGAATGATAATCGGCAATGGCTTTTCCTTGTAGGGTGATCGTTCCTTCCGAAGGTGACAACAGGCCGCTCACAGCCTTCAACAATGTCGTTTTCCCACTCCCGTTCGGACCAAGAATACCGAAAATTTCACCTTTATGAACTTGGAACGAGAGTTGCTGAATAATCGGTGTCTTTTCATCATAGCCAACACTTACATTTTGTGCATCAAGCATATGGTCCAACTCCTTACGAGAGCAGTTTTTTTCGCTGTCTGATAAGCAATAATCCGAAGACAGGTGCGCCGACGATCGCAGTGATCACACCAATGGGTAGTTCGGTCGGTGCAATGACTGTCCGTGCGAATAAATCCGTTAAGGTAAGAAATCCAGCACCGATCATCATTGATAAAGGTAATAAGTGGCGGTGGTCGGGTCCAGCTACTAATCGGGTGATATGAGGAATAACCAAGCCGACAAAGCCGATTGTGCCTGAGACAGCAACAGCTGATCCCGTTAAAATAGAAGCCGAGATCAGGATCATATATTTACGCCTTTTGACGTTTACCCCTAAATGTTTGGCTGTTTCCTCTCCAAAGGCAAGGGCGTTTAGTTCCTTGCGATTAACCATTAACAAAAGGGCCCCAAAACAAAAACAAGGGACGAGCAATTTTACATAGTCCCAGCCCCGCATCGACACACTGCCTAAGAGCCAACCGATAATTTGTCGCAATTCCTCTCCTGTCAACGCAATCATGAGCGAAATGAGTGCCCCTAAAAACGAGCTAAATATGATTCCAGCTAAAATAATCGTCTCTGCTGACATGGAGCGCTGAACGAGCCTTGCGAACATAATCACGAGAAACAAGGTGGAAAATCCTGTAATAATCGCAACGACCGGTAGCGTAAAAAAGCCGAGAACCGGCAATTGAACGGCAAAAAACAGGACAAAGACGGCTCCTAGTGCTGAGCCTGACGAAACGCCGAGTGTATACGGATCAGCTAATGGATTTTTTAACAACCCTTGAAAAGCCGCCCCTGCAAGTGCGAGGCTCGCGCCGACAAAAACAGCGAGCAATACACGCGGTAAGCGAATGTTGACTACAATGCTCACCATTGTTTGGTCGACTCCACTGTCTACAGGCAAATGAAAGACGTATTGTCCAATAATCGCCAAAATGGTGAAAAAGGGAAGCTCCACACTTCCCTTTCCAATGCTAATGATGATGGCGACGAACAAAAAGATTGCGCTCGCTCCATACACGAAAAGCAAATTATTCCGCAAAAACGTCTGGATAAATGAGTTCCGCAAGCTTCTCTGCCCCTTGTACAAGTCGTGGTCCTGAGCGAGTCACTTCGTCTGAATGAACATCGTACACTCGCTCGTTCTCTACTGCAGGCACGCTCTGCCAGCCGTCACGCGCCATCACTTGTTTCTCTGGATCTTCAACGTAATAGCCATATGTTGTTATGATCACATCCGGTTGGAAGGCAACCGCCTCTTCCTCTGAGAACTGAACCCAACCTTCCACATCTCCCGCGGCATTGTCCGCGTTGATCAATGTGAGCATTTCATCTAAGAAGGTCCCTTTCCCTGTTGTATAGATTTCAGGCTCAGGAGAAACTTCAACCCAAACGTTTGCACGCTCTTCGTCTGTGATCGCCTCAGCCTTTTCAGCTAGTGCAGCAAAGCCTTCCTTCATGTCGCTAATGACGGTAGCTGCTTGCTCATCAGCACCTGTTGCTTCACCAATCATCGCTATCGAGTCGTACACTTCATCAATGCTAGACGCATCATGAACGACAACGACCGTAACTCCCGCTTCCCGAAGTTGGTTTAAACCGCCTTCGGATGAATGGGCACCTGATCCGTGGCTAAGGACAAGATCGGGCTCGAGTGCTAGCACTTGTTCTACGTCGAACTCCATACCGCCGACGCTCTGAATATCCTCAACTTCTTCCGGATAGTTGTCAAAATCAGTGCGGCCGACAACGGTGTCCCCTTTATCGATCGCAAATAATGTTTCGGTAATGCTCGGAATTAACGAGACGACTCGTTCTGGCTCTTCTTCAATCGTTACTTCATTTCCTAATGAATCTGTAATCGTCCGTGGGAATTCCCCACCCGCTTCTTCCTCTACTACATCTGTTCCTTGGTCATCCGCTGGAGCTTCAGGCTCGTCCGTGGTTGTGCCACACGCCACTAGACCTAGCGTCAAGAGCAAGGCCAGAAGCCATAACCGTACATTCGACTTCATCTACTGATCCCCTCTTTTCTCTATCGTACTAATCAATGGCGCTCGTCGCTGAAGGTGGTGGGCCACTAGCATAGAAAACTTGGCTTGTCGCCTAACCTTAATGGAAGTTAAACTTTCGTAAGTGAAAAAGAAAAACACTCCCTTCAGAGTGTTTTTGCAAAACCAGTCTAGATCCCATGCTATCTCCATGAAATCAAATGAACTGCTTCACCTTTTCCTCGAAGGCTACACACTCAAACTGAAAGGCAGGTCTCCTGACTTATGTTCATCGAGTACTTGCCCCCCTTCCCGTCGCTAGACAGTGGATCTTGCAAGCCTCTCCCATTTACAGTGGCGGGACCGTGTCGGATTTTCACCGACTTCCCTTTTCACGCTCAAACATTGAACGACCCTTCAGCGCGATATACGATTCATTGATAAGTCGTCTTTATTATACAAAAAATAACGCAAAAGAACAGCGTTTTTGCAAAAATCTACTCTTCGTGAACAGGCGGTGTAGACATTTTTTTCTTTCGGCGAACGAGAATGATCATGACAACTGCAATGACGACGAGTGGAAATAAAATCGGCGAAAACCCAATTAGCAAAACGACAAGCCCAGAGAAAAAGGCGATGATTCCATTTGTCGTATCCATAAATAGTTTCTTTGCGTTTGCCCACGTGTTTAACGTGTTTTGTCCTTGTAAGCTTCCTACTTCGATCCCACGATCTCTTATGGAAATGGTCATGGAAGCATATCGGACACGATCCTCTAAATAGTTCATCCGACCGACGAGCTGTTCAATCTCCTCCTGAACTTTCCCAAGATCATTGGAAACTTTTAATAAGTTTTCCGTTGAATCGGCTTCTTCCAAAAACGTGATTAATCGTTCTTCCATCACTCGCTTTGACTTAAGCCTCGCTTCTAAATCAACATATTCCTCCGTCACATCACTACCGCTTAATTGTTGATAATGAATGGTAAGACTCGTTTCTTTCACTTCTTGAACAAAATCATCTAACCGCTCTTGTGGGACTCGCGCCACAAGATAACCAGACGTATGACCGTCTTCATGTTCATTTTTAGACGATTCCACAATAAATCCACCGAGAGATTGAGCAGTCGACGTAAGCTGCTGCTCTGCCTCATCATACGACTCTACCTCTACCTCCATGTCTCCAGTGTAAATGATCATTCGTTCCATTCCCTCTGGAACAGCACTTCCTCTTTCCTCCGTTTCAATTTCCGTATCTAATTCTACCTTTTCAAGTGCAGCTTCTTCCTCCATTCCTTCCTCTGAGACCGAATAATCGGTAGCTACATTCATATCGACACCCTCCATATTCCCCGCATCAAACATTTCCATTTGCTCCGTATTGCTGCAACCTACGATGAATAATAGAAGCATAACACCGATGAGGCTCCCTACAATTTTTTTCATTTTCGTCATGACCCCCTCTTTTTATTGTGAAACGAATCATTCAGGAAAAGGGTTCCATCCTTTTTACAAACATGTTACATTGAATGAAAAAAGGAGAGAGAGTCATGACCATCGTGCACGCTGAAAAGAAAGATGCAAAAGAGATTCATTCCGTGCTTCATCAAGCGTTTGACGAATATCGTTACGCCACCCCACCGACCACTGCCTTACGAGAAGCGGTGTCCGATATCGAACAGGAATTAACATCAGGCACCCAAGTCCTCCTTTATAAGCATAACGATAAATGTGTAGGGATGGTAAAGTTTGTGGTTCATGATAAACAGCTTTATTTCTTCCGACTTTCCGTTATACCAGAAGCCCGAAACCAAGGAATTGCCCGCCGGCTCATAGACCATCTCATGACACTTGCGAAGGAACAAAAGTGTGCAACGGTTGTTTGTAAAGTGAGAGCGGACATGGGGCAAAATGTGGCTTTCTACGATTCGTTAGGCTTTGCGAACACAAAGGAAGAAATGATGGAAAGATCGGATGGTGCAAGACTTAACGTAATCACGATGGAGTATAAACTAGGAGGGAGATGAGAAGCTTGATTCGATCATTAATAGTCGAACAAGAATGGCTTGAGGCTTTCCCCCTCATCCGTCAGCTTCGTCCTCATTTAACCGAAGCTAGTTACTTAGAACTTGTCCATGAAGCGACAAAAAACGAAGGCTATCGAATGTTTGCCTTGGAGGTGGAAGACACCCTCTGTGCTGTCATTGGCTTTATGCCACAAACAACGCTTTATAACGGAAAAAGCATTTGGGTAACTGACCTTGTCACAGATGAACACCATCGATCAAACGGATACGGGCTCATGTTACTGGCTCATGTGGAAGCATGGGCCAAAACAAAAGGATACGAAGCCATTTCCCTGTCATCCAATGTTAGCCGAACCGAGGCCCATCGGTTTTATATGGAAAAAGGCGCTTACGATAAAGTGAGCTATGTTTTCAAAAAACGATTATAGGGGGAAAAAGAAGCTGACCTACGCATGAGAGAGGCGTTTGTCAGCTTCAATGTTTCTTATGGAACAAGATTATTCCTGTCGATTCTACAAAATGGTACGAGCATTCGGGAAAAAGGCTGTAAAGGTTGTCCCTTCTTGTTGTTTGCTGTGGACACTAATTTCTCCACTATGGGCATCAACAATATTTTTGACAATGGCAAGTCCAAGCCCAGTCCCACTTCTTCCTCTCGTCCGTGCTTTGTCCGCCTTATAAAACCGCTCGAATACGTACGGTAAATCTTCTTCCGGTATTCCTGTTCCTGTATCCGTTACGTCAATTTTCATACCGTTTTCCATCACATGACACGCGAGTTGCACCGTACCGCCTGGGTCGGTATGCCGTATCGCGTTAGATAGAAGATTGGTGAGAACTTGTTCGAGCCTGTCTGGGTCGACCTGGATCCGTTTCCCTTCATCCCCTCGATAGATGAAATCAAGGGTTAGTTGTTGTTCTTTCGCAAGTCCTTGGAACTTTCTTGTGATCCGTTCACAGAACGTTTTCACTTCAATCTCTTCATAATTTAAATCGATGTGGCCTGCTTCCATTCTTGCCAAATCGAGCAATTCATTAACAAGGCGCCCCATGCGTAGCGATTCATCGTAAATGATTTTCGCTAACTCTTTTTTTTCTTGATCCGTCCCGGCGATGTCATCAATGATTGCTTCACTATAGCCTTGAAGCATGGAAATCGGTGTTCGCAGCTCATGGGATACATTGGCGATAAAATCCTTTCGCAGCTTATCATGACGACGCTCCTCTGTCATGTCGCGAATAACGGCCACCGCTCCACGGACGTAAGAGTTATCGTAGAGAGGCGTCATAAGAATCGCCCAACTTCGCCCTTGAACATCTAATTCCGTCATCTGCTCCGATTCCAAGGCAACCACTTGCTGATAAAGTTGATGGATCGCTTGTGGCAGCTCATTTTTCTCAGAAGGAACTAATCCTTGTTCGTAATGCCATGCTTGAATAAATCGCTCAGCCGGAGGATTGGTTACCATCACCTTCCCACGCTTGTCAAGGGTAATCACACCGTCGGCCATGCTGCTCAAAATTCGGGAGAGCTGCTCTTTTTCCTGATTCAACTCCGTCACATTTCGATTCAACTCCCGCCGCATTCGGTTAAAAGCGATCGCGAGTTGACCAATTTCATCATGGGTTAAAATTGGAACCTTCGTATTGAATTTCCCTTGGGCAACTTCCAATGCCACTTGTCTCATCTTTCGAAGTGGCGAGGTAATTCGACTAGATAGGAAAAAAGCAAATACCGTTGTAAGCACGATGGCAATTCCCGCGGAGAAATAGACAATCCGTTTCGTTTCCGCTGACGTTTCTTCAATCGTGGCAAGTGGTTGATATAAAAACACAGCATCATTACCATCGTCCAAATGTAGGGGGATGCCGACGATCATCATTCCAGTATCAGAATCACCGCGGTAAAATTCGGAAAAATCATCTTCGGTCACGACCGCCCGCTCCCCTTGAAAAACTTGTGCCAACATCGGATGCTCGACAAAGACTTCGAGGGGCAAATTCACAAGACCTGCTTCCCCAGTGCTCCAGTAATTCGCTCTGTCTTCGATGATCACCACTTTTTTTTCAAACGCATTGGCATATTCAGTAATTGTCATTCGAGCAGTTACCCGATCATCGTATTCTTCGTAAATCGTGGCGATCATGTTCGCATGGTTAAGGAGCTGAGACTCAGCTTCATTCACATGAAAACGCTCAAAAAACTGAAGCAGCATGACCATCAACACTGTTAGAACGAAGGACACGAGCAAAATAATCGTAAACCATAACTTTCCGACGACGCTGCGCCAAAGCATTACTCTTTCACGACCTCAAATTTGTAGCCCACTCCCCAAACAGTCGAAATCATACTGGCCGCCTGTGGGGACACTCGGTTTAATTTCTCACGCAGTCGTTTAATATGCGTATCGACGGTGCGCAAATCCCCAAAGAAGTCATAGTTCCATACATCTTTCAATAGCTGCTCCCTTGAAAAGACTTTATCTGGTGACTGGGCTAAATAATAGAGAAGCTCGTATTCTTTCGGTGTTAAATTAATTTCTTGATCAGCCACCGTCACCCGGTGCGCATCATTGTCGATAGATAAATGCGGAAAAACGAGCACATCTTTCGCTTGCGTATCCGTCTGTAAAAACTTCGTTGAAGACGAGCGACGCAATAACGCTTTTACACGTAGGACCACCTCACGCGGACTGAATGGCTTCACAATATAGTCATCCGTTCCGACTTCAAACCCTTGAACGCGGTTGGCTTCTTCTCCTTTTGCTGTAAGCATAATGATCGGCGTTGCTTTTTGTTTGCGAAGCTTTTGACACACTTCAATTCCATCCATTTCAGGCATCATCAGGTCAAGTAAAATGACATCATAATCGAATGCAAGCGCTTTTTCGAGCGCTTCCTTTCCGTCTGATGCCTCTTCCACATCATAGGCTTCTCGTTCAAGGTACATTTTCAATAAGTTACGAATACGACCTTCATCATCAACGACTAAAATTTTTGCTTCTTTTTCCATCAAACAAACCTCCCCATCAACAGTTAAGCAACTTTACAAATAGTGTAACATACCTTTTTGAAAAAACCCCCGCCATTGTTTGCGGGGGTCGCCTTTACATGCCTCCTGCGTAAGAGTGCAGGCCTGCAATGACAAGATTGACAAACACTAAGTTAAACATAATGATCGCGAATCCGATAACACACAACCAAGCGGAACGCTCTCCATGCCAACCTTTTGACAAACGTAAATGCAAGTAGGCTGCATAGAACAAAAACGTAATTAATGCCCATACTTCCTTCGGGTCCCAACCCCAGAAACGCGTCCAAGCAATTTGCGCCCAGATCATCGCAAAGATTAGTCCTCCGAGCGTAAAGACAGGAAACCCAATCGCAATCGCTCGATAACTAATCTCATCTACGAGCTGTGGACTGACTCGCTTCACAATTGGTTGGAGAATGGCTCCGACCGGCTTTCGGAAAACGAGATAAAGTAAGAGATAGAGAACAAGTCCTACGAGGAATGACCAAATGACCGTATTCAACTGATCGCTCTTAATCCAAGCAGGCATATTAACGAGCGGTTGATTTCCCGTTTCCGAAATGAGCTGTCCTTCATGAGGACCTACGATCGGTGGCAAATGATATTCCATTGTCGCTTCGACATCATTTTCATTCACATAATTAAATTTCGCCTCATAGTTCATCGCCTGGAATGTATACGTAATTAATATAAATCCGACGACAGTAATGACACTATAAAGAATAAATTCTAACCAAAACGTCTTCCAGCTTTGGATGGAATAATCAATCGTCCGAATTAAATAAACAAGGCCCGAAGCAAAGCTAACCGCTAGTATCCCTTGTCCTAATGCGACCGTCGTTACATGGAGTGCAAGCCAGTTGCTTTGCAACGCCGGAATAAGAGGGGCAACCTCGCTCGGAAAAACCGAAGCGTATGCAATCATGAGCATCACGGTCGGCATCGTGAACAACCCTAATATGTTAGAACGATAGATGGCATTAATAATAACAAAGGCGAGGCCGATACAGATGCCAAAGAACGTTACATATTCAAACATGTTACTCACTGGCGCAAAACCAGCCACCATCCAGCGCGTGATAAAATAACCGAGGGCAAATAGCAACGCGATGATAGCGGAATAATACCCGAAGGTGCCCCAACGGTTCCCCTTCATTTCTCCTTCTTTATTGCGCCATTTTTTACCCATGATTGACACGGCATAAAAAATAGTCGCTGCAAGATAGAGGAAGAAGGCAACTAACAGGAAGTTACTACTCAGTGCTGCCGTCATTCGTTTGTTCCTCCTTTATCCTTTCCCAATTTCTTTTCTCGTTCAGAGTTCTTTTCCTTTTCTTCCAATTGATCAGACGGGGACCCTAATCCTGTCTCCGCAATCGCTTCATCAATTTCCTTATGAAGGGACGACCAATTTTTATTCGTGTGACCTGCGATCCAAACTTCACCGTTTACTCGTTGCAACCACACGCGGCGATGAGCCCAATAAGAGCCTTGGATCAAACCGACCATAAAAATGAAGCCCCCAACGAAAAGGAACGGAAGCGTATAGTCTTTTCGTACAGTCAACCCCGTTACGTGAGTCGTTTCAAGGTCAGCAAATTTCATCTCATACTGATTTTCACCTAACGGCTCTAAATTTTGCTGAACGGCGACAAAGCTTATTTCACCTTCTGGCGTTTCCGGCGTAATCATTTCAAAAATAAACCCTGGATTATCAGGAACACGCGATCGTGTAGATGGTACGTTTTGCTCATTTAACTCATAGTCCGGAAAATACTCACGAAGGATCACTTTCGCTCCGTTGCCAAGGTCGTACTCATCTTCAGGATTATTCAAATCGACATCAATTTGACCTAATGACTCTCCTGTTTCTTTCTTGTTTAACGTAAAGCTCATGACGCTAAATTCATGAAGCTTATAATCGATTTGATAGATGGATAAGCCCTCATATGACAACGGGTCATTTACGCGGATGTTGTGGCGCGCCACCTCTTGCAGCTCACTTGTTGCACCAACCGTTGCTCCTGGGTCCCGTTCATATAACACAGCTTCGGTTTCATAGTTTTTTGCAACTGCCCCGCCTGCCCGCTCAATCGCTTCAGCAAACAGCTCGTCCTCCTCATCATACAACTCTAGCGTAAAGCTCTCATTGCCAAGGTAATACTTACTGTTCGTTCCTGGCACGACCATTACTTCACCTTCGCGAATCCACATGTTTTCATCCACATACATCCCGGGGAAGAAACGAAACATACAGCCCATTAAAAAGATGATCAAGCCAATATGGTTCACGTAAGGACCCCACCGGGAGAAGCGCCCTTTTTCCGCTAGTAGATTGCCGTTTTCTTCGCGAACTTTGTACTTTTTCTCCTCAAGCCGAGCCTTCACCGTTTCAAGCACGCCATCCACATTGTTAACGTTTGATGTGCCGAACAAACGTTGCCGCTTTAAAAAGTTTTCATGTCGCGTAACACGTTGCGTCTTTAACGCCCGATAAAGAGGGACGACCCGGTCAAGGCTACAGATGATCAGTGATACACCAAGGGCCGCAATAAGCGCCATGTACCACCATGATCCGTATAAATTATGAAAGCCTAATTGATAATAAATCTGCCCTAAAACGCCATACTCTTCCGCGTAGTGTGTTTCTGGTCTGACGTTCGATGGAATGTACATTTCCTGCGGGAAAATCGTCCCGAATATGGATGCGACTAACGTTAACACGATGATCCAAATCCCGACCTTTACCGATGAGAAGAACATCCAAATTTTATCGATAAAAGTAGTCGTGTAGGTTTGTGAACGGCGCGCCACCCCTTCGTAGCGCATGTTCAAAAGCCCTTTTTGATCATCATTTTCTTCCACGGGCTTTCCGCATGATTCACAGAGAACCGTCCCAAATGGGTTTACGTGGCCGCATTCACATTTTACTTTATTCATGTCGGACACCTCAATTGTCTTTCTAAGCTTCAGGTTTAATGAGTTCCATGAACTCCTCCACCATTTGTTCCGTCATGCCACCTGTGTGAACTTTGACGATTTCGCCATGTTCGTTAATTAAGATCGTTGTCGGTAAAGGGCGAATTCCGTAAGCATCGATGACATTAAGCCCTTTATCGATCACAATCGGAAAGGAAAGTCCGTAGCGGTCGACAAAGCGTTGAACCGTAAGCTCTGGTTCATTAGCATTCACCGCAATAATCTCTACACCTTGCTCCTTATATTCTCCATACAATTTTTCCATGTGAGGCATTTCCCGTTCGCAAGGCGGACAGTATGTCCCCCAAAAATTCAGAAATACCCCTTTCCCTTCTAGCTCGCGAAGCTCAATGCTCTCTCCTTCTAAATCTTCCAAAACGAAGTTAACCGCCTGCTCACCAGCACGAGCTAAGCTTCGGTCAGCAAAAAAGTTTGAATAAAACGTGTAGCCTAATGCAACTGAAATAACGGCTAAAATAGACAATCGCATCCAAAATCGCTTTCGCTTATCCATCCTTGTCTCTCCCCTTTGCTACAAAATAAGGACTAATGAATTGACTTCTTCCATTATAACGTCGTCCCACATTACTGTTGGCTTTCCTTTATGACTTTTTCGTGACAGCTAATTCCCGTAAGTGCTTGACTTCAATTGGCTTCAGTGGACGGACATCCCCTGGATTCATTCCCGACAAATCTAAAAAGGCAAACTGCTCTCGTTTTAGCTTCATTACCTCACAACCGATCGTTTCAAACATTCGCCGCACTTGGCGATTTCGCCCCTCATGAATCGTAAGCTTGACGATCGCTGTTTGTTTTCGACGATCCACTGACAGCATTTTTACTTTAGCTGGAGCCGTCGGACCATCCTCAAGCTTCACCCCTCTGGCGAGCAGCTTAAGTTGATCTCGGGTCGGGATTCCTTTCACTTTTGCCACATACACCTTTTCGATTTTATGTCTCGGATGCATGAGCAAGTTGGCAAATTCCCCATCATTCGTCAAGAGAAGGAGGCCTGACGTATCATAGTCAAGGCGACCAACAGGATATACGCGCTGCTCAATTTCAAGAAAATCGGTGACCACTTTTCGTCCTTTATCATCTTTTACGCTTGAGATGACACCGGTCGGCTTGTAAAGAAGAAAATAAACTGGTTCCTCCTTCTCAACTGGTACCCCTTCGACTTCGATGTCATCTTGATTCGGGTTTACTTTGATCCCTAGTTCTTTTACGACTTGTCCGTTGACTTTGACTTTCCCTTCTAAAATCAACTGTTCTGCTTTCCGTCTTGAGGCAATGCCTGCCTGTGCAATCACTTTTTGTAAACGTTCCATGTTAACACCTCATTTATCATCATAGCTTCTTCCGTTCTTGTCTTCAAGTCTACCGCTTGATTCTCGTTCCATTCCATCTGCTGATTATATAAGAGAAATGTTCACATACTTTAGTATGATGAACAAGTTAAAGCATTTCGTTTTTTCTGCAAGGAAAAAAGCATGGCCAACCGCCATGCTTTTCTATCATGCCATTAAATAGAGCCAAAAACAATCGTGACGACGACAATGGCTGCAATAATCCCTACCACATCAGCTAATAACCCTACCTTTAACGCGTCACCCATTTTTTTTATCCCAACCGCTCCAAAATATACGGTTAGCACATAAAAGGTTGTATCTGTACTTCCTTGCATCGTTGCCGCCAATCGACCGATGAATGAATCAGGTCCATAGGTGGCAATAAGATCAGATGTCATTCCTAACGCACCCGTTCCAGAAATCGGCCGAATGAACGCAAGTGGGACAACTTCAGAGGGGACCCCAATCGCACTTAAAAAAGGGTTCATTGCAGAAATTACCGCATCCATTGCCCCAGAAGCCCGAAAGACAGAAATCGCAACGAGCATGCCGACCAAGTATGGAATAATCGAAACGGCCATGCCAAAGCCTTCCTTCGCTCCTTCCACAAATGTTTCGTACGTAGGGACCTGCTTGTACGTTGCTACAACTAGGATCGTTCCAATCAAACCAGGAATCATCCAGATAGACACGGTCGTGAGCCATTCCATTATTCTCTCCCCTTTCGTACCCGCCGATAATAGAAGAAGCGATCAATCGCAATGGCACCTACCGTTGAGCACGCCGTAGCTACAAGAGTCGTACCTACGATATCCGTCGGGGACACCGACCCGTAATTCATCCGAATCGAAATAACAGTTGTCGGAATTAGTGTAATACTTGCCGTATTAATCGCTAGCAAAGTGATCATGGAACGGCTAGCAGAGTCCTTTCCCCCATTTAGCTCCTTCAATTGCTCCATCGCTTTTATTCCCATCGGTGTAGCTGCGTTCCCTAAACCGAACATGTTCGCTGACATGTTGGATAAAATATAACCCATAGCAGGATGATCAGGAGGGACTTCAGGAAATAGCCTTTTTGCAACAGGTCGCATCAGACGCGACAAGCCTTTTAACAGCCCTGCTTGTTGGGCAACTCTCATAAGTCCTAGCCAAAACACGAGAATACTAATGAGACCGATGCATATGGCAACGGCCTCCTTCGCCCCAGTAAAAATCGCTTCATTCACTTCTTCCATCGTGCCGTTTATTGCGGCAAACACGATTCCGATGACGAGCATCCCTACCCAAATATAGTTAATCACTGCTTCTCACTCCGATCGTTAATGAGAAGATCTCTTTAAACTTAGACCAGAACCCTTTTGACTTGGGCTCTGTTCCTTTGTAATACAAAGGTGTTTCAGTTAGCACATGTCCATCGAGAAAAAACGACATTTTCCCGATGGGGCTTGGTAGATTGAGAGGTTCCCTTCGATCCTTAGGTGGGCGGTAAAGGGTAATTTCTTTCCGAACCTTCTCCCTCTCCTCTTCCGTTAGTGGATAAACAACGTCATGGGATGCGTATACTTGACCAGCGTAAAACTCATCCTTCAGTCCTTTTACTTTTCCTTCCTCGAGTAATTCTGTCATCCCAAAAGTATGAAAAGCCCAGTTAAATAAATTCATATGATCATGCCAATCAGAAGGAGCATTTAACGTGACAACAATCAAATCTAAGTCATCCTTGCTTGCAGTCGAGACAAGTGTTCTCTTCGCCCGCTTTGTATAGCCTGTTTTTCCACCTGTGGAATATTTATAAAGCTGGGTCAGTAAGCGATTTTTGTTTTTCCAAACACGGATTTGCTCCCCGTTATCGACCCGATGTGTTTTCGTTCCACTGATTTCTTGATACGTTTCATTGTTCATCGCATAGCGTGTCAAAAGTGCCATGTCATAGGCGGAAGAATAATGATCCTCATGATCATCGAGCCCGTGCGGATTTTGAAACACGGTGTTCGACATCCCTAACTCCTCGGCTTTTTGATTCATCATATAAACAAAACCATCCATACTTCCTCCTACATGTTCCGCAATCGCCACAGCTGCATCATTCCCACTGCGTAGCATCAAACCATAGACGAGGTCTGATAGCTTTATTTTTTCCCCTGCTCGCAAATAAAGAGAAGATCCTTCCGTACCTTCCGCATTTGAAGAGACTTTCACCCACTCGTCCATTTTCCCAGACTCAATCGCTAAAAGCGCAGTCATGATTTTCGTAATACTCGCAATTCGTAATGACGTATGGGCGTCTTTCTCATAGAGAACTCTTCCTGTTGACTGCTCCATTAAAATGGCAGCTTGTGCGGATACGGAAGCAGGTTCAGTTGTTTCTGCACTAACACGCTCTGGAATGCCGACGGAAAGGGTGACGAATAAACTTATTGCGATTAACCAAAATCTTCTCAATCTGATCCCCGCCTATTGTTCATTTGTATTTGTACAAGTGTATGCACCGCAAGGATTGGTATGAATGGTTTGTACAAAAATGTCGTGCTGTAACCATAAAAAAGATGAACCACGTATTCCCATGGTTCACCCAAATTACCGGACATATGGAGAGACGACGTTTTCCACTTGTTGCATCGTTTCCGCACACCTACTATATACCTTTGCGTTCGTTCGATTTGTGCTTGTTAATGCAGCATAGGCTAAATCGGCCTGCGCTTTTTTAATCGATTCACGAAGCAGTGGTAGCTCATTTACAGGTTTAGGGGTAATGTCATCATTGTACAAGTCGACATAAAGCTGACCATTTTGATCCATTTCAGCAAGAAACACGTTGCCCAACAACACCTCTTGTTTTTCTAGCTCTGCTTTCAGCCATTCACGAGTGACTCCACGTTTCTGCAAGGCGCTATCTACGATTTGACCATTTTGAATGACCGTCATAGGTGGCTGTCGCCTTCCTTGTTTTCCGGTTGAAGCAGCTTCAGAATATCTTCCTTCTTTGAGAAAAACCGTTAATGCGCCGTTCGTCTCTAGCTGCGCCCATTCCACATCAGAAAGCTGAAAAATGTTCTTTTCCCGAAGCTTTCGCATAAAGTCTTCTGCTGTTAGCTTTTGCTTGTGTAAAACATCTTCTTTTATTTTTCCCTTTTCCACTACCGTCTCTGGTTGACCAGCAAAAAACTTGAGGGCGCCCCCATGTTTCCCCTGCAACCGGTGCGCTCCTAAAAACACAGCGCTCCAAAGAAGAAGCGCAACGAAAAACGGCATAAACGGTACAGTCAAGAGAAAGGATCCGATACTAGCGATTCCTGCTAATGCGATGATCATGGCTCCTTGAAATAAACTAACGTCTTGAAACGACCGTCTTCCATAAGCTTTGAACACCAAAAAAAGAACAATGATTGAACAAACACTCCGTATGAACGCTTCCAACCAACCAGCCAAAGCTGTCCCTCCTCTGTTCTTCACCGATTGTTTGCTTGTCTCTCTAGTGTTTCCAACTCACGAATGACACGTCTTGTGAGCAAGGCAGCTTGATGATAATCTGCATGTACCTGATGATCATCGGTTTTTAATGAAAGGCCCGTTAGCGTTGCATCAATCCCTTTTAGCAACGCTAGCCATTCACGGTGTGAAGCATTAGTGTCCTCCATCTCAAACCCCTTACCCTTTAGGTTTAAATAATAGTGCTGCGATAAAACCGAATATGATCGCGGAAGAAATCCCGGCACTCGTCACTTCAAAAATACCTGTAATCACCCCAATAATTCCGTTACGTTGTGCCTCGGAAATGGCACCGTGTACGAGGGCGTTACCAAAGCTCGTAATCGGCACAGTCGCTCCAGCTCCTGCAAAATCAATCAACGGTTCGTATAAACCGACACCATCTAAGACCGCACCTGCTACAACGAGACTACTCATCGTATGTGCAGGCGTTAATTTTCCCACATCCATTAAAAGTTGACCAATGACACAGATGAGCCCGCCAACGATAAATGCCCATAAAAAGATCATGCCAATGCACCTCCAGCCTCAATCGAAACAGCGTGAGCAATGCAGGGAATCGTTTCATTTTGTTGGTAAGACAATGGCGATAGTAACGCCCCTGTTGCTACGATTAACATGCGGTTAATCTCACCTTTTTTCATGCGATTTAACAAGTGACCATATGTGACACTCGCCGAACAACCGGAACCACTACCTCCCGCCAAAACAGGCTGTCCATCCCGGTAAATCATCAAACCACAATCATTCAATTGCCCATCGTTAAAAGAATATCCTTTTTGTTCGAGCATCTCCTTAACAATAGGTAAGCCGATTTTTCCGAGGTCACCCGTAGCAATTAAGTCATAATAGTCGGGTCCGACTCCTCGCTCCTGAAAGTGCATCTCAATCGTATCAGCTGCCGCTGGTGCCATCGCTTCTCCCATATTAAAGGGGTCGCTCAAGCCCATATCTACAACCTTGCCAATCGTAGCTGATGTTACAACAGGTCCACTTCCCACCTTCGCAACAACTCCAACTCCAGCTGCAGTTGCTGTCCATTGGGTTGTCGGTGGCTTTTGTGCTCCATATTCTGTCGGATAACGAAATTGTTTCTCGATCGCTGCATTGTGACTGGTTGAACCGGTCAATACATAGTTTGCTCCACTATGATTAATCACGAACGCAGCTAGGGCTAACCCTTCCATCGAAGTGGAACATGCTCCAAACAAGCCGAAATAAGGAATGCATAGCGATCGACACGCAAAGCTAGTCGACGTCATTTGATTAAGTAAATCGCCAGCGAATACAAATTGGATATCATCATTTTGTATACCCGCCTTTTCTATCGCCGTCTTCGCCGCTTCTTCAATAAGTACTTTTTGCGCTTTTTCAAAAGAATCTTCACCGAGCCACATATCTTCAAACAAAATATCGAAATCATCAGCTAATGGGCCATTCGCTTCAAACGGACCAGCCGTTGCCGCACTTGAAAGAATGACGGGACGGTTTTCAAATTCCCATGTTTGCCTTCCTTTTAACATTAGTGTCCTACACCTCCCGTCACGAGCGTATGAATGATGCCAATAATAAAGGCGGCAAACGTACCGAATACAATGACCGAACCCGCCACCTTGAACATGTTACTTCCAACACCGAGTACGTACCCTTCCGTTCGGTGCTCGATTGCTGCCGAGGCGATGGAATTCGCAAAACCGGTAACAGGAACTGCTGTCCCCGCCCCAGCATATTGGGCCATTCGATCGTATACACCTAACCCTGTTAAGAGGGCCGAAAGGAAAATTAATACAGCGATCGTTGGGTCCCCTGCCGTTTTCTCGGTAAAATCAAAATAGGTCATAAAAAACGTCATTAGCAATTGGCCAATCAAGCTAATGAGACCACCAATGAAAAACGCTCGAATGCAATTTTTGAAAACAGGTCGTTGAAGCTCATACTTTTGTGCAAGATCCTGATATTGCTGCTGTTCAGGGGTTAACGATTGCTTGTTGTTTCCACCCATTCGTACATTTCCTCCTTTTATCATTTCATTAATTCCTCAAGCTCTCCAAGTCGTTTTTTTAGACGGCCTTTACTAATCGTTCGCTTTTGCAGCTGCTGCTCTAGTTTTTCAAGCTCCATGTAAATCTTTTTATCCGTTGAAAAGTAAACGGTTGCGTCTGGGTGACGTTTTTTAATCCGCTCAAAACCTTCTTTCCGAATGCCTTCTAGATTAAAACGGGAACGGTGCCTTACCTGTGGCGCTACGTAAATTTTGTCCTCCAAAGACACACCTTTTACATTAACTACTTCTTCCATCGATGCAATCACCTGCTTTGCCTGATCAGCATTAGTTTGATCCGCAACAGCATCATGCCCAACCATCATTGGTCGAACTTGATCTCTTTGACCGCAAGCAACTAGTCCGGTAATGATCACACAGAGGCATGTTAGGATCATCAATTGTTTAACTCTCACTTTGTTCACCCCCATCATTCATTGAACTCAGTTTCTACACACAATATTTTGTATCTATTCGTTTCACATTTAGGATGAATGGAAATGAACGGATTATTACTTGAAATATATGTAAAACAAAAGAGCTTGATATGATAGAAGGAGAATACATGGAAAGAGTTGATGGAAATGTTCTATTTTCTACTAATGCTATGTGCAGGACAAATACTGATCATTTTCCTTCTCATGTGGAAAGTACGCCGATTGACGATCGCTCTCCAAAAAGCAAAACTCATTGAAGAAAAAGAGGCTGACCTTGCCCAGCATCGTCTATATCAAGAGGAAGCTGCTTATGTGATGACCTTAATGTACGAAATTCGCTCAGCTGTCGCTAAGCAAGAGCAAGCGCTCCATCGTCGCGCGCTTGAACGGACACAACGGGCGCTACCGTTCTCGATAAAAAAGCTTCGTCTTCTTTTTACTGAGGAAGAGGTCCACACGATCCAAACATTTTGGCAGCATTATGAGACCTACCTAAGAAAACATTGGCTAACAGAAAAAGGTAAGATAAAATCTGTGTTTCGAGGAGCACCCCATCTCCCTAATTCTGAATATGGCCAAATGGTCATCGCCTCTAAAAACATTCTCCCTATCTTCGATGAGCTTCTTTCTAATCTCAACTCTTCCTCATAAAACGACGTAAAGCAGTGCACACTAAATCACGCTCATATTTCCATTAAAAGAGATTAGCCACGGTGTTTGATGACACCGTGGTCATTTTGACCATAACACCTTAGAGGGGTGAGATCGTGAACACCAATTTTGTAGCGTTGTCCGTTGAGCTTTTCGTTGGCTTTTGGGCTCTTCTTGTTTTAATGAAAGTGCTTGGAAAAAGTCAGATTAACCAACTCACCCCTTTTGATTTCATCTCAGCTCTCGTCTTAGGTGAGCTCCTAGGAAATGCCATTTACGACAAAGATATCGGCATCCTTTATGTCCTTTATGCCATTAGTGCCTGGGGTTTGCTCATCTATACAGTCGAAATCATCACACAAAAGTTTCCGATTACAAGGCCTTTTTTAGAAGGATCACCAAAACTGATTATTAACGATGGGAAGATCATGTATCACGAGTTGAAACGTAGCAAGCTAGATATTGATCAACTTGCGATGCTGCTTAGAGAAAAAGAGGTGTTTTCAATTCGGGAGGTTCACTACGGTATTCTTGAGCCGAACGGTTCCATTAGCGTTGTGAAAAAACAAGGCTACCAAACGACAAATGGTCAGTTAACCTACAAAACATTACCTATTGTCGTTGTAGCCGATGGTGTGTTAAACGAACAGAACCTAGAAAAAGCGGGAATGACAAAAGAGGCGTTTAACGACTCTTTACGCAAGCAAGGTATTTCTAACTATAAATCGGTGCTTTATGCAGAATATCTTTCGGAAGACGGATGGGAGATTCAAACCTATTAAGGAACGAAGAGAAAGGAGTGGCCCAGCATGATAAGGAGAGTGTGTTTGATTGGTATCTGTTGTTTGTTTATCGTCACAAGCTGCCAAAATCGAGAGCCGCAGGGAGCCTCAATTCAAGGAAAAGATTTTGCACAGTCAACAGAAAAGTCGGTGATCATGGTGATGATCGATTCGATGACGGCAGACCTTTTAGATGCTGCCAAAGAAGAAGGCATCATTCCAGGGTTATCGTTTTTAATGGAGAACGGTACATATTTTGACGAACTGATTGCCCCGTTCCCTTCCATGTCGGTTGTCATTGAGAGCACACTTATTACAGGATCACTGCCAGATGAACATAAGGTTCCAGGACTTGTTTGGTATCATGCGGAGGAAGATCGTCTCGTCGATTATGGCTCTACACCAGAAACCTATATGAAATTAGGATTAAATCGAGTCCTTTTTGACGACCTAAGCAACTTGAACAACCGTCATTTGAGTAAAGATGTACCGACAATCCATGAAATCTTGCAGGATAGTCAAATGTCAACTGGTTCCGTAAATGCCCTTGTTTACAGGGGGAATACTTCTCATAAAGTGAATTTGCCTGAGCCATTTGACACATGGATGCAAGGACAGCCATTTGAAACGAAAGGACCTGACTTGTTATCCTTTGGAACGATCATCGAACCGAATGTCATTCAAGCTAAAGAGCTGGATGATGATCACTTTCTCGACCTTTACGGGCTCAACGATTCCTACGGTACAGCGGTCGTTCGTACACTGATTGAAAAAAACGAACAGCCTCAGTTTTTGTTTTTGTTCATGCCGGACTTTGACCAAGCCACTCACGACCATGGGCAATTGAACCTTGAAGATTTTGAAAAAGTCGATCATGCGTTCCAAGACATTTTAAATAGCTATGATAGCTGGGAGCAAGCTTTGGAAGAAAACATTTTTATCGTCATTGGCGACCATGGACAGTCGCAAATTGCTTCTACAGCAAGCGATGCCATCATACCTCTTCCTACCCTTTATGAGGAGTATGAGATTGCCTCCTTAATGGACGCTCCTAGTGACGGTGAAATTGTGATTGCGAACAACCATCGAATGGTTTACGTCTATTCGTTTCAACCTGCACATTCCTTTGATACACTCGCAAACGAAGCCCTTGAGGATCTACGAATTCAATTTGCTGCTTATTTAGAAGACGACGAGCTTGTGATTAAAGCTCCTGAACATAAGGAACCGCTCAAGGTTAAGAAGGGAGGTTCTTGGATTGATCCGTATGGACAGACGTGGACTATTGAGGGGAATGAACAAATTGGTGATGTATTTTTCGATCATGACTGCAAGCGGATTATGTACGGCGAAAACCCAGACCTCTTTAACCAACTCTTCCATGCGTTAGACAGCCATACATCTACTCTTGTGTTAACGGCGAAGCCAGGTTATATTTTTGAATCGGAAGGAGCTCCCGCCCACATCGGTGGAGGGGAGCACGGAGGGATTCATGAAGAGGATACGAAAGCCGCGATGATTATCGCAGGAACAGACAAGGCGCCAGCTCACCTGCGAATGGTCGATCTGAAAGATTTTATTATCAGACTCATGACAGAAGAAAATTAATATGGGATCCAGCGTAACTGTTTAGCTGCGTTGTATCGTTTTTCAACAGCATCCCAGTTGACGACATTCCACCAATTTTCAATGTAGTCTTTTCGCTCATTTTTATATTGTAAATAGTACGCATGTTCCCACACATCCAGAGGGAGAAGCGGGATGGCATCTTGTTGTGACAAGTTTTGATGAAACTCCGCCTGCAAAATTTCCAGTCGATGAGCACGAGGTGCCCAAACGAGAATCGCCCATCCGACTCCCTCTACTTTTTCAGCCGCTTGGGAAAAATGATTTTTAAACCGGGCAAAGCTACCGAAATCCCGTTCGATTTGTCGACGCAATTCTCCCTTCGGTTCCCCGCCCCCGTGAGGAGACATCACCTCCCAAAAAATCGAATGCAAATAATGACCCGCTCCATTAAAAGCGGCCTCCCGTTCCCAATGCTTGATCAGCTGAAAATGATTCGTCCGTCTCGCTCTCTCCATTTCCTTCTCGGCTTTATTTAGTCCATCGACATAGCTCTGGTGATGCTTCTGATGGTGCAACCGCATAATTTCTCGGTCAATATAAGGCTCCAATGCTTCATACGGATACGGTAATGGTGGCAGCCGGTGCCCGCCAATCGGCACAGGTCGCCGCATACCGTTACTTCCTCCTGCCTCTGTCTGTTCGCTAAAAAGCCTTGCCCACTCCTCATACAGGTGCTCCGCTAACTCCCCAATTTCCGTTGGCTCCCCATCATTTTGTAGTTGTTCCTTCAATCGTTCTAACGTTTCTTCAAATAAAAAGGTGTCTACACTTTCTGATCGGAGCAACGCCTTGTTTTGATTCCACGCCTCCTCTACACGGTTTACCCATGCATGTAGCTGCCCCCATTCTATGCTCATTGAAGAACCTCCCTTTTTTCTTCCATTCATGTCACCATATGTGGTTAGGTCTTGGCCTATGAAAAAAAGGTTCATAGTTTCGACTTTTCCCTCATACGTTGAATCGAGAAAAAGGAGGTCATATGTATGCAAGGGTATGAGAAGGTTGCTTTGTTTGAGCACCGCTTCTGGTTACAAGTATTGGGCGATCATGCTAGGTTCATTCGCGATTCTCTTTCGGTGAAAGAGGAAGATCATATCGAGCGGGCGCAAATGTTTATTGATATCTTCGATCGTTTGCTTGAAGAGAGCAAGCAGCCTCTAACGGGAGAAAGGCTGTTTCAACTAACGACATCTGCCCACGAGCAAGCGGGAGCGATTCGATCGTTTAAGCTTCAGCTCATTCGTGAGCATTTAGTCAACCAAATTACGATCGAGCTGTCCCCGACATTTTTAAACCATATGGTGAACGAAGTAGAGGAATATTTACGTCTATTGCCATACTTAGAAAATCAACAAATCCCGCCTAAAACACATCCCCTTCATCACCACTTAGTTTGGCTATTGGATGCTGCTGGACACGCAGGTGGCCTTTCCAATTCGATGGACTTAACCGAAAAAAAGTTAAAGGAAAAAAGTGATGAATTTACGGTAAGGTTTGAACAATATTATATTAAAGCGGTGGAAATGGCCGGTTATTTACGAGCGAACGTTGAGCAATTCCCTGCCCTACAACGCTTTAACGAGGATGTCCAACTAGAAATCGTTCTATTTCAGACCTTTTTAGATGAACTTGAAGAGATGGAGCTATCCAATCGCTTGCTTGGAACATTGGATGCTTTAATGGCGGATCACATGTTTCGCGAAGAATGCTACTACTTGATGAAGCTAGCGGAAGTGACAGAGCTCCACCCACCAGACTGTGATCCGACAAAGCCGCGTACGAAAACATAGATGGACCAACATTCAAAAAGCTGTGCTAAGTCGCTGGATTCGCTTCGTTTCGACTTTAGCACAGCTTTTCTTTTTATTCTTCTTGAAACAAGCTTCCTTGTTCCATTTGTTGAAAAAACAAATCGGCTTCCTCTCCTATGGAGGATTCATCAATATCTTCTGGTAATGGCGGTAGTTCTTTCAATGACTTTAAGCCGAAATGATCAAGAAATTGAGGTGTTGTCCCGTACAAAATCGGCCGCCCCGTTCCTTGTGCCCGCCCGACTTCTTTGATGAGTAATCGAGACGTTAACGTTTGGATCGCTTTCTCCGATTTCACCCCACGGACCTCATCAACCTCGATTCGCGTAATCGGTTGCCTGTAGGCGATAATCGCTAACGTTTCTAATGCGGCTTGGGACAACCCTGACTGCAATGTTGATAACGCTAGCTTCTTAAAATAAGGAGCCAATTCAGGTTTTGTTGAAAGACGAAAGGCATGGGCCACCTCTTCAATTCGGAGGCCGCGCGCCTCATCCGTATAGGAAAGGCGCAGTTCCTCAAGTGCTGCATAGACGACATCTGTGCTTAATTCAAGCAAATCGCAAAGCTCCTCGAGCGTCACGCCCTCATCTCCCCGCACGAACAAGATCCCCTCAATGGCTGCTTGAAGCTCTTTCAATGTCACGATTCTTCCCCTCTCTTCGGTAAATCCAAATGTCGGCAAAATTTTCGTTCTGCTCGCAATAGATCGCGTCCGTTTTCATTAATTCCAGCATTGCTAAAAATGTGACAACCATATGGCCACGCCCCTTTTCAACAAAAAGATCCTGAAACCGGCATTTCCCGTTGCACTTTTCTAAATCTATCAAAATATCCGTCATCCGTTCATCGATCGAATATTCTTCAACCTTGACCGTACTCGTTCTTGGTCTGCTATACGCTCTTCGCTTCAACAACTTTTGATAGGCAGCAAGCATGTCAAAAAGAGTCACCCCTTGAATGGACTGTCGCTGTCTTTCTTCCTCTGTTAAATAGTCATCCAAGTTGTCGGGTAACCTCGTATGTACTTGGGATCGCTCCCCTTCTTTTTCCTTTAGCTCTTGTGCCGCTTCTTTGTAGCGCCTATACTCAATGAGCCGGAACATTAACTCCTCACGCGGATCTTCCTCTTCATACTCAAACGTCTCATCAAAAATTTCCTCCTGTTTTGGCAATAACATTTTGCTCTTGATTTGCAGCAAGGTCGCGGCCATCACCAAATATTCACTCGCCACATCTAGCTGAAGCTCTTGCATCGTGTGGATATATGCCATATATTGTTCTGTAATTAACGCCACAGGAATATCATAAATATCTACTTCCGCTTGATTAATTAAATGTAACAGTAAATCAAGAGGCCCCTCAAACGTATCAAGTTTTACACTGTATGGATTCATTTCATCACCGTTAAGTTCGTTGGACTAGTGGGATTATATCATAACTTCCCATCCAACGGGAGTTTCGTTTCATGTAAATAGAAGTAAAATGCCTACATCCTATGTTAGACTATTGTTAGAGTTTTTAGATAGAGTGGAGTGAATAGCTATGTACGACGAAGCCTTCCATGAATATCTTGTGTATTTTCACGGATTTCGAGATTACTTTGAATGCCATGAAGTGCTAGAAGAGCGTTGGAAGCAAGACCCACCAGGCAGGCGAAAGCCTCATTGGGTGGCGCTCATCCAAATTGCTGTAGGGCTCTACCACGAACGGAGAGGCAACGAAGACGGGGCCAGAAAAATGTATAAAAACGCCCTTCGCCTCATTTCAATCGAGCATGCCCCATTACAGGAGCTAGGCCTTGATCCAGAGAAACTATCGGCCCTAGTGCAAAACCATCTGGACTTATTAGGCAAACGCCCTTTTTTCGACATGAATCTACCGCTAGCGCCAGATGTCCTTCAGTACGCCCAAGCAAAATGTCGCGAATGGGGAGGGGTTTGGGGTATCGACAGTGACTTGACGAATATACAGCTTATCGAAAAGCACTCCACTCGAGACCGGAGTCAAGTTATTTCCGAGCGTCAAAGACAATTAACATTGCGAGATGAGCAGCGTAAAGAAAATGAGACTCGTGGATGAACGATGGGACCTTCTTGGTCTATATAAAGCGCTGTGACCCTTTCTCTTTCATAATCAAAACCACCAGTGTGAACTGGTGGTTTGCTCTTCGGCTAAAAGCCTTTGTTGCCGGCCTCGGCCTAAAAGGCCCACCGAATTGGTTTCCCTTCTGCACCACATTTACTCACCGATTCTAAAGAATCTCTTATTT
>NZ_SNUY01000010.1:0-12287 GCF_004376175.1 Halalkalibacterium halodurans | reverse complement strand
AATCAAAACCACCAGTGTGAACTGGTGGTTTGCTCTTCGGCTAAAAGCCTTTGTTGCCGGCCTCGGCCTAAAAGGCCCACCGAATTGGTTTCCCTTCTGCACCACATTTACTCACCGATTCTAAAGAATCTCTTATTTCTTCTCATTTTTCTCGCCTGTAAATGGGTCATACTCTTCAAACAGCGTCAGTTGATCTCCCATGTAGTCTTCTCTTAGCTGATTTCTAATGTATTCTTGTATTTGTTTCTTATTTCTCCCCACCGTATCAACATAGAACCCTCGACACCAAAATTTCCGATTTCCATATCTATATTTTAAGTTAGCATGTCGGTCAAATATCATGAGACTACTCTTCCCTTTTAGAAAGCCCATAAATTGAGATACACTCAACTTTGGTGGAATACTTACTAGCATATGGATGTGATCCGGACATGCATTAGCTTCGTGTATCGTCACACCTTTTCGTTCACACAATTCCCTAATGATTTGGCCGATACTTTTCTTGTACTTTCCATAAATGATTTGCCTTCTATACTTTGGCGCAAACACAATGTGATACTTACAATTCCATGTTGTGTGTGCTAAACTGTTCTTGTCCTTCATTGGGCAATCCTCCTTCTATGGTGAGATGGTGCGGTCGGGAAACCTACTTTATCTTACCATGAAGCGAGGATTTTTTTACCACGCTAAAAGCTTTCTGGAACCCCTGGCATAGCCAGGGGTTTTCAAAATCGCTAAAAAAAAGGCTTGAAAAGTCTAACGTTTTAGACTTTCAAGCCTTGAACGATTCAGTCATCTTGACAGACGTCAAAAAAAGCTCTCGTTTCTTTCGTTGGTAAAAGCCGTCCTTCAAGCCGACGTTTCACCTCTTCTATCAATCGTTTTCCAAGTCCTTCTTGGCGAAAGGAAGGGTTTACACTAAGATGATGTAGTTCAGCGTCCCCATTGGCTAAATGACAAACGCCAATGACGGCCACATAATCATCTTCAACCTTCCATAAAAATAACTCCCACTCTGTTTCTTTTTCATAAAGATCGATCGTTTTCTGCAATTTCTTAATCTCTTTTTCTTTCGGCATAAACGAGATTAAGCCCATAGCGATTTTTCGCTGTGCAGATTTATACGGAAATAACATGATTCTCCCTCTTTTTGGCAACTTGCTTTACGCAAAGCCAATTGACTTTTTTCCATTATATCATTCGACACATCTAGACGTACGTTGTCCTCTCGATTTCATAATAGATAGCAAGACGAATTAAAAAAGGGCGACCCTCATCCATAAGTATTCATGGAAACGATAGAAGAGTCAACCCTTTTTTCCTGCTATTATTTTGACAATTCTTTACTTAAATTCGCCATTTCAATCGCCGCAGCAGCTGCTTCCCAGCCTTTGTTTCCTGCTTTTGTCCCAGCCCGCTCGACGGCTTGCTCAATCGTATCTGTTGTTAAGACACCGAAAATAACCGGAATACCAGTGCTCATGTTGAGCGCGCCAACCCCTTTGGCCACCTCATTACATACGTAATCAAAATGTGGCGTTGAGCCGCGAATGACCGTTCCAAGCGTAATAATAGCATCATATTTCCCAGACTCCGCCATTTTTTTTGCCGCAAATGGAATTTCAAAGGCACCTGGTACCCATGCCACATCCACATCAGCCTCGGAAGCCCCATGCCGCCTTAGTGCATCCTCTGCACCACCAAGCAGCTTACTCGTAATAAATTCATTAAACCGTCCAACAACAATTCCTACCTTTAATCCTTCTGCAACTAAATGTCCTTCAAACGTTTGTCCCATGTTCTACGTCCTCCTCTAGAATGAATGTTTCGTTCAATTACGAATGAGTAAAATTTAGCAGATGTCCTAACTTTTCGTGCTTTGTTTTCAAATAGCGCTCATTATCTTTGTTATGAGGTAATTGGAGCGGCACCCGTTCAACCACTTCAAGGCCATACCCTTTCAAGCCCGTAATTTTTCGCGGATTGTTTGTAAGGAGGCGCATTTTTGACACACCTAAGTCGCGTAAAATTTGCGCGCCCATTCCATAGTCCCGAAGATCAGCAGGAAAGCCTAATTTCTCATTTGCTTCTACAGTATCATAGCCTTCTTCTTGAAGCTTGTATGCCTTCAACTTATTCATGAGACCGATACCACGACCCTCTTGACGCATATAAAGGAGTATCCCTTTGCCTTGTTGCTCGATTTGTGTGAGAGCTGCCTGGAGTTGTGGGCCACAATCGCAACGGTGAGAACCGAACACATCACCTGTTAAACATTCGGAGTGAACACGAACGAGTGTTGGTTCACCTTCAACAATCTGTCCTTTCACTAAAGCGACACTCTCTTTTCCATCAATGACATCTGTATAACCGATTGCACGGAATGAGCCGAAATCCGTCGGTAAGGAAATATCTACTTCACGCTTGACAAGCTTGTCTTTACGGTGACGATATTCGATTAAATCTTTAATTGTGATCATCTTCAGTTCAAACTGATCGGCGATTTTTCGCAAATCAGGAACTCGTGCCATTGAACCATCTTCTTTAATGATTTCACAAATAACCCCTGCCGGCTCAGCGCCTGACAAACGAGCTAGATCAACGGCCGCTTCTGTATGACCGGCCCGTCGGAGTACTCCTCCGTTTTTCGCTATTAGGGGGAAAATGTGACCTGGTCGTTTGAAGTGGTGCTTTTTCGTTTTCTTATCAATTAACGCCTGAATCGTCATAGCCCGTTCATGGGCAGAAATTCCTGTGGTCGTCATTTGATGATCAATGCTGACGGTAAACGCCGTACCATGGGGATCAGTATTATGGTCCACCATGGGGACAAGATCTAATTCCTTTGCCCGCTCTTCCGTAATTGGCGTGCAAACGAGACCACGGCCATGCGTGATCATGAAGTTAATCACTTCTGGTGTTGCTTTTTCAGCAAGGGCTACAAAATCCCCTTCGTTTTCCCGATCCTCATCATCACAAACGATCACGACTCGACCTTGCATTAATTCATATATTGCTTCTTCAATCGGATCAAATAGCTTTTTGTCCATATTATCACCAGCCTTCTGCCTGTTTAATTGTATCCGTGCTCTGTTAAAAAGGCTTTCGTCAGCCCGCCTTCGTTCACTGGTTTTCCTTGCTGCACAAATTGCTCGATGTATTTTCCGATCAGATCGCATTCAATGTTGACGATATCGCCTGCTTTTTTTAAGCCAATGATCGTTTCCTCCATGGTATGAGGAATAATCGAAATCGTAAACGTTTTGTCTGAGACGTCAAAAATGGTGAGGCTTGTGCCATCCACTGCAACCGAGCCTTTATGGATCATATAACGACGTAAAGATGAGGACACTTCGATCGTATAATATACAGCGTTGTCCTTCCGTTCTTTTTTACGGATCGTACCGATTCCATCCACATGACCTGAAACAATATGTCCACCGAACCGACCGTTAGCTACCATCGCCCGCTCTAGGTTGACCCGCGAGCCTTTGCTCAGTAGACGTAAGCTCGTTGCTCGAACCGTTTCCGGCATCAAGTCTACGGTAAATTGAGTGTCAGTAAACGAAGTAACCGTTAAACATACTCCGTTAACCGCGATGCTATCGCCTAATTGCACATCACTGACAATTTTTTTGGATGTGATCGTCATCACGATCGCTTCCCCTGTTTGCTGAATCGCATCAATGGTGCCTACATCTTCAATAATTCCCGTAAACATCGTTTCCATCCTCCTTCGCCCTTGCCACAATCTTCACATCTGGGCCAATTTGTATCACTTCCTGCACTTCAAATGGAAGGGCGTCCGCTACAGCAATCACACCGTCACCACCTATTGCTGTCGGGGCTGCAGCTCCTCCAAAGACCTTTGGAGCTAAGTACGTTATCACTTGATCGACGGTGCCTGCTTTTACAAAGCTACCGTTTACGGTCGCACCCCCTTCCACAAAGACAGAAAGAATATTTTTTTCTCTAAGTGTTTCAAGTACAGCTTCTACAGAGACGTTAGGTAACGAAAAAACTTGAACTCCCTTTTCTTCGAGGGCCTTTTTTTTCGCTTTATCAGCTCTCTCCTCAGTAAATATCCAGGTTGGTGCTTTCCCATCAGTGATTACGTTCCTATCAAGAGGTGTGCGAAGACGACGATCCAGGATGACGCGAACTGGGTTCAATCCTCCAGCAGCAAGTCTCGTCGTGAGTGACGGATTATCAGCAAGTACCGTACCTACACCAACAAGAATAGCGTCGTGTTCATGTCGATACCGGTGGACATCCTCCCTCGCTTGCTCGCTCGTAATCCATTTGCTGTTTCCCTGAACTGTTGCCGTTTTCCCATCCAGAGTCGTGGCCGATTTGATCGTTACATAAGGTCGTTTCGTTCGCACAAAGTGGAAAAAGATCCGGTTTAGATCTAGCGCTTCTTGCTTACAAATACCTACCTCCACTTCGATTCCCGCTTGCTGCAATTTACGAATCCCCCGACCGGACACTTTTGGGAACGGGTCCTCTGTGGCAATTACGACGCGAGCTACACCTGCCTCGATCAATAAATCAGCACACGGAGGGGTTTTACCATAATGGCTACATGGCTCTAACGTTACGTACGCCGTCGCACCTTTTGCCTTCTCGCCAGCCATTCGGATCGCATGAACTTCAGCATGAGGCTCTCCAGCTTTTAAATGAGCCCCCATGCCGACGATTTGCCCATCCTTGACAACGACTGCGCCAACGAGTGGGTTTGGAGAGGTTTGCCCTCGGGCTGACTCAGCGAGTGCTAGTGCTAGCTTCATATACTGTTCATCTGTCATCACATGTTACCACCTTTACCCGATTAGAAAAACTTTCTTTCGTTCTCTTGCGTCTCCCTTTTTTTATATAATGATTCGAAAAGCGAGTGTCATTCTTTGGAAAGCGCAAAAAAGCCCCAGAGATTTTGTTCTCACGGGGCATACTTTGACATACGAAAATGCGTTCGCACGTTGTCATGCGACAAGCAGTGGTTCCATTTGGACAGACTTCTCCCTTGTGTATACGTAGGTTTTTTGCCCACGAGAAAGAAGATGTGCAATCATGCACATTTTTCCAAATTGAACCGTACGTTTCCTTCTCCCATCCAGACTTTCACTGTCGGTCCCGGATTTTCACCAGGTCCACCGCTTACTGATATCAGCAACCGGGTCACGGACTAAGAAGCATTCGCTTCATCACCGCCGGTCGGGATTTCCACCCAGCCCCGAAGGATAAAAATTAATTATTCAATTTTCCTACTGGAATCCGATCAACCTATCGTTCTCGATATAATCGAAAACCTGCCAACATCCTGCCACGTCATAAAACGGGGGATTTAGCTGACTCGATCGTATCACCAGCAAAATAAAAAAGCAAGGATTTTAACTTTCTTGCTGTTCACCTTCATTGCACAGCGCTTAATTGGTTTAGCACTCAATCACCAACGAACTAAGCACGAATCACGTCCATTTCTAACTCTTGAAAGTCACTGATTTGTTCCTCACTAGTTTTTGAATCTGTAATGATCGTATCAATCGTTTCCATCGACGTAATTCGCGAAAAGGCTTGCTTTCCAAATTTCGTATGATCGGCGAGCAAAAACACGTGATCGGAAATATCGATCATTTTCTGTTTCACGAGTGCCTGCATTTCGTTGGAGTCGCTTATCCCCCGCTTGGCATGCACTCCTTGGCAAGAGATGAACGCTTTGTTCACATGATACAGTTCAAGCGTTTGATTCGTTTGGGGGCCAACAAAAGATAACGATTTTCGTAGTAAGGTGCCTCCTACCGTAATCACCGTTATTTTTTCTCGTTTGGCTAGCTCCATCGCCACTTTCATCGAGTTCGTTAAAACCGTTAACGGTACATCTGGCAACCGTTTCGCCATATACCAAGCGGTTGTGCTCGCATCTAAAATGATTCGATCGTTCGTGGTCACATATGTGACCGCTTGAGCTGCGACGGCTTGCTTTTCATTTACATTTCGGATTTCCCGTTCAAAATATGGGGCCTCTGTGTCTTCCTTTATGCTAACTGCTCCGCCATGGCTTCGTTGCAGCTTCCGTTCGCTTTCAAGCTTTTCTAAATCACGGCGAATGGTCTCCTCAGTTACGTTAAACAATTGACTTAATTCCGATACACGAACGCTCCCTTTTTCAGTGACGAGCGCAATGATTTTTTCATGCCTTTCGGCTACAAGCATCGTTTCTTTCCCTCCGTGGACATGTCAATTTACTAGCTCTGTTCAACATTTTAGCCGATGAATGGGAAAAATGCAGCCACGATTGACTGCACTCCTAATGGCGCTGGAGCAGCACTTCTTTCTCATAAATCGCAATCTCCTTGAGCCACTCCTCTTTAATGGGCACATTCATCCTTTCGCAATATTCATTCCATATCGCGCCCAGCGGATACGTTTTAAATTCTTCTAGCACTGCCAACCGTCTCGTATAATCTCCTGTCTCCTGCCACTCTTTTAACTGTTTGTGCGGGATGAGCATAGCGAACAACAATGCTTTAATCACATTGCGCGTTCCAATCGTCCACGCCGCGATTCGATTAATGCTCGCATCAAAGAAATCCAATCCGATCAGGACGCGATCAAGAGCATCGTTTCGCACAATTTCCAAGGCAATTTCCCTCAGCTCATCATCAAACGTGACGACGTGATCGCTATCCCAGCGAACCGGTCGGGAGACGTGTAAAGCGAGCTTATCATGAAAAAGGAGCATCGCGGAAATTTTATTAGAGACCGTTTCAGTCGGGTGGTAATGGCCTGTATCGAGTAAGCAGAGCTTATCATTTTTCAAGGCATAGCTTAAATAAAACTCGTGGGAGCCGACGACATATGATTCAGAGCCGATGCCAAACAGCTTGCTTTCCACCGCATCAAGATTGTACGCTTCATTGATCTCAGCAGCAAAAATTTGATCCAGCGATTCCTTTAATCGTTTTCGAGGGGTTAAGCGATCACTCGGTGTATCTTTGTAACCATCAGGAATCCAAATGTTCGTTAAACACGGGGTCTCGAGCTCTTTCCCAAAATACTCACCAATCTTTCGACTAGCGATACAATGGTCGATCCAAAACTGACGGATCGCTTGGTCTGGGTGAGCAAGGGTCAGTCCGTCTTTCGCTTTTTCATGAGAAAACAACGTCGGGTTAAAATCTAGCCCTAGCCCATGCCTTTTCGCCCAACGGACCCACTTTTCAAAATGCCTCGGTTCGAGTTGATCCCGCTCCACCACTTTACCGTCCGTTTCTGCATAAATCGCATGCAAATTAACGCGATGCTTTCCCGGGATCAGCGACAGCGCTTTTTCTAAATCCATCCGTAACTCTTCAGGGGTGGTCGCTTTCCCAGGATAATCTCCCGTCACATCAATCCCGCCAGACAACTCGCCTTTGCTCACTTCGAAGCCGCCTACATCGTCTCCTTGCCAGCAATGGATCGAGATTGGAACTTGCTTCAACCGCTCAAGTGCTTCCTCTACGTCAATGCCCCATTGTCCATATTCTATTTTCGCTCGCTCAAATTGACTTTTCACGCTCATCCTAAGCCTCCTTGTTACGTATGTTTACCTATTCCCTATCTGCCGAAACGTACCGTTTCACGTCGAAAGAGTCATAAATCAGCTTTCGCGCCTGCTGTATCGATTCGATTTCGCCTAGCGCCATCCACTGGGCTACGAGATTTCCAATGGCCGTTGCCTCAATCGGGCCTGCAAATACATCTTTTTTCGTTCGATCAGCAATGAGCTGGTTAAGTAATTCATTACGACAACCACCACCGATGACGTTGATAGATTTAAAATCTTTTTCAAAAATGTCTTCGATTTCAGCGACTGCGCTCGTATAGCTTTCTGCGAGGCTTTCAAACACGCACTTTGCTACTTCACCGGGGTGCTCCGGAGCTTGTTGACCGGTTTCTTGACAATAGCGTTGAATTTCTTTGATCATGTTGGTAGGCTTTAAGAATCGAGGATCATTTACATCAACAGTAGATTTAAACGAAATCCCTTTAGAAAGCTCAACTAATTGAGCAAATGAGTAACGGTTGTCGTAGTTCCGCCTCACCTCTTGAATCATCCAAAGACCCATAATGTTTTTTAGAAAACGGAACTGGTAGTTCATTCCACCTTCATTTGTGAAATTATAATCTAACGCTTTTGTTACACAAATTGGAAACGAATTCTCTACTCCAATGAGTGACCACGTTCCCGAGCTAAGATAAATGGTGTCCGCCACTTTCGGAACGGCAACAACAGCTGACCCCGTATCATGAGTAGCTGGCAAGATCACCTCAAGGTCAAAACCAACCTCTTCTACCCATTCACTTTTCAACTTTCCAAGGGATTCTGTTGGCAATTTGATTTCTTGGAACATATCGGGGTTGAACCCTAACGCTTCGATAATGTCTTTGTCCCATTTTTTTGTAAACGCATTAACGAGCTGAGTCGTCGTCGCATTTGTATATTCATTCGCTTTTTTTCCTGTAAGCAAAAAGTGAAAATAATCAGGAATCATTAAAAACGACTTTGCTTTTTTAAAAATGTCTGGATGTTGTTTCTTTAAAGCATACAGCTGATAAATCGTATTGAACTGTTGAAATTGAATTCCCGTTTCTAAGTATAAACGCTCCTTCATAAACTGCTCGATAACCTCTTCCATCACGCCATCAGTGCGAGGATCTCGGTAGGAAACGGCGTCGGTTAACGGCTTGTCGTGCTCATCAAGGAGGACAAAATCGACAGCCCATGTATCGATTCCCATCGATACAGGCTCAATCCCAGCCTCGCGACACTTTTTGAGTCCTGTTTTAATCTCTGAAAATAGAGCGTCCACGTCCCAACAAAACTGTCCGTTTTTCTCAATGATTTGGTTTTCAAAACGATGAATTTCGGTTAAGTGGATTTTTTTGTTACACTCTCCAATGATTAGCCTTCCACTAGAAGCGCCAATGTCGACAGCCAACGAATAGTTCATTTTACAGCACCTCCTATTTCATAAGTGCTTTCTTATTTGTCTCTGAAGCAGCCCACCCATGGATCATTCACCTGGGACGGGGGCAACCTCCGTATAGTTATCGCGTGAATGCAGCAGGAACACCGCCATCAACCGTCAACATGCACCCGGTCGTTTTCTCCGCTTTTGACGAAGCAAAGAATAAAATTGCTGCAGCAATATCTTCCGGGTAAACATTGACGAGCAAGGTCGTTCGTTTACGGTAGTGCTCCTCCAGTTGATCTGGTTCAATTCCGTATGCAGTCGCACGTTCTTGTCGCCATCTGGATCCCCATATAGCAGATCCTTGTAGTACAGCATCCGGGAGGACAGAATTGACACGGATCCCAAACGGGCCACCCTCTGCTGCAATGCATCTCGCCAAATGAGTTTCAAGTGCTTTCGCCGAACTATACGCCGTTGCATTTTTTCCTGCATAAACAGAATTTTTTGAACCAATAAACACCATATTTCCACCCGTTCCTTGCACTTTCATTTGCTTAAACGCTTCACGGGCGACGAGGAAATAGCCTGTTCCTAGTACGTTCAAGTTCAAGTTCCATTCGTCAAGAGTGGTTTCATCAAACGGACTAGACGTTGCCAAACCTGCATTGTTGACAACAATATCAATGCCTCCATACGTTAAGGTAGCCTGTTTAAATGCAGCTTGTACTTGCTCCTCGCACGTCACATCCATTTTTACCGCAAGCGCCCGGTCCGTACCGTACTGCTCATTTATTTCGCTAACGACCTTCTCCGCTCCTTCAAGATTAAGGTCAGCAACAACGACATGGGCTCCTTCAGCGACGAACTGACGGCACGTCTCGCTACCAATTCCACCAGCTCCACCAGTGACGAACGCTACCTTTCTCGAAAACTCAGCCTCAGCCGGGGCTAATGATAGTTTGTAAAGTTCAAGTGGCCAATACTCAATATTGTACGATTCGTTTTCATTCAGAGAGACAAACGTTCCAAGAGCAGTTGCTCCCTTCATCACCGCGATTGCTCGATGATAAAGAGCGCCACTCACGCGAGCCATCGTGACGTTTTTCCCTGTGTTCACCATTCCGATTCCTGGAATGAGAATTACGCGCGGCGCAGGCTCAAACATCACATCGCCTTCGTTTTTGTTCCGTTCAAAATACGATTTGTACTCCTCTTTAAATGAGGAAATTCCATCCTTAATGGCATCGATTAACTGATTGATGTCGTTCATAGACGGGTCCCACTTAACGAACAGTGGCTTCATCTTCGTATGCACCAAATGATCTGGGCAAGCCGCCCCTACCTGTGAAAGTCGAGCTGCATCTACACTATTCACGAACTCTAATACATCGTCACCGTCGTCAAACGTGACAATCATTTTCTTTTCATCGCTTACAGCACCGCGGATGACCGGCATCACATTAGCGAGCATGCTCATACGCTCTTCTTTTGCTAATGCTGTATATTTCCCCCCTCCGAAAATAACGCTTTCATTAATCCGTGAACGAATGTACGCTTCCGCTTCATTGATGACTGATATCGTTCGGTCATAACTTTCCTTCGCTGTCTCCCCCCAAACGACGAGCCCGTGTTTTTCCATTAATACTAGCTCAGCATGAGGATTTTTTTGTACGCCCTCAGCTATCAATTTTGATAAAGAAAACCCAGGTCTAACGTATGGGACCCAAACGAATCGATCACCAAAAAGATTCTTTGCGATTTCCTTACCATTATCAGCACAACAAATGCTAATGATCGCATCGGGATGTGTGTGGTCTACATGCTTAAAGGGTAAAAACGCATGAAGCAACGTTTCAATTGATGGACGCGGATGATTTCGATCGATCATACAATGACCTAAGTATTCAACCATTTCTTCATCTGACATTTCCTCGCGCTCGATTAACGGACGAATATCTTCCAAGTTTAAACCTGTGAAATTCTTCGCGCCCATGGTTGCAAGATCAGAACCACTTCCTTTCACCCACATGACTGCGATTTCACGGCCACGAAAATCTTTTTCTACTGTTTTCATCGATGTATTACCACCGCCCCAGTTACAAACGGCACGGTCTGAGCCGATTAAATTCGACCGATATACTAATTCATCAAGTCCTGTAGAAAGAGTAGCAGCTTTTTCTACATCCCATGCATTTTGTACCATAAATACCTCCGCTTATTTTTGTTTCATTTTTGTTTAAACTATATCATATTTTGTTTTTGTTGTATATATGTTTTTTTATGTGGGATATTTTATTCAGTGCAGTGGTATGACCATTTTTTTGTAATGAGGTGTTTTTGCTCCTTCAGGAGTTAATAAAAGGAGTAAAACTTGAATCCTGTTAAATAGACCATCTATATTTTTATCATTTAGTATTTAGAAACAACAAAAGCACCCCCGTGTTGGAGTGCTTTTACTCGTGTTTCCTTTACTCTTCGTCCCAGACTTTCACTTCTTGCATGACATCGCCTTGGCGAATACGGAGAACCGTATCCATTCCTTCAATCACTTGACCGAAAACCGTATGTACACCGTCTAAATGCGGCTGAGGCTCGTGAACGATGAAGAATTGGCTACCGCCTGTATCTTTCCCAGCATGAGCCATAGATAATGCACCGGCTACATGCTTATGAGGGTTTCCTTCGGTTTCACATTTTATTGTATAGCCTGGACCACCTGTTCCGTTTCCGATTGGACATCCGCCCTGAGCAACGAAACTTGGGATCACCCGATGGAACGTTAGACCGTCGTAAAAGCCTTCTTTCGCTAGTTTTTCGAAATTTTCAACCGTACCTGGTGCTGCTTCTGGGTAAAATTCAATGACGATTTTTTCGCCATTTTCAAATGTAATGCTACCTTTTTTCATACATAAATTCCTCCTTAACAGTCGTCGCCTTATTTTACAATAAAAAAAGGCAGAAAGAAAATAAGAAGCGAGAGATTTAAAAATCAACTCCCAAAAGGAAGCTTTTGCACAAGTTGCTCCATTTTTTGTTTAGGTGACCGGTGTTCTTATTTATTAGGTTTATGGCGCGTCTGGGGATATATGTCGACTTCCCGACCACCACGGTCTAGACGAAAGGGCTTGAGGCTGAAAGTTGTCCTTATGGGTTTGATTTTTGCTATAATGACCCGTATGTAAGCCTTTATTTTATCTAGGGGTAGTGTCAAAACTTCTATGAAAACCTTATTTGGATCTAACACTACTACCATTTATTAGGTGGAAAGGCCGCGCTATCGCTCTTGACAAACACGCCAATGGTTTATTCAGAGGTCAATCAAGGGCG
>NZ_SNUY01000001.1:138484-155566 GCF_004376175.1 Halalkalibacterium halodurans | reverse complement strand
CGGCCACGAACGGTGACATAGGGCCAGGAAATAAGAAAAACTCCACAAAAAAGGTTCCAAGCACTTATTATTTGCTTGGAACCTTTTTACTTACTATTTTTGGCTAGTTTTGTCCCAGCCTCTTTTTACTTTACTATTTGTTACCACACGACGCTTGTGGGTAGTTATATGAATGTAGGTCGTTACGGCCAAAAAGTGGGAAACAAGAAAACAAAAAGTTTTTTCATTTTCTTGCCACACGAGGTATGCTAAGATTATGTGATGCACAATGAGTAGAGAAAAGGTGAGGACGGATGATTTATTTGGACAATAGTGCAACAACGCGTCCGTTTATGGAAGTAGTTGATTCCTACACGAAAGCCTCGCTGACGTTTTTCGGAAACCCTTCTTCCCTTCATCGAATGGGAACGGAAGCGGAGCAGCTTCTCCTTAAAACGAAAGAGCAGATAGCGGGGATTTTAGGAATAAGTTCTTCAGAGATTATTTATACATCTGGGGGAACGGAAGGCAACAATTTGGCCATCAAAGGAACGGCCTACCAGTTAAAAGGTAGAGGAACTCATTTGATTACAACTGCCGTAGAGCATGCGTCTACAATTGAAGCTTTTCGGTCACTTGAAGCAGAAGGTTTTAAGGTGACGTATTTAAAACCAGGTCCGACTGGACAGGTAACCGCAGAGCAGGTGAAAGCAGCGTTAACGAATCAGACGATTCTTGTTTCCATCATCCATGTGAACAATGAGACGGGAATCATCATGCCTGTTGAAGGGATTGGCGAGCTGCTTAAAGGTTATCCAAAGGTACGCTTTCACATTGACCATGTGCAAGGCGCTACAAAGGTTCCGCTCCGTTTGGCACACGGCTTGATAGATCTTGTGACCTTTTCCTCCCATAAATTTCATGGCTTAAAAGGAACGGGTTTTATATATAAAAAAGACGGGCTTCGTTTGACCCCCCTTTTCCATGGCGGCGGACAAGAAGGAGCGCTTCGTTCAGGAACGGAAAATGTAGCTGGTGCGGTTGCTACGGCAAAGGCATTGCGTATGGCGATGGAACTGTATGAGGAAAGGCACGACAAGCTTCTACAATTAAGAAATCAATTGCTTGAAGGATTAAGTGAAATCGAGGGTGTTGTAATTAATACACCAAAGGAGTTGGCCGCACCTCATATCGTTAATTTCTCGATCCCCAAGATGAAGCCAGAAGTGATCATTCAAGCTTTGTCGAAGCGAGATATCCATGTTTCCACAAAATCGGCTTGTTCCACGAAACGTTCGGAGCCTAGCCATGTTTTGCTTGCAATGGGAGTAGGGAAAGAGCGGGCGAACAGCGCGATTCGCCTTAGCTTATCGTATTTAACAACGGAGGACGAAGTGTCCAAAACGTTGCAGGAGTTGCAACATTTAATCCCTGAATTATTGGAGGTTGTACAATAGGACCATGTTAACTTTTGACCATATTTTAATACGCTATGGTGAGCTCGCCTTAAAAGGAAAAAACCGTCATATGTTTGAAAAACAGTTAGTGCAAAATATTCGCTCGGTGCTAAAGCCGTCGTTTCCTCGGTTGACGTATCATCGGACGTTCGGGAGAATTTTACTCGGACTAAACGGCGAAGATCCAGTGCCAATTAAAGACAAGCTACGGAAAATTTTTGGGATTCACTCTTTTAGCTTAGCCATTCGCGTTACGAACGAACTGGACAAGATGAAACAGGCCGCTCTTCACGCGTTACAAGCGAGCGAAGGAGAGGTACGAACGTTTAAAATTAATGCGAGACGAGCTTATAAGCCATTTCCGATTTCCTCTTCTGAGTTGAATCATCATTTAGGCGGCTTTGTCCTGGCGAACACGGATCAAATCAGCGTCGATGTACATTCACCTGATGTGGAAATTAAGGTGGAGGTACGGGAAAGCGGGACATACATTATGACAGGTGAATTTAAAGGACTTGGCGGCTTGCCAGTTGGGACAAGTGGAAAAGTCTTATTAATGCTTTCGGGCGGAATTGATAGTCCAGTGGCAGGTTATTATTTGTTGAAGCGCGGGGTTACTCTTGAAGCGATTCATTTTCATAGCCCGCCTTTTACGAATGAAAAAGCCAAGCAAAAAGTGGTGGATTTAGCGGCCAAGCTAACGAATTTCGGGGGTCAAGTGAAGCTGCATATCGTTCCATTCACAGAACTGCAGAAGCACATTCATGAAAAGGTGCCATCGAATATGGAGATGACGATTATGCGGCGGATGATGCTGCGGATCAGTGAAGGCATTGCGAAAAAGATAGATGCGCTTGCGATTGCAACAGGGGAAAGTCTAGGACAGGTTGCAAGTCAAACATTGCACAGCATGAATACGATCAATGAAGTGACGAACACCCCTGTGCTCCGGCCACTCCTTACGATGGATAAAGAAGAAGTCATTACGGTTGCGAAAGAAATCGACACCTTTAATATTTCCATTTTACCGTATGAAGATTGCTGCACGATTTTTCTTCCTCCAGATTCAAAGACGAAGCCGACGCGTCAACAAGCAGAGAAATTTGAGCAATTCGTCGAAACAGAAGCGTACGTTCAAGCAGCAATTGAGGGGACAGAAACCATGGTGATTAAAAGCGAAGCAGCAGTCTCAAAAACAGAGATGGATGAGCTACTCTAGCGACCCTTTTACAATCTCATTAATTACCAGTTCGTTGTTTGCATGTTTTTCACCTCTGAGAATCATTCTATAGGTACAAAGGAGGTGAGACACATGGCAAGATCAAACAACTCTAACCAATTAGTGGTTCCTGGTGTTCAACAAGCACTTGATCAAATGAAAACAGAAATTGCACAAGAGTTTGGCGTACAGCTTGGTGCTGACACAACTTCTCGTGCGAACGGTTCAGTTGGTGGTGAGATCACAAAGCGTCTCGTAGCTATGGCTGAACAACAAATGGGTGGGTTCCAACAACAATAACAAAATAAATGGCTTGAAAAGGGAGCGGGAAACCGCTCCCTTTCGCGTATCTTATCTTTCCATGTCATATTATTTTTTTGTATAAAATATTCAAAATAAAAAATGAATTCAGTATAATGGTGAGGAAGTGGAATGAAAAGGGGGAGCGCTATGAAAGTGGAACACATGGCACCGGAAGAATACAATCTGACGGAGGAACTTGACGTATTTGCAAGGGACGTAAACCGACTCGCCATTCGATTTTTAGATGATAAGGGTCATCGGAAAGACATTTCGTATGCCGAGTTAATGAATACCGTTCATCAATATGCGAATGCGTTAACCAAGTGCGGACTTAAGCGGGGAGACAAAGTGCTTGTGGTGGTACCAAGAATTCCAGAAGCGTATTATTGCTATTTAGCCTGTTTAAAGGCGGGAATTGTTATTATTCCTTGTTCCAACATGCTTCGGGCCAACGACTTTGTTTATCGAATTCAACATTCAGAAGCAAAAGCCATCATCGCCCATGTTCAAGCAACCGATGAAATTGACAGCATGAGTGTTCCTCTTCCTTCACTACAGTATAAATGGGTTATTTCAGGCACAAAATCAGGATGGGAATCGCTAGAAGATGTTGCAAGGAATGAAAGCGTTTCCTTTGAGGGTGTGAAAACAAGACGGGACGAAATGGCGTTTTTGCCTTACACCTCGGGAACAACAGGTAATCCAAAAGGGGTTGTCCATACCCACGGTTGGGCTTATGCTCATTTGCAAACAGCAGCGAAACATTGGCTTGGCGTCCGTGAAGGGGATCTCGTCTGGGCAACGGCTGCTCCTGGATGGCAAAAATGGGTGTGGAGCCCGTTTTTATCAACGATCGGTCTAGGGGCAACCGCGTTTGTCTACAATGGTCCTTTTGATCCGAACGAGTATTTAGCCTTGTTAGAGAAAGAAAACATCAATGTTCTATGCTGTACGCCAACAGAATATCGTTTTATGGCGAAAGTAGACAATCTCAATCGCTACCGTTTTCCCCATTTGCACAGCGCGGTGTCCGCGGGAGAGCCGCTGAGTCGAAAGGTCATTGAGACGTTCCGAGACACGTTTGGGATCAACGTAAGGGACGGTTATGGGCAGACCGAGAACACGCTTTTAGTCGGGACGATGATTGGCATGGAACAGCGACCAGGATCGATGGGGAAGCCAACACTTGAAGGGCAAGTCGTCATCGTGAATGAGGATGGTCAGCCTGTGGCCCCTCACGAAGTCGGAGAGATTGCCGTACATAAGGATGCGGCTGCTTTATTCAAGGAATATTATCGGGAGCCTGAGCGGACCGCTCAAGCGTTTCGTGGAGACTACTACATTACAGGGGATCTAGCAAGAATGGATGAGGATGGCTTTTTCTGGTTTGAGGGGCGCAGTGACGATATTATTATTAGTTCAGGTTATACGATCGGACCGTTTGAAGTAGAGGATGCTTTGACGAAACATCCAGCGGTAAAGGAATGTGCGGTTGTCGCGAGTCCCGATGAAGATCGCGGAGCCGTTGTGAAAGCGTATATCGTTCTGAATGATTCCACGAATCTAGATAAGGAAGCGCTCAGCAAAGAGTTGCAAGATCATGTGAAAGCGCACACCGCTCCATACAAATACCCAAGAAAAGTGGAGTTTGTCGAGTCGCTACCGAAGACTATTTCCGGAAAAATTAGGCGTATCGAATTAAGACAACAAGAGCAATTGAGGGCACAGTAACAACGAAAAAGGTTGATGCCTAAAGAGTGGGCACAACCTTTTTCACTTTTTAGATAGATACTTTCTTTAGAACAGTGATTTCTATCACTAATGGCTGTTCAGTCAGTGGTACATTTAACAGGTCTATGCCCAGAGAGAAAGGCGCGAGGATCTCTGCCTGCCCTTGTCAATCGGCCAGTTGTTTTGGCAAGATAAAGGAAGATAGAACGCTGATAAAGGAAAGGAATGCAGGCGATGGGGACTCTTTGGTGGAATGGTACTTTTTTTACGATGGTGCATGAAGGCGATCAAGTGGAGGCCGTTTTTACAGAAGACGGAAAAATTGTCGCGATAGGAACAGCTGAAGAATTACGGCAGAAATATCGCACACGCATCAATCAGGAGATGAATTGTGATGGGGCTTACGTATATCCCGGATTTGTTGACAGCCATCTCCACATGATCGGTCATGGGGAAAAGCTTTTACGTTTAGATTTGTCGACAGTAATGAACGCAGAAGACATGCGTGAAAAGCTAATGGAGCGAGTGGCCCTCACAGAAGAGGGAGACTGGGTAACAGCAGAAGGATGGAATGAGAATAACTTTCCTGATCAGAAAATTTTTCATCGTAACGAGTTAGACGAGATCGCACCGAATCATCCGATGATTTTGACACGAGTCTGTCGCCACGCGATTCTCGTCAATTCGAAAGCGCTGCAGCTAGCAGGGATTTCGAAGGATACAGCAGATCCTCCGGGAGGCCGAATCGTCCGAGATGAGCTCGGTGAACCGACTGGGTATTTCCTTGACACGGCCCAAGAGCTCGTCAAGCGAGTAGCGCCATCTGTTTCAGCAGCTTACTTAGAACGAGCGTTGGCAGCAGCGGTAGATGATATGGTGGCAAAAGGATTAGTTGGAGGACATACGGAGGATTTAGGCTATTACCTTGGATTCAATCAAACCTTTGCAACCTTTCAGAGAGTAATTGATGGAAATACGAGACGATTTCGAGCTCATTTGCTCGTTCATCATGAAGTGATTGATGACATGATAAAAGCGGGATATTGCAAAGGGCCTGTAGGTGAATGGTTAGAGTTTGGAGCGATGAAAATTTTTGCCGATGGAGCCTTTGGTGGTCGGACGGCTCTTTTAAGCGAGCCATATTGTGATGCCCCAACAACTTCAGGTGTCGCTATTCATACGCAGGAGCAATTAACGAACCTTATCAAAAAAGCACGCCAATACAAACTTCCTGTAGCGATTCATACGATAGGGGATGAGGCGCTCAGAATGGCCATCACATCCATCGAAGCCCACCCTGTCACCGAAGGACGAGATCGATTGATTCATACACAGGTCACTCCTCCGTCTTTGGTTGAGCGAATGAAAAAACTAAAGGTCATCTTAGATATTCAGCCAGCTTTTGTTCCAGCCGACTTTCCTTGGGTCGAAGAAAGGCTCGGCAATGAGAGGCTTTCGTACTCATTTGCTTGGAAAACGTTGCTGAGGTCAGGGATGGCACTAGCAGGAGGATCGGACGCGCCGATCGAAGAGGTGGATCCTCTTTATGGAATTTATGCCGCTGTGGCACGAAAAAAGGCGACCGATCAACATGAAGGATACTTGCCGGAGGAGAAGTTGACACGTTATGAGGCGTTACAGCTTTATACGACAGGAAGCGCTTATGCAATTGAGCGGGAACATGAGCGCGGAAACATTCGGCCTGGCTATGTCGCTGATTTTACGATGTTAAACCGAAACTTGTTCACGTGCAGGGAGGAAGAACTTTTAACGACACGAGTAGAAAAGACGGTTATCGGTGAGGCGATTGTCTTTCAGGCATAGGATAAAGGGAGCCATTCGATCCGAGTGGCTCCCTCTCAGTCATTATAAGAAGTTTCGCTGCACTTTGTGCCAGAATGTATTGTCTTTCAACTTCAACACTTTTACTTGCTTGTCCGAAAGGCGAATTTTAATATCCTCTGCGTGACGGATGCTCAAGGCTTCATTGTCGGCTCCGATAATCGGGAAATCATTGCCGTCTTGAACCACTTTCAAGCGGAGTGTTCGGTCTCCACTTAGAAGAAACGATGTCCCGAGCGTTCGATACGTATTGTTATTTAAGGAAGCGATTTCGCTTACTTGTAAGGATGGAAGTCGTGGATCAACAACTGCTCCCCGTACCGATTTGTTGTATGCGGTGCTTCCAGTTGGTGTGGATACAATCATCCCGTCGCCGCGGAACGTCTCAAAATGCATGTCATCAATGAATACTTCTAAGACAAACGTTTTAATCACGTTGGAGCGAATCGAGCATTCATTTAAGCAGTAGAACGGTTTTTCATCGTCAATGGTAACCTCAAGCGTTGAAAGTCTTTTCACTTCTATATTTTGATTTTCAAATGCTTCAAACATTTTATCTATTTCATTGATCGTAAAATCGGGATAAAATCCTTCACGATCTGTGCTCACGCCTACATAAAGGCAATCGGAACGAAAATTCGTTTTACGTGTTGCTTGCAAAAAGGCATTATTTCCACCAACACTGACGATAATATTCGCTTTTTGAACATCATCGACAACGTTCAATCCTTGAGAGGTGGCGAGTTGTTTGAGCGGCTCCACCGTTTCTTGCATCGACTTGGTGTGTTTGTAAAAAAAGTAGATGTTGTTTTTGTCTTCCATCCTCATCGTTCCCTTCCAAGAATAAATTCCTCCCTTACATCATAACCTGCTTGGAGACATTCATCCAATGATAAGTGTCTTATTTTTCTATTTATGTTATGATTACCGTTGAAATAGCAGTACGGTGAGGAGTGAAACGTCATGATGAGTCGAAAAAGGTGGTTAGCTTTAATTGCGGCGGCGATGTTATTTGTCGCGTCGGCAGCCATAAGTTTAGTCTCGAGTCCAGCGGTGGACGTCGACGAGTGGGTAGGAACAGGTACGTCGTATAAGCAGACAATCGTTGAGACAGGTACAGATTTTGGAAAGTCCATCGCGATTTTGGAGTTATCGGGAGTCATTCAAGATACGGGATCAGCTCCTTCCCTACTTAATACTGGGGTATATCACCATCGCGACTTTTTAAAGCAGCTAGAAAAAGCAGGCGAAGATCCAAATATAGCAGGAATCATTTTGCAAGTGAATACCCCAGGTGGTGGAGTGTTAGAAAGCGCAGAAATTCATAAGCAGGTTGAGGAAATAGTTCAGGACAGTGAGAAGCCGGTATATGTATCAATGGGAAATATGGCAGCGTCAGGCGGTTACTACATATCGGCACCAGCTACAAAAATCTACGCCCATCCACAAACCATTACAGGTTCCATCGGTGTGATCATGCAGTCGATCGACATTTCAGGTTTAGCTGAAAACCTCGGAATCGAATTCAACACGTTTAAAAGTGGGCCATATAAGGATATTCTATCGCAAACACGTGAGGTAACAGACGAGGAAGAAGACATTTTACAGACGCTTGTCGATGAAATGTACGATGAGTTTGTACGAGTGATCGTAGATGGCCGCGGAATGTCTGAAACAGAAGTTCGGGAATTGGCAGATGGTCGAATTTATACGGGTAGTCAAGCGGTGGCTACAGGTTTAGTAGATGAGCTTGGCGGTTTGGATGATGTCATTGAGTCGATGAAAGAAGATCTTGGCGCGGATTATAATGTCATCAGGTACGAGCATTCTCTCGGCTTGTACGACTTCTTCTCGATGTCAACGAATCGATTTTTGTCACCAAGCTATGAACTCCAAAGCATCGAGCGGCTATTGAACCAATCGAATACGCCGACTCTACAATATTTATACGCAGAATAGGGGGAGAATAATGGATCAAGCTATTCCGAGACGACGGTTTTCGCTTCGTCATCAGAAAAAAGAAGAGGTTGTTCAAGAGCAATCTTCCCCACCAGAAGAGATTCAAATGGATGAACAAGAACCACAGGTTCGTTATGCGGGCTTCTGGATGCGTTTCTGGGCTTTTCTTCTTGACCTTGTGGTGATTTTCAGTATTAATGCTATTGTCGTATATCCGACCTTTCGTTGGTTTGGGCTGAACATTCAACTGTCTGTCTGGTCCTTGGAAGTTATTTTAGCCTCTTTGATCGGTTATGCTTATTATGTCATTATGACCAAAGAATATGGTCAAACCGTTGGGAAGATGGTTTTTGGGTTGAAGGTTGTGAATCAACAAGGAGGCCCCCTTTCATGGGGAGAGGTGCTGTTCCGTGAAGTCGTTGGGCGCTTTCTTCATCAAGTATTCGCACTGTTTATCCTCCTTTACCTAGTGGTGGCGTTTACGAGGAAAAAACAAGGGATTCATGATATGATCGCTGACACGTATGTTGTCCATGAAGAATCATAACAGAAGCCTGCTCCTTTTATAGAGGGAGCAGGTTTATTTTTCCTTTGTTCGTATATACTAAGGGCGACCTGAGAAGGGAAGAGGAAGCGGGGTGGACATTTTGAGTTGGCTTGTTTGGCTAGGCATCATTCTCTTTCTTATTGGACTGTTCATTGCGATAACAAAAATTAATGTGACGATCCGTTATCATCATGATGGTGATGATGATTTACTAGAGGTACATATGTCTGCCTGGAGAGTGTTTACCTATACGATTTCAGCCCCTTTGATTAAAGTGGATGTCTCGTCCGGTTCTTTTATTGTGGAAGAGGATCAAAAGATGGGAGAAGCTACCACTTCGAGTGAGAAAGGGAAAATACGCTTTGAAACGATCCTAAAAGATATCCAGGAATTCCAAGATTTCGTTCGACATGTGGCCGGTTTTTACCGTATTGTTCGTCGTTTTTTGCGCCGGATTCGTGTACATCAGTTGGAATGGTCGAGTGAAATTGGAGTTGGTGATGCAGTATGGACCGGAATGCTTCTTGGTGTCGTTTGGACATTTAAAGGGACACTCTGCGGGTTTATTGGGAATTTCATGCGTCTACAAACGATGCCAAAATTAGCGGTATTCCCCCATTATCAGCACAAGGTGTCCAAAACAAAGTTTGTGTGCATGTTCTCCTTTCGCCTCGGGCATGCTATAGGCACAGGCTTGTTGGTCTTGAAGCATTGGAAGAAGCGCCCTTCTGTCAGACTGTTTCAATCCCGTGAATCAATGACCGGATAAAAAAGAAGTAAATGCATCTAAAGGAGGTTTCCCATGTCAGATCATCCGATTCAAGGGCTTATGAAAACGGCAATGGAAAATTTAAAAGAAATGGTGGACGTGAATACCATTGTTGGCGATCCAGTCGAAACACCAGATGGCAGTGTCATCATGCCTGTCTCTAAAGTAGGATTCGGATTTGCCGCGGGTGGTAGTGAATTTATGGTGGATCAAATCGGTGATCAGCACTCGGCTTCTCACCCGTTTGGTGGAGGAAGCGGTGGAGGAGTATCGATTACACCGATTGCCTTCTTAGTCGTCAATAGCCATGGCATTAAGATGGTTCATATTGATGGCAGCACTCACCTATATGAGAAGCTTGTCGATTTTGCTCCTCAAGTAATTGAAAAAATTCAACAAATGCTTGGGCAGAACAGAGGAAACGCAGGCAACAATTATACGAATAATATGTATAATCAGCAACAACCGCCAGTATAAAAGAAGGATGGGAGGGTTCCCATTCTTTTTTCATTTTTGGAATGTAAACTTCAATTGCAGTAATTAAGACTTGGCGAGAAGCCGCTACTCTGTAAATTCTAATTTTTCGCTCCAGTTGGCGCCATTTTTATTGATCCGGGCAAAGGGACAAGGTAAGATGAAAGAGAAGCTTTTACTAAGGAGGAGAATCGATGGCGTCTATCACATTTAAAGGAAATCCAATGACATTACTAGGTAACGAAGTAAAGGTAGGAGACAAAGCCCCAAACTTTACGGTTCTTGCAAATGATTTATCACCTGTGACTCTTGACGACTCAAAAGGAAAGGTACGTTTAATTAGTGTCGTTCCGTCTATTGATACAGGAGTATGTGATGCGCAAACACGCAAATTTAACGAAGAAGCAGCAAATCTTGACGGCGTTGAAGTATTGACCGTTAGTGTGGATCTTCCATTTGCACAAAAACGTTGGTGCGCAACGGCCGGCTTAGAGCAGGCGAAGACGCTATCAGATCATCGGGATTTATCGTTCGGAAAAGCATACGGTGTCGCGATTGAAGAGCTACGCTTATTGGCTCGTGCCGTATTTGTCATCAATGCCAATGATGAAGTAACATATGTTGAATATGTATCAGAAGCGACAAACCACCCAGATTACGAAAAAGCCATTGAAGCTGCAAAAGCAGCCCTTTAAGCATTCTAGGAAAGCGTCTCGTTTGGAGGCGCTTTTTCTTTCACTTTAAAGAAGGTAAACCTCGATAAGAGAAACGTCGCTTCCACCAATAAGACTAGGCGGTAAGTTTCGTTTTTCTAATATCGTCCGTTTCTCTTTTCAACCTTTCTCAGATTGGTTACAATGGCATAATGATAGGTTGCTGTACGTAGGGAGGACAAGGACATATGGAAGCACAAACAGTGATTGAAAAGCTATATACTGCGCTTGATGAAGGAACGACGGTGCTTGCCAAAGAGCAGGATGTCACTTACTTAGAGGCTCTTGCCGAGATGGGAAACAATATTTTTTATCAAGAGGTGCGCCAGGAGGTTAGTGAAGTTAGCCTAGCTTCTTTAGAGAAAAAAGTGCAAGAGGCTGCGACTCTTGAATTGCAAGCGGAGACCGTGCGCAAAGCATTTCAGCTAGCGGTTTTAAAAGGAATGCGCGAGGCTACCCAGCCTCATCACGCCATGACTCCAGATGCCGTTTGTGGATTTATGAGCTATTTACTTAATAAAGTGACCGCTTCTTATCCGAAGGGGTATACGATTTTAGATCTAGCCGTTGGTTCTGGAAACTTATTGACAGCTCTTTTAAATCAGTCCATGCAACCGGCAAACGGATTAGGTTTTGAAGTGGATGAGACGCTTCTTAAGCTTGCTTTCGTGAATGCAAATTTGCAGGAGCGTCAATTGGAATTATTTCATCAGGACAGTTTGCAAGTTTCAAAACAAGGGACAGTCGATATTGTCGCGACAGATTTACCCGTGGGCTACTACCCTCGAGATGATGTAGCAGAACGGTTTTCATTAAAAGCAGCAGATGGACATTCGTACATTCATCACTTAATGATTGAACATGGAATTCGGCAAGTGAGAGAAGCTGGGTATTTGCTGTTTGTTGTTCCGAATGGATTATTTAATAGTCCTTACGCCCAAGATTTGCATGCTTTTTTAAAGGAAGAGACCGTTATTTTGGGGCTGCTCCAATTACCGAAATCAATGTTTAAGGCTGAACAACACGAAAAGAGCCTTTTATTGTTACAGAAAAAAGGAGAAGGGGTCCGCCCTCCACAGCAAGCGTTATTGGCAGAGCTACCGTCCTTTACGAAGCGGGAAGCTCTTGCAGATATGGTCCAACAAATCAATAAATGGTTTGATGAACAGCTTGGGCTGTAGGGATAGCGCGGGGAGAGAATCGTGCCTCGCGTTTTTTCGTTTTTTTGACAGCGAAATTTTATTCAATGATTTCTTCTACATCCCCACAGAATTCTAATCCTACATGTTGTGAGTCTTCGTTAACTTTAGCAATGAAGATCATTCATTCAAGGCTCCGTAATCGCCAAGTTTTCCTTTATTGATTCTTTGCAAAGTGAGAGTATTAGCACGAGTTAAATCGGATAAAGAATGAAAGAACAAAAGGGACGATCACTTTGCCATAAAATTTGCCGTTTCTAACGCTTTTGATAGAAGCGTCAAGGGGATTTTCCCATCAATTCATATCTAGCCAATACATGGAATTAAGAAAAAGCGGTTTCAAGTCAGAAAATAAAGAATTTGAAAGTTTACGTTAGAAAATCGGCGATTTTACTTGAAAACTGAAGATTCTGGTGCTTAAATGGGTAAGGTAATAAAAAAGGGTCAACGTGAGGATTCATCAAAAAAGGAGCTGTCATAAAACATGGCCAAAATTATGGCGATTAATGCTGGAAGTTCTTCTTTGAAGTTTCAGCTGTTAAATATGCCGGAAGAAGAACTAGTCACAAAGGGCGTCGTGGAACGGATCGGTTTAGGTGATGGAATTTTCACCATTGAAGTGAAGGGCGAAAAAGTAACAGAAACATTCGATATTCCCGATCATGCTTTTGCCGTGAAAACCCTTCTGGAAAAGCTAACGTCCCATGAAATCATTCAATCGTTAGATGAGATTGAAGGCATCGGTCACCGTGTCGTTCATGGTGGTGAAAAGTTTAACGATTCGGTTTTGATCACTGATGAGGTCATTCAAGGAATCGAAGAATGTAACGAACTAGCGCCGCTCCATAATCCAGCAAACATTGTTGGCATACGAGCGTTTAAAGAAGTGTTACCAAATGTTCCAGCTGTCGCTGTGTTTGATACGGCGTTTCACCAAACAATGCCGGAAAGTTCATTTTTATACAGTTTGCCTTATGACTATTATAAAGAGTTCGGAATTCGTAAATATGGATTCCACGGAACATCTCATAAATACGTGTCTCAACGTGCGGCAGAGCTGCTTGGCCGCCCAATTGAGCAATTGCGTCTTCTTTCCTGCCACCTCGGAAACGGTGCGAGTATCGCAGCGATTGACGGGGGAAAGTCAATTGATACGTCGATGGGCTTTACGCCACTAGCGGGTGTGACGATGGGAACACGTTCGGGTAACATTGACCCTGCACTAATTCCGTTTATTATGGAAAAAACAGGACAAACGGCAAATGAAGTGATCAATACGCTGAATAAGAAAAGCGGTCTTCTCGGCGTGTCTGGTTTCTCTAGTGATTTGCGAGATATTGAAGAACAAGCTGGAGAGGGGAATGATCGAGCTGAATTAGCCCTTGAAGTATTCACCTCCCGCATTCACAAATATATCGGTTCCTATGCTGCGCGTATGAGCGGTGTTGATGCGATCATCTTTACGGCAGGGATCGGGGAGAATAGTACGGTCATTCGTGAACGAGTGTTACGGGGACTTGAGTTTATGGGTGTATACTGGGACCCTTCCCTCAATCAGGTTCGCGGGAAAGAAGCATTTATTAACTATCCACATTCACCTGTAAAAGTACTCGTCATCCCAACAAATGAAGAAGTGATGATTGCAAGAGACACTGTACGATTAGCGCAGTAACGAAAGGGGCTCCACGAGTGGGGCCTCTTTTTTACGAGAAAAAAGAGGTATCGTTCTAAGCACATGTGTTTACGGTTTTATACGACATTGGTCGCTTTGCTTTTCCCTTTCGCTTGCCCTAGAATAAGAAGAGAAGAAAGGAAACGAGGGATGACTGTTGACACGTTTTCAAGACCGTCAAGAGGGGGAGCGCGTCGTTGATTTTTACATGATTCGTGATCGTGAAGTGAAGCGGGCCTCGAATGGGACGGATTATTTGAACTTAACGCTTGAGCGAAAGTTGGAATACATTCCTGCCCGGTTATGGGATGCGACGGAACAGCATAAGCAGGCGTTAATTCGCCGCGCTGTCGTGAAGGTAGACGGCGTTGTCACGGTTTATCGTCAGCAAAAGCAATTGAACATTCAGCGAATCCGTCTGGCCACAGACGAAGATCCAGTGACCGTAGCAGAGCTTATCTCAAAGCCTGGACTTTCGAGGGAAGAGCTTTGGCATGAACTGCGAATGATCATTGAAGAAATCCAAGATGAAACGTTGCTCAAACTAGTGAAAACGATGCTAGGAAAAAAGGAGATTCGCGAACGTTTTACGACGATTCCTGCGTCGAAAGCAACACATCACCCGTATTATGCTGGCCTTTTGGAGCATGTGGTGGAAGTTTGTCAAAGCATTTTGCAGCTTAGCCTAATCTATGGAACGATCAATCGGGATGTGGTCATTGCGGCAGCGATCTTACACGACATTGGCAAGGTAGCAGCACTCCATGATCCATTTGCACCTGAATACACCGATGAAGGAGAAATGATCGGTCATGTTGTGCTTGGGGTTGAACTCATTAACCAGACAGCGCAGGAACTAGGTATTTCTATGGATGAGCCGATCCTTCTTGCCGTAAAGCATTGTATTCTCAGTCAGCGTGAGCAAGACGAAGGCGCGACAAGCTTTGTCTATGGTCCTAAAACGAAGGAAGCGATCTTATTAGCAGCTCTCGATCAACTAAATGGAAGATTGAATAGTTTTGAGTTAATGGCGTCACATGCGGAGGAGCGCTGGACGTATTCACCACTGTTTAAACGAAAAATGTTTACGCCTGACAATGATTGAACGACGAATGAAAAGTGGGGATGGCAATGAAAATGAACAAAGATGAGCAAGCGCTTTGGACGGAAATTGAACGATGGGAAGATGCGTTTTTTGCCCATGAGACAACGGACTTGGAAAAATCTTATCAAAATTGGATTGATAAAAGTTTCGCCCAATTGGGGGAAGAAAAGCAGCAACAATTGTTAGAAAAAGTCGATGCTGTCTTGTTTCAGCTCCATGCAGTCTTACAAAATAGTCGATCATTAGATGATTTTCGTGAGCGGACGCTGCTTCATGCAAAAGTATTTCAATCAGACATTGAAACGATTGAAGAGATGAAAGGACTTTCCGTGAATGAACTTCGTTTTCTAGCTGAACAACATATGGCAAAGCAACGATTGCTTGCTCTTGGACAAGGGGGGCTAGCAGGGATGGGCGGAGCCTTATTATTGGCACTAGATTTACCGGCTTTAATGGCATTACAGCTCCGTTCGTTGCAACAGCTTGCCCTTACATATGGATATGAAGTCAAGCATCCGTTAGAAATGATGCTCATTTTAAAGCTGTTTCATGTTGCAACCCTCCCGAAGGCTTATCAAGAACCTGCATGGTATGGATTGTTTCGTGAGATCGAACGAACCGATGAATACACTCCTCATTTTTACGGGAGTGGCCAACAAATTATCGCGTCGCCTTGGACACAGCAGTTGATTCGTCAAATTGGGAAAAGTGTTGTCATTTCCATGTTAAAGAAAAAAACGATTCAAGGGGTTCCGCTTATTGGAATGGCCTTTGGTGCAGGAATCAATTACCGAAACACACGTCAAGTATTAGAGATCGGCCACCGTTTTTATCAAAAACGTCTGTTGCTCGAAAAATATTTGTAGCGAACGCAAAACGGAGCTGTCTCAAAAGTCTATCTTTTGAGGCAGCTTTTCTGATTTGTTCTAAATCGCGACTTGGCGGACGCTTTCACCACAGGCACAAGTGCAACATCGACTCACGCACACTTTGTTTGCATTCGTCGTGTTTTCTTTGCCGCGGGCAACGCTCCAGCTTCCTCGAGAACCCCACTCTCGGTGATCTTCCGCTGTTGCTTTTCCCGCAGGAGTCGCCGCCTTGTCGCTCGTTCGACTCCCATTAACACGCGAAAGAACATACAAAAAATCGCCCAATCGTTTAAAATGAAGGTACCACTACCAAAATTCAAACGAAAGAAGGCGATTTTTTTGCGTAACCAAACGGCTACTTATCAGCAGTATACCATGAATCAACTCGTGCTTCCTATGGATTTTTCCGATCTCATTCCAGAGAACCATGTGGCACGTGTGGTGAATGACATGGTCGAATCGTTGGATGATCAGCTATTTGACGAGGTGTACTGTTTGTCTAAAAGGTCAGCTATGCATGCGTTCAGGCATCGTTTGATTAGCACGGAACCAGATCCATAGATCATTAATGACAGAGGCAAGCTCAGCAATTTGTCGGTTCAGTTCACAGGAACGGTTAAAATCTTCTTCCACTTCAAGCTGCTGTTGATAGAGGTTAATTTGCTGCTCAATTTCTTTCACACGATCAGGGATGACGCCACGAATTTGTTCCCACTCAACTAAAATCGCATCTTGGAGAGCAGGTGCATACTGCTCCCATTCATGAGAAAGTACGGGCAAGGCAATACCGAGACGAGAGTCATATTCAAACCGGTAATCCATCAAGCATCCCTCCTTTTATAAGTATAGACTCTCGGCATTCGCCGAGCTTTGTGGTTCAAGGATTTTCCTCAAACCAATTTATTTCATCCCTCCTATTTTAGGTGGGATTTTTTAATGTTCATTTTTTAAAACTGGAAATTAATTATCAAAATATTTTCTCGAATTCGACAAGAAACACTTGACTTTTCAAAAACACCACAATAATCGCCGGTGAAGGGATTATTTTCCCTTACTACTTGTGATTGAGGTGCCAAAATGAAACCAACGTTTATTGCACACGAAACTTATCAAAACTTCGTTCTAAATCAGTTAAATGCCCATTATTCTGGCGGCATTCTTACCCTTGTTAATAAGGATTGGCCAGTAATTAAAAAGCTTTGGATAACTGATCTCTCTTCGGTAACTACATGGCTTGGTGATTC
>NZ_SNUY01000001.1:64382-138474 GCF_004376175.1 Halalkalibacterium halodurans | reverse complement strand
TTCGTTCTAAATCAGTTAAATGCCCATTATTCTGGCGGCATTCTTACCCTTGTTAATAAGGATTGGCCAGTAATTAAAAAGCTTTGGATAACTGATCTCTCTTCGGTAACTACATGGCTTGGTGATTCCTATTCCAAAAAGGGACCAAAGCCTCGTGACCCTGCTTCTATGATGCGTTCTTATCTGCTTTCATTATTTGTTCAACCTACAAAAGGTATTACTCATTGGGTTGATCAACTTCGTCGCGTTCCGTTGTATGCAATTCTTAGCGGTTTTGAACCCGGTGACACACCAGGTGTTGGAACATTTGAAGACTTTTTCAAACGTTTATGGGCCTTCGAAAGCCCGAATGTTATGCCGAAGGTCAAACCTAAAAAGAAAAAGTCAAAAAAGAAAAAGAAGCCTAAAAAGGGTGAAAAAGCTGAACCTAAGAATCCCGGAATTGTTCGTAAACTCGTTGATCGGGCAATGCGTTATGGTTCCAAACAAAAACAACTGCCAGGAGACCGATTATTTGAGTTTTTTCAATCCCAATTTTTAGCGGTTTCTACGAAACTTGGTCTTCTTGGGGATCCCGAAGCTCTAGGTGTAGTTGGAGATGGGACACCAATTGAAACAGCTAGGTACCCGAGAAGTAAATCAACCTGTAATTGTAGTGCCCAAGGACTAACGAACTGTACTCACCCACGCCAGTATTCACAACCCGACATCGACTCAGGCTGGGATAGTTCTAAGGAAAAGTACTTCAACGGATATCATCTCTACATGATATCCACTAGCGATAGCCAATACGACTTACCGCTATATCCACGGCTGCATCCTGCTTCCCGGCATGATTCAGTCAGCCTAGTGGTTAGTTCAATTGAATTTTCGCAACGGTACACCTTGGGCACGATTGATAAAATTCTTCTTGATGCAGCGCACGATGCTGAGGCCATTTATGAGCTACTTGAACATCAAAATGTGGAACCCTTCATCGATTTAAATGTTCGAACAAAGAAGAACTTTAGTACAGAAAGTGATATTCAAATATCTCCAACAGGTGTTCCAATCTGTCCGATTGGGAAGGAGATGAAGCCCAACGGGTTTGACAAATCTCAAAATCGGCAAAAATGGCGTTGTCCACTTGCTTGCGGTACCAAAAATACATGCTCATCACCGTGTTCAAAAGCAAAATATGGTCGGACATTCCATACATTCAGAGAGGATAATCTACGATTATTTACCAAAACACCAAGGTCCTCTGAAAAGTGGAAACTTATATACAAACGAAGAACCTCTGTTGAACGTTCTAATAAAAGAGAAAAAATAGATTATCACTTGGAATCTGGACGCCACCGGTCAACAAAAATGTGGTACATTCGCCTATACGCCATAATGATGTGTCAGCACATCGATGCTTGGTACAGCAGTCAGAAAGAGCAGTTAAATATTGAAGAAATCATCTTTCCTAAAGCCGCCTAGTCAATTTTTAAAAAAATAATGGCAATAGGTTTCTTTGTCATGCACATTTTTGAAAATACAATGAAAATAATGAGTGTGCAGGCCATTCCAATCCAATTTCCAGTAATTTTGGTTCATTTGACCCGGAAAATTGTTATTTATTCCGAGACTCTATAAGTATTGTAACCAAAAAAACGGACAGGTAGAAGAAAAAAAGAAAAAAAAGCGAGAAATCCCCTTGTCAAAATCGATAATCGTTGGTAAAGTAATGAATATTAATAAGTGTAGTTGATAGTTTTATACAGGCCTTTTTTTATGCAAGTGGATGTATAAAAATAATAACAAGAGTATGAATATTCACTTTGGAGGGATTGTTAGCATGAGCAAAAAGAAAGTTGTCTTAGCGTATTCTGGGGGATTAGATACATCTGTAGCCATTAAGTGGCTTAGCGATAAAGGATATGATGTCATTGCCGTTGGCCTTGATGTCGGTGAAGGAAAGGATCTTGAATTTGTAAAGGAAAAAGCATTGAAAGTAGGCGCAATCGAATCGTATACAATTGATGCGAAAAAAGAATTTGCGGAAGAATTTGTTTTGCCGGCATTGCAAGCACATGCGTTGTATGAACAAAAATACCCGCTTGTTTCCGCCCTATCTCGTCCATTGATTTCGAAAAAGCTTGTAGAAATCGCGGAACAAACAGGCGCACAGGCAGTAGCCCACGGTTGTACCGGAAAAGGAAACGATCAAGTGCGCTTTGAGGTATCGATCCAAGCATTAAATCCAAACTTAGAAGTTTTAGCCCCTGTACGAGAGTGGGCATGGTCTCGTGATGAAGAGATTGAGTACGCTAAGAAAAACAACATTCCAATTCCGATTGATTTAGATAACCCGTACTCTGTCGATCAAAACCTATGGGGACGTAGCAATGAGTGCGGAATTTTAGAAGATCCGTGGGCAACACCTCCAGAAGGTGCTTATGAGTTAACAGTCGCAATCGAGGATGCTCCCGATCAACCAGAAATTGTGGAAATTGGATTTGAAAAAGGAATCCCTGTTACGTTGAACGGGAAAAGCTATCCAGTCCATGAATTGATCCTAGAGTTGAATCAAATCGCAGGTAAGCATGGAGTTGGACGAATTGATCACGTAGAAAATCGCTTGGTCGGTATTAAGTCTCGTGAAGTGTACGAATGTCCTGGAGCGATGACACTCATTAAAGCTCATAAAGAGTTGGAGGATTTAACGTTAACAAAAGAAGTGGCCCATTTTAAACCAGTTGTAGAGAAAAAAATAGCAGAGCTCATTTATGAAGGTCTTTGGTTCTCACCACTTCAACCCGCTTTGTCTGCCTTCTTAAAGGAAACTCAATCCACAGTGACTGGGGTTGTACGGGTAAAACTGTTTAAAGGGCACGCCATTGTAGAAGGACGTAAATCAGAGTATTCCCTTTATAATGAAAAGCTAGCCACTTACACACCAGATGACGAATTTGATCATAATGCAGCGGTAGGCTTCATCTCCTTATGGGGACTACCAACGAAAGTGTATAGTATGGTGAACAAGGAAATGAAGGAAAAGCAAGAGAAGAAGGAGGTTACATCGTGACAAAGCTTTGGGGAGGCCGATTCACGAAAACAGCAGAAGCTTGGGTTGATGAATTCGGTGCATCGATCGGCTTTGACCAGCAACTTGTGGAAGAAGACATCGAAGGAAGCCTCGCCCATGTGACGATGCTCGAAAAGTCTGGAATTCTCGCCAATGAAGAAGTGGAGCAAATTAAAAAAGGCCTTCACATTTTATTGGAAAAGGCAAAAAAAGGTGAACTGAACTATTCCGTTGCCAATGAGGACATACATTTAAATATTGAAAAGCTTTTGATCGACGAAATCGGACCGGTGGGTGGTAAGCTTCATACAGGACGGAGCCGGAACGACCAAGTGGCGACCGATATGCATCTTTATTTACGCAAACAAACGAAGGAGATTTTACAGCTAGTCAAGAATGTTCAAGCGGCCCTTGTGGAGCAGGCGAAGCAGCACGTAGAAACGTTAATTCCAGGCTACACGCATCTTCAGCGCGCCCAGCCAATTTCCTTCGCTCATCATTTGCTTGCTTATTTTTGGATGCTTGAACGCGATTATGGTCGTTACGAAGATAGCTTAAAACGATTGAATGTCTCACCGCTCGGGGCAGGTGCCCTTGCCGGGACGACGTTTCCGATTGACCGGGAGTACACGGCTGAGCTGCTCGGATTTGATGGCATTTATGAGAACAGCCTCGATGCGGTCAGTGATCGGGATTTTATCGTTGAATTCTTAAGTGCGTCTTCACTCTTAATGACTCATTTATCACGTCTTTGCGAAGAGTTGATTCTCTGGTCTTCACAGGAGTTTCAATTCGTTGAGATGGACGATGCTTTCGCGACAGGAAGCAGCATCATGCCGCAAAAGAAAAATCCTGATATGGCGGAGCTGATCCGAGGAAAGACGGGGCGTGTTTACGGGAGTCTCTTCTCGCTATTAACGGTGCTAAAAGGATTGCCTTTAGCTTACAACAAAGATATGCAAGAGGACAAAGAGGGGATGTTTGATGCCGTGAAGACGGTGAAAGGCTCGCTTGCCATCTTTGCTGGGATGATCCAAACGATGAAGGTGAAGGAAGAAACGATGACGAAGGCTGTCCATCAAGACTTCTCAAATGCGACAGAGCTCGCCGATTATTTAGCGACAAAAGGTATGCCGTTCCGAGAAGCCCATGAAGTAGTAGGTAAGCTCGTGCTTCTTTGCATCGAAAAAGGCATCTATTTGCTAGATTTGCCGTTAAGTGATTATAAGGCAGCATCTGATTTGTTTGATGAGGATATTTACGACGTATTGCAACCGAAAACCGTGGTGGCTCGTCGAACGAGTGCTGGCGGCACAGGCTTTACAGAAGTAAAGAAAGCAATTACCAAGGCCGAAAAGATTTTAGCCAATTAGTGGCAAAGAGGGCTATGAAGGTTACACACCTTTGTAGCCTTTTCAATTGCTTTTACTAGCGGCTACGGTGCTGTTGGGCCAGTGAAAAATGAGACGATTCCGATTAAGGCAAAAAAGGAAAAGAGTGCTACCAACGAAAAAAGAATGATGAGAATGTTTTTCTTTGTTGACATTGAATCACCCCTACATATTTCTTCATAAAACGGCCCGTTACTTACAAGTTCAATTATATACCAAGAAGGACTATTACAAGAGGAAGAATAAAATAAAACAGTTAAGAAAAAACGTTTGTTAACATGAAAAAAGTATATGTTTAAAGTAGAAAAGGAGCTGTCTCAAAAGTCTATTTTTTGAGTCAGCTTTTCTGATTTGTTCTAAATCGCGACTTGGCGGACGCTTTCACCACAGGCACAAGTGCAACATCGACTCACGCACACTTTGTTTGCATTCGTCGTGTTTTCTTTGCCGCGGGCAACGCTCCAGCTTCCTCGAGAACCCCACTCTCGGCGATCCTCCGCTGTTGCTTTTCCCGCAGGAGTCGCCGCCTGTCGCTCGTTCGACTCCCATTAACGCTCGAAAGAACATACAAAAAAATCGCCCAATCGTTTAACATGAAGGTACCACTACCAAAATTCAAACGAAAGAAGGCGATTTTTTACGTAACCAAACGGCTACTTATCAGCAGTAGACCATGAATCAACTCGTGCTTCCTATGGATTTTTCGATCCATTCCACAGAACCATGCGGCACGTGTGGTGAATGACATGATCGAACAGTGTCCAAATCAGCGGAAAGTCTCTTTTAAACGATACACCAAGCGAATCGATACGTATGGTTATACACGGGATTTTAAAGTGTATGAGTGTGAGTCATGTGAAGGATGTCTGTTCAAGTACGGGGAAATCGACAGATACACTACAACCCGTTGTATGAGGAACTCAAAGCGAAGCAACATCAAAAACTGAAAAGCGAAGAAGGCTGAACGCTCTTCCAAAAAAGAAAAACGGATGTGGAGAGCGTATTTGGTCATGTCAAACAAAACCTCGGATTCCAAAGGATACCATCTTCGCGGCAAAGAAAACGTGCACATCGAGCTCGGGCTTGTGGCTCTTGCCCACAACCTAAGGAAACGAGCGACGGTGGATCGTCGCTCGAAGGAACCAAAGAACACAAATCAACACAAAAATCGGGAGAACCGCATCAAACGGTTCTCCCGATTTTATGTTTTAAGGTGCTTTTGGGACAGCCCCAGAAAAGGACCACCGCTACTAGCGGCAGTCCTTTTATTGCATTAATTAAGTTCTGTTTATATGCGGCTAAAGTAGAAGAAAAGCAATCATTTCACCATGTAGATTTCGCGATCAAGTATTTCGATCATGATTGATCTTGGTCGTTACGAACGATAAGCACATCGCATTTAGCGTGACGAGCCACCGATTCAGATACGCTTCCCATCAAAAAGCGTTCAACTGCATTTAAGCCCGTAGCACCAGTGATAATTAAATCAATATCGTATTTTTGGGCAATTGTTTTAGAGATGTTTGCTTTAGGGCTACCGAAATCAAGGATGGTATGCACTTTGTCCACGCCAGCCTTCTCGGCCTCCTCACTATAACGCTGCAACAGCTTTTTGCCATCCAATTCAGCTGATCCGACGACGGTGCGATCATATTGTTCAACTGTAGCAAACGAACGACTGTCAATTACGTGGCAGATGAACAAATCGGCTTTAAACTCTTTGGCATAGTTAAACGCTTTATATAATGCTCGCTTCGCCTGAGGGGATCCATCCACTGCGACAAGAATATGGTTGTACATCGAACTCACCTCTTTTCTCTACTCATTATTCTATTCCCGAAAGGTTGGATATGGAAACCATTTCAGTAGGAAAACGTGGCTTACCGCCAATCTTAATAGCGAAAATATTCGTTTTCCTACCTTTTTTAGAAACTAAAGTGTAAAAAAAAACGATGGAGGGATTCTAAAGGTGATTTGAAAGGAGGGTAGATGATGAGAGATGATAAAAGAACGAAAGAAAACCGAGTGGACCGATCATTTACCGCTCGTGACCGCGTTCGGGTGGATGTAGACAAACGCCATGAAGATGAAGAAGTTCATCAAGCGAAACGAATGAATGATGAACTCACACATGTAGACGAAACTAATTAATAAGGAAAAGTTCGGTGTCTCTAGCGTATGTTTTTACTATGGCTTTTAATCATAGTATGATTTACATGAGAAAGTGGCCATGATTTGAAGGAGGAGAATGGATGCGACATGCGCTAGTAACATCGGGTACTAAAGGGCTTGGAGTTCAAGTAACAAAAGCCCTGCTTAAAAAAGGATACACGGTGACCGTTAGCTATCGAACGGAAGACGAAGCGATGAAGCAGTTGGAAACGACGTGGGGCCATCTTAAAGATCGAATTCAACTAGTTCAAGTCGATGTAACGAAAAAAGAGGATATTTACCGTCTAGTGGACGGGGCTTATGATCGCTTTGGTCGAATCGATGTTGTCGTGAATAACGCAGGGCCTTATATTTTCGAACGTAAAAAGCTTTTTGACTATGAAGAGCATGAATGGCAGACGATGGTGAATGGGAATTTAAGCGCTGCCTTTTATATGTTCAAAAAGGTTCTCCCCATCATGCGCAACCAACAGTTTGGACGGATTATTTTATACGGATTTCAAGGGGCAAATACAGCTCCTGCTTGGCTCTATCGGTCAGCGTATGCTGCGGCAAAAGTAGGTCTTGTCTCATTAATGAAAACAGTCGCTGTGGAAGAGGCAGAGTACGGAATTACCGTGAATATGGTCTGCCCGGGAAATATAGTAGGGGAAATGAAAGAAGCTACAATTGAGGAGTCACGTAAACAAAAAGACCCTGACACCCCGATTGGTCGTTCAGGAACGGGGGAAGATATTGCTCGGACAGTGGCCTTTTTATGTGAGGATGACTCGGATATGGTAACAGGTTCGGTTATAGAGGTCACAGGTGCTGTCGATGTATTGCATCGTTATCGGTAAGAGATGAATAACGATCCATTTTTTCACACATTCTAACGACGAGGTGAGATGAGTGAAAAGATGGGTCGTTTTTTTATTGATCAGTAGTTTTGTGGTGCTAGGTGTCCATTCATTAGCGGAAGCAAGTGGATTAATGGGCAACTATTCAGTGCGTATCAAAGTATGGCAAGGAGACACTTTACATGAGTGGGAATATGACAATCCGAATCACTTTGAATATGAAGTCGGAACAAAGGTAATTAAGGGAGAAGAAGCAAAGAAAGCCGTCCGAGAAATCGTAAAAGTCGCTGGCATCCATGAGCAGGCAGAAGCAGAAGAAATGGTAAAGCGAATCAAACAAAAATTTCCCGACCTGACTCGCTTTGAGGCTCGGTATATGAACGAGAAAGGAAAGCTGTTTACATGGGTGTGGAAAAAGGAATCAAATGAATAAAGGTAATGTCAAAAGTTCTATGAAAACTCACTAGGCATTCAGTTCTTTTCTCTTTTGTGGGTGGAGGAGCCCCGCAATCGCTCTTGACAAACACGCCAATGGTTTTGACTAAGGCTAAACAAGGGCGAAGGGGACAAAAGAAGGCATACCAAATAGCCCTTGGTTATTTCCATTTTAAACCATTGGCAAGTTCGGTTTGTCAAGAGTTCGCTACGCCGATTGCTGATGTTAGGGCTCAGCTAAACAAAAGCTAGGCAGTCTGATCAATCAACCATTGTTGAGCTAAGTCAATCAGCTTGGTCCAGCGTGCTGGCATGTTTGGAAGTTGTTCTAACTCTGGAATGAGAACAGGAACTTTACCTTCCAAGGCTGAATGCGGTCTTAGAAAGTTGAAGTAAGCCACAAATAAGGTCACAAATGATACGGATCCTTGTTCTGACCCGAATCCGTGAGTGGATCGGTAGTTGCCTTTAAAGGTTCGATTCAGTCTCTCAATAATCTGTTTTAGCGGTCTATATTCCTTGGAGACTTCATCTTCATTGGTTAAGCCGATGACTTGTATTACGTCAAATGGAATCTCATGTTGGGAAAAGAAATGCTGTGCTAACAAGTAGATTGGGTTTCCATCGACAACGAATGTAAGGTTCTCAGGAATCTCTTTCAGCTTAAGTAATACTTCGTCAATCGCTCGAATGGCGGTCGCTGTGTCTCGATTTGGTGAGACAGGGTATGAGAGAATCACCTTTTTCACCGCATCAAAAAAGAAAAACAGATAGTGCCAACGACCATTCACACGGATATACGTTTCGTCACCACAGAATTGATCTGAAAGCTCATAAGGGTAGTGGTCGACGTAAGGCTTAAGCGTAAGTGCTACACTGTTTTCGTAGTTTAAAATGCTTTGGTGAGAAATGGATACACCATGAATATCTTTCATCAGTGCAGCTGTTTTACGAGCGGATAGCCCGTAATTCACGTGATACGTCAGAATGAGTCCAAGTGTATGTGGAGACACATAAAGCCTTGATAAATCGACTTTTGGCTTCTTGGGTGAATGTTTCGCTAACGGTTGATAGTCAATGTGAAACTGGCGGTAAATATACCGCATTTTAAAGGCTTGAGGGTCTTCTTTGAACCGTTTTTTCTCTTTTTGTGACATTCTACTCAATTTCTTTTGGTAGTAGGAACAGTCATTGTTTTTACACTTAAACACATTAAAGTCTTTTCTTTCCTTGATTTTTTCAAGAGTCTTGGCACAGTGAGGGCACTTAAGGATGGCCTCTTTGAGATAGCGGCTTTTTTGATTAAAAAGACAGGAACACACCTTACATTGAAACTGTCCTTTCCCTCCATTATTGGCATACAAATACTCGGATGGAGCACCACACTTTGGACATTTCATTGACGCAGGAACAGGTGTTGAATTAGAACGTCTCTGTACCGGTTTAAGAGGCTTTCCATTCGCCGCCAGATGCTCAGTTAATAACTGTTTAAAATCAAGTTTTTCTGGTACTTCAATGATCGGCAGATCGTCGACTTGAAGTTTCCGATAAGGTTTGTTCACTGGCGCTTCTATTGGCTTATCAAACATGCTTTTCCCAATCAGTAGGGTAAGCAACGTTCGAATCATTTGTTCTTGATAGTTTATTAACATAAGTAAATAGGTTATAATTTGAGGTAACAACTTGTCACATCCTTTTTTCTTAAGGGGATTGATGTCGTGTGGTTACCTCATCAATACCTTAGAATTCAGGGGGGTGGCAAGTTTTTTGCTTATAAAGCCCTCTAATATAGGATTTATTAACCTATTTCTATATAAAGTTTTGACAATACGTGAATAAAAGGAGGGATGAGCAAAATGAAAATCGGCGTGCCAACGGAAGTGAAGAACAATGAAAATCGAGTCGCGATCACACCTGCTGGAGTCATGACTTTAACGCAGCATGGACATGAGGTAATCGTACAAAAAGGGGCAGGAGAAGGTTCTGGTTTTACGGATGAACAATTTGTCATAGCAGGAGCGAAGATCGTCGATACGGCAGACGAAGTATGGCAGATGGAGATGGTCATGAAAGTAAAGGAACCACTCCCCGAAGAATATGGTTTTTTTCGTGAAGGATTGATTTTGTTCACGTATCTTCATCTTGCTCCTGAACTCAAGCTAACGGATGCTCTTCTTGAGAAAAAAGTGATCGGAATCGCTTATGAAACCGTGCAGCTTGCAAACGGGGCGCTGCCGCTTTTAACACCGATGAGCGAGGTGGCTGGTCGGATGGCTTCACAAATCGGGGCACAATTTTTAGAGAAGACGCAAGGTGGTAAAGGAGTCCTGCTTTCGGGTCTTCCCGGTGTGAAGCGAGGAAAGGTGGCCGTCATCGGTGGAGGGGTCGTCGGGACGAACGCTGCCAAGATCGCTGTCGGCTTAGGGGCAGATGTGACCATATTAGACTTAAATCCTGACAGACTCCGTCAGCTTGACGATTTGTTTGGGGAGTCGATCAATACGCTTATGTCAAATCCGCTTAACATCGCCGAAACCGTCAAAGAATCAGACCTCGTTATTGGCGCAGTGCTCATTCCAGGGGCAAAAGCACCGAAGCTTGTGACCGAAGAAATGGTGGCGTCCATGCAACCAGGCTCCGTTATCGTCGATGTGGCAATTGACCAAGGGGGAATTGTTGCGACATCGGATCGTATCACCACTCATAGTAATCCAACCTATGAGAAGCATGGTGTGCTACATTATGCTGTTGCCAACATGCCAGGAGCCGTTCCACGCACATCTACGATCGGTTTGACGAATGTGACGATTCCATATGCGCTCGCCATCGCGAATAAAGGGTACGTTCAAGCGTGTCTGGATGACCCAGCGTTACGCAAAGGATTAAATACTTTAGCTGGCCATATCGTATATGAAGCTGTCGCAGTCTCACAAAACAAACCGTATAAGGATGTTATGGACCTACTTGCTTAATCAGGAGAAGGTAGAGAAACGGATGAACGACCTTGTCTCGTTCATCCGTTTTTCTAACGAAATTTTGTTTAATAACATAAGTTGGTAAATCAATTGTGTTTGCTGAGGAAATGATTTATACACGATGTATGTATCCCACTTTAAGCACTTGTAAGCGTTGAAAAGGTCCACATCTTTCATCTACGTAATGATTTGCAAGTTTTTCGGATAGTTTGTCAAGGTTTGATATCCGTCTTCTGTAATAACGACATCATCCTCAATTCGAACACCACCAATACTAGGAAGGTAGATACCGGGCTCGATCGTAAACACCATGCCTTTTTGAAGGCGATCGGTATTCGTCTCGTTTAACGATGGAAGCTCGTGAACTTCCATGCCTAAGCCGTGTCCGATCCGGTGTGGGAAATAGTCTCCATAGCCTGCCTCTGTAATGATCGTTCGCGCGATCTGATCAAGAGTGCGAATCTCAACTCCTGGCCGACATGCATCCAGTGCTGCTTGCTGGGCTTTTCGTACGGTTTCATAAATGTCCTGTTGCTGATCGGTCACATGGTGAAACGCGACAGTCCGGGTAATGTCTGAGCAATACCCGTCCAACACAACACCTAAATCGAACAGTACAAAATCTCCTTTTTTGATCGTACGTTTGCCGGGATTGCCGTGTGGATTGGCTGACTGATCCCCAGAGAGGACAAGGGTACCAAACGACATGTCACGAACCCCTTTTCTCTTTAATTCATATTCAATGAGAGCAAGAATCTCTATTTCGGAACGACCTTCTTGGATCGCCTGTACCCCTACTTCGACGCCGTAGTCGGCTAAGGCTGCCGCTTCTTTTAGCGTCGTTAATTCTTTGGCTGACTTCTGCTTTCGTAACTCCATTAAGAATGGTTCCCCGTTAATTAACTTAATCGCCGGAAAGGCGTCTTGCAATGCTTGCACCCGTGCATAGGTCAGCCTTGGAGCTTCTACAATACAGGAAGTGAGCACAGCGTTCCGTTTTTCAACTGCTTGCCGTACGAGTAGCCACGGATCTTCAATGTCAGAATAGCCAAGAATTTCTCCTGTCCAGCCTGCCTCTTTAACAAGGGAAGTTTCCATGTTAGGGCAGATAAGGCATGGCTCTGCTTCTGGAAAAAGTAGCAAGGAAACGAGCCGTTCATGGGGGTCGCAGTAAAATCCGGTTAAATAAAAAATCGACGTTTTGTCTTGAATAAAGGCCATCGAGTGGTCATTGTCTTTAAGCCATTCGATTACGCGTTTGATTCGTTCCATTTTTTATCGCTTCCTTTCTCTAGGCTTCAAAACGAAACCTGCATTCTTCCTTTTTACCGTACCATCTTATGTTAAAATTAGAAAGGAAATCGATAGGTATTCCAACCACGTGTTGATGTAGGAGGAGGGGACCATCCAAAGCCATAAAACAACAGATGTTTAAACAATGGGAGACCGGGAAAGAAGGACACTAGAGACGATTGATGATTGAAAGGGAGTTGAGTGCAATGAAAGTAAGCTATCATGGGCATTCTGTTGTCAAAATTGAAACAGAAGGAAAGACGATCCTGATAGATCCATTCATTACAGGAAATGGGCTGACAGACCTATCAGTCGATGACTTGAAGGTAGATGTGATTTTGTTAACTCATGGTCATAATGATCACGTCGGCGACACTCTCCAACTCGCAAAGCAAAATGACGCTCTTGTGATCGCTCCATTTGAATTAGCTACATATCTTAGCTGGAAAGGAGTCAAGGTTCATGAGATGCACATTGGCGGAGCCCATCAGTTTGAGTTCGGCCATGTAAAATTAACGCAAGCATTTCACGGATCTTCTTACACAGAGGAAAACCAAACCATTGTCTATACCGGGATGCCAAGTGGAATTCTTTTTACGGCAGAAGGAAAAACAATCTTCCATGCAGGCGATACAGCGCTATTTTCTGACATGAAGTTAATCGGTGAGCGGAACACCATTGATGTAGCATTTTTACCAATTGGCGATAACTTTACAATGGGGCCTGAAGATGCAGCAGTCGCCGCAGAGTGGTTACAAGCCAAAACAGTAGTTCCGATCCACTACAACACATTCCCTGTCATTGAGCAAGACCCTGTCGCATTTGCAGAGTCACTGTCAGGGAAAAAAGGAAGAGCATTAGCCGTTGGCGAGGTAATTGAATTATAAAGTGAAACGTAAAAGGGGCTTAATCTTTTTTATAGGTTAAAGCCTCTTCCTGTTTGAGCTAGCATAAATGTTTTCATCAATTGGTAGCAAGGGTAATCGAAAGAAGGAGTATGTAAAATGAGAAAATTGAAAAATAACCATATATTTAACAGGTCCATCGTTTTGTGCACGGCGTTGCTTGTTCTTTCTTTGTTAACGCTGTCGGCTAGAGCTATGAATCATAAAGAGTTAGAACAGTTAATATCTGGATGTGAGAAAGTAGGTGGAGAAGTAGAAACGATTGTTCATAATCAAATGACAAACAGCTATTCTTTTACTTGCCACTGAATACTCGTAAGGAGAGATCTCCGGAGAAGTAACGATGATTCTTTGGGGACTTTTTTGTTAGACCATCAAATACGAATGATTTTCCGTTCTCTTCCGCAGTAAGCAGCATACAATGTAACGAGCTGTACTTGTCCGAAAGGGAGATGGTCATATGAATCAGCGCTATTTGCTCTGTTTTTTATTAGGTTTGGCTCTTATAATATATGGGCTGCCACGTCTACCCCTCCATGAAACCGGCCTTGCTTATTTGTTTGCGGTCTTGTGGATGGGGTTCGCCTTACTCGTAATCGGTGGAAATGGAGCTGCACTGTTATATAAAAGAAATCAAACGAAAACAAACGCTCAATTTCAATCAAAACACAAACGGGAGGCAAAAAAGGTTAAACGCTACGTAAGATAAGGTTGAAACGCCAATTCATCACTCGTATAATTTAGTAATACAGTTATATTTTACAGACAAGTACAGATAACGAGTGAAAGCGAGGTGAAGGGATTGGCGACAAAGCATGAACAAATTTTGCAGTATATTACGAATTTAGAGGTGGGTGAAAAAATTTCGGTCCGCCGAATTGCCAAGGATCTTCAAGTGAGTGAAGGAACGGCTTATCGTGCAATTAAAGAGGCGGAAAATCAAGGACTTGTCAGCACGATTGAACGGGTTGGTACGATTCGAATCGAGAAGAAACAGAAAGAAAACATCGAAAAGCTGACTTATGCAGAAGTGGTAAACATCGTTGATGGACAAGTTCTCGGTGGTCGAGACGGTCTCCATAAAACCCTCAATCGTTTTGTCATTGGAGCGATGAAGCTAGATGCGATGATGCGGTATGTGGAGCCAGGCAACCTTTTGATTGTAGGGAACCGCTATCAGGTACACCAAATTGCCCTGGAAGCAGGCGCAGCAGTGTTAATTACCGGGGGCTTTGATACGAGTGATGAAGCGATTAAATTAGCGGATGAGCTAGATCTTCCAGTGATCTCAACGAGCTATGATACGTTTACCGTTGCAACCATGATTAACCGGGCGATTTACGATCAGTTAATCAAAAAGGAAATCACTCTTGTGGACGATATTTTAATCCCACTACAAGATACGTACTACATGACAACGGAAAATGTCGTTGGGAAGTGGCATGAATTAAATGAGAAGACAGGACATAGCCGCTACCCTGTAATTGATGAGAACATGAAGATTCAAGGGATGGTTGCTGCGAAAGATGTCCTGAACGCGAGCCGGCATACACCGATCGAAAAGGTCATGACGAAAAATCCAATCACGGTCAGTGAACGTACGTCCGTAGCTGCCGTCGCCCATGTCATGGTCTGGGAAGGGATTGAGCTCCTCCCAGTCATAGACTCTCACCGGAAGTTAATCGGTGTGGTCAGTCGTCAGGATGTGCTAAAAGCGCTACAAATGATTCAACGTCAGCCCCATGTCGGAGAGACGATTGAAGATTTGATGACAAATGGCCTGAATGAAAGTAGTTCCGACCAAGGGGATTCATATGAGGTAGAAATTACGCCGCAAATGACGAATCAATTAGGAACGATCTCGCACGGTGTCATGACGTCTCTCGTTATTGAGTCCGGTAGCCGGGTTCTTCGAAAGTATAAAAAAGGGGATCTCGTCGTCGAAAACATCACCCTTTACTTCCTCAAGCCAGTTCAGATTGACAGCCGTTTAACGATACGACCACGGGTGTTAGAAATTGGTCGTAAGCATGGGAAAATAGATGTGGAAATGTACCATGAAGGAGAAATTGTTGGGAAGGCCTTGTTTATGGCGCAAATCATCGATTAACAAAAAGAGGCTTGGGTTATCCAAGTCTCTTTTGACGCAAAAATGGTTATTGGTTTTTCAGTTGTGGTACATAATGTTGGTAGGCACGAATGCCGTGGTAGAGGATGAAACCACCGAAGCCTACGAAGACAAGCCCTACAATTAAATCGACCGTGCCGCGCAGGCCGACTAACAGGTTAATACCAAACGCGGTAAGAAATACACCGGAGGCGATGCTCGCTTTTGATTCGTGAATTCGTTTGAGCAGCGATTCGGGTGTTCTCCACGCTTTTATTTTAAAATATAAAAACAAGCCGATCGAGATAAACACAAGTGCGGTAAATAAAACAGCCATAAACATCCTCCTGCACGAAAACAATTGTGATTTGTTTTTATTCTAACGTGAAATGAAAGGAAAAGCCAGTACAGCAACTATTGACGAGAGAGAAGGGGATAGAAGATGAAGCACGACATTCTACAAGCCATTGCGGCCTATGATCAAATCATAATCCACCGTCATGAACGACCAGATCCTGATGCCATTGGCTCACAGGTTGGGCTAGCGACACTTATTCGCGAGCGATATCCAGAAAAGAACGTGTTTGTTGTCGGGGATGAAGAACCATCGCTCGGATTTTTAGCCAACATGGACGAGCTTGATGATGAAAAGTTCGAAGGGGCGCTCGTCATCGTATGTGACACAGCGAACGAGGAACGAATCAGCGATCAACGATATGCACGGGGCGACAAGCTCGTAAAGATCGACCACCACCCAAATGAGGAGCCATACGGCGATATTGTCTGGGTGGATCCATCGGCAAGCTCCACAAGCGAGATGATTGTCGACTTGTTCCTTGCCGGAAAGGAGGAAGGGTATAACTTGAGCAAAGAGAGTGCTCTTTTACTATATGCTGGAATCGTTGGTGATACGGGAAGATTCCGTTATGATAACACGACACCGAAAACGTTACGCCATGTAGCCCTTCTTCTTGAACAAGGGATCGAGACGAATGATTTTTACAGCGGACTCCATCGTCGTGAATTAAAGCAAACGAGGTTAGAAGGCTACATTCTTCAACATTTTTCCATCATTGATGGTTGTGTCGGAGTCATGAAGCTGACAAGTGAACTGTTGGCTGAATATGATGTGACGGCGAACGAATCAGCGGCTTTTGTTAACAGCTTTTCCGATGTGGAAGGGTTACTCACATGGGTATTTTTCGTTGAAGATGGAGAGACAATCCGTGTGCGCCTCCGCTCAAAAGGACCAGTAATCAATACGGTGGCGATGGAACATAACGGGGGCGGACACCCGATGGCAGCAGGAGCGAAGGCGAAGAGCTGGGAGGAAACAGATAAGATTGTAGAGAAGCTCCGGCGGGTGGCTAGCGATTTTAGACGTTAGGAAAGCTTGGCTTACCGCCAAAAACTTCTTTGCAAGGAAGCCACCAATGACGTTAAACTTAATTGCACGATACTAGTTTGTCGTCTGTCTTCCAGTCGTTAGACGGATACTCTAACATATGGGGGTGGCACCCGCCACGGTGATGAGTGCCACTCTTATTTTATATGGCGTTGATTGTTTCAAAAACCACTCCCTTGCCGCGGACAAGGCTTTAGCTAATCGGGGAAAATCACCCCGATGGATCTTCAGTTCTTGCTTTTCCCGCAGGCGTCTCGTGATTTTGACCATCAGCTTGGAAACGTCCGTCTAGTCATGCGTATACACAAAAAGGATACCTTAGCAGTATTCGTATGCTTATAAGCCTATTGACCGAACCATTTATCGGTTCCGTGTTCATTCGGAAGTTCAAGGCCTCCTCCGTGAGTGGGGAAATCTTAATCAATGAAAAATAGGAACAACAAATAAAGATTCAACAGATGCTTTCAGACGAGAAAACGGGGGGCAATCTATGGTCAGTGTAAGGTCGACGTAAAAATCGGTTTTTAGTTATCTGAAGGCTCATTTGCGTGTCACTCGAATGTCCGTCAGAGGCAACGAGAATGTCAGAAATGAATGAGGGTTTGCGTTTACGGCCATAAACGCAAATCAAACAACAGGCGATCCCACGAATCAACAGAAAAAAGGTTCGGATCATTTTATTTTGATGATCCGAACCTTTTTATACGTTTGTCCCAGTCTCTTTGCTACTTAGATTTACTTATGATCTTCATCCCGCTGGTTTGCTGGAATGAACCAAGAGCCAAGCTCAGTTATGTCCTCATATACGTCGTCGATCCCTAATCGTTTGAGTTCTTTGCGAATGAAATCGGATACTTCTTTGCTTTCGGCAAATGCAGAATAACCTGCCTTGATCTTTTCCACCTTTTTTAAGGCCATTTCCTTACGGTTAATGATCATTTCTTTACCGGTTACATCCATTTCATTCACTCCTTCCTTTTTACAAATCGCGTTAGTTTTCCTTTTATATAGTATACAGGATAACGGTTTGTCTTGGAAAGGAAAGGGAGAAATATTCAGAAAAACGTCATAGATCGTTATGAAGAAGCAGGGACTATTTTCGCGTAAATATGCAAGGTTGTAAATAAATAAACCTCTTCGACGTCCAGCTGGTAGCGACTATCGTTGATGGAAAATACTTTATTCTCAAGGGTCGAGATCATAAGGTCTTTCATGTTAGCAACCGTTTCAATGTCTCTCTGTTCTAAAAAGTGGAGCTCCTCTATCGCTTGCTGATGAAGCTCATAGAGGGTAAGCTGGTTTAAACGAAGGCTCCGTGCATTCGTAAAGGAAATTTCGATTTCTTGAATCGTTAATTTTTTTTGATTCTCCTCATTTTGTTCATTTTGCTTACGAACGAGATCATCAATTCGCTCTTTTAGTTGAGCGACCTCTGCCTGCTGTTTGCTCCGTTCTAAAATGAGCTCATCGTGGATCGGTCCGTACTGCAATAAGAAAAACACCCAGCCGATCAAAATTCCAATGATCAATCCGGCGAAAAAACGCTGCCAACCGGGCCGACGATAATAAGGAGGCACTCTCATAGGACATGCTGCTCCCCAACAATCCACTGCACTAACAGCGTACCTGAGTGTGCACCGCAAAGGGCGAAAAACACCATAAACAATGTTTTGAAAATATCATCATGAGCTCCGGTGAATAGTCCGCGCTCTAAGCTCGTAATCGCATCAAATGAACCTCCAATCGCAGCAACGATTGCCCAAATTTTTAAGCTTCCTGCCAGGTCATGCATGACTTGCAACGGGGGTTTGCCTATTAAATACGCTCCCATCCCCCCAATTAACGTTCCCCCAATGAGGACTCCAAAGGCGACGAAAAAATCAATCACTAATGTTGCTAAGAATTCTCTGTCCATCGTCCCTCTCTCCTTGTCGTATAAATCATTCCCGCTATGAAATGCTGTTACTATGTATAGTCGTCAGTGGACAAGAATATGCTGTCCCGAAGGTGGAAAGCTGACATAAGAGAAAAAGACATACTATAATAGAAAATAGAAACGAAACAGATAAGAAATGAGGGAAGCTTCGATGGAAAGTGTTCATATACACGTACATAGTGAATACACCCTTCTCTCAAGCATGTGTCGGATTCCAGCACTAGTAGAAAAGGCAAAAGCAGCCCAGTTTTCTGCATTGGCATTAACCGATCGCCATGTCATGTATGGGGCTGTTCCTTTTTACAAAGCTTGTAAAGAATCAGGATTGAAACCGATTATCGGGATGGAGACCACCGTTCGATTTGCAGAGGATCGAGAGAGTGACCTTCTCTTATATGCCCGCTCCAATAAAGGGTATGAGCACCTTTTGAAGCTTTCAACGATCATTCAATGCCGCGAGGAAAAAGAAAAATATGTGACGTGGGAAGAGCTTCTCGCGTATAAGGACGACTTGTTGTACGTCATTCCATATTCAGGAGGATTTGTTCGCGCTTGTCTCGAAGATGAAGCGCTAGAACGAGGAGAGCGATTTATCCAGTTTCTCAAAGATCATCTTGGAGGGGAATCCGTTTATTTAGAAATTCAAGGCACGGACCGTTCTAAAGTTGAACCGATCAATCAATTGGCGGCAAAGCTAGCGATTCCCCTTGTGTGCAGTCAGCATATTCAAGTATTAGAGCGAGAAGATTTAGACGCGTGGAAAGTGATTCAGGCGATTCGCGAAGGTGTTCTCGTAGAAGAATTAAGAATCGAACAAGAGGAGGATGTTTGCTTTTTCACGTTGACTGAGATGGAGCAAACGTTTCGAGCTTATCCAGAAGCGTTGCAAAATACGAAAAAGCTAGCCGATCGTTGCCATGTTGAACTTACGCTTGGTAAGCCAAGGTTACCGAAATTTCAAACGCCTAATGAACAATCAGCTGAGGACTACTTGCGCAAGCTTTGTGAACAAGGGGCGAAAGAGCGATATGGGGAAGAATGGACCAAAGAGAAGGCGCAACGCTTAGGAGAAGAATTGGCGGTTATTGAGAGAATGGGCTTTAGCGATTACTTTTTAATCGTGTGGGATTTTATGCGATTCGCTCGGGAAGCGTCGATTGTAACAGGGCCGGGAAGAGGTTCTGTCGCCGGCTCATTAGTGGCGTATGTGTTATTTATTACCGACGTAGACCCGCTCCACTATGATTTACTGTTTGAACGTTTCTTAAATCCAGAACGTATTTCCTTGCCTGACATCGATCTTGACTTCCCTGATCATCGCCGCGAAGAAGTGATTGTTTACGTGAAGAAAAAGTACGGGGCGAATCGAGTAGCGCAAATCCTCACATTCGGTACGTTGGCTGCAAGAGCCTCGGTACGTGATGTAGGAAAGGCACTCGCGATCCCGCCAAACGTCATTGAAAAAATTAGCAAAGAGATTTCCGGTAGACCTGGGATGACATTGGTAAAAGCTTATAATGAGAACGAACGGCTCCGACAGCTCGTGCACGCTTCCGATGAGGCGCAAAAAGTGATGAAGCTCGCGCGCAAGGTAGAGGGGCTGCCGCGGCATACGTCTACCCATGCAGCCGGGGTCGTGATCAGTGAACAGCCGTTGACAGAGGTCATTGCTTTACAGCATGGGCAAGGAGAGGTGCCTCTCACGCAAGGGACGATGGAAACAGTCGAGGATGTTGGCTTAATTAAAATGGATTTTCTTGGATTGCGTAATTTGACATTGCTAGAAATGGTCGTCAAACGAGTGAGGGAAACGTACGGCCATTCTCTCAATGTAAAGCAGCTCCCCTTAAACGATGCAAAAACATTCGCCTTACTTGCCAAGGGGGAAACGACAGGTGTCTTTCAGCTAGAATCTGGGGGAATGCGGAAAGTGCTACGTGAGTTAAAGCCAAATACTTTCGCAGATATTGTCGCTGTCAACGCCCTCTACAGACCAGGGCCGATGGAGTTTATACCTGATTACATTCAAGGAAAAGAAGGGACAAAGGAAATTACTTATCTCCATCCAGACTTAGAGCCGATTTTAAGCTCAACATATGGTGTCATTGTTTATCAGGAACAAATTATGCAAATCGCCGCAAAAATGGCTGGCTTTAGTTTAGGTGAGGCCGATTTGCTGCGACGAGCAATAAGTAAGAAAAAGGGAGAAGCGTTACGCCAGCAAGAGGAGGCATTTGTTACGGGAGCCGTCCGCCAAGGCTATGAGCAAGAGACGGCTAAAAAAATATATGAGCTGATCGTTCGTTTTGCCAACTATGGATTTAATAAAAGCCATGCAGTTGCCTACAGCATGCTTGCCTATCAGCTTGCCTATTTAAAAGCCCATTATCCTAGATCATTTTACGCGGCGCTTGCCTCAACCATTTGGAATCAACCTGAAAAATTGGAACGGCTCCTTCAAGAGATGAAGCAACAAGGAATCCGAGTGCTTCCTCCTTCCCTTTCGAAAAGTGATATCCATTTTAGCGAAGAGGAAGAAGGGGTCCGCTTCCCACTTTTACCGTTGCGCTATGTGAGTGTTCGAGCGATCCGCGAACTTATCAAGGCACGACGTGAAGCGCCTGTTCGCAGTCTGTTCGACCTGTGCTCGCGAGTAGATGGCCGTATCGTTACTAGCCGAGTGATGGAAAGTCTGATTAAAGCAGGAGCTCTTGATGAGCTGGGGGAGCGAGCTACCCTTCTAGCCAACATTGAAGAAGCCTTTCAGTTTGCTGAACAAGTGAAAGAGTTCCAAGAAAATACTGGGGGGCTGTTTCAGCTAAGTGTAGAAGAGCCAGAGTATATAAAGGTAGAGCCCTTGACCGACTTAGAAAAGCTAGCTTATGAAAAGGAAGCAGTCGGGTTTTATCTTAGTGGTCATCCACTGCTTGCCTATACCGAATCGCTCAGGCAATATGATCGGTTAACATATTTGGAAGGAGCCGAGCGACGTTTTGTAAAATTGGCAGGCATGATCCATCGAATTCGCCGGATTCGAACAAAACGCGGTGAGGTGATGGGTTTTCTCACGATGAGTGATGAAACAGGGGAATGGGAAGCTGTTGTTTTTCCGGCCGTTTGGGCGATGTACGAATGGGGATTAAAGGAAGGCGAGCTTTATTTTGTCGAAGGAAAGATGGATCGGGGCCGCTCCGAAGAGCTGCAGCTATTAGTCGATAAAGTTTTGCCACTAAAGCACATGCTAAAAAAAGAAAAGGAAAAGCTGTTTTTAAAAATAACGGCAGACGTTGAGAAAGAAGTGGAACGGTTAAACGATATTCGGCGGTTGCTTCAAGTCCACCATGGCCCAACGCCTGTTGTCATGTACTACGAGAAACAAAGAAAAACGATTCAGCTCCCGGAAAAATATCACGTTTCCCTCTCCTTTACACTCTTACATGAACTCGAACAATTAGTCGGAAAAGAACATGTCGTTGTGAGCACATACGAGGATGAGAGCTGAATGATGGCTCAGTGAAACAAGGGTGTACAAGAAGGGCTCGTCTGTTATAATAAAAGATGTTTTTATACAGGTGGTCAGACCAGCTAAAGCCATTATATAAACTTTGTAAAATAACTACTATCTTTGAAGGAGCGTGTCTACTGTGGCGACGACAAGAGAGGAAGCTTTACACATTCACCGAGAAAATCAAGGAAAATTAGAGTCGAAGTCTAAGGTTCCCGTACGAAATGCAAGAGATTTAAGCCTTGCTTATTCACCGGGTGTTGCCGAGCCGTGCAAAGAAATTTTTGAAGATGTGGAAACGGTTTATGAATATACAATGAAGGGCAATATGGTAGCAGTAGTAAGTAACGGAACGGCGGTGCTAGGGTTAGGAAACATCGGACCGGAGGCTTCTCTTCCAGTTATGGAAGGGAAGGCTGTGTTATTTAAATCCTTCGCTGGTGTAGACGCGTTTCCGATTTGCTTGCGGACAACAGATGTCGATCAAATTGTGGAAACGGTGAAACTGCTTGAGCCTACTTTTGGTGGCGTTAACTTAGAGGATATTGCCGCACCGAGCTGCTTCGAAATTGAAGAGCGTCTAAAGAAGGAAACAAACATCCCTGTTTTTCATGATGATCAACACGGAACAGCCATCGTGACTTTGGCGGGCCTTATTAACGCGCTAAAATTAACAGGAAAGAGAATGTCGGAGATTAAAGTCGTGGCCAACGGAGCAGGTGCAGCCGGAATTGCTATTATTAAGCTGATGCAACGAATGGGTGTACGGGATATTATAATGTGTGATTCAAAAGGAGCCATCTATGACGGCCGTCCGTATGGCATGAATGACATGAAAGCAGAAGTGGCGAAGTGGACAAACCGCGACAAAATCGATGGTGGCCTTGGAGATGTGCTCAAAGGAGCCGATGTTTTTATCGGTGTTTCTGTAGCTGGAGCACTTACGAAAGAAATGATTGAAAATATGAATGATGATCCTATTATTTTTGCGATGGCTAACCCTGTGCCGGAGATTATGCCTGAAGAGGCGAAAGCAGCAGGAGCGAAAGTGATCGGAACGGGACGCTCAGACTTCCCGAATCAAGTAAATAACGTGCTTGCGTTTCCTGGTATTTTCCGCGGAGCGCTTGATGCACGGGCGACGCACATCAACGAAGAAATGAAGGTTGCTGCTGTTCATGCGATTGCTGACCTTGTAGCGGAAGAGGATTTAGATCCTGACTATGTCATTCCTGCTCCATTTGATCCGCGTGTCGCACCAGCTGTGGCGGCAGCTGTGGCGAAAACGGCGATGGAAACAGGAGTTGCTAGAAGAAAGGTTGATCCTGCTGAAGTGGAAGCAAAGACAAAGAAATTAGCTATCATTGAGTAATTTGTAAAAGTGGCTACAAGAGAGTGCAGGTGAGAAATGTTTGTCAGCTGGTGACAAAGTCTATTTAGAGGTCATTAAACAGATTAATCAAATCATACGTGCTGACCAACTTTCTGCTGGTGATAAGCTCCCCTCTGAACGGGAATTGAGCGACCGGTTACATGTAGGTCGCTCATCCGTTCGCGAGGCACTTCGAGCTTTGGAGCTCTTAGATTTGATTGAAACACGAAGGGGCGAAGGGACGTTTATTCGTCCAGCCAATAGTTATCCTCTCGTCAGCGTGATTTTATCCTTTTTATTAAAAGATCAACAAGCATTGAAGGATTTAGGGGAAACGAGGAGAATTGTAGAAATTGAGGCATTGCGTTTAGCGTGTCGTCGCATAACTGAAACAGAAATTCAGCAATTGGATGAACTCATTCTTGAATCGGAAATAGAGAAACATAGCGAGGATGACTTTCGTAAACATGATCATCGGTTTCACGAACGCATCGTTGCTGCTTGTCAAAATCGGCTTCTTTACAATATGTGGGCATCTCTCGTAGAATATCATCAAACGGCAATGACCTATGAAGTGGTACAGCGCAGGCAGCGTAAGGCGATTGTGCAGGAGCATCGCACGATTGTGGAAGCTTTAAAGAAAAAAGATGAACAGCAAGCGACGTTGACCATGGCGCTGCATTTGCAGCACTAATGGATCAAGGAAGCGATGGAAAGGCACTTCCAGTTCATTACATAGCGAAAAAAGAGGTGTCGAGTGTGCTAAAAGACTTTTTTTCTAAGAAAAAGCGATATGCAACGATCCCTTCTGAGCGGGCGAAGCATGATATACCTGAAGGGATTATGACAAAATGTCCTTCATGTCGGACGATTATGTATACAAAAGAGTTGAAAAAAAATTTATACGTATGTGATTCATGTGGCTTCCACCACAGAATGAACGCTTTCGATCGGATCGAAAGTTTGCTGGATCCAGGAACCTTTGTAGAGCTGGATAAAGGGATGACGACGGAAGATCCACTTTCGTTTCCGACGTATCGTGAAAAGGTGGAAGCGGATCGAAAGAAAACGAACTTAAATGAAGCGATTGTGACGGGAGAAGGAACGATGAACGGGTTTCCGCTCGTCATCGGTGTCATGGATGCTCGCTTCCGGATGGGGAGCATGGGATCAGTCGTTGGGGAAAAAATCACCCGTGCTATTGAGCGGGCGATCGAAAACAAGCAGCCATTCCTCCTTTTCTCTGCATCGGGCGGGGCGCGTATGCAAGAAGGGGTATTAAGCTTAATGCAAATGGCAAAAACAAGTGCTGCTCTCGAACGTCTAGACCGAGTAGGTGGTTTGTTCATTTCGGTTATGACCCATCCAACGACTGGTGGGGTATCGGCAAGCTTTGCTTCATTAGGTGACTACAATTTTGCTGAACCTGGAGCGCTCATTGGGTTTGCAGGGCGTCGAATCATTGAGCAAACCATCCGTGAGGAATTACCAAATGACTTTCAGACAGCAGAATTTTTGTTAAAGCATGGACAGCTAGATCGGGTTATTCCAAGGTCAGAGATGAAAGACACTTTGACCAAAATCCTTGATATCCATCATGTTTCATAGGAGGTGAGGTCAATGTCAACTGAGCTTGACTTCGAGAAGCCGATTCGCGACTTGAAAGGAAAGATTGAAGAATTGCGCACATTTACAGAAGAAAAAGAGATCGATCTTTCGGATGAGATTGAAAAGCTAGAAAAACGACTTCATGCCCTTGAAGAGAATATTTACGGTAACTTGAAGCCGTGGCAACGGGTACAGATTGCTCGCCATGGCGAGAGGCCAACGACGTTGGATTATATCGAGCAATTGTTCTCGGATTTTTTAGAAATGCACGGAGATCGATTGTATGGTGATGATGAAGCGATTGTTGCTGGGATTGCGAAATACAAAGGCCAACCTGTAACCGTGATTGGCCATCAGCGGGGCAAAGATACGAAGGAGAACATTCGCCGCAACTTTGGAATGCCTCATCCTGAAGGCTACCGTAAGGCGTTACGTTTAATGAAACAGGCGGAAAAGTTCCACCGTCCAGTCATCTGTTTTATTGATACGAAGGGAGCGTACCCTGGAAAGGCGGCCGAAGAACGGGGGCAGAGTGAAGCGATTGCCCGTAACCTATTGGAAATGGCAGGATTGAAAGTTCCAATTGTTTGCATCGTGATCGGTGAAGGAGGAAGTGGAGGGGCGCTAGCGTTAGGAGTAGGGGATCGAATCCACATGCTAGAAAACTCCACCTATTCGGTTATTTCTCCTGAAGGAGCAGCCGCTTTGCTTTGGAAAGATGCATCCCAAGCACAACGGGCCGCAGAAACGATGAAAATTACAGCACCTGATTTAAAGGAGCTCCAAATTATAGATGACATTATTCCTGAAGTTAGAGGCGGTGCTCACCGTAATGTAGCCGAACAGGCCGAAGCTATTGATCAAGTGCTAGAGAAATCGTTAAAGCAATTGTCATCCCTAACGACGGAAGAACTTCTGAATAAGCGTTACGAAAAATACAAGAAAATTGGGGAGTTTTCCCATGTAAACGATGCCATAAGCGTCAATTAAAGACAAAGTGCTTTCTTCCTAAGAGGAAGCACTTTTCATTATGTCTTGTCCATAGTTGTATTCAGCTCGTTAAAGTGGTATTTTTAAAAAATGAGGGCCAATGGTCACAAGTTTGTGTTCAGAATGAGCAGATCTGCTTGGGGAAGACGTTTCACGATGAGAGGAGTGGGGCGCACACGCTGTGTCCAGTGGAGTAGATGTGATGAACATTGAAGGAGGTATAGATTCAATTATGAAGCGAATTGGAGTGTTAACGAGTGGAGGGGACTCTCCTGGCATGAATGCCGCCATCCGTGCGGTTGTACGTAAGGCGATCTATCACGGAGTAGAGGTTTATGGCATTTACCAAGGGTATGCTGGTTTAATTTCAGGAGATATTCGAAAAATGGAGCTTGGTTCTGTAGGTGATATTATCCATCGCGGGGGGACCATTTTATATACGGCCCGTTGTGAAGAATTCAAGACACTTGAAGGGCAAAAAAAGGGAATTGAGCAACTGAAGAAATTTGGCATCGAAGGCCTAGTTGTTATCGGTGGGGATGGTTCATTTGCAGGTGCGCAAAAATTAACGGAGCACGGATTCCCAACAGTGGGAGTGCCAGGAACGATCGATAACGATATCCCTGGAACAGACTTTACAATTGGTTTTGACACAGCTTTGAATACGGTTATTGATGCGATTGATAAAATTCGCGATACAGCAACATCGCATGATCGTACATATGTCATCGAGGTCATGGGACGTAATGCCGGTGATTTAGCGCTTTGGTCTGGCTTAGCCGATGGAGCAGAAACCATTGTGATTCCCGAAGCTGATCATGATATTGACCAAATCATTTCCCGTCTGCAACGAGGACAAGAGCGAGGGAAAAAACATAGTATAATCGTCGTTGCTGAAGGTGTAGGAAGTGGAATGGACTTCGGAAGAGAAATTTCAGAACGAACAGGGGCTGAGACAAGGGTCACCGTGCTCGGACACATTCAACGGGGAGGCTCACCAACAGGATTTGATCGTGTTCTCGCGAGTCGTCTTGGAGCGAAAGCGGTAGACTTGCTTTTAGAAGGACAAGCAGGTGTAACGGTCGGGATTGAAAATAATAAGCTTGTCCATCATGACATTACAGAAGTATTGCAACGTAAGCATTCGATTGATTTGGATATGTATCGTTTGTCACAGGAATTGTCCATTTAACAAAGGTTCTTATAAAAGAGCTGTTGAAGGAAAACAGGGGAGGCAATGAAATGCGAAAGACAAAAATCGTTTGTACGATCGGTCCGGCGAGTGAAAGTGTAGAAAAGTTAGAACAATTAATGGAAGCAGGCATGAATGTTGCGCGGTTAAATTTTTCCCATGGGGACTTTGAAGAGCACGGTGCACGAATCAAAAACATTCGAGAAGCAGCGAAACGTATCGGAAAAACAGTTGCGATTTTACTTGATACAAAAGGACCGGAAATTCGTACCCAAACCCTTGAAGGGGGCGTGGCCGAATTAAAGGCAGGGCAAGAGCTTGTCATCTCTATGAAGGAGGTTGTAGGTACGAGTGAGCGTATTTCTGTCACATATCCGGGCCTAGTGCATGATGTTGTACCAGGTGCAAAAATTTTATTAGATGATGGGTTAATTGGGCTAGAAGTCGTTGAGGTTCGCGATCAAGAGATTTTGACAAAAGTCTTGAACAGCGGCACATTGAAAAATAAAAAAGGTGTCAATGTCCCGAACGTAAGCGTCAACCTGCCTGGAATCACAGAAAAAGACGCAGCGGATATCAAGTTTGGGATAGAGCAAGGCGTCGATTTCATTGCAGCTTCATTCGTTCGCAGAGCGCAAGATGTACTAGAAATTCGCGAATTGCTTGAGCAGCACGGGGCAGAGCATATTAAAATCATCCCTAAGATCGAGAATCAAGAAGGCGTTGATAACATCGAGGAAATTCTTGAAGTATCAGACGGTTTGATGGTGGCCCGCGGAGATCTAGGGGTAGAGATTCCTGCTGAGGAAGTTCCACTTGTGCAAAAGTCGCTTATTAAGAAATGCAACCTTGTAGCTAAACCTGTTATTACAGCGACACAGATGCTTGACTCGATGCAGCGTAACCCACGTCCAACTCGAGCCGAAGCTAGTGATGTAGCGAATGCGATTTTTGATGGAACGGATGCGATCATGCTTTCCGGTGAAACCGCAGCTGGGGATTATCCAGTCGAGGCGGTTCAGACGATGAGCCGAATTGCAGAGCGTGCAGAGCAAGCCCTAAACTATCAAGAAATCTTGTCCAAGCATACAAAAGAAGCGAGAACGACGATTACGAGTGCTATTAGTCAATCGGTTGGCCACACAGCATTCAACTTGAATGCAAGTGCAATCTTGACGGCGACTGAAAGCGGCCATACAGCTCGCGTAGTAGCGAAATACCGCCCGAAATCACCAATTGTAGCAGTTACAAGTAACGAAACAGTTGTTCGTCAACTCGCTCTCGTTTGGGGAGTGTATTCAATCCTTGGAGAAGAGGCAGAGACGACGGATGATATGCTTCAAGTGACCGTTGAGACAGCGTTAAAGTCCCAATTGGTGAAACAAGGGGATCTTGTCGTCATCACGGCAGGTGTTCCAGTGGGAGAGACAGGAACGACGAACATTATGAAAGTTCACGTCATTGGTGAAGTGGTCGCGAAAGGTCAAGGCATTGGACGCGTCACGGTGAACGGCAAAGTCGTCATTGCTGCTAATGCAGAGGAAGCAAATGCAAAGGTTGAAGAAGGGTCGATTTTAGTTACTTTCAGCACGGATAAGGATATGATGCCAGCCTTTGAAAAAGCAGCCGCCGTCATTACCGAAGAAGGTGGGATTACATCCCATGCCGCAGTTGTTGGTCTAAGTCTTAATACACCTGTGATCGTCGGTGTACAAAATGCGTCTGCGCTCTTTAAAGATGGGGAAGAAATAACGGTCGATACGAGCCGCGGTGACATTTACAGAGGGCAAGCAAGTGTACTATAATGAAAAGAGAAGGGAAAATCCCTTCTCTTTTTCTCTATGATAAGGGAGATGTGCGATGTTTCGAATCTTATTGTTGCTCATTATCATTGTCCCTGCAGCTGAAATTGCCCTTTTGATTTTATTTGGCCAAGCGATTGGCCTTTGGCCTACCATTGGGTTGATTTTGCTCACAGGTGTTCTGGGAGCATGGCTTGCGAAACGAGAAGGATTACAAACGATTCGCTTAGCGCAGCTTGAGGTAGAGCAAGGCCGAGTTCCAAGTGACATGCTTCTTGACGGCATTTGTATCCTGATAGGCGGTGTTGTGTTACTTAAACCAGGATTTATTACAGATGCCCTTGGGTTCTTTCTTCTGATCCCACAAACGAGAGGAATTGCGAAGGGCTTCATTCTTAAACTGTTCAATAAAATGGCTCGAAATGGTTCATTCGTCTTCATTTCAAGACGGTGATCCGTTAAAGTTAGTTGCCTTGTGCTCACTAGCAGCATAGGGCTTTTTCGCATGGTTTGGCCGAGAAGCGAGGTCGTTCTGGATTTTGTTTTATGATATGTCCTAGCCGCTGAGCAAATACTATGAAACATGACAAAGCGCTTACATTTATGGTATGATGAACGAGGATTGTTTAGGAGGAAGGAAGGACAACAAAAGTTGATATCTCAAGCGACTATTTTTATGCTTGTTTTGTTAGTGATTGCACTACTAGCAAAAAATCAATCGCTACTTATTGCAGTACTTGTGCTCCTCGTCATTAAATTTATTGGCGTTGGGGACAAGGTTTTCCCATTTTTTCAGCAAAAAGGTATCAGTCTTGGTGTAACCATTATTACAATTGCTGTACTAACACCGATTGCGACGGGAGAAATCGGGTTTAAGCAAATGGGGGAAGCGATCCGTTCATCTTATGCATGGGTTGCTCTTCTTTCAGGCGTTGTCGTTGCGCTCATTGCAGCAAGTGGAATTGATTTGTTAAAGAATGACCCTCATATTACGACAGCACTCGTGCTCGGTACGATTCTTGCTGTTGCCGTATTTAATGGTGTGGCTGTAGGGCCTTTAATTGGCGCTGGGATTGCCTATTTGACAATGAAGGTTGTCCAGTGGCTCGGTTCGTTTTGGGGATAATCATGCCGTTCTGCGCAAACACCTTTATTTTAAAAGGAATTTCGCTCTTCGCTGGAGAAACCTTCTTGTCGAAAAATGCTCTTAAACATTCACAAAAGTTGAAATAATGTTTATAATAAGAATTGGTTGACTTCCTTCCTGTACAACAATAGAGGAAAATGTGATTTTGTTACGTTTTCCAAAAGCTTTTCAAAAACGGGACAGGGAAAAGATACATATCGATAAAGCCCCTGATCAATCCGTTGCATTTAAGAGTAAAAGTAATAGGAAAAGGAGAGGGTAGTATGAGTGTCACTCGTGGTCTTGAAGGCGTCGTTGCGACGACATCTAGCGTAAGTTCGATTATTGAAAGTGTATTAACGTATCAAGGATACGATATTGATGAACTTGCTGAACATGCAAGTTTTGAAGAAGTAATATACCTTCTTTGGAATGGAAAGCTCCCAAATAAAGTAGAGCTTAAAGAACTTGCAGATGAACTTGCAAATAACGCTGAAATCCCGCAAGAAGTCATTGAGCAAATGAAAGCTTATCCGTTAGATCGCGTACACCCAATGGGCGCTCTTCGCACAGCGATTTCAAGCTTAGGCTTGTATGATGAGGAAGCGGATCTTATGGATGAAGCAGCAAACAAGCGAAAGGCATTGAAGCTTCAAGCGCAAGTTTCAACGGTTGTGACAGCGTTTTCTCGCATTCGCGAAGGAAAAGAGCCTGTTGCTCCTCGTACAGATTTAAGTTTTGCGGCGAATTTCTTGTACATGCTAACAGGAGAAGAGCCAGATGAAATAGCGGTTAATGCATTTAATAAAGCACTTGTTCTGCATGCTGATCACGAGCTAAACGCCTCTACATTCACAGCACGAGTCTGTGTTGCGACTCTTTCTGACGTTTACTCTGGTATTACAGCAGCGATTGGGGCATTAAAGGGACCTCTTCACGGTGGGGCCAACGAACAGGTAATGGCCATGCTCACGGAAATCGGCGATGTTGAAAACGTTGAACCTTACATCCGCAAAGCTTTGGACAACAAACAAAAAATTATGGGCTTCGGTCACCGAGTGTATAAAAATGGCGATCCACGTGCTAAACACCTACGGGAAATGTCTAAGAAATTAACGAGCATTACGGGCGAAAGCAAGTGGTACGAGATGTCTGTGAAAATTGAAGAAATCGTAACAAATGAAAAAGGACTATTGCCAAACGTTGATTTCTATTCCGCTAGCGTTTACCATAGTCTTGGAATCAAACACGACTTATTTACACCGATTTTTGCTGTTAGCCGTATGAGCGGATGGTTGGCTCATATTTTAGAGCAATACAGCAACAACCGCTTGATTCGCCCTCGGGCAGAATATGTTGGACCGAACAAGCGACAATATGTACGTTTGGAAGAGCGCAACTAAACGAGTACAGTCGGAGGTGTGTCCTCCGTGTACATAGAAGTAAGAGAGGAAGACGAACGCATAGGAGGTAACATTCATGGCAAACGGAGAGAAAATTAAAGTAAGTGCAGGGGTACTTGAAGTACCAAACAATCCAATTATCCCATTTATCGAAGGGGATGGAACAGGTCCTGATATTTGGGCGGCTGCACATCGGGTGATCGATGCGGCTGTGGAGAAAGCGTACAACGGAGAAAAGAAAATTGTCTGGAAAGAAATTTTGGCAGGTGAGAAAGCGTTCAATCAAACAGGCCAATGGCTTCCAGATGAGACGCTTGAAACGATTCGCGAGTATACAATCGCTATTAAAGGACCGCTTACGACTCCAGTTGGAGGAGGCATTCGTTCTTTAAACGTGGCATTACGTCAAGAACTTGACCTTTATGTTTGCTTGCGTCCAGTTCGTTATTTTAATGGGGTTCCATCTCCAGTCAAACGTCCGGAAGATACGAACATGGTTATTTTCCGTGAAAACTCTGAAGACATCTACGCAGGAATTGAGTATCAGGCTGGAACGGATGAAGTGAAGAAAGTAATCAACTTCTTACGGGAAGAAATGGGCGTTAAGAAAATTCGCTTCCCTGAAACTTCTGGTATTGGCATCAAACCTGTTTCTCAAGAGGGAACAGACCGACTAGTTCGTGCAGCGATTCAATATGCGATTACAGAAGGACGTAAGAGCGTCACCCTCGTTCATAAAGGTAACATTATGAAGTTTACAGAAGGTGCGTTCAAAAACTGGGGGTACGAAGTAGCTGAGCGCGAGTTCGGTGATAAAGTATTCACGTGGGCACAGTACGACAAAATTGTTGAAGAACAAGGAAAGGAAGCTGCGGATAAAGCGCAAGCAGAGGCGGAAGCAGCAGGCAAAATTATCGTCAAAGATTCAATTGCCGATATTTTCCTCCAACAAATCTTAACGCGTCCGAAAGAGTTCGATGTTGTAGCAACAATGAACTTGAACGGTGACTATATTTCCGATGCACTCGCGGCTCAAGTAGGCGGTATCGGAATTGCGCCGGGAGCGAACATTAACTATGATACAGGTCACGCCATTTTTGAGGCCACTCACGGAACGGCGCCGAAATATGCAGGCCTCGACAAAGTGAATCCATCTTCTGTACTTTTATCTGGTGAGCTCATGCTTCGTCACCTTGGTTGGAATGAAGCTGCTGACTTAATTATGGCTTCCATGGACAAAACGATCGAAAGTAAAGTTGTCACATACGACTTTGCTCGATTAATGGATGGGGCTACAGAAGTCAAATGCTCAGAGTTTGCGAATGAATTGATCAAGAACCTTTAATCTGATCTAGGAGTGATGGAAGATGGCAATTAAACGCAGAAAGGTCTCCGTTATTGGGGCGGGTTTCACAGGTGCTACGACAGCGCTAATGGTTGCTCAAAAGGAATTAGGTGATGTCGTTCTTGTGGATATTCCGCAAATGGAAGGTCCGACTAAAGGAAAAGCGTTAGATATGCTCGAGTCAACGCCGGTTCAAGGGGTTGATGTGAACATCACAGGTACGTCTAGCTATGAAGATACGAAGGATTCTGATGTGGTTGTCATTACGGCTGGAATTGCTCGTAAGCCTGGTATGAGCCGCGATGATCTCGTATCAACAAATGCGGGAATTATGAAGGCTGTTACGAAAGAAGTGGTGAAACATTCACCAAACGCCTACATTATTGTTTTAACGAACCCAGCAGATGCGATGACCTATACCGTTTATAAAGAATCTGGTTTCCCGAAAAACCGCGTCATCGGTCAATCGGGCGTTCTAGATACGGCACGCTTCCGTACGTTCGTCGCCCAAGAGCTTAACCTATCTGTTGAAGATATTACAGGTTTTGTTCTTGGGGGGCACGGGGATGACATGGTGCCATTGATTCGTTACTCCTATGCAGGTGGGATTCCGCTTGAAAAACTCCTTCCACAAGAGCGCATCGATGCGATTGTGGAACGTACGCGCAAAGGCGGCGGTGAAATTGTCGGCTTGCTTGGAAATGGCAGTGCTTATTATGCACCAGCCGCTTCACTTGCAGAGATGGTCGAAGCCATTCTGAAAGATAAGAAACGCGTCCTTCCAACGATTGCTTACCTTGAAGGTGAGTATGGATATGAAGATATCTATGTTGGAGTTCCGACGATTCTTGGCGGAGACGGCATTGAAAAGGTTATTGAGCTTGATCTAACCGATGAAGAGAAAGCGACCTTTGCTAAGTCCATTGAATCTGTTCGCAACGTCATGTCGGCACTACCAAAAGAATAATAGTAGCGTATAGAGAGAGGCTCCTGAAGGAAATCACTTCAGGAGTTTTTCTAGTATAAAAGATATTTTCTATAAGGTGAGAAAAGCCTTCATGGGATCGCATCTGTTTATTTGGTATACTAAGTGTTAGATAGAGGGGATTTGGGGAAACCGTTCAAATATGCTGATGGAGGATTTGAGTGAATGACACAAAGATTGTTAGTAGTAGACGATGAAGAATCAATTGTGACGTTATTGCAGTTTAATCTTGAACAGTCAGGCTACGAGGTCGTGACAGCAATGGATGGAGCTTCTGGGCTACAACTAGCTAAGACGCAAACGTTCGATCTTATTATTTTAGACCTCATGTTACCTGAAATGGATGGACTCGATGTATGTAAACAACTCCGCCAAAGTAAAGTGATGACCCCGATCCTTATGCTGACTGCAAAAGACGACGAATTTGATAAAGTTCTTGGGCTGGAGCTAGGAGCCGATGATTATATGACAAAGCCTTTCAGTCCCAGAGAGGTTGTGGCGAGAGTGCGCGCCATTTTACGGAGAGTGGGACATGCTCAAAATAACCATGAAGACAATAGCCGTTCCACTTCAACCCTATCATTCGGCAACGTGGAAATTTACCCTGATAATTACGAAGTCTACTTAAAAGGTCAGCCTCTTGAGTTAACACCAAAAGAATTTGAACTTCTTCTTTATTTAGCGAATCATAAAGGTCGAGTGCTTACGAGGGATCAACTGCTGAATGCGGTTTGGAATTATGAATTCGTTGGTGATACTCGAATTGTGGATGTGCACATTAGTCATTTAAGAGAAAAGATTGAACCAAATACGAAAAAGCCGATTTACATTAAAACGATTCGTGGCTTAGGCTATAAGCTAGAGGAGCCGCAGTTGAATGACTAAATTTCGCTACCGTCTTGTGTTGGCTGTGCTTACCGTCACCCTTCTTGTGATGGCAGGACTAGGTCTTGTCATCGGGCAAATCTTTAAAAATGTTTATTTAGAAAATTTGACTGATCGGCTCAAAAAGGAGACGTACCTAGCAGCTTCGATGGTTGAAAATGAGGCAGTCTTATTCAATGAAGTTCAGACGCTAACAGAGGAAATTAGTCAAAAGCTAGATGCTCGTGTAACGATCATTTTAGCAGATGGTACGGTCGTTGGGGAATCAGCAGCTGACCCTGCGGAAATGGAAAACCATGCCGATCGACCGGAATTCACTGAGCTTGAGGAAGGCATTGTCCGTTACAGCACGACCGTCGAAACGGAATTATTGTTCTATGCTGTTCCGATTCAAAATGAAGCGAATGAAACCATTGGCTATGTGCGCTTAGGGCTCCCAATTGAAGCGGTGAACTCTGTTAATCGCACGCTTTGGGCCATCCTCATTGTGAGCTTTACGATCGCGTTTTTAGTGATCGTTTCTGTCACCTATCGCATTGCCAACCAAATGATTCGCCCGATTGAGAGTGCGACAGTTGTGGCCAACAAATTAGCCGAAGGGGATTACCAAGCGCGGACGTCAGAGGAAAGTCGTGATGAAGTTGGACAATTAAATCGCTCCATCAATGTGTTGGCCTATAATTTGGAGCAGTTGACGAAGCGCCATCAAGTCCAAAAAGAACGTCTAGAAACGCTCATTGAAAATATGGGAAGCGGCCTTATTTTAATTAACACGCGAGGCGATATTTCTCTAATTAACAAGACATGCCACGATATTTTCCAAGAAGATACGGATCTTTGGCTCCACCAGTTGTATCATGATGTGATCAAGCATAAAGAAATCATTAAAATCGTCCAAGATATCTTTTTAACAGAAAAGCGGCAACGGCGACAAGTGAAACTGCCGATCCATCTGGAATACCGACATTTTGATGTACACGGAGCCCCCATTGTTAGGGAAAATGGAAAATTAAAAGGAATTGCTCTTGTCTTCCATGACATTACCGAATTGAAAAAGCTTGAGCAAGTTAGAAAAGACTTTGTAGCGAACGTATCTCATGAGTTAAAAACTCCAGTGACTTCCATCAAAGGATTTACGGAAACACTGCTCGATGGGGCAATGCATGATGAACAGCTCAGAGATCAGTTTCTTCACATTATTTGGAAGGAAAGTGAGCGACTTCAAAGCCTCATTCACGATTTATTAGAGCTTTCCAAAATCGAGCAAAACTATTTTCAGTTAAATTGGCAACAGACAAATTTGTTTGCAGTGGTTAGTGAAGTTATGACATTGTTGAAAGGGAAAGCAGAAGAGAAAGGGATTGACATCTCCCTCTCGGCAGAGGGTTCATTTGATCTCGAAGGGGATCCCGAAAGATTAAAGCAAATTGCGATTAATTTAGTCAACAATGCGATCACTTACACATCGAATGGGGGACGAATCGATTTGGCCCTGAAAGATCATGGGGATGTGGTCGAATTTGAGGTAAACGATACAGGCATTGGCATCAGAGAGTCTGAAATTCCACGTATTTTTGAACGTTTTTATCGGGTGGACCGGGCAAGAAGTCGAAACTCTGGAGGAACTGGACTTGGACTTGCGATCGTGAAGCACCTTGTAGAAGCCCATCAAGGAAAAATCCTCGTGGAGAGCGAATTCGGAAAAGGGACAACCTTTACGATTCAGTTCCATCGCTACCGTGATGATGAAGAAAAGTCATGAGCTTTACACATTTTTTACAAGTCCTTTATGCAAGGTTAACTTTGATACCTTATGATAACCATTGAACGGTTTCATCAATGCCGTTGTAAGCTGATTGCTCTTCTCATCCCTGCAATTGGTTTACAAGCAATAACACATCCCCTTGTGTTGGGACGAAAGCACCCCCTGAAGCTTTCGTCCCTCTTTTCGCTTATAAACTTTCCTTCACAACATCACTTCTATCCCCCGGTTTTCTAAAGTTGTATTATAATAGAATTGGGAAGGCACTGGCAGCTGCTTATCATATAGGGTCCATGGTAGAAAGAAGAAGCAATTTTCACTAGTTATTAGAGATAAGGCTTTGCCACCGCCAAGTTTCCAAACATGAAACAAAGTGTTCGTTTCATACGTACATATAGAAAATGATTTTACAGGGGGGACTGCAACATGACGATTCGGCAATTAGTAGTAGGTTTTTTCTCGCTTATCGGCGCCGCGATTCTTGGGCTATTTCTCGTCACAGGTTGGTACATAGTCGATGAAACGGAACAAGCTGCTTTGATCACGTTCGGAAAAGTAGAGGAAACCATTGACGAGCCAGGACTTAAATTCAAAATGCCGTGGCCGATTCAAAAGGTTGAGATATTACCAAGAGGAACCTTTAACTTGCAAGTCGGTTATAAAGAAGATGAAGGGGAAGTCGTTGAATTTACAGATGAGGCGAAAATGATCACTGGGGATGAAAATATCGTGTTTGCCGATTTAGCTGTTCAATGGCGAATCACAGACCCAGAGCAATACTTATATAGCACAGAGGATCCGAAAGAGCTATTATATAATGCTACCTCTTCAGCTTTGCGCAGCGTTATTGGAAGTGCATCTGTTGATGAAGCATTAACCGACGAACGTCCGACCATTGAAGCTGATATTTTTGAATCGTTAGTTGAACTTATGGACCTTTATCAAATTGGCATCAGCATCTCAGATGTGAAGCTACAAGACGTAGAGCTACCGACGGAAGAAGTACGACGTGCGTTTACCGATGTAACGGATGCTCGTGAAGAACGCTTAACGAAAATTAACGAGGCTAATCGTTACCGAAATCAAGAAACGAACGAAGTGGAGGGTGAAAAAGACGCAATTATTTCAAGAGCGGAAGGGCAGAGAGCGGACCGGATCGAGACCGCCCGTGGGGATGTGGCCCGTTTTAATGCTTTATACGAAGAATATTTAGTGAATCCTGACGTTACCCGTCAACGTCTCGTTCTTGAAACGTTAGAGTCCATTTTACCGGACACGGAAATTTACATTATGGATAGCAATAACGATACGATTAATTATTTGCCGATCCGCCCGTTGGAACGTCAGCAACAAGCACCTGTAGAGGAGGGGACGAACAATGAGTGATGACAAAATCATTAACTTCGATGAAAAGCGGCCACCGGTGGAACTTCGTAAATATGTTCAACTAGGGTCTGTCGCCGTTTTGTTAATCGGGATTGTTGGAATTATCCTCTCCAACTTATTTATCGTCGAGCAGGGCGAATATAAAGTGGTGCGTCAGTTCGGAGAAGTCGTTCGTGTTGAAAGCGAGCCAGGGCTAAAATTTAAAATTCCGTTCATTCAAAGTGTCAGTACACTGCCAAAATATCAAATGATCTATGACATTCCCCCAGCGGAAATTAACACGCGCGATAAAAAACGGATGCTGGCAGATCATTACGCTCTATGGCGCATCGAGGATCCGCTCAGAATGATTTCCAATGTAGGATCTCTCCAAGGAGCGGAAGCTATTTTAGGGGAGCAAATTTTTTCAGCGATTCGGGCTGAGCTTGGACAGTTAGAGTTTGATGAGATCATTAACGAAGAGGAAAACTCTAGGGGAGACTTCAATCAGCAAGTAAAGGAACGAGTAAACAGTTCACTTGAACGCCAAGATTTAGGCATTGTCTTACTTGATGTACGTATGAAGCGAACGGACTTACCGAAGGAAAACGAAGAGGCGGTCTATCGGCGGATGATTTCGGAGCGGGAGTCCATCGCCCAAGATTACTTGTCTCAAGGGGATGCTGAAGCGAACCGGATTCGAGCAAGAACCGATCAGGAAGTAACGGAAATCTTAGCCAAGGCTAAAGCGGATGCTGAAGAAATTATCGGTGCTGGTGAGGCCGAGGCTGCAGAAATCTACAACGAATCCTTCGGACGTGATCCAGAGTTTTACCAACTGTACCGCACGTTGCTTTCCTATGAAAAAACGATCGGGGATCAGACGGTTATCGTGTTACCAGCCGATTCCCCTTACGCAAGAATCTTGATGGGGTACACAGACTGAGCTAGCGGAGATTGTTCTTTGCTAGCTTTTTTCTTTCAAATCCTTCATGTGATAAAATAAGGTGAAAACTTCATTCAGTGGGGGTTGTTGTCCCCTCACTAAATGTGACACACACGATGTGGTTACACAGAAATTTTCATAGGACGTGGAGAGTGTAGTCTGTTTTTCACTCACTTGTAACTGACGCCAGAAAGATGCTGGTTGCACAGACTGACGATCTTCGGCTTTCTTGTTGCCTCAAAGCTTGAAGCGGGAGCCTTAGCGCCAGTTAAGCGGATAAACGACTTGAACATGATCAAGAGAGGGGTACGTTTCGTTTGAAAAAACTAGTACTGATCGATGGAAATAGTATTGCGTATCGCGCATTTTTTGCATTGCCATTGCTTAATAACGATAAAGGTGTTTATACGAATGCCGTGTATGGATTTACAATGATGCTGTTAAAGGTGTTGGAAGACGAAAAGCCAACTCACATGGTTGTTGCTTTTGACGCGGGTAAGACCACATTTAGGCATGATACATATGATGCGTACAAAAGTGGAAGGCAAAAAACGCCGCCAGAGCTTTCAGAGCAATTTCCGCTCATTCGCGAGCTCTTGGATGCGTTTAACATTGCCCGTGTTGAAGTGGAAAACTTTGAAGCGGACGATCTCATCGGTACATTGGCAAAACAGGCGAGTCAAGAAAACTTTGAAGTGAAAATCTTTACCGGTGATAAAGACTTGTTGCAAATCGTGTCTGACCATGTGACGGTCGCTTTGACGAGAAAAGGAATTACACAGATTGATGTCTATGATGAAAAAGGCATTGAAGAACGATATGGAATTACACCAGAGCAGATTATTGATATGAAAGGTCTCATGGGGGATAGTTCGGATAATATTCCGGGCGTTCCAGGCATCGGAGAAAAGACAGCGCTGAAATTGTTAAAGGAATATGGTTCGGTTGAAAAAGTACTAGAGTCCATCGACGAAATTTCAGGGAAAAAGATGAAGGAGCGACTGGAAGAACATCGTGACCAAGCCCTTATGAGCAAGAAGTTGGCGACGATTTATCTGGAAGCCCCAGTGACGCTGGACGCAGATTCGTTTACGTTTGGTGAATATGATAAAAAAGAAGTTGTGAAATTGTTCAAAGAGCTTGATTTTAACTCATTGCTCGACAAAGTCGATGCAGACGGAGAAGGGATTGAAAAGGAAGAACTCCAGTCTTTGAACTATGAAACGCTTCGTGAGGTAAAAAAGGCGCATTTAGCGGATAAAGCTGCCCTTGTTGTGGAAGTGTTGGATGAGAACTACCATCAAGGCGACATTTTAGGGCTGGCGATCGCCCATAACAATGGTTGCTATTACATTCCAACAGATGAAGCTCTCCGATCGGAAGCGCTTATTCAATGGTTAAAGGATGAACGCAAGGAGAAGTGGTTGTTTGATGCGAAGCGTGCGGTCGTTGCGTTAGGCTGGAAAAACATTGAACTAGCTGGTAGTACATTTGACTTGCAAATGGCCTCCTATTTATTAGACCCGTCCACATCGTTTCATGAAGTGAGCGATGTGACGAAACATCACCGGAAAGGTCACGTACATGAAGATGAGGCGGTTTATGGGAAAGGGGCTAAACGCCGGATTCCTGACGAGAAAGAGCTAGGAGAACACCTGGCGCGGAAAGCGGACGCGATTTTTCAATTAAAGGAGCACGTTGAAGAGAAGCTGAAAGAAAATGAGCAGCTAGGGTTGTTCAACGAATTGGAGATGCCGCTTTCGGTCATTTTAGGACGAATGGAAACAACAGGTGTAAAAGTCGATGTTGAGCAGCTTGAGCAAATGGGTGCGGACTTAAATGCTCGTCTTGAGGAGCTTGAGCAAACGATCCACGAATTAGCTGGCATATCATTCAATATAAACTCACCTAAGCAACTGGGTGAAATTTTATTTGAGAAGTTACAGCTTCCAGTCATTAAAAAGACGAAGACAGGGTATTCAACGTCTGCTGATGTGTTAGAGAAGCTAGCTGGGCAACACGAGATCATTGATCACATACTTCACTATCGGCAGCTCGGTAAGCTAAATTCTACGTATATTGACGGATTGCTGAAAGTTGTTCACAAGGGGACTGGGAAGGTTCATACCCGCTTCAATCAGGCTCTAACTCAAACCGGTCGCTTAAGCTCGACAGATCCGAATTTACAAAACATCCCGATTCGCTTAGAGGAAGGACGTAAAATTCGCAAAGCCTTCGTTCCATCGGAAAAGGACTGGTTCATTCTTGCTGCTGATTATTCGCAAATTGAATTGCGCGTCCTTGCCCATTTTGCCGAAGATGAAAAGCTTATGGAAGCGTTCCGTGAAGATATGGATGTCCACACGAAAACGGCGATGGACGTATTTCATGTTAGCCAGGAAGAAGTAACGTCCAACATGCGTCGCAGTGCGAAAGCGGTCAACTTCGGAATTGTGTATGGCATTAGCGATTATGGACTGAGCCAAAACCTTGGCATCACTAGGAAGGAAGCGGCAACGTTCATCGAGCGTTATTTTGCTAGCTACCCGAAGGTAAAGGAGTACCTCGATCACGTCATCGATGAAGCTCGAGAGAAGGGTTATGTGACAACACTGTTGAAGCGCCGCCGTTATTTGCCTGACTTAACGAGTCGCAATTTCAATCAACGTAGCTTTGCAGAGCGTACAGCCATGAACACACCGATCCAAGGAACAGCTGCTGACATTATAAAGCAAGCGATGGTTCAGATGGCGAGTCGGATGGACGAAGAAGACTTGCAAAGCCGATTACTGTTGCAAGTGCATGACGAATTAATTTTTGAGGTGCCGAAGGAAGAAGTGGCGCAAATGAAAGAGCTTGTGACTTCTGTTATGGAGCAAGCTGTGGAATTACGCGTGCCCCTAAAGGTGGACGTGGCTTGCGGTGACACATGGTATGATGCAAAGTAACTTGGAGTAAGGAGATACGAAGATGCCAGAATTACCAGAGGTGGAAACGGTGCGGCGAACCCTCGCCGAGTTAGTAATTGGGAAAACAATTGAACAAGTCGATGTCGGGTGGGCGAAAATGATCAAAAAACCTGACGATGTGGATCAATTTAAGTGGTTGCTCAAAGGGCAAACGATCCGTTCCATGGGGAGACGAGGAAAGTTTCTTCTGTTTCACTTAGATGACTATACCCTAGTGAGCCATTTGCGAATGGAAGGGCGCTACGGGTTGTATCAACAAAATGAAAGTGTAGCCAAGCATACCCACGTTCGATTCGTCTTTGGAGATGGCACCGAGCTTCGCTACCAAGATGTCCGTAAATTTGGAACGATGCACCTCTTTCAGAGCGGAAGGGAACAAATGGAGCCGCCTTTGGCCAAACTAGGAGTGGAGCCGTTCTCTGATCAGTTTTCCGCCAAGCTTCTAACCGAGCGCTTATCTAAAACATCCCGCAAAATCAAATCGGCTTTGCTCGATCAAGGAATCATTGTTGGACTGGGAAACATCTATGTGGATGAGGCGCTATTTCGGGCGCGAATTCACCCAGAACGATTAGCGAAAGATGTAACCGTTGCTGAGGTGAAGGTTCTCCACCAAGCGATTTTAAATACATTGACGGAAGCGGTGAACCTTGGTGGTAGTTCGATCAAATCGTATGTCAACGGACAAGGGGAAATGGGCATGTTTCAGCAGCGACTCGATGTATACGGACGCAAGGGCGAAGCTTGCCGCCAGTGCGGAACCCCAATTACGAAGACGGTCGTTGGGGGAAGAGGTACACATTTCTGTTCTGTATGCCAAAAATAACGTACCTCGGATAGGCTCTTGCCATATACTATCGTAGCTGATAGTAGTAGAGGAAGGAGCTCATGTCATGATCCATTTAGTTTCCTTGCTAGCTCTTGCATTTGCTGTTAGTTTAGACAGCTTTGGAGTCGGCTTGACATACGGTTTGAGGAAGATGAAAATCCCTTTTAAATCGTTGCTATTTATTGCTGGATGTTCCGCCGTTTCCATTTTGATTGCGATGGGCTTCGGGATGACGATTCAGCAGTATTTATCACCGGCTATAGCAGAGTCTCTCGGCGGGATCATTTTAATTTTGATCGGTTGCTGGGCGCTTTATCAAGCGTTTCGTCCTGCAAAGAACGGGCATGAAACGAAGGACGATCACGTCATTTTAAATTTTGAAATTAAAATGCTTGGTGTCGTGATTCGCATCTTACGCAAGCCGATGGTCGCAGATTTTGATAATTCAGGAGCCATTACAGGTAGAGAAGCGGTTATTTTAGGCATCGCTCTCTCTCTTGATGCCTTCGGTGCAGGAATCGGAGCGGCATTAATCGGGTTCCACCCACTGTATATGGCAGTGAGTGTAGCGGTGATGAGTGCTCTGTTCGTAAGCCTTGGCATGAAAAGTGGTTATCGCTTTGCTGATTCTTATTGGATCAAGCGCTTTTCCTTCATACCGGGTTTGTTATTAGTTCTCATTGGTGTTTTTAATCTTATGATGTAGGTGGATGTAGAAGGAGCGAATCAAGATGATGATTGGGTTGACTGGGGGCATTGCCAGTGGAAAAAGCAGTGTAGCGAAAATGATGGAGGAGTTAGGTCTTCCAATTGTCGATGCAGACCAAGTGGCTCGTGACGTTGTAGAACCAGGTATGCCAGCCTATGAGGCCATTGTCGCCCATTTTGGCACAGGGGTTGTAAACGATGACGGGACGCTAAATCGCAAAGCCCTTGGATCGATTGTGTTTCAACAAGAGGAAGAGCGTCGCGTCCTAAATGAAATCGTCCACCCAGCTGTACGGAGGCAAATGCAGCAGCAAAAAGAACAGTTGATTCGTTCAGGGGAAAAGACAATCGTATTCGATATTCCCTTGCTATATGAAAGCAATTTGTTTTATCTTGTTGAAAAAGTGCTCCTTGTTTATGTAGATGAGCACACACAGTTACAGCGATTAATGAATCGAGATCAAGCGGGAAAGGACGATGCGATTCACCGGATTCGCTCACAGCGCCCCCTTGAATCAAAACGGGATCGTGCCGATGCAATCATTGATAATTCGGGCACATTGGATGCAACAAAAAGGCAGCTTATTGACATTTTAAAACGTTGGAAGGTAATCCCTGAAGATCAATAGTCTTCAGGGGTCTTTTTATTTTAAGAAAAAATTTATCTTTGGCGTCAGGTCTTATTCCTATCCTCTCTGCATTCGCCAAGTTTTAGTGGATTTCAAAAAAATTTAAAGAAATAATCGTCCTTTTCGAATAAAAGTGATATACTATTTATTATAAATGAATTATTAGTATGTCATAATAAGAGAGGGGATTTCCAATGAAAGTGAAAGTAGCGATTAATGGATTTGGTCGTATAGGCAGAATGGTATTCCGCAAAGCGGTAGAAAACAAACAGTTTGATGTGGTGGCGATTAACGCTTCCTATCCTGCTGAAACCCTCGCCCATTTAATAAAATATGACAGTGTTCATGGTCCATTCCAAGGAACCGTTGAGATTAAAAATGATGCGCTTGTTGTTAATGGCAAGGAAATAAAGCTAGTCAGTTCTAGAGATCCTCGAGTACTTCCGTGGAAAGATCTAGAAGTGGACATCGTTGTTGAGGCGACTGGGAAATTTAAAACAAAAGAGACAGCAGGTTATCATCTAGAAGCAGGCGCGAAAAAAGTAATCATTACAGCTCCTGGGAAAAATGAAGATGTAACCGTTGTCGTTGGAGTAAACGAAAATGACTATAAGCCAGAAGAGCATCACGTTTTATCAAATGCTTCATGTACTACGAATTGCTTGGCCCCAGTAGCAAAAGTTTTGGATGAAGCGTTTACAATTCAAAGCGGGATGATGACGACGGTTCATGCATATACGAATGATCAAAAAAACATCGACAATCCCCACAAAGATTTACGACGAGCTCGGGCATGTGGTCAATCGATAATTCCGACATCCACTGGTGCTGCTAAAGCCATCAGCAAAGTATTACCACAATTAGAAGGAAAACTAACAGGAATGGCTTTACGTGTACCGACCCCGAATGTGTCTCTTGTTGACTTAGTAGTTCAGGTGAAAGCGGACGTGACGCCAGAAAAAGTGAACCATGTGTTAAAACAAGCGGCAGCAGGTTCGATGAAAGGAATTCTCGGTTTTACAGAAGAGCCGTTAGTCTCGATTGACTTTAATGGAAACGAACACTCTGCCATTGTTGATGGTTTATCGACGATGGTGATGGAAGATACAAACCAGGTGAAGGTCCTCGCATGGTATGATAATGAATGGGGGTATTCCACACGAGTTGTCGACTTAGTCGAACTCGTCGCCAAAGAGCTTAAAAAGCCAGCAAAAGTGATCGCGTTCTAAGGCATATTCATAAAAAAAATGGTCATCCTATAAGTTGAATCCCAATAAGCAAAGCCTTCTCAACGGGAAAAAGTGGACGATGTCAAGTGACCGTAGAAAATGAAAAAGTTGTTATTGCAAAGAAGGATTAAACAAAGTATACTATTTTCCGTGAACATGAAACGAAAGCAAAATAGGAGTACGTTTACTACAGAAAGGGTTAGGACCTCTTTGGACTAACTTTCCCCCGTGTAATAAACGTTCCTACATGCTTGAGAAGGCATGAATTTTTTGTAAAGGGGGATTCAACTCATGGATACAATGGGACGTCACGTGATTGCAGAACTTTGGGGTTGTGACGTGGATAAGTTGAACGACTTAAGCTTCATCGAACAAGTTTTCGTTGATGCAGCTCTGAAAGCGGGAGCAGAAGTACGTGAGGTGGCCTTTCATAAGTTTGCCCCTCAAGGTGTAAGTGGTGTTGTCATCATATCAGAGTCGCATTTAACGATTCACAGCTTCCCAGAGCACGGATATGCGAGTATTGACGTTTATACGTGTGGGGATCGAATTGATCCAAACGTCGCATCGAATTATATTGCTGAGGCGTTGAAAGCTACGACGACTGAAGTAGTGGAACTGCCAAGGGGTATGGGTCCTATTCAGCTTGAAAAACCAAAAGTCAAGGTTTTATAAACGAATGCTAAGAGGTGCCGAGCGCATCTCTTTTTTATACGTTTAAAACGCCGAGCCATTTTTAAATAAGGCGTTCATAACTTGATTAAAATAAACGTACGGACAAGTTTCAATCCCATTGTTCGTCAACTTTATGGTATGATATAAACAATAATGTATAAAAAAGTTGGTGAAGAACGTGGGATTTCGTGAAACATTGAGTCAACTTGTTTCAAGTCGAACGGAGACAACCGAACATCATAGCAATCCTTCGCTGCAAACCCATTATTACAAAACAACAAAAGATAAGGCGATTGCCGCTGTTGAACGGGTGATGCAGCAATCAGGATTTACGGTAAAACGGGTAGAGCAAGAGCGCGGGGAAGTGATTGCCCAGTCCACATCTGGTCAAAAGTCACTGCTTGTCGCAACGATTGTCATGGTAAAGCCATTTCGTACGGCTGTAGACTTTTCTTGTTCTACAGACACGATCTTACCGTCTGATTTTGGACATAGTAAGAAGCGAATTCTCTCGCTTTATGAACAGCTCGACAAAGAGCTTCCTTATATTGGTTCGGGCCTTGGCGACGAGCTTCTATAGCTGAAGGATAAAGGGCCTAATCTCCTATCTTAACATAAGGAATCCTGCTCTTTTTGTTATACAAGGCTTGTCACTTTTTTTCATTTTTACTATGATTAAAAGAGATTTTCTGTAAGCACGTGTAAAAAGGAAGACTGCTAACAAGCAGTAGTGGAGATGATTCGATGCGATGTCCAGCCTGTCATCATAATGGAACAAGGGTGCTCGATTCGAGGCCAGCTCACGAAGGTCGTTCCATTCGTAGACGGCGTGAATGTGAATCGTGCAACCATCGTTTTACGACCTTTGAAATGATTGAGGAAGTTCCTCTGATCGTTGTCAAAAAGGATGGAACGAGGCAAGAATTTAGCTCAGATAAAATTTTGCGCGGTTTGATTCGCGCGTGTGAAAAGCGTCCCGTCCCATTGGAAACGTTAGAAGGGATCGTCAATGAGGTGGAGCGGGAGCTTCGTGGTCAAGGGAAAAATGAAGTCGACAGTAAAGAGATTGGCGAGTTAGTGATGGAACGGTTAGCCAATGTGGATGATGTAGCGTACGTTCGTTTCGCCTCTGTCTACCGACAATTTAAAGATATCAACGTATTTATTCAAGAGCTGAAGGAACTTATGGAACGAGACGATCGATAACGAGGAGCTTAAAGCGAATTTGCTTCAAGCTCTTTTTTGCTCTAAGGAGGTGAGTGACATGACTTGGCATTGGAAAGAGTTATTACCTGTAGACCGCTATATGGTGCGTACGGCAGACTATTTGCATGAAGTCCATCAAAAAGTGTTAACCCTTTTGTACCAACCGCTCGTCGGTTCGATCGCCTACAGCTTATATATGACGCTATGGAGTGAGTTAAAACGAGATGATTATTGGAGTGAAGAACAAACCCACCGTCAACTCATGCTTATGATGGGCGTCGATTTACCTGCTATTTTTCAAGAAAGAAAAAAGCTTGAAGCGATTGGACTTCTACGAACATTTAAAACCAAAGCCGACGGAGTGACGACATACTTATATGAGTTACAGCCTCCTATGCCGCCACAACAATTTTTTGAAAATGATGTACTGAGTGTTTATTTATTTAACAAGCTCGGAAAAACGCAATATCGTAAACTGCGGGAACGGTTTGTTGTAGATGTTATTGATAAAGAAACGTTTACCGAGACGACGTATGGGTTTGATGAAGTGTTTACTTCGCTCCATCATTCTGAAATCGTCTCAAACCATGAATCAGAAATGGTCGACTCGTTAGCCTTATATGAGCACCAACAATTTGTCTCAGAACGTAAGGGTGAATCTTTTCATTTCACCGAGAAGTCATTTGATTTTGAACTGTTGAAAAAGGACTTATCAAGCTTTATCGTGCCAGAGCATACACTTACTCCTGAAGTAAAGGAGACGATTTTACGCCTTGCATTCGTCTATCGGATTGAGCCATTGCAGATGAGCCGGATTTTACAGCAGTCGCTTGTTCATGATGATGAGGTGGATATTGGAGAGTTGCGCAAACGTACGCAAGAATGGTACAAGCTAGAGCATGGCAATGAGCCCCCAACGTTAGCGCTGCAAACTCATCCACTTAAGCATCGGACGATGGCGAACCAGCAACCTCAAACAGAAGAAGAAAAAGTAATTGCCTTATATGAAACGACGCCGCCACTCACATTGCTTGAAAGCCGATCCGATGGAGCAAAGGTACCTCTCGCCGATCTGAAAATCGTCGAAAGTTTAATTGTGGACTATCAATTGCTCCCAGGCGTCGTCAACGTGTTGCTTGACTATGTGCTCTTGCGTAACGACATGAAGCTATCCAAATCACTAATCGAAAAAATTGCGGGTCACTGGGCACGGAAAAAAGTAAAGACGGTGACAGAAGCGATGACATTGGCAAAAGAAGAGCATCGAAAGCTGGAAACATGGAAAAAGCAAGACAGTGCAAAGACATCAGGGAAAACAACGGTGAAAAAGAAAAATCCACGCCGTGATCAGCTGCCGAAATGGCTCATTGAGGAGGAGAAACGCCTACAGGAGCAACAGTCGGCGGTCCGCGAGAATCTTGGAGCAAGCACCATGGATTTAGACGAAGAGCGACGTCGTTTTGAGCGACTGATGGAAGAACGACGCCAGCGAAAACAATGGAAGGAGGAAGGGTAGATGGAATCCATTCAATCATCGCTGAAACACATGACGGGCAACCGTTCATTTGAAAAGCAGTTTACGCAACTAAAAGAGGCGGTTTTTCGCAGCCCACATGTTCAGTTGTTTCTGGAGGAACACCCTTCCTTATCCCCTATAACACTTGAGCAAGGTTTGTCTAAGCTGTATGAATACCAAAAAGAGCAAAGCCACTGCGCACATTGTCCTGGGCTTCAAAAGTGTCCAAATTTGATGAAGGGTTACCAACCGACCCTCTACGTTGAGCGTGATAGCCTTGAATTAAGCTATTCCCCTTGTCCGTTAAAAGAGGAGGAGGAGCGAGAAAAGAAAAAACGTTCTCTTATCCGGTCACTCTACATTCCGAAAGAAATTCTCGAAGCGAAGTTTGACGACGTAGAAAGCGAACCAGGACGTTCGATTGCGAGTCATCGCGCGCTCGAATTTGCACTCTCAGCGAAGCCAGGTGAAGATGGGATGGGGCTTTATCTTTATGGGAAGTTTGGGGTCGGGAAAACGTTCTTGATGGGGGCGATCGCCAACGAGCTAAAAGACCGTGGGATCGACTCAACCATCGTCTACGTTCCTGATTTTTTTCGAGAGCTAAAACAATCGATTGGAGACGGAACCTTCCAGCAAAAGCTCGATTTTGTCAAAAATGCACAAGTGCTCATTTTTGATGACATTGGAGCAGAAACGATGACAAGCTGGGTTCGTGACGATGTACTCGGTGTCATTTTACAATATCGGATCATGGAGAAGCTTCCTACACTATTCACGTCAAACTATGACTATGATGAGTTGGAGGAGCATTTAGCTTACAATGATAAAAGTGGTACGGAGTTATTAAAGGCAAAGCGTGTCATGGAGCGCATTCGTCACTACACAGTTTCTGTCATGGTTCAAGGACAAAATCGCAGGGAACATCAGTCGTGATTCTCCAGGCAAACTATGATAGTATGAAGCTAGTAGACTTTCAAAATCTGGGGGTTTTTTGATGAGTATTGACGGAATCTTGGAGCGTGCTGTGAACGGAGAACGTCTTTCAATGGAAGATGCAGTGAAGCTATATGAAAGCGATGAAGTAGAAAAAATGGGCGCAGCCGCCAATCAAATCATGTTAAAATGGCACCCCGAGCCAATAACAACGTTCGTTATCGGACGGAACGTGAACTATACAAACTTTTGCGATACGTACTGTCGCTTTTGTGCGTTCTACCGCGCACCTGGTCATAAGGAAGGCTATGTCCTTGACGATGAAGTCATTTTTAAAAAAATCCAAGAAACCATCGATGTGGGCGGGACAGAAATTCTCATGCAAGGTGGAACGAATCCTGATTTAACAATCGATTATTACACCGATTTACTTAGAAACATTAAAGAGCGATTCCCGAACATTTGGATGCATTCTTTCTCTCCTGCAGAGGTGTGGAAAATTGCAGAAGTATCGAGCATGTCCGTCGAGGAAGTCCTGCGAGAGCTACATGAGGCCGGGCTCGATAGTATGCCAGGAGGCGGGGCTGAAATTTTAACCGAAGAAACGCGCCTCCGTGTCAGCCGTCTTAAAATAACATGGGAACAATGGATCAATGCAATGAAAGCGACGAAAAAAGTCGGCATGCACGGAACCGCAACGATGGTTATCGGTTTTGGCGAATCCTTTGAAGAACGAGCGCTTCACTTACAGCGTGTTCGGGATGCCCAAGATGAAACCGAGTGCTTTACTGCCTTTATTTCATGGTTATTCCAGCCTGAAAATACGGGAATGTACAAAACGAAAAAGCTTACCCCGCGTGATTACTTAAAAAACGTGGCCATATCTCGGCTGTTTCTCGATAACATTCCGAATTTCCAATCGTCATGGGTAACGATGGGGCCAGAGGTTGGAAAACTATCGCTTCAGTATGGTTGTAACGATTTTGGCAGTACGATGATTGAAGAAAATGTCGTATCAGCTGCTGGGACGACCCATAAAGTCAATACGAACAAAATTTTGCAATTGATCCGCGAAGCGGGAAAAATTCCTGCTCAACGGACAACAAGCTATGAAATCATCCGTACGTTTGAAGACAAGGAAGCGGCAGAAAAAGATTTCGTCATGCAAAATTAACTGATAAACCTCCACCTGCATAGCAGGTGGAGGTACAGCCCCTTATGCATTAGCATGCGGGACTTAAGTGAAAGGGGCAGCTTCGGCTCGGCAATCGCAGAGTTTTCCTAACGTAAGATGGATTAAAGTATCTGGATTTCGCAATAGGATATGGCGAAAAGCTAATTTTTCCTTATCCTGAAATGAAAAGGATCTGCTTATGCTCGGTAACTGGCGTTTTAGGCCAGAACCGAGCTTTTTCCACTTTAAGGATGTTGCCTTCAAAAATAGTTCAGAAAACGATCCTTCTATCATTAAAACTACGGGCGGGATGCTATGTTTTTCTAAGGCTTCAGTGGATAGGAGAAACGATCTGATGTGGCAAGGCTGCTTCGTTCGCTAAAGAACGGCAAGAAAAGACGAAAAACAATCATCATGTTTTAAGTCCCCTGTCATAGGATGGGAGTAGAGTCTGTCTACAAGCAAAGAGTTGAGCATACGTTAACCAAAGAAGGACCGGTTGACCCTCTGAAAGCGGAGGATCTTACGAAGATGAAAGGAGGCGACCGGTAGGATCAGAGGGGAATAAGGAGGAGTCACGTTGATTTCGATTCATTTTGAAAAAGCACATGATTGTCATCAACTGTTTCAGCAGTTGCAAGGCTACTTAACAAAGTACGCGGAACTCGGGTTGAAAGGAGGAATAGAAGCGGGCGGGGATGAGACGCTCTATGTGAATTATGAAAACCAGTATGTGAACTTTTATGATTCTTTTCAACCGTTACTAGCGTCCATCTTTACCGATTATGTCATTAGCACAAAGGAAGAAGAATGGCTTCTCGACATTATCGAGAACATGTTTTATTTCACAGATGAAGAAGAGAAGGAACAAATTGTGGCGATTGCCCGCTCGATACTAGAAGGAGATTTGGAAGACATGCCATCCTTGTCCATGTTTACGAATCGCCGTGAGTATATTTATCAAGCTTTCTCCAAGCATATAGAAGAGAATATGACGTTTTACTATGATCCGTTTTTAACGTTCAGGTTACGTGAGTATGGGGAATTGCTCATTGATTGTGTCGAGCTGGCGATTGACGAATATATGATGGAGCAAGAATACCAAAGCATGGTCGAGACCCTTCGCCAATTCATTCACTCCCGTATACCAAAACGTGGCGTCATCTACGCTGTTTACGACGAGCGGTTTCATTTTTACGATGAGCACTTTCGCTTAATTTCCACGGACGAAATCGTGTATGACCTCAAGGAAGAGCTAGTATTTGAACATGGTTTAAGCGTGGAGGAGATGGTCATAAGTCCGCTCGTGAGCATGCTTCCTGAAACGGTAAAGGTGTTCACAAACGATGAAGAGCACGGCGTGATTTTAACGCTGCAGGCAATCTTTCAAGAACGCCTAAAGGTGTTTCCACTAAAGGACTCCCCTCATCAACATCGAGAGGAGTAGCTGTTACCGGTAGTATCTAGCTGTCTGTGGATCATTTCAAATAAAATGTTTGAACAGCCCTTGATTTTCTCATCATCCCTCCCTATAATACTACATATCAACAAGATAGCATTCGTTAAATGGTTATGATGAGGACATGGGTTCCATGGACGGTTTTTAGAGAGGGGAGGGTTGGTGCAACTCCCTAACTCGAAATGGTAACTTACCACCTCTGAACTGCAGCAGGGAACGATGGTCTAAGTATCTGCTGCCGGCATAAATGTCGTTATGAACAATCTTGAGCTGCAAAACGGGAATGCTTTTCGTTTTGTAGGAACAAGGGTGGAACCACGAGTAACACTCGTCCCTTTTTTGGGGATGAGTGTTTTTTGTTTCTCATCATACCTGAACGCGAAAAAATGAAAAAGGAGTTGACAAAAATGGCTGACATGATCAACATTACGTTTCCAGATGGAGCTGTGAAGGAGTTTCCTAAGGGAACGACGACCGCAGAGATTGCTGGCTCGATTAGTCCGGGATTGAAGAAAAAAGCGCTGGCGGGGATGCTTGACGGCACCTTGCTTGATTTAAATACACCGATTGAACAGGACGGAACGATTACGATTGTTACTCCAGAAAGTGACGAGGCCTTAGAGGTTTTGCGCCACAGTACAGCCCATGTGATGGCTCAAGCGCTTAAGCGTTTATTTAAAGACCGAAATGTAAAGCTCGGGGTTGGACCTGTCATAGAAGGTGGATTCTATTATGATGTTGATATGGACGAATCGCTTACACCTGAAGATTTACCGAAAATCGAAAAAGAAATGAAAAAAATCATCGGGGAAAACTTACCGATTGAACGCGTCGTTGTGAGCCGAGAGGAAGCGCTCGCTCGCTATGAGGAAGTTGGCGATCCTTACAAAATTGAACTGATTAATGATCTTCCAGAAGATGAAACGATCACCATTTATGAGCAAGGCGAGTTTTTCGACCTTTGCCGCGGTGTCCACGTGCCATCAACAGGCAAGCTTAAAGAATTCAAGCTGTTAAATCTTGCAGGCGCTTATTGGCGTGGGGATAGCAGCAATAAAATGCTGCAACGTATATACGGAACAGCTTTCTTTAAAAAGGCGGATCTTGACGAACACCTTCGCCTGCTAGAAGAAGCGAAAGAGCGGGATCATCGCAAGCTAGGAAAAGAGCTAGGCATTTTTGCGCTATCCCAAAAAGTAGGTCAAGGCTTGCCGCTATGGCTACCAAAAGGCGCAACCATTCGCCGGATTATTGAACGCTATATTGTGGATAAGGAAGAAAAGCTAGGTTATCAACATGTGTATACCCCTGTTCTTGCAAGCTCTGAGCTTTACAAAACATCAGGGCACTGGGATCACTATAAGGATGATATGTTTCCGACAATGGAAATGGAGAACGAAGAGCTCGTGCTCCGCCCGATGAACTGTCCGCATCATATGATGGTCTATAAAACAGAAATGCGCAGCTACCGCCAGTTACCGTTACGGATTGCGGAGCTTGGGCTTATGCACCGATATGAAATGTCTGGAGCTGTTTCGGGACTGCAGCGGGTGCGCGGAATGACGTTGAATGATGCCCATATTTTTTGTCGACCGGATCAGATTAAGGATGAATTTGTTCGTGTCGTTCGCTTGATTCAAGCCGTCTACGAAGATTTCGGGCTTAAGAATTATTCATTCCGCTTATCGTATCGTGACCCTGAAGATAAAGAAAAGTACTTCGACGATGACAACATGTGGAATAAAGCGCAAGGAATGTTAAAAGAAGCGATGGACGAGCTAGAATTAGATTATTTCGAAGCGGAAGGCGAGGCGGCCTTCTACGGACCAAAGCTTGACGTCCAAGTGCGCACAGCGTTAGGCAAAGATGAGACGTTGTCGACGGTCCAACTCGACTTTTTACTTCCTGAACGTTTTGATTTAACTTATGTTGGAGAAGACGGACAACCACATCGCCCAGTCGTTGTACACCGCGGCGTCGTGTCGACGATGGAACGATTTGTTGCCTTTTTGTTAGAAGAATATAAAGGGGCCTTCCCGACGTGGCTTGCACCTGTTCAAGTACAGGTCATTCCTGTTTCGCCTGAAGCTCATCTTGATTACGCGAAAAACGTACAAGAGACTTTACAGCAAGCAGGAATCCGTGTTGAAATTGATGAGCGCGATGAGAAGATCGGCTACAAAATTCGTGAAGCGCAAATGCAAAAAATCCCTTACATGCTCGTTCTCGGGGATAAGGAAGTGGAAGCAAATGGGGTAAATGTCCGGAAATATGGAGAAAAGGACTCTTCCTCTATGGGCTTGGACGAATTTGTTCGCCATGTGGCACGTGAGGCAAAAAAATAGGGGTTGCAACTGGATAAGCAATTCGATAGAATAAAACAGGTCACGCATAAAAGTATGAGTAAAATTATTGTGGGCAAAATTTAACCCCCTCATTTGTTGAGGGAACGTTAGAACGCTCAACAAATGAGGGGGCCACCAAGCGAAAGCGCGGTAGTTAATAAGCAAATAACATGAAAAAGAGGGTTACTCCTTGGTAGAATCTTAGTCAACCAAAACTAAATCACAAACAAAGGAGTAACCCCTCATGCAAAAGAATAACACAGTATATCCAAATTTAAAACAGATTGAGCAATTAGTTTGGAGGCAATTACAGGAAACCTTCTCAAAGGTCATGAAAACACTATTAGAGGACATGGACAAGCAGATTGCAGAAGAACGAGATAAAAAACGCTATCGACTCATTGATAAAAGAAAATATCATATAACTAGTCTCTTCGGAGAGATTGAATTAAATCGTAATTATTACCGTGACCGGGAGACAGGGGAATATGTTTTTCTCCTTGATCGTTATTTAGAGTTTGAGGATGCAGGTTCTTTTAGCCCATTGATTGAGGAGGTAGCTATTGAATTAGCTGTTCAGGGACCTTCCTATCGAAAAGCAGCCAGTACGTTAGAAACCCTTTTAGGCTATCGGGTTATTAGTCATGAGGCAATCCGTCAACACTTATTACAAGTTTCGAGTATTCCAAAAAAGCGTGAGCATGTACATCAACCTGTATTATTTGTAGAGGTCGATGGTTTGTTTGTAAAACGTCAAGGTAAACGAAAAAAGGGAAAAGAAGAGAAAATAGCCGCAGTTCATCAAGGCTGGGAAGTCAATGGGAAACGAGTAAGACTGAAGAATAAACGCCATTTCGTACATGAAGGGAACCAGCCATTTTGGGAGGCGTTTGAGGACTTTCTCATCGAAAACTTTGAGTATGATCCAACCATTCATAAGTTGGTAATAAATGGAGATGGTGCAAATTGGATTACAACTTGTCGTGACTATTTCAAAGATCGTGCATTCTTTTCGCTTGATCGTTTCCATGTGGCACGGGAGATTCGAAGTTTGTTCCGTCATCACCCACGTTATCGTCCAATTCGTAAGGCGCTTGCATCATATGATTATGAGAAATTGCTTACAGAGCTTAACAGTGCAGTCGGAACGCTAGAGGATGATGAGCAAGAGGAACGTCTAGAAGCATTTATTCGCCAATTAGAGAAATATCCAGAAGCCTTGGGAGATTATCGTAACTGGCTTAAAGAACAGGGTATAGATACAACAGGAATGCGTCCGATGGGTAGTGCAGAAGGAACCATGAGTGTATTTGCCAAAAGACTTAAAAATGGCCGTAGTTGGGTGGATAAAGGTGTAAGTGCCATGTTCACTGGTTTGGTAGCTTACTTGGATAAATTGACCTTAAAAACACTATTTGGCAGGATCGAAAAATGGACTGAAACACAGGTGGAAAAGAACCCACCAAGATACTATAAAGAAAAAGTTACGAGCACAATTGGTGAAGCCACTAGAGACAATGTTCTATATCTAAAAGGAAAAGCTAACATACCAGTTTACAAAGCATTAAAAGAGTTGTCTGGCTTTTAAAAAAGGCAAAATTCTTACCAAGAGAGTATCCTAAGAGTTTGAATCCGCTTTCAAATTTAAGGTGTTAAAAAAACTGCCTATAAATACTTGACTCAAACCGCATAAAAAGATCAGTTGACACCTCTATAGGATTATGATAAAGTTAACAAGAAAATTGATACTGGACTCAAAGCAAGAAGGAGCGCCCGCTTCTCACCTGATCGACGCACAGCGCAGTTGGCAGGTCTACATGTAATAATGTCTCATGATGACAAACATGAGTGTGGGCGTCGTATGCCCACACTCTTTTGTGTTGGAGACGATGCTTTGGAGAACGTCTTTTATGGCGCTTTTCCATGCTTTGATCTCGTCCTGGAAAAACCTTTGGAGGTGGCTCATTATTAGTAAAGACATGCTGGTCAACGAAGGAATTCGCGCTCGCGAAGTGCGTCTTATTGGTGCAAATGGTGACCAAATTGGCGTCAAGTCAAAAGCAGAAGCTTTGGATATGGCTCGTAACGTGAATCTAGACTTAGTTTGTGTGGCACCGAACGCAAAGCCGCCGGTATGCCGTATTATGGATTACGGAAAATACCGCTATGAGCAGCAAAAGAAAGACAAGGAAGCTCGTAAGAAGCAAAAGACGATCAACGTGAAAGAAGTTCGTCTGAGCCCAACGATTGAAGACCATGACTTTAATACGAAGCTTCGCAATGCACGCAAGTTTCTTAGCAAGGGAGACAAGGTAAAAGCAGCGATTCGTTTCCGCGGCCGTGCCATTACCCATTCCGAAATTGGGCGTAATGTTCTTGAACGCCTTGCCAAAGAATGTGAAGATATTGCGATCGTTGAGGCAAAGCCGAAAATGGAAGGTCGCAGCATGTTCTTGGTACTTGCTCCAAAGACGGACAAGTAAGCTGCGACAGAAATGATTTGAAGGAGGAAGTTCAGTTATGCCAAAAATGAAGACTCATAAAGGCGCTGCGAAGCGTTTTAAGAAAACAGGATCTGGGAAACTCAAGCGTTCCCACGCATTTACAAGCCACTTGTTCGCGAACAAGTCTCAAAAGCAGAAGCGTAAATTGCGTAAATCTGCGATCGTTCACTCTGGTGACTTCAAGCGTATTCGCGAAATGTTAACGTACAAAAAATAATTGATTCGGTTCAGATAGAAGGAGGGTTTTACGATGCCAAGAGTAAAAGGCGGTTATGTCGCTCGTCGTCGTCGTAAGAAAGTATTAAAGCTAGCAAAAGGTTATTTCGGTTCTAAACATACACTTTTCAAGTCCGCTCAAGGACAAGTAATGAAATCTTTACAATACGCTTACCGTGATCGTCGTCAGAAAAAGCGCGATTTCCGTAAGCTGTGGATTACACGTATCAATGCAGCTGCTCGTTTGAACGGTCTTTCTTACAGCCGTTTAATGCACGGGTTAAAGCTTGCAGGAATTAACGTGAACCGTAAAATGCTTGCAGATCTAGCAATCAACGACGAAAAAGCATTTGCACAACTTGCTGAAAAAGCAAAAGCAAGCTTAAACAACTAATGAATACTGGCGCAGTCAACTCGTGGCTGCGTCTTTCTTTTTCATTGGAAGAAGGAGAAACGAAGCTACATGTCTTCGTTTTCGAAGGAGGCTGTACAGCTAGTGGGAGAGTTCCTGTTCGTTTTTTTTCTCTACGTAGGCAGTTTAACGGTAATTGGCTTTGCGGTCATGGGGCTTGATAAACAGAAAGCAAGAACGGGAAGATGGCGAACCCCTGAAAAAACGCTCTGGCTCATTGCCTTGCTAGGCGGTTCGATCGGTGTCTTTGCGGGAATGAGATATTTCCGACATAAAACAAAACATGCTTCTTTTTCAGTCGGACTTCCTCTTTTAATCGTTGTCCAGCTTATGATCCTAGCCTACATCTTTTATGACACTCGTTCATAGACTAACTATGTCAAGAAAGGGGGCCCTTATGGAAGAGATGTTCGAAACATCATTGAAAGTAATTGAACAAAGTGGGTGGTTGGCCCCTGTTCTCTTTATCATGCTTCATGTGTTTAGACAAGTCTTTTTCATTCCTGTCATCATCATTTGTCTCGTAGGTGGTTATTTGTTCGGATCTTTTTATGGTTCACTATACTCCATTATCGGTTTAACAGCCACGAGTGCCCTCTTTTACGGGATTGTCCATGGTTTTCCTCGTTTCTTAGCCAAAGTGAGTCAGTTGAAAAAGCGGTTTTTAGGAGAAAAAGAGAGCTTGAGCCTGCCGCAAATGATGCTGCTTCGTATCGTGCCATTTATTCATTTTCACCTTGTGTCCCTTTATGTGATGGAGACACGTCCAACGTTTCGGGAGTATATGAAAATATCGTTCTACTTAAGTATGCCACCTGCTATCATTTATACATTGTTTGGCGATATGATTCATGAATTACCCCTTGTAGGAACGGTCGTGTTTGCGTTGTTCATTGGGTTACTCTGTTTTATGGCACGAAGAAAAGAACAGCGCTACGCATGGCAAGAGTTTTTCAAAGCGTAAAAATCCTGTGGTTCTTGCTCCACAGGATTTTTACGTTCCCTAAGGCGAAGGGGTAGGTGGTTGTTCGTCGGTCTTTTTGAGAAATTCCTTCACGGGGCTTTTCCATTCGATTCGAGCCGTCGGATAGCGTAACAAAATTTCTTCTTCAATAAAGCGGAAGTCTTGACGCTCCAATCCTTTTAGCCGATCAGTCGAGCGAGCCCATACATAAATCGATACGATTTCGAAAGAGGTTTCTGTCGTCCCTAAATACTTCTCTCCTTCAAACATGACACCTTTATAAGTAATGAGAAAATTTTTCCTTACTTCTTTTTCGTCATCATAAAAGAAAAATTGATGGCGATCATGAGCTTGCTCTAACTTTCGTTTTGGGTGAAACAAATAGCGAATCGCAGAGTAGATTAAAATGATCAAAGCGATTAAGATCAGAAGGCGAAACGCAATCACCATAGGCTGCTTCTCCTTTCGTCAGCTTTGTTTTCAAAGCCGAAAAACAAACATAGGTGCTTTTATTATAAAATATACGGATGAGCTCTGCTATGGGTTTCACTTTTTTTCAACCAAATGGCTCATGCCCTGATATAATGGAATTAATTGAATCAATGAGAGGGGATTATATGTGAACTTGAACAAACTTTTTACGCTGCAACAAACGCTTAACGAACGGATTCAAACAGAGCACGGCTTGACGGGATACGACTTGTTCCATGAGCAGCTTCTTGCTTTAAAGGTAGAGCTTGGTGAACTGGCGAATGAAACACGCTGCTTCAAATACTGGAGTAAGAAGGGGCCGTCGCCAACAACCGTCATCTTAGAAGAGTATGTGGATGGTCTTCATTTTGTCCTTACACTTGGACTGACGCTACGAATGACCGATGTTGAAATCAAACAGATGGATCATGAGACAAACACGTTAACCGAGCAGTTCCTCCTTGTGTTTCGCGCGATTTCAGAACTAGAGCAGTCACGAACAGAACAGGCGTTTCGAACGCTTTTTAGTCACTACATCGCTTTAGGAGAAAAACTAAACTTCTCAACGGTAGAAATAGAAAGAGCGTATTTAGATAAAAATAAAGTGAACCATCAGCGACAAGATGAGGGCTATTAATTTGATTTTAAAATAATTTGAGTCCCGAAACATTTTTCGTTTATACTAGAGAGGCAGGTGACTGCTTCTCAGACTTATACATAGGAAATCAAAGGTTAAAGGAGGAACATATTCATGGCACAATTAGACGAACGATTGCAGATGTTAAAAGAACTTACTGACGCAAACGGTATTCCAGGGAATGAACGGGAAGCACGAGATGTAATGAGGAAGCATATCGAACCATTTGCAGATGAAGTGACAACCGACAAGCTTGGTAGTTTGGTGGCAAAAAAGGTCGGGAAAGAAGACGGACCGAAAATTATGGTTGCCGGCCACCTCGATGAAATTGGCTTTATGGTGACAAGCATTGATGACAAAGGATTTCTCCGTTTTCAAACAGTCGGCGGCTGGTGGGAGCAAGTCATGCTCGCTCAACGGGTGACGGTCATGACGAAAAAAGGAAACATTCCAGGAGTCATTGGATCAAAGCCTCCACATATTTTGCCAGCGGAAGCGCGTAAAAAACCTGTCGATAAAAAGGATATGTTTATTGACATCGGTGTGGCAAGCAAGGAAGAAGCGCTCGAGTTTGGCGTCCGCCCTGGTGACTCCATCGTTCCTGTTTGTGATTTTACAGTAATGAAAAACGAGAAATACCTAATGGCCAAAGCGTGGGATAACCGCATCGGATGCGCCATTGCCATTGACGTACTTCGTGAACTAAAGGGAACCAACCATCCAAACGTCGTGTATGGTGTTGGAACGGTGCAAGAAGAGGTAGGTCTTCGCGGTGCTCGTACATCTGCTCATTACATTAAGCCTGATATCGGTTTTGGCGTGGACGTAGGAATTGCTGGTGATACCCCTGGTGTAACGGAGAAGGAAGCTCTCGCCAAAATGGGAGAAGGGCCACAGATTGTTTTATATGATGCTTCCATGGTTTCTCATAAAGGGCTTCGTGACTTTGTGACTGACATCGCCGATGAGCACAACATTCCGTACCAATTTGATGCAATGGCTGGTGGCGGCACAGACTCTGGGGCTATTCACTTAACCGCTAACGGGGTGCCTGCCCTTTCGATCACTGTTGCTACACGCTATATCCATTCTCATGCGAGTATTTTGCATCGTGATGATTACGAAAACACGGTGAAGCTGATCGTTGAAGTGATTAAAAAGCTTGATCGTGACACCGTGAACCGCATTACATTTGATTAATCAAACCAATCCTGCTTCACGTTCATGCGAGGCAGGATTTTCTTCGTAGCTGTTGAAGATAGTCAAAACGAATATTAGCTGGAGGGTTTCTTTTTATTTTTCACCGATTTTGAAATGGGGGTCTTAGTGCCAATACACAGGATAAAGGAGGTGCATAGATGAAGACGCCTAAATTACCATTAACCGATGAGGAACGGAAGAGTCTACGAAGGCAAAAGGTGAAGCTAAGCGATCTTGCCTATTTGGAAGTAGAAGCATTGGCTACATACTTACATTCGCCGGTGACACGGACTCGATACCTTCGTGGTTTGGCCATCTTTCAAACGATTCCTTCTATCGGTCCGAAAGTGGCGCAAATGGTTGTTGATTTAGATTATTTTGACTTGGAAGCAGTTAAGTTGGAAAAAGGAGACGAGATGGTGGATCGACTAGAAAAACTTTACGGCTATTGGGTCGACCCTTGTGTAGAAGACTGCTTCCGCTGTATTGTCCATCATGCGAACGATCGAGAGAGTGAGAAACATTGGTTTGATTTTACCACAGAAAGAAAAGCGTATCGCGCCACTTTCGGTTATCCCTCTAACCGACCAACGCAACCATGGTATGCGTAGGATTTAAAGAGAATGGCGGTAAATTTTCTAAAAACGTAATAATCAACCCTCTCAGAGCTAATTCGTTTTCTGAGAGGGGTTTCTTTAGATCGTAAATTCCTCAGGGAAAAATAAGGTAAGATTTTTGGGGACTACAAATACGGTTTCCCCCTTTTTTAAGTTAAGTTCATGAAAGCGATCTTTTGCAAGCTCTACTTGCAATGCTTCCTCGTCGTCTTTCCAGTTAAGCTCAAGAAAAGCGATCGGTCCCACCATATGAATGTGTTCGATCACAGCTGGAATGGCGTCTTTTTGTTTTTTTCGTGAAATCTCCATGTGGTGAGGCCTTGTATAAACAACCGCCTCCTGATTATGAATGTCCTTTGAAATTGTAGACGTTTTGAGTTGATGTGTGTCCAAGTGCACAAATCCTTGTTTTACCCTACCTGTAAAGACATTCACATTGCCTAGGAAATCATATACGAATGGGCTTTTCGGTTGCTCATATACTTCATCTGGTGTCCCAACTTGCTCAATTTTTCCTTGATTCATAACAACGACTCGATCGGAAACATCGAGCGCTTCCTCTTGATCGTGTGTGACGAATACGCTTGTCACTTGAAACTCGTTGTGTAGTTTACGTAGCCATTTTCGTAAATCTTTTCGCACTTTAGCGTCAAGCGCGCCGAAAGGCTCATCGAGTAAGAGCACTTTTGGTTCAACGGCTAACGCCCTTGCTAAAGCGACGCGCTGGCGCTGGCCGCCTGAAAGCTGAGCTGGGTAACGATCGTCCATCCCTTCGAGCTTAACTAATGCTAACAACTCCCGTACTTTTTCAGCGATTTCTTTTTTGCTAGGGCGTTCTTTTCGTGGTTTGACTCGCAAACCGTACGAAATGTTGTCAGCTACCGTCATATGCGGGAATAGAGCATAATGTTGAAAAACGAATCCAACTTGCCGAGAAGCAGCGTGTGTTTGAGTCACCTTATCCTTATGGAAGTAAATGTCGCCTTGATCGGCAGCTTCTAGACCAGCAATAATTCGAAGAAGCGAGGTTTTCCCTGAGCCGGAAGGACCTAAAAGGGCGACCAGCTCCCCAGTTCCAATCGATAGATTAATATCGGATAACGCTTGAAATGAACCGAATGATTTTGAAATATTTTGTATAACGATAGACATTACGAGCCCCTCCTAACGGTTGTGCTTTTCCATTCGATGATGTTTTTGACGATCAATGTGAAGATCGCTAAAAGTGACATAAGAGATGCAACAGCAAAGGCAGCTGTAAATTGATACTCATTGTAAAGAATTTCGATGTGAAGTGGCATCGTGTTCGTAAGCCCGCGAATGTGACCGGAAACGACGGATACTGCGCCAAATTCACCGATCGCTCGTGCATTACAAAGAATCACTCCGTATAAAAGGGCCCACTTCACATTAGGTAGCGTAACATGCCAAAGAGTTTTCCACCCACTTGCCCCAAGTGTTAAAGACGCTTCCTCTTGTGCTGTCCCTTGAGCTTGCATAACCGGAATTAACTCTCGCGCAACGAAAGGAACGGTGACAAACATCGTCGCAAGGACGATTCCGGGGGTCGAAAAAATGATTTGGATTCCACGATCCAACAGCCAAGGCCCAAAGACGCCGTGAGAGCTAAATAGCAGGACGAAAATCAATCCAGCGATCACAGGCGAAACGGAAAACGGTAAATCAATAAAGGTCGTCAGTAAGTTTTTCCCGCGAAATTGAAACTTGCCAATCGCCCAAGCGGCTGCGATTCCGAACAGCGTGTTAAGTGGAACCGTGATGAGGACGACAAGGAAAGTAAGTTTAATAGCAGATAAAGCGTCAGGTTCACTAATTGAAGCGAAGTAAACGGCCAATCCTTGTTCAAAGGCACGATAAAAGATCGCAATTAATGGGAGCACTAAAAATAAAAATAAGAATGAAAGAGCGCTTCCGATTAACGTAACTTTCACGAAGCGAGATTCATTCGCGGCCGTTTGAAAGATAGGCGTGGTATTCGTTGATAGTTGTGCCATGAATGATTCCTCCTAAGATAGCTGTCGACGCTGCGACCACCATTGAAGAATATTGATGAATAAAAGCATAATAAATGAAATGATTAGCATGACAGCTGCTAAAGCTGTTGCACCTGCATAATCGAATTGTTCCAGCTTCGTCATAATGAGCAATGGTGTAATTTCTGTTTGCATCGGTAGGTTGCCTGAGATAAAGACAACAGAGCCATACTCTCCTAATGCTCGGGCAAAGGCTAAGGCAAACCCTGTTAACAGGGCAGGAAGAACGGTTGGGAATATGATTCTTCTAAATGTTTGTAGCCGATTCGCCCCGAGGCAGGCAGACGCCTCCTCAAGCTCTTTTTCGATTCCTTGCAGCACGGGTTGAACCATACGAACAACAAATGGCAATCCAATAAAGGTTAAGGCAACAATGACTCCAAGAGGCGTAAAGGCTATCCTTATACCGAATACCTCTAAATACTGGCCGATCCAGCCATTGGTCGTATATAAGGTCGTCAAAGCGATGCCTGCAACGGCTGTCGGTAAGGCGAACGGTAAGTCGACAAGACCATCAATGATTCGCTTTCCTGGAAAGTGATAACGAACGAGAACCCATGCGATTAAAAGACCGAAGACAGCATTGATAGAAGCAGCAATGATTGCGGCCCCAAAACTTAAGCGATAGGAGGCGAGAACACGGGGCTCTGTGATTACTTGCCAAAAAGCCTGCCATCCCATAGAGGACGTATTGATAAACACCATTGATAAAGGAAGAAGGACAAGTGCACCAAGATACATCATCGTAAATCCTAGCGATAGGCCGAACCCCGGCAAAATATTATGTTTTTTCCAACTACGAACCGATTTCATAATTGATTCCCCTCATTGTTCAAATAGAGAAGGAAGTGTATAACTTCCTCCTACGGTTGATAAATTTGATCAAATACTCCGCCATCGTCAAAGTGAGTCTTCTGAGCCTCAGACCAGCTACCGAACATTTCATCAATCGTAAATAACTGAATTTCTGGGAAAACTTCACTGTACTTTGCTAAAATATCTTCCTCCCGAGGCCGATAGTAGTGTTCAGCCGCTAACTCTTGACCAATATCAGTGTATAAGTACTCAAGATAAGCTTCCGCTACTTCACGTGTTCCTTTTTTGTCGGCATTTGCATCAATGACGGTAACAGGAGGCTCCGCTAAAATGCTAACGGAAGGGAACACAATGTCAAACTGGTCTTCTCCTAATTCATGTAGGGCAAGAAACGCTTCGTTTTCCCATGATAGGAAAACATCGCCGATCCCTCGTTCGACAAAAGTGGTTGTTGCTCCGCGGGCACCTGAGTCAAGCACTGCTACATTTTGATACAGCTTCGTGACAAACTCTTTTGCTGCTTCTTCACTTCCATACTCCTGAAGAGCGTATCCCCATGCTGCGAGGTAATTCCATCTGGCCCCTCCCGATGTTTTCGGGTTTGGTGTAATCACAGATACACCTTCCTGAACAAGATCATCCCAATCTTGAATGTCAAGCGGGTTCCCTTGGCGCACGAGAAACACAATGGTAGACGTATATGGAGTTGAGTTGTACGGTAAGCGTTCTTGCCAATTTTCCGGGATTAAGTTACGCGTTTCATGGAGCATATCAAGATCGTAGGCTAGGGCGAGAGTAGCTACATCTGCTTCCAACCCATCAATAATAGAGCGAGCTTGACTTCCTGATCCCCCATGAGACTGTTGAATCGTCACCGTTTCACCTGTTTCTTCCTGCCAATATTCAATAAAGCTTCGATTAAAATCTTGATAAAGTTCCCGGGTTGGATCATACGAGACATTTAGTAGCTCGATGGGTTGTGCTTTAATGTCAGATGATCCCTGTTCATTTTGATTCGAAGAGGAATCTGTTGAGCATGCTGTTAATGCAAAGATCATTGTAAGTATTGTGATCCCTTTGAAATACGCTTGGCTTTTTTCAATCACTGATTTCATTGGTTTACTCTCCTTTGTCTTTAAAAGTAAAAGAAAAGACTTCTCCTTCACAAAAGCGATGTTCGCTCTTAGTTACGTGAAGGAGAAGTCCTCGGTTGACCGCTAGACTTGCCCGGTTGCTGTTTATTTTTGTTTTGTGGGAAACGCACCCGTTCCGTTGCGTCAATTTGCATTATTTGATCTTCGTGTATCGTGATCAGAACAGATCCATACTTTATTTTCTCGATCGCTTTTTTGATCTCTTCAATTTTTTCCGGATCATGATAGGCCACTTATTTCACCTTCCTTTGCCCGAGTTTGTTTTCAATTAAATCTGCCAAAGTTGTTTGGTCTAACACATTGGCAACCGTATCACGTACTAATCCCCATAACGGCTTAAGCAAGCAACCTTGTTCTAATTCACAGGATTGATAGGAGGTGACACTGACACAAGACATTGGGGCAAGTGGTCCTTCCAATTGACGGATCACTTCGCCAATGCTAATGTCCCTCGCATCTCGTGATAATTGGTAACCTCCTCCTTTTCCTCTTTTACTCGTAATATACGAAAGGACTCTGAGTTGACTCAGTAGTTTTTCTAAATAAGGGGGAGGAACGAGTGTTTGCTTAGAAAGCTCGTGAACGGTAAAGCGTCGTTCAGGATGTTTGGCAAGGATGATTAAAGCCCGTAAACAATACTCACCTTTACTGGAAACTTTCACGATTTGTCCTCCTTTAATTTTTATAAAACAGATCGGAAAAGTCTGTTTTAGGCTGTGTGCATTTATTCGTAAAAAGGTTCAGAAAAGTTTATTGATAATCGTAATATTAATCATATAATTCGCATCTGTCAAGTAGGTTTTGTTGCTCATTTTAAGAAATTCCGTTCAAGTAGTTTTATCTTATTCTTGAACGTCTGTTTAGTGACGAAAACTGAAAAGTACAGCCGTCTATTTTTTGAAATATTTAGAGTACCTATGTAAAAAAATGAAACCATTTAAACGATAATGCGTAAGTATGAGTGGGTGTTTAAACAAAGATTTATGGGGTGATCAAATGTCAGTGAATAATGAAGTAATGGAACATGAGAACGGAGCAGGTGGCGAGAAGCCATCCATTATCGGGATTTTCACGAGTCCCCTTGTCCAACTAGAACGAATCAAACAAAATCCGAAGGTGCTAGTGCCTTTATTGATTTTTATGGCGATCGGCCTAGTCTCCTCTTTACTTGTTGCGTTTGGTCTCAACATGACAGATTTAGCAACTCCCGAGGAGCTTGCCATGATGCCGGAAGGGTTTGAAGTTTTTGTTCGCATGACGGTGGTTATGGGGGGGATATTTACAATCCTATTAGTGCCACTCATCTCAGCAGCAGTTCAATTATTAATCGCCAAGCTTGCAGCAAAGGATGTCACCTTTAAGCAACTGTTTTCTATGAATCTATTTGTTGGATTTATTTCGTTAGCGGGTGGATTGTTGAATAGTGTCATCGCCTTTTTATTCGGATTGAGCCTTTTATCTACTTTTACAAGTCTAGGGACTTTTGTTGAGATGGATCACGCATTGTTTCCACTTTTAAATACGATTGAAATCTTTACAATTTGGGGATTTGTCATTTTGGCTTTCGGTTTACAAAAGGTTGCAGGCTTTGGAAAACTAGCTTCTTGGGTTATTGTCACTATATTCTTCGTGATCATGATTCTCTTAAGTTTAACGGGAACAGGGGTTTAGAGGTGTTTATATGAACAAAAAGAAGCTTCTCATTAGTCTGGCGCTCGTGCTTGGCATCGGAGCTGTAGCCACTATCGGCGTGATGAATTCGATGGGAGAAAGTGCAGCATCGGTTGAGGTGGTTTCCCCTGAAATGGAAACGATCTCGGCTGAAATTAAGGTCCCTGGTACCGTTGAACTAGTCGATATGCAGCGCGTATACGCTGATGCTAGTCTAGGGAATGATTATGAAATTTTAGTAGAAGTCGGTGACGAAGTGGAGGAAGGCACACCGTTAATCGAATATTCAAGCCGTCAGCTTGAGACAGAACGAGTTGCAAATTGAGTCGAGCTACTTGCGGATCAATCATTTGGAGAAGCAGGAAAAAGAGCTGCAAAAGAAAGAGAAAGAGCTTCGAGATGAAGTGGGTAAGGAAGAGGCGGATAAAACGATCCAACCGGAAAAGGATCAGCTAGACTTTGAGAAGCGCTCCGCGAATTTAGACTTGCGTCAGCTACAAATCCAAAAGGATGGACTTGAAGAGCAGAAAAAGGATCTGGTTGTCAAAAGTCGCGGGGATGGCACGGTCATGACGGTAAACGACCACTTGCAGCAAGGGCAAGATGGCATGACAAAGCCAGTCCTCGAGATTGCCTCCGCAGGCGAACTCCAGCTTCAAGGGAAAATTTCAGAATACGACTCTCTTGTCATTTCTGAAGAGCAAGAGGTACGTATTTCCTCTGACGCACTGCCGGAAGAAGAGTGGGAAGGCACGGTAAAAGAGGTGAGCTACTTCCCGAGTGAGGCAGAGACATTAGGTAACGATGCTGGCATCGTTCAATACCCGATTACCATTCAATTAAGCGGGGATCAATCAAAATTAAAGCCAGGCTATCAGATGATTATGCACATTGTGACAGAAGAAAAAACGGCGTTAACGGTTCCACTTGAGGCTGTTCATCAAGGAGATGAAGGCAGCTACGTATATGTGGTGGAAGACGGGAAGGCAAGACAAGTTGAAGTAGAAACAGGACTTGTGGAAAATTCGCGGATTGAAGTAATTCGCGGGTTGGAAGAAACTGATCAAGTGATTGTGAGCGATGGTGTGCTCACAGACGGAATGGACGTGGTGAGCGTTGATTAAGCTCGAACGTGTGACAAAGTCATTTCGGGTCGGTACCGAAATGGTGGAAATTTTATCGGCGATTGATCTAGAAATCGCGAGCGGAGATTTTCTGGCGATTATGGGGCCATCAGGGTCAGGGAAATCTACGCTTATGAACATTATTGGCTGTCTCGATCAGCCGACAAGTGGGCGCTACATGTTCGATGGAAAGGATTTAACGAATTATTCAGAGCAGGAAATTGCGAAAATACGAAACCGTCACATCGGCTTCGTGTTCCAACAATTTCATTTGCTTCCGCGGCTCACCGCTTTGCAAAATGTTGAACTGCCCATGGTGTATGCAGGGATGAAGAAAAAGGAGCGAACAGAACGTGCAGCGCATGCCTTGGAGCGAGTAGGGTTAGCGGAGCGGATGACGTACCTGCCTAATTCGTTATCGGGGGGACAAAAGCAACGGGTGGCGATCGCTCGCTCGATTGTTAATGAACCGAATATTATTTTAGCGGATGAACCGACGGGTGCACTAGATACGAAAACGAGTGAAACGATCATGGAGCTACTCTGTTCATTAAATAACGAAGGAACGACGATTGCCCTCGTCACCCATGAACCAGAAATTGCTGAATATACGCAACAAACGGTGTTTGTCCGCGATGGTCAAATCGTGGAGACTGTAAGAAATGGTGGGGACTAGCCATGAGTATTTTTGAAAATATCCGCATGGCGCTTCATTCGATCAAAGCCCATAAAATGCGGTCAGTGCTCACGATGCTTGGCATCGTGATCGGTGTTGCAGCGGTCATTATCGTCGTGGCGATCGGCCAAGGTGGGGAAGCCCTTTTAAAATCACAAATTGCAGGTGAAGAAAACACCGTGGACATTTACCACTCGCCGTCCGAAGAGGAGATTCAGGCAAATCCGAACGTATGGCAAGAGCCTCCCTTCAGCCAAGAAGACATTCGCGAACTAGAGAAAATCGATGAGGTCGAGCATGTGGTTGCGTTTAGCTCGGAATATGGATCGGTTCGTTTTCAAGAGGAGCAAACAGATGCTTCAATCATCGGGGTCAACCAAGCGTATTTAAATGTCTATCCGTTTAACGTCACGAAAGGGGTGGCGATTCACACCGGTGATATTTTAGGCGGTAGACGGGTTGCGCTTATTTCAGAAGGGATCGCCGAAGAACTGTTTGAGGAAGAAGTGTCCCCGATCGGACAGGTGATCCGGATTGGGAATCAGCCGGTGGAAATCATCGGGCTGCTTGAACCACCGACGGGACTGTTTGCTTTTAATGTTCAAGAGGTGTACATCCCATGGAAAACGTGGCGAAACATTTACGGGAAAAGTGATTTTAGTCAAGTAACGATCAAATCAGATTCCCTCGAAAACTTGCAAATAGCGGGAGAAAAGGCGACAGAGATTTTAAATGCCCGAAATGGAACAGAAGAGGCCTATCAAGTGCTGAACATGGAAGAAATTGCAGAAGGCATCGGTCAAATCACGAGAATTATGACAATGATCATCGGTGGAATTGCAGGCATTTCTCTGTTTGTCGGCGGGATCGGTGTCATGAACATTATGCTCGTATCGGTGACGGAACGAACGCGAGAAATCGGGATTCGTAAATCACTCGGTGCGACAAGACAGCAAATTTTAATTCAATTTCTCATCGAAGCGGTAATTTTAACGCTCATTGGTGGAATTCTCGGAATCATAATCGGCTCAGGAATTGCTACATTAGTATCGACGATTGCTGGCTGGCCGTCGTTAATTTCCGTCCAAGTGATTGTTGGTGGCCTGCTGTTTTCGATGCTTATCGGTGTCATTTTCGGTCTTCTTCCGGCCAACCGTGCCGCGAAGTTAAACCCAATCGAATCGTTGCGCTATGAATGATTACATTTAGACAGGTTAAAGGGTGATTATGATCACCGCCGATTCATAATACATTGAAGCCAAGCAGAAATAGAGTGCGAAAATAAACATAATTATGAATCGATCGGTTCATGTCTAAGGTTTTCCGAAGAAACCATTCAAGCATTGCTTCGCATCAAGTAGTGGGATCTTGACATTCGTGTGATTACGGAACATTTAGATGCGATTTTATCCACTCATTTAGATATTCTAGACCGGTTGAGACGAGGGTAAACAGAAGGGGCTGATTCCATTAAGCGGATCGGCCCCTTTTCAACAGTTATACTTGTTCCTGTAACTGGCGAATGTGTGCGGTTATTTTTTCTCGTATGGTTTCCTGGCAGATCCGAATCCTCGGCGGAGCTGGGAGGTGAAATCGTTCATGGGAATGATAAATTTCTAGAAGCAATGAACCGACATGTTCGTCATGTTGATTTGCTAACACGATCCAAAAGACGCGAATGTTATGCCCAGGAGATCCCCAGTGTTCCTTCTCCATGGAATGTCTGAAATTTAAGCATCCGCCAATCAGATAATCGTCTTCCTTTGGCTCAAGAGCCGAGTAAAAATCTTGCTGCTCCACCTGCTCCCAAATGGGAGGGAGGAGCTTATCGAAATACATACCGTAGGTGGCATCCCCATGTTCAGGATAAAGCTTTTGAAGCTCATCTAGGTGTTTCTCCCATACGAACTGCCAACGGCTATCAAGCTCTCGTTGAAGAGCGGCACCTACCTCTTCAACCGTCATCTCTGGTGAGATCTTTATCGTCATTCAAACATTCCTCCTCGTTTTTTGCCTTACAACTTTAGCGTACAACATGAAAGCAAATGCTAAGGTTGCCAGATTTCACTGTTGATAAATCAAGAGATTGTAAAGTGAACATTCAGATATGCTTGAAACGCAATGAGAAGATTCTTAGGTAAAGTTTTTAATCATCCTCTAAATAGCAATCCGTGAGAAATGTCGCTCGTTGTTACATGCTACAATCACCTTGTGAAAAAAATGATTTGAAAGGATGAGTGATATGACAGTGAAGGCACAACATATCTTTGTGAATTTGCCGGTAAAAGATCTAAACAAAACAAAGGAATTTTTCACTTCCATTGGTTTTGAATTTAACGAACAATATTCGGATGACAAGGCTGCTTGTTTAGTGATCGGAGAAAACATTTATGCGATGCTGCTCTTAGAACAATTTTTTCAATCTTTTACAAACCAACCAGTGACGGATACGGAAACCTCAAGAGAAGTGATCATCGCCATTTCAGCAGATAGCCGAGTGCAGGTAGATGAGATCGTCTCGAAGGCCATTGAAGCGGGTGGCAAGCCGGCCAATGATCCGATGGACCACGGTTTTATGTATAGCTGGAGCTTTCAAGATGTAGACGGTCACCTGTGGGAAGTTTTGTATATGGAGCAGCAGAACTAGAGATGTCTTAAAAAAACTGTGACAATGGCGTTTCAAGTATTCCTGGAAGGTAAACAGGTAAGACAAAAAGCCAAAGGCCATCGCTCTGTTGGCCTCTGGCTTCCCTAGTTAGACTGACGTAATGATCTGATCAACGATCCCATATTCTAACGCTTCTTCGGCAGATATAAAATAATCGCGATCCATATCTTTTGCGACTTTTTCAGGTGATTGTCCTGTTCGTTCTGACGTGACAGTAACGAGCTTTTCCCGTATGCCTAAAATCCACTTTGCTGTAATGGCGAGGTCGCTCGCCTGCCCTTGGGCTCCTCCCGAAGGTTGGTGAATCATAATTTCGCTGTTCGGTAGGGCGAAGCGCTTCCCTTTCGTTCCTGCGAGAAGCAAAATGGCGGCAAAGGAAGCAGCCATACCTGTGCAAATCGTATGAATCGACGGCTTTACAAACTGCATCGTATCGTAAATGGCAAATCCTGCAGAAGTTGATCCACCGGGACTGTTGATGTAGAGATAAATATCTTTTTTCGGATTTTCCGCTTCAAGAAATAACAATTGGGCGACAATGCTGTTGGCTATCTGATCATCAATCGCGGCTCCTAGAAACACGATTCGATCCTTTAACAGCCTTGAGTAAATGTCATAGGATCGTTCGCTAAGTCCTGATTGCTCGATAACATAAGGTACATATCCATTCATGTTCAAAACCTCCATTGTCTTTTAGTCTGTTCATGTTGTAAACGACGGAGGATCACGAAAAGATACGGTGGAAAAAATATTGAGAACAGGGGTATCTTTTTTCAGTTGTTGTTCGTTTACTTGTATAATGATGGTGATAAGGAGGATCGATTGATGAACGACAGAAAACACCTCAAGCAACTTCACGATACGGTTAGCCGCTATTGTTTATTTGTGACAAAATCTACTTGGGATGCCGAAGATCTAGCTCAAGAGACTTGGTTAAAAGCGATCGAGACGTTAAAAAAACAAGGGCATCAGAACCCGGAAGCTTTTTTACTACGTGTGGCCAAAAACCAATGGATTGATCAATCGCGGAGAAAGGCCGTTTTCGCGCGAATTTTGAAGCAGGAGAAACCCGAGGTGACACCGCCAGAACAAGGGCTTTTTGAAATGGAACGGGCTTTCTTCGCATTGGTAAACCACTTATCCCCTTTGCAGTTGTCGGTCTTTTTACTACGTGATGTTTTTGGCTACAGTACGTCAGAAGCAGCAAAGATGGTAGAAAAAACGGAAGGAGCGGTGAAAGCAGCTCTCCGCAGGGCGCGGAAGTCTCTTGCGCTCGTTCGAGATGATCTCGAGACAGAAAATTCGCCCCTTTCAAATGGAGAAGAAGCAAAAGCGTGGCTTCGGGCGATCGCGGTCGCTTATGAGGCTGGAGAAATTGATACAGTTATCGACCTCATCGATCAAGGAGTGTATGCTCGTACGATGGTCGTTAGTGGGCAGGAAAGAAAGGTGGTTGTTCTCCCAGATAATGGAGCGTTTCGTCGTTCAGACCCTACATGTGGCCTGCTCGCTGCATAATAATCGAAAAAGTGCACTCTCTTTGAGGAAGAGTGGTATTATCCCCTACAGGTAGACATCAAAAAAAGAGAACATGATATGATGTTCTTAAATAGTCTACCTGCGAGGGGATTTTTCTATGGCAAAAAAAGGACAAACTTATACTACATATACAGAAGAATTAAAACGAGAAGTAGTTCGTTTAAAGTTAGAGGAGGGCTGGTCCTATCGTCGCCTTCGTGAGCGATTCGGGATTAAGAGTGATGCTCAAATTGCTGAATGGGTAAAGAAAGTTCAAAATGAGATATCATTTGATGACCAACGTGGTAAGTGGCATAAGAAGCATTTTAACAGTCTAGAAGAAGAGAATGCTTATTTGAAGGCGCAGGTAGATTACCTAAAAAAGCGCAATCCAAATCTACACGGGAAGGAGTGGTCTTAAAAGCACAAAGGTTTCAAATGATTGATAAATTAAGGAGAAAGCACCCACTTATGTGGCTTCTTAAGATTGGTGAAGTTTCAAAAGCTGGATACTACAAATGGCGGAATAGTCGTTCTAAACAAGCGATTCGCATGGAAGAGGATATTCTGTTAAAGGAACATATCTTAGCTCTTCACAAACGACATCCATACTTTGGGTATAAACGAATGACGAGGGCTTTATCCAGAGAAGGAATGGTTATAAATCATAAACGTGTGCGGCGTTTAATGAGGGAATTAGGAATAAAATCAGTCATACGTAAGAAAAGACCTTTCTACGGGCGTAGAGGTTCTATTGTATTTCCTAACGTACTGAACAGAGAATTTTATTCAGAAAAGCAGTATGAAAAGCTAGTAACCGATATTACATATGTACGAATCGGAGACAAATTTGTGTATTTATCAGCCGTTTTAGATTTATATAATAATGAAATTGTTGCTTGGCAATTATCTGAAAGAA
>NZ_SNUY01000001.1:0-64372 GCF_004376175.1 Halalkalibacterium halodurans | reverse complement strand
CTTGACGGTACCTGAAAGAAACGATCTTGATTTAGTCGTAGATACGTTGAAACAGTTAACAGGTAAGTCCTTTGCCAAGAATGCGCTCATTCATTCTGATCAAGGATTTCAATATACAACTAAGACTTATGAAAAGCAATTAGAGGGATTAGGCGTTCAAGGAAGCCACTCTCGCCGTGGCAATTGCTATGATAATGCTTGTATAGAAAGCTTCTTTTCACATTTGAAAGTGGAGAAGTTATATTTAATACGTCCAAAAACAGTTGAACAAGCTCAATGGGCGATTCAGGAGTATATCAACTACTATAACAACGGACGTTTTCAAGAGAAATTTAAAGGCCTTTCCCCGATTGAATACCGAGAAAAGGCCGCAGCTTAAGATACTCTTTTTTTCATTGTCTACTTGACAGGGTTATGTGCAGAGGTGCACTTTTTTTACGTTGATAAAAACTATAGAATATGGTCCTTTTCGTTTCCTATGTTTGATCAAGGGGTTTTACAATATACTAAACCTACTTATTCTTTAAGCATCGAATCATTAAGGAGGAGTCTCCTTGCCAAAGCGATATCAAAACCTTGATGAAGTTGGAACGAATAAAACGTTGGTAGAGATATGGAAATGTTTACGAGAACGATGGAGTAAATCAAAGGATTTGAGCATCCACATTCCGAGAGCCGATGAAAGAAACGTGGAGGAGCTTAAAAAGAACCGAACAAAAACGTCCTATACGTGGATCGGTCATTCGAGCTTTTTGCTGCAAATGAAAGGGTTGAATATTTTAACCGACCCCGTCTTTGCGAAATACTTAGGGTTTTCAAAGCGGTTGATTTCACCAGGATTGTCGATCGATGAGCTTCCTGAAATCGATATCGTCGTCATTTCCCACGGTCATTACGATCATCTTGAATTTTCAACATTGCGAAGATTAAAAGGAGAACCGACATATTACGTGCCTGCTGGGTTAAACTTATTGTTTCAGAAGAAAGGGTTGCACCGTGTCGAAGAGGCCAATTGGTGGGATACGTTTCAGCACCAAGACCTAACAATTCACTTCGTCCCTGCTCAGCATTGGACGCGGCGGAGCCTATTTGATACGAATACGTCCCATTGGGGAGGATGGGTGCTTGAATCGGACGAAGAAACGAACTATTTTGTGGGGGATACAGGATACTTTCGCGGGTTTCAAGAGATCGGGAAAAAATTTACGCTCGATACAGTGTTCATGCCGATCGGATCTTATGAGCCAGAGTGGTTTACATATGCTTCTCATATTAATCCAGAGGATGCAGTCAAAGCCTTCGTTGAATTACAAGCGAAAACGTTTGTGCCAATGCATTATGGCACGTATCGGCTCGCTGATGATACAGGACCAGAAGCGTTGGCGCGTTTATTGCATGAATGGAAAAGATGTCAACTACCTGAGCATCAGCTTTTTGTCATGAAAGTAGGAGAAACGGTGTTTAAGAGATAGGGGCGATTCTAGGGAGACGTTCATATCGGTCTTGTGAGGTTCAAATTACCCTATCTAATAGATTCTTCAATCACTGTTGAACAGACACACTGCTGAAAAAATAAATGCGGTTAGAGGATTTCACCACCTAAAGGGTGAAAGTAGAGTGGTCCACAGTTTTTTCATGAACTTGTAAAGCAGGTGACCATGTATGAAATTGGAACGGCTACTGTCCATGATTTACATGTTGCTGAATCATGAAGTGATTTCTGCTTCTGAATTAGCTCATAAGTACAATGTATCCTTTCGATAAGATGACAGTAGAAACAATAAATATTGAGGAGGACGTTATAATGAGCAATCATGCAAAAACTCTGTATCAATACAATGTGTGGGCTAATGGGCGAATCATGGAGCATTTACAAACGATATCACCTGAAAAATATGAACAGGAAATCAAGAGTGTTTTTCCTTCATTGGCAAAGGTCTGTTCTCATATTTATTTAGTTGAGTATTTATGGCTTGATATCCTTGAGGGGAAGGACATGGGGGTGGCCCTTGAAGAGGCTTTTCAGCTTCAGCATGAAACGGATGCCCTGCCCTTAGAGGAACTGGAAGCTGCTTATCGTACATTGTCGGAACGGTTCCTGTCCTTCTTGGAAAAAGAAGAAAATTTAGAACGAAGAATTTTATTGAACAATCCTTATGTGGGAGAACGTGAAACGAGCTTAGCGGAAATTGTCCTCCATGCAGCAAACCATGGAACGTACCATAGAGGAAACATATCTGCGATGCTGCATCAGCTAGGAGATGCTTCTGTCATGACTGATTTTGCATTTTACATGTATCAAGAGGATCTGTAAACATCTTAAATGAAACAGCTAGTCTAAATCGCTATCGCGTGAGACTGGCTTTTTTTTATGGGATAAAAATAAGGAAAAAGCGCCTTCACAAACGCCACCTTCCCCGTCACCTTTAATGACGAGTCGCTGGATTTCACTAACATCAAAGCGAACTTTTTGATCCTTTTCAATGATTTGACTGACTTTACGTTCGTGATCTACATGCACAATGGCTTTCATAGGACAGTCTGAATGATTTTCAATTTGAATCTGGGCGGATGGAAACGGATCTATGGCTCGAAAATAAACTTTCGCCGGCTCGGAGCAGTGCTGGACGATATGCCCTGAAATATGGGAAGTAGAAGAATCCATTGGCTTATTTGTGAAAACGGTAATCTTCTGCTGAAAGCTTACTGAGTCAAAAATGTTCATTGTCTCAATACACATTTTTTCCTTAAAAGGAGCAGAGCCTGTTTTAGAACCTAATAGAATTTTCCTTTGCTTCTCTGCATCTACAATGGTATCTATGTTGATGATCACTTTTATTTGTCCTTCTTTCTCATCTTCTTGAGGACAAAACAATGCTTCACAACGGCATTTGTTTACAGAAAATGTTAAAGGTACCTCTTCTGGAGCTGAAATAAGTAACTCTTTTGTCGCTGAAAAAGAGATCGGATTTGATGATAGTTGATTAGGCGACGACGACAAAACCACTAATCGTAATGGTCACCTGTTGAAGGAAAATCGTTTCGCCTGTTTGAAGTTTTGTTAGTTCGAGGAGCTGTTTTCGCCGCGAAACGATTTCTTTATAGTAAATAGCATTAGTTTTTAAGGGGTCAAGGCGCTGTCCCTTTTCATCGGATAAATAACAAGAAAGCTCTGAAGGGGCAAAGGGCGACATGATGATCACTCCGGTTCCAATACTCTCATAGCTGTAATGTTATGATGGTAGCTATCTTTATCTTATGGTATGTGACTCATTTGGTATCTGTGCCCACTCTTCGTGCGTGAGGTCTATTTCATCGTCAACATGGAGAGGATAGACGATGAGAGGAATGGTGCCCTGCTCTCTATAAATAAAAAGCCTCCCATGATATGCTTCATGGAGAGGCGAGAGCACGTTACTGTAAGCCTTGACTAATTTGTTCACACAACTGGTCTTTTTGCTGCTCGTTACAGTTTTTCCAATATACTTCGAATAAGACACCGAGACCTGGGAGCATTTTTTCTTCGCCACTTTGGATGGCGTCAACAATCGTTGCTTCAACCTCTTGTTCGTTACTTCCTTGAATGTTTGCCATGATTGCTTGACGTAAATTAAAATTCATTTTGATCACCTCAGCTTTATAAATGGTCGTTCGAGATTAGTATGTCTGATTGAGTCTGGATTATAACGAAAATATTGGGTAAGATGTGGACAAACGGATAAAAAAGGAGTATAGAATGAAACAAATCGATTCACCGAAAAATGAACTAGTCAAAAAATGGAAAAAATTACATACAAAAAAAGGACGGGATCAATCAGGACAGTTTCTGATCGAAGGATATCATCTTGTGGAGGAGGCATTAAAATCCACTATTATGATTGAGACGATTTTAGTGACTGAATCGGTGACTCTCCCGACCGCTTGGCATGTAGATGAGCGGGACGTTATCCTCGTCAGCGATCGGGTCATGGCTGATTTAACAGAAACGAAAACACCACAAGGGATCGCGGCCATTTGTCACATTCCAGATGAGCCTAGCTTTCAAGAGTTAGAAGGGATGTTTCTTTGCATTGATCACGTTCAAGATCCAGGTAATGTGGGAACGATGATTCGGACGTGCGATGCGGCAGGGATGTCGGCTGTCATTGTAAGTGAGGGGAGTGTTGACATTTACAACAGCAAAGTAGTTCGCGCTTCCCAAGGTTCGATTTTTCACTTACCGGTTATTAAAGGAGATCTTCACGGGTGGGTGGATCAATTTAAAGAAGCCGGAATCCCTGTTTTTGGAACAGCCTTAGAAGGAGGAAGCACTTACACAGCGATTGAGCCGCAAGCGCGATTTGCTTTGCTAGTGGGAAATGAAGGAGAAGGTGTTGAGCCAGAGCTATTGGATAAAGCTGATCAAAACTTGTACATCCCTCTTTACGGGAAGGCTGAGTCGTTAAACGTAGCGGTGGCAACAGGAATTCTCCTTTATTATTTGCGAGATTAGGCGCTAAATGGAGTTGCAACCTCAAGTGAATTTCACTATAATAGACACATCCAAATAGTATGAAAATGCGTGGAAAGAGAGTAGTAAGCTGAACCCTACCAACCAGGGACGAGATGCCAGCGACTGAAAGCACCTCGATGGAAAGGACAGCTGAATTCGCTCTGGAGCAGGCACTGGAACACAAGCGCAATAGCTTGTTAAGGTGATCCCGGCAACAGCCGTTATGGAAATGAAGAGGATGCACTCAGTTTGTGCATCAATTAGGGTGGTACCGCGAAACCTTCGTCCCTTGTTTGGGAACGAAGGTTTTTTTGCACTTGCAGGAAAGTTTAATTTCTATAAAGGATGAGCTGCCATCATTTAAACTTGGCCTTAACATTTGTTGCTTTAACCTAACATTCGATTGGTATTAAAGGAGGATATGGTACATGAGAGAACAATTAGAGGCGTTACGTGATGACGCGATCGAAAAAATTGAGCAGGCACAAGAGAAAAAAGTGGTGCAAGAGATTCGTGTCAAATACCTAGGAAAAAAAGGGCCCGTAACGGAAGTGCTACGCGGCATGGGGAAGCTTTCACCAGAAGAGCGTCCAGTTATTGGCCAATTGGCAAATGACGTTCGTGAAGCGATTGGAAAGGCGATTGAGTCCAAAATGGAAGCTTTGGAGCAAGCGGAGATTCACCGTAAGCTTCAAGAGGAGACAATCGATGTCACCTTACCAGGTCGCCCAATATTAAAAGGGGGGGCCCATCCGTTAACTGCGACGATCACAGAAGTGGAAGACTTATTCATCGGACTTGGCTTCTCTGTTGCGGAAGGGCCACAAATTGAAACCGATTATTATAACTTTGAGGCGTTAAATTTACCGAAGGATCACCCGGCCCGTGATATGCAAGACTCCTTCTATTTTACGGATGAATTGCTGCTTCGTACACAAACGTCCCCTGTTCAAGCGAGAACAATGGAAAAATATAAAGGGAAAGGGCCGATTAAAATCATTTGTCCCGGGAAAGTGTTTCGCCGCGATGACGATGATGCGACACACTCTCACCAATTCATGCAAATCGAAGGTCTTTACGTCGACCATGGGGTACGTATGAGTGATTTAAAAGGAGTGCTCCAAGCCTTTGCTAAATCATTCTTCGGGGAAGAACGCTCCATTCGTCTGCGCCCAAGTTTTTTCCCGTTCACTGAGCCGTCTGTTGAAGTGGACGTCTCTTGCGGAATTTGCCACGGGGACGGGTGCCGCGTCTGTAAGCAAACAGGTTGGATTGAAATTTTAGGCGCTGGGATGGTTCATCCGCGCGTCCTTGAAATGAGTGGCTTTAATCCGAATGAATATAGTGGTTTTGCATTTGGCATGGGAGTTGAGCGACTTGCCATGCTGAAATACGGTATCGATGATATTCGCCACTTCTATACAAATGATCGCCGGTTCTTGGCACAATTCAAGCGAGTGTAAGGGGGAAATTCAAACATGTTAGTATCCTATCAATGGTTAAAGCAATACGTCGATCTTGACGGTATTTCCGCAGAGGAAGTAGCGGAAAAGCTGACGCGCGGGGGGATTGAGGTTGACATCATTCATGACTTAAATCAAGGAGCAACAGGGGTGGTCGTCGGCCATGTCCTTGAATGTCGCCAGCACCCAAATGCAGATAAATTGAACCTATGTCAAGTAGAGATTGGGGAAGAAGAGCCTGTACAAATTGTGTGCGGTGCGCCAAACGTCGCAGCGGGTCAAAAGGTGGCTGTCGCCAAGGTTGGAGCTGTTCTCCCGGGTAATTTTAAAATTAAAAAAGCAAAGCTTCGCGGTGAGCTATCCCAAGGGATGATTTGTTCATTGCAGGAGCTTGGCGTAGAAAATAAATTTGTGCAAAAAGAATTCGCTGACGGGATCTATGTTTTTTCAGACGACGTTGAAATCGGGAGCGACGCTTTGGAAGCTCTCAATCGCTATGACCAAGTACTTGAGTTGGACTTGACGCCGAATCGTTCCGACTGTTTAAACATGTACGGAGTGGCCTATGAAGTGGCGGCGCTTTTTGACAAAGAGGTTCATTGGCCAACTGCCGAAAGTAGTGGAACTGATGGTCAAGCAAGCGATTATGTATCGGTTGAAATTGACGACATTGAGAAGAATCCATATTATGGGGCAACGATTATTAAAAATGTGAAAGTCGGACCATCGCCATTATGGCTGCAAAATCGTCTCATTGCTGCTGGCATTCGTCCGATTAGCAACGTCGTCGATGTAACAAACTATGTTCTCCTTGAATACGGTCAGCCGCTTCATGCGTTTGACTACGATCGCTTAGGATCAAACAAAGTGGTCACTCGCCTTGCAAAAGAAGGAGAGAAAATGGTTACTCTAGATGATATAGAACGGACGTTACAAGCAGACCACCTGCTCATTACAAATGGACGTGATCCTGTGGCCATTGCTGGTGTCATGGGGGGAGCTACATCTGAGGTGCAGGAAGATACTACAACGGTACTCCTTGAAGCGGCTTATTTTGATCCGGCTACGGTGCGGAAAGCCTCTCGGGATCTGGGACTACGGAGTGATTCAAGCTCACGGTTTGAAAAGGGGGTTGATCCGAAACGGGTGAGGGAAGCAGCGGCAAGAGCGGCCACACTCATCGCGGAAGTAGCTGGAGGCACCGTTGTTGGTGGTGTCGTCGAAGCTGGCGAGCTTGCGATTGAAGAACCAGTCGTTTCTTTGAATCTTCCCCACATGAATCAACGTCTTGGTATGGAACTTTCTCACGATGAAGTGGCAGCGATTTTTGACAGACTCGGTTTTGCTTATACGGTTGAAAACGATACGTTCGAAGTAACAGCCCCGTCGAGACGAGGCGATATTCGAATCGAGGAAGATTTATTTGAGGAAGTGGCCCGTTTATATGGCTATGACAACATCCCGACAACGTTCCCGGTAGGAGGAACAACTCGTGGTGGTTTAACGGACTATCAACAGAAGCGTCGAAAAATTCGCCGGTATTTAGAAGGGGCAGGCTTATTTGAAGTGATGACGTATTCATTAACGAGTGAAGAAAAGGCAAAGGGACTTCAAGGGGAAAATGAAGATTACTTACCGATTCGTGTAGCCATGCCGATGAGTGAAGAGCGAAGCACCATGCGAACGAGCTTAGTGCCACATTTGCTTGATGTGGTGCAATACAACTTGAACCGAAAGCAAGAAGCGTTGTTTATTTACGAGCTCGGATCTGTGTTTTTAAGCAAGGAAGAAACGTTAACAAAACAGCCAGAGGAACGAGAAATGCTTGCAGGTGCATTGACTGGGCTTTGGACGGAGCATTTATGGCAAGGAGAGAAAAAAGCCGTCGACTTCTTTGTCGTAAAAGGCATTCTTGAAGGAATGTTCGCAGAGTTAGGCTTATCAGAAAAGGTGACGTTTGAACGTGGGGAGCAGCCAGGGATGCATCCAGGGCGAACGGCAAACGTAAAAGTAAATGGTAGAGCCGTTGGTTTTGCCGGTCAGATTCATCCTGAGCGACAAAGCGAGTTAGACTTAAAAGAAACGTACGTGTTCCAATTAGATGTAGAATCCCTGTTGGCAGAGGAAGGGACTGAGGTCGCCTATGAACCACTTCCTCGCTTCCCAGCGATCTCGCGTGATATCGCCCTTGTCGTTGATGAGAACGTAACAGCGGCCCAATTGCAGCAAGTGATTGAGGCGAACGGCGGCGAATGGCTAAAACATGTTTATCTGTTTGATCTTTATGAAGGAGAGCATATGGAAGTTGGGAAGAAATCCATTGCCTTCTCTCTCACCTACTTTGATCCGGAGCGCACATTAACGGATGAAGAGGTCACAGCGGTTCACGAGCAAATTTTAAAAGAGCTCGAAGCATCAACTGGAGCTGTTTTACGTGGATAATCATTGAGAAGGAGTCAGCCTCATTGCAGGCTGGCTTTTTTTGAAAGAATGGATACTAAATGATGAGACAAAATCGTGTTAGTCCTTTGATATATGGTATAATTTAGTAATAAAAAAGAGAAACCTAATAATATCAAGTCAGCAATTGTTTTATACAGCAACCTTCAAATTGCACACCCTCTCCCTTGATGCTGTGAACAGATCTAAATATTAGATCCTCTTACTTTGATTAATAATTATAAATGATTATGAATTATGATATTGAATAAAATTTAAATTAAAGATATAATATGGATTAATTAACAATATTAATCATATATAGGAGTTGATTGTTTTGTTGAAAGTTGGCTGTTTGTTAGATCAAGAAAAATTGGCTGACTGTATTGGGAATGGGGAATTAGAAGAATGGATGGTAAGAACATATTATGATTTTAGACGTTCTTTGCTAGATGTAACTGAGCCATATCCGTGTTATTTTGCTGTTGAAGCGGAAAAAAATGGACTTATACGTTATATTTTTGCAGAGTCAGCTTATGATGAAAAAGAGTTACATAGGGTAAAAAATGCGGTTTATGAATATATAAAAAGTTATAGATCTATTGGAAAACGTACAACACTTGTATTATTTTTCAAACCCATAGAAGGTGGAGTTTCAGAAGACTATAAAAAACAGTTCTGGAATGTAATCAATTTTTTAAATGTCAATGATCCAAGTGTCTGGCCTCCAGATATACCAAACGATCCAAACGATCCTAAATGGGAGTTTTGTTTTGCAGGCGAACCCATTTTTTTAGTTTGTCGTGAACCTTTCTATAATGATCGAAAAAGTCGTTATACACCTTATGGGTTAGAAATAACGATGCAACCCAGGGGTACTTTAGATGATATAACAGGAGATACAGCAAAGGGTAGAAAAGTAAGAGAAGTAATTCGCGAGAGATTAAAAAAGTATGATAAGATTGCTAGTCATCCCGATATCGGAGATTACGGCGACCCTGATAGCAGAGAGTGGAAACAATATGTGTTACCTGAAACAAATGAGGAAAGTGTAATGAGATGTCCAATAACAGGGAGAAAAAATAATCAATGAATCTACTAAGCTATATTGTATTAGGCCTAGCTCTTTCTATACCCGTTGGGCCAATTAATGTTGAAATGATCAAAAGGGGAATCAAAAGTGGGTTCTGGCATTCCTGGGCGGTAGGACTCGGTGGAATGTCGGCCGACGTTGTTTTAATGATCCTAATTTATATAGGAATCTCAAGCTTTCTTACGGCTCCATTAGCTCAATTTATCTTATGGGTTTTTGGATTCGCTATTTTAAGCTATCTAGGCTATGAAAGTATTAGAGATGCATTTAAAAATGTCATCATTTCAGACGGAATCCAATCAGTAAGCAAGTGGCGTTGTTTCTTATCTGGATTTTTAATTGCTATTTCTAATCCATTAAATATAGTTTTCTGGGTTGGAATTTATGGTTCGGTTTTAACCACCACTTTAACGAATGTACATTCAAGTTACGCATTGCTTTATAGTAGTTTTATTTTTATTGGAATCGCGTTGTGGGATTTAACGGTTGCCACATCTGTCCATTTCGGACGGAAATTTTTGAATCAGAAATTTATCAAATGGCTTTCGATTGGGGCGGGCCTAGTCCTAATCGGATTTGGGATCAGCTTTGCTTTCCAAGCAGTGACAGTTATATTCCAACTCATGAGCAGTGGCTAAGAAAAGGGCTAAGCGAAAGTTAAGAGTCGCTTAGCCTGTTTTTGTTGGTTTTGAAAGGTCTGGCTACCAGGGGCTCCAGAAAGCTTTTAGCATGGTAAAAAAATCCTCGCTTCATGGTAAGATCAAGAAAAGTATTGGACAAATCATTAGGGAATTGTGTGAACGAAAAGGTGGACCATACACGAAGCCAATGTGGATTTTGACCGTATCTATATGTTGATAAGTATTTCGCTATGATCCTTTCAATTTTGCTATGCTACGCCAACATTTGACAAAAAACTTTGCTTTTATAATGACTTGCTACCAAAAAATCCTTTAAACGTGCCGATATAAAACCTAAGGGAAGGGTGCTACGATTCATGACGAAGGGCCCATCCATTCTATAACATTATCAAAAAATGTCAAATCGCAAAAAAAAGGGGGCAAGAAGCTTGAAGCGACAAAGTTCTAAGGAATTTGTCACCTTTTTACAATGTCTGTTTTCATCCATAGCGCTTCGTGTTATGATAGAATGTAGATTTATTGATAGTGTGATTTGACGAATAGGAGGCTTTTCGGTGAAAGAGAGACAAAGAGAAAAGCAGCGTACCACCGTCTCGATTTATGGACAGCAGTATACGGTTGCTGGCTATGATAGTCCCGAATACATGAAAGAAGTGGCCGCTGAAATTGATGCAAAAATGCGTGAACTACGGAAGGTTAATCCGTACTTAGATACAACGAGACTAGCCGTATTAACGGCCGTAAATGTGATGGATGATTTAAAAAAATTGGAAGAGTACATTCGTTATTTAGAACAGCAGAGATTAACAGGAGACGAAAAAAATGCTTAGTGTGATTTTATTGTTTATTTTGCTATGTAGCTTTTTTATCGGAAAGCGGAGGGGATTGATTTTACAGCTCGTACATCTCCTCGGCTTCGTTGCTGCGTTTTTTGTAGCTTACAAATACTATGCTCCAGTTGCTACCTACATTCGTTTATGGATTCCATACCCTCAATTTTCACCAGACAGCCCTGTGACGATGTTGATTGAAGCGTTTAACTTTGAAAATGTCTATTATTCTGGAATTGCGTTTGCCCTTCTTTTCATTGGAACAAAGATATTATTGCACATCGTCGGCTCGATGCTTGACTTTTTAACCCATTTGCCGATATTGCGCTCGGTTAACGGGTGGCTCGGGGGCATTCTCGGATTTGTTGAAGTGTATTTAATTATGTTTGTTCTCCTCTATGTTGGTGCATTGCTGCCGATCGAGACGGTGCAAACTCATTTAAACCAGTCGTTAGTCGCACAGTTTATCATGAACCATACACCATTTTTATCTGAGTTTATTCGCAACTTGTGGATTAACAACCCAATGTAATTGGAATAGGACTTCTCTTTACGACAAAGAGAAGTTTTTTTGCACTTTAAGAAACACAACGGTTTTCACCATAGGAATTAGCCCTAACCGAGTTTTTCTAAATAAAAACTCGGATAAGTACGGAGAGCAACGTTTGATTTTGATAGGGCAAACTCGGTATCATGGAGGAGGAAAGAAAGGACGATGACGATGAACAAAAAAGATGTGATTCGCACACTCGAACGAATCGCCATTTATATGGAACTTAAAGGGGAAAACCCGTTTAAAATATCCGCCTATCGAAAAGCGGCTCTTGCACTCGAACAAGATGAACGAACATTGGATGAGATCGAGGATCCGGCTACGTTAAAAGGAATCGGAAAAGGAACGGCCGAAGTGATTCTCGACTTAAAAGAGACTGGGGAATCCTCGCTTATGCACGAATTAAAAGAAAGCGTTCCAGCTGGCCTAATCCCGCTTCTCCAGCTTCCGAGTTTGGGTGGCAAAAAAATCGCCAAACTTTATCAAGAGCTAGGGGTGATTGATCTTGCTACATTAAAGGAGGCATGTGAGCAAGGAAACGTTCGCGAATTAGCCGGATTTGGGAAGAAGTCTGAAGAAAAAATTTTAGCCGCGATTGCCGAATTATCGAACAAGCCTGAACGGTTTCCTATTGCCTTTGTCCTCCCAATTGCAGTGGAGATTGAAGCGCAGCTCAAGGAAATGGACAGCATCCATCGCTTTTCACGTGCTGGGAGCTTGCGGCGGATGAGAGAGACGGTAAAAGATTTAGATTACATCATTTCCACGGATGATCCAGAAGCCGTGCGGGAACAGCTGCTACAGCTAAAGCACATGGGCAAAACGATTGCGAGTGGTGATACAAAGGTATCGGTTGAACTGAAATATGACTATCCTATTTCCGTTGATTTCCGTCTCGTTAAGGACGAAGCCTTTGCGACGACGCTCCATCATTTTACCGGATCTAAGGAGCACAACGTGAAGATGCGGCAATTGGCGAAAGCCCGTGGAGAAAAAATTAGCGAGTACGGGGTGGAGAACACGGAGACAGGGGACGTAAAAACCTTTGCCGATGAATCGGCGTTTTTTAAACATTTTGGATTAACGTACATCCCGCCAGAAGCCCGCGAAGATCAAGGAGAGGTGGAGCTGTTTAAAGAGGCTCATGCTCTTGTCACCCTTGAAGACATTCGCGCAGACCTTCACATGCATACGACATGGAGCGATGGGGCTCATTCGATTGAGGAAATGGCCGAAGCCGCTCGACAACGAGGGTATGAATATATTGCGATCACCGATCATTCGAAATTTTTGCGGGTGGCAAATGGCTTATCGGAGGAACGTTTAAAAGAACAACACGCAAAAATTCGTAAACTAAATGAGCGATATGATGATTTTACGATTTTCACTGGGATTGAAATGGACATTTTGCCAGATGGCACCCTCGATTATGAGGATCCCATATTGGCAGAAGTAGATTTCGTCATTGCTTCCATTCATTCGTCCTTTTCCCAGCCCCGTGAAAAAATTATGGACCGACTGAAGACAGCCCTTGTGAATCATCACGTTGATCTCATTGCCCACCCAACTGGGAGACTGATCGGCCGGCGGGAAGGTTATGATGTTGATGTGGACATGCTGATCGAGCTTGCGAAAGAGACGAACACAGCCCTCGAATTAAACGCTAATCCAAATCGGTTGGATTTGAATTCTGAGGCGCTTAAAAAAGCACAAGAGCAAGGCGTTGTTATGGCTATTAATACGGATTCACATACAAAAGAAACGTTTTCTTATATGGAGTACGGTGTTGGGGTTGCCAGAAAAGGTCTTATTCGTCCAGAAACGGTCATCAACACATGGCCCCTTGAACGATTTTGCGCCTTTTTACGACGGCACCAGCCATAGGTGTACTTGAAAGGAGTAGCAACATGGAGCGTGTATTACGCGTATTAGAATATGAAAAAATGAAAAAGCAATTGCTGGAGCATGTTTCTTCTAGCCTTGGTCGGAAAAAGGTTGAACAATTAACACCGTCAACCGATTTTAATAAAGTAAAGCTCTGGCAGGCACAGACTCAAGAAGGCGCCAACATGCTACGGCTTAAAGGACATGTTCCTCTCGGTGGGATTTTTGACATTAAACCTCACCTTAAACGAGCAAAGATCGGTGGCCTACTGCATGCCTCAGAACTACTGGAGGTAGCGAGCACGATTTATGGCGGCCGGCAGTTAAAAAAATTCATCGAGACGATGATTGAGGAGGAGGAGGCCGACCTTCCCTTGCTTGGGGAGTTTGCTCGGCAAATCGTCCCACTTACGGATTTGGAACGAGCGATCAAGCAATGTATTGATGATAATGGACACGTTCTAGACTCGGCTAGTCCAACGCTGCGAACATTGCGTCATCAAATCCGTAGTTTCGAGGCCAATGTCCGCTCAAAGCTCGAGGGGATTACACGCTCCTCTAATACAGCTAAAATGCTATCCGATGCCATTGTGACGATTCGCAATGATCGCTACGTGATTCCAGTGAAACAGGAGTATCGCGGGGCATTTGGTGGGATCGTCCACGATCAATCGGCGTCAGGTGCCACATTGTTTGTTGAGCCTCAGGCGGTTGTCGAGATCAACAACCAGCTTAGGGAAGCGAAGGCAAAGGAGCAGCGAGAAATCGAGCGGATTTTATCCGAGTTATCCATGCAAGTGTCGGAGCACGTGGACGATCTGTTCGTCAATGTAGACGTTCTTGCTGAGTTGGATTTTATTATGGCACGGGCACACTATGGGAAGGCGATTCGCGCCACACAGCCCATTTTGAATAACCGAGGCTACTTGCTCATCAAGCAAGGGAGACACCCGCTCATCCCTGATGACGAAATTGTCCCAATCGATATAGAGCTCGGGCATTCTTACTCCTCCCTTGTCATTACCGGACCCAATACCGGGGGAAAGACGGTTACGCTCAAAACAATCGGACTGTTAACCCTCATGGCTCAATCTGGATTGCACGTACCGGCGGAGGAAGAATCGGAGCTTGCAGTTTTTAAACATGTGTTTGCCGATATAGGGGACGAGCAGTCGATTGAACAAAGCTTGTCCACGTTTTCCTCACACATGACGAACATCGTTGACATTTTAGGGAAGGTAGATCATGAAAGCTTAGTGCTCTTCGATGAACTTGGTGCGGGAACGGATCCGACAGAAGGAGCGGCACTCGCAATCGCTATCCTTGATGACGTGTACCGCCGCGGGGCACGTATTGTTGCCACTACCCATTATAGTGAGCTAAAAGGGTACGCCTATAATCGAGAAGGGGTCATGAACGCTAGTGTAGAATTTGACGTTGAAACGCTTTCTCCAACCTATCGTTTGCTGATTGGGGTTCCTGGGCGAAGCAATGCGTTTGCCATTTCAAAACGACTAGGATTAGAAGAGAAAATTATCGAGCAGGCGAAGGCACATATTGATGAGGATGCAAGCCAAGTGGAAAGCATGATCGCTTCTCTCGAACAAAGTCAAAAATCAGCAGAAAGCGACTGGGAAGAGGCCGAGAAAGCTTTACAGGAGGCAGAACAGCTCCGACTCGATCTTCAGAAAAAATTAGATGATCTTGAAAAGGAAAAAGAGCGAATTTTAGCTGAAGCAGAACAGCAAGCCGAGCAAGCGGTGAAAGATGCGAAAGAGGAAGCCGAAGTCATCATCTCCGAGCTCCGTGATTTGCAAAAGCAAGGAGTCTCAGTGAAGGAGCACCAAATCATCGATGCGAAAAAGCATTTGGAGGAGGCTGCGCCAAAGCTGACAAAACAGCAGAAAAAAGTGAAACGAACAGCAGAGAAGAAACGAGAATTCAAACCAGGTGACGAAGTAAAAGTGCTTAGCTTCGGCCAAAAAGGTCATATCGTGGAAAAAGTGAGTGAAGCAGAATATCAAGTGCAAATGGGGATCATGAAGATGAAGGTGGAGGCAAGTGATCTTCAACTTATTGATCGACCACAGCCTGTCGAGACGAAACCATTAGCAACGATAAGAGGAAGTGATCACCACGTCAAGCCTGAGCTTGACCTTCGCGGGGAGCGTTACGAAGAAGCGATGCTCAAGGTGGAAAAATATTTAGATGACGCGTTGTTAGCAGGATACGCATCAGTCTCCATCATTCACGGAAAAGGTACAGGTGCGTTACGAAAAGGTGTGAAGGACCTCCTGAAGCGTCATCCTCATGTCAAATCAGCAAGGGATGGCGGGGCAAATGAAGGCGGGCTCGGGAATACCGTCGTCGAATTGCGATGATCGACGAGAAAAGAGGCGAGAGGATTGGAAGGATTATTTGAACATGAGATTGTGCGGGTGGCCGGAGCATATAGCGTTGCCGTACTCGCCCTCATCGTGTTTTTAGCCATTTTTGAATCGGTTACAAAATATAAAAACTGGGAAGAGATTAAACGGGGAAACGTGGCAGTGGCGATGGCAACTGGTGGAAAAATTTTTGGCGTGGCCAACATCTTTCGCCATTCGATAGAGCAAGCAGATACGTTACTCGTTATGCTTAGCTGGGGCACTGTAGGTTTTTTGCTTCTACTCCTTGGGTATTTTATGTTTGAGTTTTTGACCCCAAGCTTTAAAGTAGATGAAGAGATCAAAAATGGAAACAAGGCCGTCGGATTCATTGCAATGGTGCTTTCTGTCGGGCTATCGTATGTTATCGGAGCTAGCTTAGGTTAAGAGGGGAGCGAACAAACGGTGGAGTTACTAATGAAAATCCTCTATGCTTGCTGTGCGGCGTTTTTTATTGCAGGTGTCATCTATATGATCTTTTTTGCTGTATAATGAGCGGTGCTACTTTTGAAAAAGAGTCATATCAGCTCCAATTATGTAATAACAGTTAGAAAGAACGCTCTTTTGATCGATCAAAAGAGCGTTCTTCTCATGATTTAAGTATTAGGTAAATGACCTTCTCGAAGGATCTTTTTGATGATTCAACGATTTTTTCGATAGTAGATCCGGTTTTTCGTACGTTCAATTGTCCTAGGCCGCCTAAAAAAAGGACCTTCGAAACGAAAAGTAATGGAAATTGAAAAAATTGATTCAAAATTGTAAGCGATTACAATACAATAGAAGGAGAGGAGACTGACACATAGGGAAGGAGATTAGGAATTAAGGAGGAGGAGACAATGACAATTGATCGAGTTTGGTTGAAGAGTTATCCGAAGGAAGTTCCCCATTCTATTGACTATGAGGAAAGGACGTTGCAATCGTATTTAAAGCAAGCAGCAGAGGAGTTCCCGTCACATATTGCCGTTCAGTTTCTCGGAAAGGAAATGACCTATCGTGAGCTGTATGAACAAGCAAAGCAATTTGGCAATCAGCTAAAAACGCTAGGTATCTCAAAAGGGGATCGAGTGGCGATCATGCTAGCCAACAGTCCCCAATCGATTATTAGTTACTACGGAGCGTTAATGATCGGGGCCGTCGTTGTGCAAACAAACCCCTTGTATGTTGAGCGAGAACTGGAACATCAATTAGTTGATTCAGGAGCAAAAGTCATTGTCTGTTTGGATCTCGTGTTCCCAAGAGTGTCAAAAGTAAGAAAAGCAACCCAATTAGAGTATGTCATTGTCACAAGTATTAAAGATTATTTACCATTTCCGAAAAACGTCCTTTATCCATTTGTCCAAAAAAAGCAAACAGGAATGAAAATTGACATTACGTATAATGAAAATACCCTTTCGTTTAAAAAGTTCCTCCAAGGAGGAGTGACGACGGAGCCATCTGAGGATGTCTCACCAACAGATGATTTGGCCCTGCTCCAATATACGGGAGGAACCACAGGACCAGCGAAAGGGGTTATGCTAACCCATGCCAATTTAGTCGCCAACACGATTCAAGGGCTCCATTGGATGTATAAATCGAAGCGTGCAGAAGAAGTCATACTCTGCGTCCTGCCGTTTTTCCATGTGTATGGGATGTCCGCTGGTATGAACTTAGCGATCATGAATGCGTATAAAATGGTGATTTTACCGAAATTTAACCCGAAGGACGTTCTCAAAGCAATTGAAAAGCATAAAGTCACTTTATTTCCAGGGGCACCGACGATGTATGTAGGATTAATTAACGATCCATCCATACAGGACTATAATTTAACATCTATTGAAGCTTGTATTAGTGGCGCTGCCCCGCTTCCACTTGAAGTGCAGCAAAAATTTGAACAGTTGACTGGAGGGAAGCTAGTAGAAGGGTATGGGCTGACGGAAACGTCCCCTGTAGCGATTGCGACACCGATTTGGGGGAAACGAAAGCAACGAAGCATCGGCATCCCGTGGCCAGATACAGATGTTATGATCATTTCTGCGGAAACGGGTGAGCCTGCAGATGTCAACGAAGTAGGCGAGCTTGCCGTTCGTGGTCCACAAGTAATGAAAGGCTATTGGAACAGACCAGAAGAGACGGCCCAAGTGTTTAAAGATGACTGGTTTTTAACAGGCGATATGGGGTATATGGACGAAGATGGTTACTTTTACATTGTCGATCGGAAAAAAGATATGATCATTGCTGGCGGCTTCAACATTTACCCTAGGGAAATTGAAGAAATTTTATATGAGCATGATGCCATTAAAGAAGCGGTTGTGATCGGTGCACCAGATGCTTATCGCGGAGAGACGGTGAAAGCATTTATCGTCTTAAAAGAAGGGAGATCGGTCTCAGAAGAAGAATTAGATGCATTTTGTCGGAAACATTTAGCGGCATACAAAGTGCCACGACTTTATGAGTTTCGTGAAGAGCTACCAAAAACCTTCGTCGGGAAAATATTACGTCGCGTCTTAGTCGAAGAGGAAAAGAAAAAGGCAGAGCAACAAAAGGTGAGCAACGAATAAAGTGACCTTTCAGCCAGTGGGCTTTGGGAGTTTCGGTCTGCATCCAGCTTCTCTAAGCATAGCCTTACTGATTACTCAAATCCCTAAAGTTTTGTAGCGGTTAAACAGATAAATGAAACTGAAAAAGAAAGGTGCGGAGTGCAGCATCTTTCTTTTTCTATATGAAAATAAAAAAATTTCAGTAAAACTATTTAAAAATGAATCATTATTCATTAGAATGGAGAAAGAGAGGAATGCTAGAAAGAGAGGGGTTGGATAAGGAGGAATCGGCTTGGTTGATGTAGAGAACCGAGAATGGTTTAACGCGTACCCGAAGGAAGTTCCCCATACGATCGACTATCCGAATCAGACGCTGCATGATTTAATAAAGGAGGCAGCGACAACATACCCTCATCACGTAGCGCTACATTTTTTAGGAAAAACGATGACGTATCAGTTGTTTTATGAGCAGGTCCAACGTTTTGCCGCTAATTTGCAACAACTAGGATTACAAAAGGGCGAGCGTGTCTCCATTATGTTGCCGAATTGCCCGCAAGCTGTGATCGCCTACTATGGAGTATTGGTAGCCGGTGGGGTTGTTGTGCAAACGAATCCGCTCTATGTGGAACGGGAGTTGAATCATCAGCTGATCGATTCTGGTGCCCGTTTTATCGTTTGTTTAGATGTCCTTTATCCACGGGTCATAAAGTCGAGAGAGGGAGCACCACTTGAGCACATAATTGTAACCGCTATCAAGGATTATTTGCCATTTCCGAAAAATATGATTTATCCGTTTATCCAAAAGCCGAAGCCAAAAGGAAAAATTGGCTATGGTAGCCATGTTCATCGTTTCGTTCCAATGGCACAATCAGGCTCAACTAATCCAACCTCTGTCCCAATTGATCCGAAGGAAGATTTAGCTTTACTACAATATACTGGAGGAACGACAGGGGTTGCCAAGGGTGTAATGCTCACCCACTACAATTTAGTAGCCAATACGATTCAGTGCCGAAAATGGATGTACAAATGGCGCGATGGGGAAGAGCGAACGTTAGCTGTATTGCCATTCTTCCATGTGTATGGCATGACAACGTCGATGAACTTGACATTGATGACAGGATCAGAGCTTCATATTGTTCCTCGATTTGACCCATTACAAGTGTTAAAAATGATTGATAAAAAGAAGATTACGATGTTCCCAGGAGCGCCAACGATGTATATCGCGCTCATTAACCACCCAGACCTGAAGAAATACGATCTTTCCTCCATTGAGGCCTGTATCAGTGGGTCTTCTTCTCTCCCAGCAGAGGTTCAACAAACGTTCGAACAGCTTACAGGAGGTCGCCTTGTGGAAGGATACGGCTTAACGGAAGCATCGCCAGTAACCAACTGCAATCTCGTATGGGGAGAGCGAAAGGACCAAAGCATTGGTGTCCCATGGCCGGATACAGACGTGCACATTCGCTCATTAGAAACCGGCGAAAGCTTACCATCAGGTGAAATCGGTGAGGTTGTCGTTAGGGGCCCGCAGGTAATGAAAGGATATTGGAATCGACCAGAAGAAACGAACGCAACCTTGCAAAACGGCTGGCTTTATACAGGCGATATGGGATATAAAGATGAAGAAGGGTATTTTTATATTGTTGACCGGAAAAAAGATATGATTATTGCCGGCGGCTTTAACATTTATCCACGGGAAGTAGAGGAGGTTCTGTACGCTCACGCCAAAGTGCAAGAAGCGGTAGTCATAGGCGTTCCAGATGAATATCGGGGGGAGACTGTTAAAGCATTTATTGTCGTCAAAGAAGGAGAAAGCGTCTCAGAAAAAGAATTAAACGACTATTGCAGAACCCATCTTGCCGCATATAAAGTCCCGCGGAAATATGAGTTTCGAGATGATCTACCAAAAACGATGGTCGGAAAAGTATTAAAACGAGTCCTTATTGAAGAGGAAACGAAAAAACAAGGGATAAAACAATCAAGTTAAAGAAGGGGCGTTGACAGATTCCAGGTCATCGATTAAAATAAGAATCATGAATGAATACTCATTCATTCTGAAAGGAAGATGACTGTGGGAAAGAAAAAAGGACCAAAATATGACCAAATAATCGATGCGGCAGTACAAGTCATTGCCGAGCATGGCTACCATCAAGCACAAGTATCAAAAATCGCAAAAGTAGCCGGAGTAGCTGATGGCACGATTTACCTTTATTTCAACAATAAAGAAGATGTTCTCATTTCATTGTTTCAAGAAAAAATGGGAAGGTTCGTTGATAAAATTCGTTCGCAAATGAACGAAGCCACAGATGTAGAAGAAAAGTTAAAAATCCTTGTAAACATGCACTTTAAACAGCTTGCCGCTGATCATAAATTAGCCATTGTCACCCAATTGGAGCTCCGTCAATCAAATACAGAGCTTCGTTTAAAAATAAATGAAGTTCTAAAGGGTTACTTAAACCTTCTCGATGAGCTATTAATGGAAGGAAAAGAGAAGGGCTACTTTTTCCAAGAGTTAGACACTCGTCTTGCCCGCCAAATGATCTTTGGCACACTTGACGAAGTCGTCACAAACTGGGTGATGAAAGATTGCAAATATGATTTAACCGCATTAGTGAAACCTGTTCATCAACTTTTGTTAAGTGGGTTGCGCCATCGTTGAAAAGGGAGTGATAGATGTGGAACCTTTGAAGCTTGCCATTGACGAAGGCGGTGTTGCGACGATTACGATTGCCCGACCGCCGGCCAATGCCCTATCTCGAAGGGTATTGGAACAGCTTGATCAGATTCTCACGCAGGTGGAAAAAGACGATCACGTACGTGTTATTCTCCTCCACGGGGAAGGACGATTTTTTGCAGCAGGTGCAGACATAAAGGAATTTTTGCAGGTGAAGGATGGCTCAGAATTTGCAGAACTAGCAAAGCAGGGCCAACGTCTTTTTGATCGAATGGAAGCGTTCTCAAAACCGATTATTGCGGCAATTCATGGGGCCGCCCTTGGCGGAGGGCTTGAGCTAGCAATGGCGTGTCACATTCGGCTAGCCACGGAAGATACGAAGCTCGGCTTACCAGAGTTGCAGCTCGGATTAATCCCAGGTTTTGCTGGAAGTCAACGCTTGCCACGTCTCGTTGGCCGAGCAAAAGCGTTGGAAATGATGTTGACGAGCGAACCGATCACTGGATCTGAAGCAAAAACTTTAGGTCTTATTAATTCCCTACATTCTGAGCAAACGCTCATCGATGATGCAAAAGCATTGGCGAAAAAAATCGCAGCAAAAAGTCGAATTACGACAGCGATGGTGCTTGAACTCGTTCAATACGCTTGCGACGACAAGTTCGTAGAAGGGTCTGAACGAGAAGCGGAGCTTTTTGGTAAAGCTTTCGACTCTGCGGATGGAAAGGAAGGCATTCAAGCCTTTTTAGAAAAGCGCAAGCCGAACTTTAACGATCAATAATTACTAGGGAGGGACTCATACATGAACATTTACGTATTAATGAAGCGTACTTTTGACACAGAAGAAAAGATTTCGATTAGCAGTGGGCAAATCGATGATAGCGGTGCAGAGTTCATTATTAATCCTTATGACGAATATGCGATTGAGGAAGCAATTGTTCTTCGTGACAAGCATGGTGGAGAAGTGACAGTCGTAACGGTAGGAGAAGAAGAAGCAGAAAAAGAATTGCGTACAGCCCTTGCGATGGGGGCAGATAAGGCGGTCCTTATTGATAGTGAAGAATTAGATGAACTGGATCAATATACTACAGCTACTTTGCTAGCAGCATATTTAAAAGATCAAGAGTTTGATATTATTCTCGGTGGAAACGTAGCGGTTGATGGAGGATCAGGACAAGTGGCTCCTCGTGTCGCGGAGCTGTTAGGCATTCCACAAGTAACGACGATTACGAGCTTGGACATTGAAGATGGGAAGGCGACAATCGTTCGTGATGTAGAAGGGGACGAAGAAACCGTTGCAGCGTCATTGCCATTGCTTGTAACAGCTCAGCAAGGGCTGAACGAGCCGCGCTATCCATCGCTACCAGGCATCATGAAAGCAAAGAAGAAACCACTTGAAACATTAGATCTTGACGACCTTGACCTCGAAGAAGAAGATGTGGAAGCAAAAACGACGACGCTTGATGTATTTCTTCCGCCGGAAAAAGGAGCAGGAAAGGTGTTAGAAGGGGAAGTCGAAGCACAGGTCAAAGAATTGGTTTCATTGCTTAAATCTGAAGCGAAAGTGATTTAACTGGAGGGGATCATATGGCTAGAAAAGTACTCGTAATTGGAGAAGTGCGTGACGGGGAATTAAGGAACGTCTCTTTTGAAGCGGTGGCTGCAGGAAAAGAAGTCGCAAATGGCGGTGAAGTAGTTGGTGTCCTTTTAGGTGAAAATATAAGCGATCTCGCAAATCAGTTAATCCACTATGGAGCCGATCGAGTCGTTGCTGTGAACCATCCTAATCTCGCCCAATATACGACAGATGCTTACCAACAAGCAATTTTACAAGTGCTGGACGTGGAATCGCCAGAAGCATTGATTTTGGGGCATACGTCGATCGGAAAGGATGTGGCGCCAAGAGTCGCGATGAAGCTAGGCGCTGGCTTAATTTCAGATGTAATATCAGTAGAAAAAGACGGGGACGAGATCGTCTTTACACGACCAATCTATTCAGGAAAGGCGTTTGAGAAAAAGAAAGTCAATGAAGGCATTATATTTGCCACGATTCGTCCTAACAATATTGCTCCATTAGAGCAGGATGCCTCTAAATCAGGCGATGTTTCCTCGTTAACGGTCGATATTAAGGATTTACGTACGACGATTCGTGAGGTTGTTCGCAAGGCGACTGGTGGGGTAGATCTATCGGAAGCAAAGGTAATCGTTGCAGGCGGCCGTGGGGTCAAGAGCAAGGAAGGCTTTGAGCCTTTACAAGAGCTTGCCGATGTCCTTGGAGCAGCGGTTGGTGCGTCCCGTGGGGCGTGTGATGCTGACTATTGCGACTACTCGCTACAGATTGGGCAAACAGGCAAGGTCGTCACCCCTGATCTTTATTTCGCCATCGGCATTTCCGGTGCGATTCAGCACTTGGCGGGGATGTCCAACTCAAAAGTAATCGTAGCGATTAACAAAGATCCTGAAGCGCCTATTTTTGAAGTGGCAGACTACGGTATTGTCGGCGATCTATTTGAAGTCGTACCGCTATTGACAGAAGAGCTAAAAAATGTTCTCGTATCAAGCTAAGGCTATGGAGAGCTGTCATTCGGCAGCTCTCTCTTCTTGTACCCGAAAAAAGACTCAAGCTCTGGCTGAAGTGCAAACTTCTTGAAAACATATAACAATTTCGGTAAAATGTTTGAAACACACGTTCAACGGATATGTTAAATAAGAATTTGCCGTCATGCCGTAAGCAAACTGTTCGCAAGTGATCTTCTGCGGTGGTATAATGCAAATTGTGAAGGAAAGTTGAACAACTTTGAGGAGGTTATCGAATGGCAATTGTAAATGTTACTGATCAAACGTTTGCTCAAGAAACAAGCGAAGGTCTTGTTCTTGCAGACTTCTGGGCACCGTGGTGCGGCCCTTGTAAAATGATTGCTCCAGTTCTAGAAGAACTTGATGGGGAAATGGGCGATAAAGTTAAGATTGCAAAATTGGATGTAGATGAAAATCAAGAAACAGCAAGCAAATTCAATGTAATGAGTATCCCAACGTTGATCGTTTTCAAAGACGGTCAAGTCGTGGATCAAGTGACTGGCTTCCAACCGAAGGACGCATTAGCTGAGCTTTTGAACAAACATCTTTAATTCAAAAACATCTGTCTCTCAGCATAGGGACAGATGTTTTTTCATGTTCCTATAGGAAGGGAACCCTGTTTACTTGAAAAAATACTCATTCTCCCCAACAATAAAGGGAGAGGTGGCGCTTAAATGAAAGATCATATTAAACAAAAACTCACCGTCTTGCCAGATCAGCCAGGCTGTTATTTAATGAAGGATCGTCAAGGCACGATCATCTATGTCGGAAAGGCGAAGGTGCTAAAAAATCGCGTTCGTTCTTACTTTACTGGAAGTCATGATGCGAAAACCCAACGCCTCGTCGGAGAAATTGCCGACTTTGAATACATCGTCACATCGTCGAACATCGAGGCGTTAATTTTGGAGATGAACTTGATTAAAAAACATGACCCGAAATATAACGTCATGTTAAAAGACGATAAATCGTACCCTTATTTAAAATTGACGAATGAGGAGCATCCGCGCCTAGTCACGACAAGAAAACTGAAAAAAGATGGTGGGAAGTATTTCGGTCCATATCCGAATGCGGGGGCAGCGAATGAGACGAAAAAATTGCTCGATCGATTGTACCCGCTGCGCAAATGCCGGACATTGCCAGATAAAGTTTGTTTGTATTACCACATTGGTCAGTGCCTAGCTCCTTGTGTATATGAAGTCACACCTGAGCAAAATGAACAAATGGTACAAGAAATTACTCGTTTTCTCAAGTATGGTCACAAGGAAGTGAAAGTAGAGCTCGAGAAAAAAATGCACAAGGCTGCCGAAGAGTTGAACTTTGAACGGGCAAAGGAATTGCGTGACACGCTAGGCTATATGGAAGCCGTTATGGAAAAACAAACGATGATGGTGAATGATCGTGTGGACCGTGATGTGTTTGGCTACGCATACGATAAAGGCTGGATGTGTGTACAAGTCTTTTTCGTTAGACAAGGGAAGCTGATTGAACGGGACGTATCGATCTTTCCGTTTTATAAGGAAGCAGAGGAAGACTTTCTCACCTTCATTGGGCAGTTTTATTTGCAAAAGGATCATATTAAGCCAGGGGAAGTGCTTTTACCTGCTGGGACGGATGCAGCCCTCGTAGAACAACTATTAGATGTATCGGTTCACATTCCGAAGAGGGGAAAGAAAAAAGAACTTGTCGATGTGGCGATGCGAAACGCGACGATGGCCTTGAAAGAAAAATTTGCCTTAATCGAGCGAAATGAAGAGCGGACGATCAAAGCAGTCGAACAGCTCGGCGAGGCGATGGGCATTCCGACGCCGTACAGAATCGAAGCGTTTGATAACTCAAATATTCAAGGAACGGACCCGGTTTCTGCGATGGTGGCTTTTATTGACGGAAAACCGAATAAGAAAGAATACCGCAAGTATAAAATCAAGACGGTAACAGGGCCTGACGATTATGAATCGATGCGGGAAGTGGTGCGACGCCGTTACGTTCGTCTATTAAAGGAGCAACGACCGCTGCCTGACTTAATTGTTATTGATGGGGGCAAAGGGCAAATTGCTGCAGCACAAGAAATTTTGCACGATGAGTTAGGCCTGAGCATTCCAGTCTGTGGGCTTGCAAAAGATGAAAAGCATCGCACATCCCAGTTGCTACTAGGTGATCCGCCGCAAGTCGTTTCACTGAAGCGGGATAGTCACGAATTCTACTTGTTGCAACGAATTCAGGACGAAGTTCATCGATTTGCCCTCACGTTCCATAGGCAAACACGGTCGAAAACGTTTTTCCAATCGGTGCTTGACGATGTCCCTGGGATCGGAGAAAAGCGGAAACGCCAACTTCTTAAACATTTCGGGTCAGTGAAAAAAATGAAGGAAGCTAGTATCGACGACTTTTTAGCCCTTAGCATTCCAAAGTCAGTAGCAGAGACGTTATACAACAAACTTCAAACTAAGTAAAAAAAGTTCTTGTCAGATTTCCAGTCATCTGATAAGATATTAACCAATTGAATAACCGCGCTTCAATTTGAAGTGATGGTAGAGGAGCGAAAACCAAGAGTACACAGTTTGAGAGAAATGAGAATCGTTGACGACTGTTGGAAAGGGGGATTCGCCGAAGTGCAGATCGGGTCTCATTCCCATTTGCGCTGGACCTATGTTGAATAAGCATAGGGCTGTCACAACACTAGCCCCAACTAGTGCTGTGGAGGACTATCTCACGTAGCTACGGGAATGTGCGCACGTTTTTATTTTCGTGTACAGTACGCAATGGTGAGGAGTTTTCCTGCTGTTGCGTTTTTGTTTTCTTTATGCGCGATTTCCAAGCGAAGAACAGAAAGGGGAAACCTATGTCAATCATTGTACAGAAGTATGGAGGCACGTCTGTTGGCTCCGTTCAACGAATTGAACATGTAGCGAACCGGATCATCGCAACGGCTGCTTCAGGAAAGAAAGTCGTTGTTGTCGTATCAGCAATGGGAAAGACGACAGATGAGTTAGTTGGATTAGCGAGCGAAATTACCGACGAACCGCGAAAGCGTGAAATGGATATGCTCCTAGCAACAGGAGAGCAAGTGACGATTGCGCTTTTGGCGATGGCCCTACATAAACGGGGACAGGAAGCGACATCGCTTACGGGCTGGCAAGCTGGGATGATCACAGAATCACACCATGGGAACGCTCGGATTTTGGAAGTGGAGAGAGCGCGGATGGATGAATTACTAGATAAAGGCCACGTTGTGATCGTCGCAGGTTTTCAAGGAATCGATCAACAAGGAGAGATCATGACCCTCGGCAGAGGCGGATCAGATACGTCGGCAGTCGCGATTGCCGCAGCTCTCAAGGCCGAACGATGCGAAATTTATACAGATGTGACAGGTGTATTTACAACAGACCCTCGGGTCGTGAAACAAGCGCGCAAGCTTCAAACGATTTCATATGATGAGATGCTTGAAATGGCGAACCTAGGGGCAAGTGTCCTTCATCCACGAGCGGTTGAATTTGCAAAAAATTATGAGATTCCGTTACTTGTCGCCTCGAGCATGGTAGATGAGCCAGGAACAATGATAGAGGAGGAAGGAACAATGGAACAAAATTTACTAGTACGCGGCATTGCCTTTGAAAATGATGTGACAAAAGTAACGGTGCACGGGTTACCAAATGAAATCCACACACTCCCGACCCTATTCGCCCATTTGTCGGCTGCGGGGATTAATGTAGATATCATTATCCAAAATCAAACAGATTCAGGAATGGCGATTTCCTTCTCGATTACGCAAAGCTCATTAAAAGAAACACTCGCTCGCCTAGAAGAATTAAAAGGGGAACTGTCGTTTCAAGGCATCGATTATGAAGAAGAGTTGGCAAAGGTGTCAATTGTCGGCTCTGGGATGGTATCCAATCCAGGAGTAGCAGCAAAAATGTTCGAAATTCTTGCAGCCAATGACATCGCGATCAAAATGGTAAGTACATCGGAAATAAAAGTGTCTGCTGTTATTGATGAGGAGTTAATGGTGTTGGCGGTTGAAATGCTCCATGAGCAATTTAAGCTTCATGAAGAGGAGCCTGCTGTTGCTGTTGAAGTTTAAAAAAACAACCAAAGGGTGACCACATGAATGTGAGTCACCCTATTATGTTTGAACGGTACTGAAAAAAATCAAACGCTGTCTCCTTTGTCTGTATGAACGTCGATTAAAACAGAGCCTCTTTTTCGGACATATGTAGCCTCAGCGATCGTTTCCGACCAGTTTTGAACGAGTTGGGCGAGGAACCCGGCTTCTAGCTGATAGCAGCGCTGATCTGATTTTGTCATCCACGGGCCTTGGAGTTCAAACGTGTATTCTTGCCGCTTTTGTTTCAGGATTGACAATTGACCCCAATTGGCTTTCTCAAAAAAAGCAAACGTTTCTTCCATTGTTTCAATCGGATGCTTGCGAGCTAATGATTTGCCAACCCAATACAATATGGCATCGTGCTCCGAACCGAGGATCTCGCGCAAAACATCGTTACGAAGTAGATCGTAACCAAATAATTGTACAGTTTCCATGGTTGTTTCTTGTTCTTTTGTACTCATAACTAATCCCTCTCTTCTGCTCCTTATATTATAAACTACTTTGTTGCCATTCTCTATAGATCGTCTATCCTGGACATGATATACTTAAGCGCGAGTGGTCGCGGAGGGATTTTTTATGAAATCAGCATTGAATCAATTTATGACCCCATTTCGAATGATTATGGTCTCATACATCATTGCGATGTTTTTATTTAGTGTGCTTTTATTTTTGCCTATTTCACAACAACCAGGGGTCAATCTTACGTTTTCGGAAGCGCTATTTACATCGGTTAGTGCCGTGAGTGTTACGGGTCTTACGGTCGTGAATGTTTCAGAAACCTATAGCTACATTGGGATCTTGTTTTTGGCACTTGCGATTCAACTCGGCGGAATTGGAATTATGACGCTTGGAACCTTTGTCTGGATGTTATTTGGAAAAAAAATCATCCTTTCTCAACGAATGCTCATCATGGTTGACCAAAACCAAAATCAGTTTTCAGGGTTAGTCAATTTAATGCGAGGCATTCTTCTTGTCGCGTTATCCATTGAATTCATTGGTGCGCTCATTCTTGGTACATATTATATTCGCTATTTCGATACGGTTGGAGAAGCTTATTATCAAGGAGCGTTTGCCGCCTTGAGTGCGTTCACCAATGCCGGGTTTGATATAACAGGAGAGTCGCTTATCCCATTTGCGGATGATTATTACGTTCAACTCGTAGCGATTTTGCTTATCTTTGCAGGAGCTATCGGGTTTCCTGTTCTCCTTGAGGTGCGCGCTTACTTTTCAAAGGAGAACCCGAACTTTACGTTCAGCCTATTTACCAAAATCACCACGACGACCTTTTTTGCCGTTTTTATTTTTGGAGTCATCGGTATTTGGGCCTTAGAAAAAAATCACTATTTCGTAGGACTTGAGTGGCATCAGCAGTTATTTACGGCTGTGTTTAATTCGGCTACGTCTCGTAGCGGTGGCTTGACGATTATGGACATTTCTGACTTAAGCTTGGCGACCTTGCTCTTCATATCAGGGTTGATGATCATTGGCGCTAGTCCATCCAGCGTGGGCGGAGGGATTCGGACGACGACACTTGCTGTCATGTTTTTGACGATCCGGAGCTTTGCTTTAGGTAAGCAGGATGTCAAAGTGTTTGGTCGTGAAATTCATCCAGAGGATCAACAAAAATCGTTCATCGTTATCTCGGTTTTTCTAGTGCTCTTATTTGCTGCAGTCATTATGATTTCAGCCTTTGAAAGAGGGAGTGCGATTCCGTTAATCGCGATTATTTTCGAAACAGCCTCAGCTTTCGGAACGTGCGGGCTCTCAATGGGGATTACAGATGAGTTGTCGCTACCGAGTCAGTTTATTTTAATGGTGCTCATGTTCATTGGGCGAGTAGGGCTCATTGCTTTCTTATTCTCGGTTCGCCGAAAAGAAACAAAAAGCTACTATAAATATCCTACGGAACGAATTATTATTGGGTAATCCGATTGGTTTTCTTAATATTAAGGGACAAAAGCCGCGAAAATAAAGGAAAGTGCAGAGGATTGATAATATTCAGTCTGTATACGTTTTCTTGACGCGGCTTTTCGTTGGGAGTACAATAATTTTGTCGGAAATTTTTCAAGAAAGTTTCTAAAACGTGTCACAAAAATGGTGCTGTTTTAATGAATGAAAGTGGACATGCTTAGGAGGTTTGGTGCGATACGAGAAATACAGAGAGGATGGGAGTTCGTTTGTAGTGGTTCAGAGTGAAAATTCAGGGTCAACAAAAACAGTGGGGGGAAATCGGTATGGCCGAAAATCGTGAGTTTTTCAATCGAAGACTGCATTCCTTACTAGGGGTCATTCCTATTGGAATCTTTCTAATTCAACACTTCGTCGTCAACCACTTTGCTACAGCAGGGGCAAGTGCATTTAACCAAGCAGCGCACTTCATGGAATCTTTACCGTTCCGCTATGCGCTTGAAATCTTCATCATTTTCATTCCAATTCTTTACCATGCTATTTATGGCCTTTATATAGCATTCCAAGCGAAAAATAATACAAGCCACTATGGCTACTTTAGAAACTGGATGTTCTTGCTGCAACGTATCTCCGGTGTCTTTTTGTTGATTTTTATCGCATGGCACGTTTGGGAGACTCGAATCCAAGCAGCGTTCGGTGCAGAAGTTAACTATGATATGATGGCCGACATTTTAAGCAATCCATTTATGCTTGTATTTTATATCTTAGGTGTTGTATCAGCGACATTCCACTTTGCTAACGGTCTATGGTCGTTCTTCGTCTCTTGGGGAATTACCGTATCACCACGTTCACAGCAAATCATGACATACGTAACTGTCGCCATCTTCTTCGCGCTAACATTTGTCGGAATCCGTGCAATCTTGGCGTTTATTAACCCGGACTTAGCAAACATTTAAGGAGTGAGTCGATATGAGTAAAGGAAAAGTCATCGTTGTCGGTGGAGGCCTTGCAGGTCTTATGGCAACTATTAAGGTAGCAGAGGCAGGCGTCCCGGTGGAGCTTTTTTCTCTCGTTCCTGTTAAACGGTCTCACTCTGTCTGTGCTCAAGGCGGGATAAATGGTGCTGTCAACACGAAAGGGGAAGGGGACTCTCCGTGGGAGCATTTTGACGATACTGTATATGGTGGAGATTTCTTAGCGAACCAACCACCAGTTAAAGCCATGTGTGATGCGGCGCCTGGAATCATTCACTTAATGGACCGTATGGGCGTCATGTTTAACCGAACAGCGGAAGGTTTGCTTGATTTCCGCCGGTTTGGTGGGACTCAACATCACCGTACCGCATTTGCGGGAGCAACAACTGGTCAGCAGTTGTTATATGCATTAGATGAGCAAGTACGTCGCCATGAAACATCTGGCCTCGTAACAAAGTATGAGGGCTGGGAGTTTACTTCAGCTATTATCGATGATGAAGGAATCTGTCGAGGCATCACAGCGCAAAACTTGAAAACATCTGAGTTCCAGAGTTTTTCAGCTGACGCTGTGATTATGGCAACAGGTGGTCCTGGAATCATCTTCGGAAAATCTACGAACTCTGTTATCAATACGGGGTATGCAGCAGCTAAGCTTTATGAGCAAGGTGTATATTATGCAAACGGGGAATTTATCCAAATTCACCCGACAGCGATTCCTGGGGATGATAAACTCCGCCTCATGAGTGAATCTGCTCGCGGGGAAGGTGGTCGTGTGTGGACATACAAGGACGGGAAACCGTGGTATTTCCTCGAAGAAAAATACCCGGCATACGGAAATCTTGTACCTCGTGATATCGCCACACGGGAAATCTTCCACGTTTGTGTCGACTTAAAGCTCGGAATTAATGGTGAAAACATGGTATACCTGGATCTTTCTCATAAAGACCCGAAAGAGCTCGATATTAAGCTTGGTGGAATCATTGAAATTTATGAGAAGTTCATGGGAGATGACCCACGTAAAGTACCTATGAAAATTTTCCCAGCGGTTCATTACTCAATGGGCGGCATGTGGATCGATTACGATCAAATGACAAACATTCCAGGCTTGTTTGCTGCAGGAGAGTGCGACTATTCGCAGCATGGGGCCAACCGTCTCGGAGCAAACTCTCTCTTATCAGCGATTTTTGGTGGAATGGTGGCTGGACCTAAAGCAGTTGAGTATATGAACGGTCTTGAAAAGTCTGCAGAATCCATGCCTTCGTCTTTATTTGAAGGTGAACTGAAGAAAGAACAAGAAAAATTCGATGACATCTTGAAAATGGATGGAAAAGAAAATGCGTACGTTCTCCATAAAGAGCTCGGTGAATGGATGACGGATAACGTGACGGTCGTTCGCTATAACGATAAGCTACTCAAAACGGATGAGAAGATTCAGGAGCTCATGGAACGCTATAAAAACATCAACATCAATGATACGGCGAAATGGAGCAACCAAGGGGCATCGTTCACCCGTCAGCTTGATGGTATGTTAAAGCTCGCTCGCGTGATCACGTTAGGGGCGTACAACCGTAATGAAAGCCGTGGAGCGCATTACAAGCCAGACTTCCCAGAGCGTAATGATGAGGAATTCCTCAAGACGACAAAAGCGAAATTCAACCCAGAAACGTTGGCGCCAGAGTTTGAATACGAGGAAGTGGATGTATCCTTAATCGAACCGCGTAAGCGTGACTACTCTCAAAAGAAGCAAGGAGCTGTTAAATCATGAGCGAAAACGTCGTACGTTTCATTATTACTCGTCAAGATGACCCAGATAGCAGTCCTTATGAAGAAGAGTTTCATGTCCCGTACCGTCAAAATATGAATGTCATTTCGGCTTTAATGGAGATTCGCCGAAATCCGGTAAACAGCAAGGGCGAAACGAGCACACCAGTTGCTTGGGAAATGAACTGCTTGGAAGAGGTTTGCGGAGCGTGTTCCATGGTCATTAACGGCAAGCCGCGACAATCATGTACGGCCCTAGTGGATCAACTGGAGCAGCCCATTCGCCTAGAGCCAATGAAAACATTCCCTGTGGTCCGCGACCTAGTCATTGACCGCAGCCGGATGTTTGACTCATTGAAAAAAGTAAAGGCATGGATTCCGATCGACGGAACCTACGATTTAGGTCCTGGTCCACGGATGGCAGAGTCGAAGCGTCAATGGGCGTATGAACTTTCAAAATGTATGACGTGTGGAGTTTGCTTAGAAGCATGTCCAAACGTTAACAGCAAGTCAGAATTCATTGGCCCAGCGCCGCTATCACAAGTTCGTCTTTTTAACGCCCACCCAACAGGCGAGATGAACAAAGAGGAACGACTCCAAGCGATCATGGGAGACGGTGGACTTGCGAACTGTGGAAACTCACAAAACTGCGTTCAATCATGTCCGAAAGGAATTCCGCTTACAACGTCAATTGCGGCATTAAACCGTTCGGCTACGTTGCAGTCGTTCAAAAACTTCTTTGGCAGCACAAACTAAGAAACTACTACCATGTTGGACGTTTGTAACGAGGCTTTCCTTCCATGAGGGAAAGCCTCGCTTTTTACACCTATAAAAAGGACAAAGAAGCGATTGTTTTGCTATAAAGACTAGGTGGTTTGAAGTTGAAAGGCTTTTGACTAATCAAAGGGGGAGTAAAGTAATGAGACTTCCAGCGTATATTGAACAGTTGGATTTATGGGAAGCGGAATTTCGTTTTTCAACATCTGTAAAGGTTCGCTTTTCAGAAACAGATGCGTTCGGCCATTTAAACAATACGAAAACATTTGTGTATTTTGAAGAAGCAAGGACCGATTTTTTTAAATCTCTAGGTTTTTTTAAGCTATGGACGAACCCGGAATACGAAGGAATGATTGTTGTTGCAGACTTGCAATGTGATTATCAACGACAAGTGTTTTTCGATGATCGCTTAACGGTATGGGTAAAGCCTGCAAGCATTGGTAGCTCATCTGTTGACCTCCATTATATGATCAAAAACAGCACTGGCCACATCTGTATGACTGGAAGAGGAACGGTCGTACAAGTGAGCAAAAAAACGGGAAAACCATTCCCATTGAGTGAAGAAATGAAGGATTCACTTCTCAATGCCAAGGGAGCAAACTAATTAAACAATACATACAACTTTAAAAGGGAGTCATACACGCTGTTTCTAAAACTATAAAAGGAATAAACGATAAGAAAACGATGCTTCCGCTTTAAGACTTAACGGTAAGCCAAGTTTGCTAAGGAGAGGATGACCATCGAACCCAAATGGTTGGAGTGGGCAAAACAACTACAGGCCATTGCTCAGGCAGGATTAACATATTCGAAAGATGTCTATGACCTGGAGAGATTTGAGCTACTTAGGGAGGTTAGTCTTGAAATCGTCGCTCATCATACGGAAGTAGACAGGAGAACGATCAAGGATTTGTTTGCTCATGAAACAGGCTATCCTACGCCAAAAGTTGATATACGTGCTGTCGTTTTTAAAGAGGAGAAGCTGCTCATGGTTCAAGAAACGAGCGATGGGGGCTGGGCATTGCCTGGTGGTTGGGGAGACATTGGCTTAACACCGAAAGAGGTGGCAGAAAAAGAAGTAAAAGAAGAGGCCGGGCTTGACGTTAAAGCAACAAAACTACTTGCTGTTTTTGACAAAGCTTGTCACCCTCATCCACCTTCACCGTATCATGTATACAAACTGTTTATCCAATGTGAAATTACCGGGGGTGTGCCGAAGAAAGGAATTGAAACGAGTGCAGTCGGCTTTTTTGCACAAGACGAGTTGCCATCTCTGTCGGTCGCGAGAAATACACAATCTCAACTCGACATCGCATTTAAACATAGATTGAATCCTGACACTCCGGTATATCTTGATTAATATCTCTGACATGTGAAGGAGGGAAGCTGAGTCTTGGCTTCCCTTATTTATTTAATGTCAACATTTGCTCCTCTTTACATATTTTCATTTGCAGCCTTCGCTCTTTTAAATGTTTGAGCATGGCGACGATTAGAAAACTAACAATAACGAGCAAGAGCCAGGAGCTTATTTTTCCTATTTTTACTAGCTCCCACTGATGCTCTTGGTTCGGGTATTGCCATGCGCCAAAGAACGTGGCAATGTTTTCAGCAATCCAGATGAAAAAGCCGATGAGGACAAACGAAAATGAGAGCGGCATCGAATACGTCCGGTGGTTGACGGTAAAGAAAACAAACGTGCGGAAGAAAAGGAGCAGTGTCGCCACTTTTAACAACCAGCGAATATCGTAAAGATAATGATTCGTGTAAAAGTTAAAATAAATCAGACCACTAAGAATGACAACCGTCCACGTCGGAGGCCAATTCGTTAACCGCAAGTCAAGTCGCTTCCACGCTTGGCACATATAACTTGCTACACTCGCATACATAAAGCCACTGTACAATGGAACGCCAAAAATCTTCGTGATAGCTTCCTCAGGATAGCTCCACGACCCCATATGAACTTTGTAAATCTCAAGTCCAAGTCCGATCACATGAAAGACACAAATCACTTTCAATTCATCGATCGTTTCCAATTTAGAGACGACCATCAACACTTGAGTCAGAAGGCAAACAAGTAGAATGAAATCATAGCGGGGCATAAACGGGATGTCTACCAATTTTGTAATCGCAAGAGTCAGAAAGATCACGACGGGAAAAAGACAGGCTTTTGCCTGAGCTAGACCAAAAAACCATAATTGTTTCATTAGAACTCCTTATTTTGCCTTTTTGTCTATTATGGCGAGTGTAAAATCGTTGTTCAAGTGATACTTTCATCATAAGTTCATGAAAAGATTCCGTAAAATAGAAAAAGCCAAGGGATCTCTTGGCTTTTAACACTTTATGTCGTTATTGTGTGTCTAATTCTTCGGTGACAGCTGGATTAAATAGCGCATGGGGCATAGACTGATCCAAAACTTCCATTGATTGTTCATCAGCATAGCTTTTTATCTCTTCCTCGATCTTTCGTAAGTCTTCTTTTACAAGCTCAAAAGACTGATCATCACCATTCATTTCGGCTAATTTTGTTTGTAGCATTTGCCGCGTTTCCATTAAAACATGGAGATTCATCAATCTTTCGACATAGGTTAGCGAACGATGTTCCATACAACCCTCCCTAACGTGGCATGTTTTAAGTTTTCCCTCACTTGAGAGGGGTATGTATCATGTCATAAATGAATCCGGAAAAAGCCCTTAAAAAAATTGGAACCAAATCGGTGTTGAAAATGATAAACAGCTCATGTCTACTAGACAAAAGATAGGTGCACTGTCTATCCTAAAGATGAAACATATGACTGGGGGAATGAACTGTGGGGCGAAAGTGGTTTGTTGTCAACCTATTATATAAATCAATAAAGACAGGGATACCAAACAGGGCAATATAATAAAAAAGTACGTAGCAAATCCTCCTAAAAACAAAATCATTGGTAACCTTTTACTAATCTACCTTTGATTTTATCGTATACGACTAGTTTTCGTCTAGAAGGACGTTAGAAATGAGGGATGGCATGCTATTTCAGAAGGAAGGTTTACAAGTTCGCCGATTAGAGGAAAAGGACGAGGAGCTTTTAGTAAAATGGCTTTCTTCCCCAATTGTTCTCGAATTTTATGAGGGGCGTGACAAATCATTCAATCTAAACAAAGTTCGCGATGTTTTTTATGATTCTGCTGATGAGACAGTGAAATGTTTGATCGAGTATGAAGGGAATCCGATCGGATACATCCAATATTATCAATTAGATGAAAAAACAAAAAGGGACTTTGGCTATACTAACGAGCTGATTTTTGGAATGGATCAATTTATAGGAGAAGCTGGTTATTGGAATAAAGGAATTGGATCGTTACTTGTATCGTCAATGGTGCACTACTTACTTAAGGAAAAACCAGCGGGCAGAGTTATAATGGACCCACAAATCCGGAATAAAAGAGCGTTAAGGTGCTATGAAAAATGCGGCTTTAACAAAGTTCGAATTCTTCCTAAGCATGAACTTCATGAAGGGAAGTATCAGGATTGTTGGTTGCTTGAGTATAAAGATGGGAAATAGAAACATTAAATGAAAGAAGGGATGGACATGAGGTTCAAATTTCACATGGTTGTGATCGTTTTTCTTGCCAGTGTCTCAGTCGCTTGTGTCCCAAATGAGTGGAGTGTGGAAGCAGGGGAAATGGACCGAGCGGAAGTCGAAGAAGAACCTGAGATCTTTGTCTTCGGGGTCGAATTGGCAAAAGTAAAGGATAAAACCATTCGCAATCAAATCGCGAGCCATCATTTCTTGCGTGACGCTTTTATCCAGGATAAAGACATGAGAGAGCAGTTACAGAAAGCAGAAACAGCGATGGAGGCGGAGGTGGGCCTCGCTAAGTATTGGAATGCGGAAAATGCTGAGTATTTAGAGGCGATGGGGTCTTTTGAAGAAGCGGAGAGAGTGAGGGAACAGCAAGAAGCAATGAAAAAATATGATCCGGACGGAGTGCTAGCGGATTAATTGCTAAAGACTTGGAAGCTGATTATAGCCGTAATCGGCGCAGACTTGAACAAGTATCTAATAAACTTCTGTAGCCCTTTGTAAATTCCATCTCTAGAGGGCTACTTTTTTAGACGTTTTACCAACAAAAATAGAATCCAGCCAATTAAAATGATACTACCTATGAAACCAATTTGTACGAAAGCTGCTCCAAAATCAAATTCTGCCATCGAATATGTACTCCTTAACTCGTTTAGTAGGATATTAGATCATAAACTTCTTATTATGATCAATATGGCGTTGCCCATACAATAATATAACACATTGCTACAATGAATGGTTGTACTTGTTATGTTTGTCTCTTTAACTTCTAACAATCAAAAATGGGAACGATCGGTCATATTATGATGAAATTTATCGGAGTCGGAATGATTTTAATAAGATCTGGTTAGGAGTGTGGGAAAAGAACGAGAATGCTATTGCTTTTTATCAGAAGATGGGGTTTGTTCCAAGGGGAGCCCACTCTTTTTATATGGGAGATGAAGAACAGATAGATATGATCATGACCAAAGCACTGAGCTAGCTTTAGTAATGGAGGTGTTATTATGTATATTCCGAAATACTATAAGATCACGGATGTTAATGAGTAGGGGAGAACTGAATTTATAATAAAAGGAACAAATAAAATTAAGAATAGCACCACACTTGAGGAGAGCCATTTAGGCTCGTCATCAAATAAAGGCGTAAATCATGCCATAAAAAAATTCAGGTGACCTAGCTCCCAAAAGGAAAGCATAAGTCACCCGGTTCACCACAAAGCGGTGATCACAGGGGAGCGAGTCAAAGGTAGTTACGCGACCTTAGATCTCCAGTTCCCCTAATCGGATCAGTTCGATGACCGCTTGAGAGCGCCCCTTGACCCCAAGCTTTTGCATCGTGTTGGAAATATGATTACGAACGGTTTTTTCACTGATGAAAAGTTGTTCAGCTATTTCTTTCGTCGTCTTGTCTTGAACTAACAATTCGAAGACTTCCCGCTCCCTTTTTGTGAGTAAGGGCTTTGGTCCGAATTCTGCTCCCTTCAATGGGTTCACTCCTTCTTGCACGGGCCGAAGCTACATTTGACATCTCCGTCTCATGTCTGTGTAAGAAGGGGTTTAGTCAACATAGTATATGTGATGAAAATCAGACACGTGAATAGGAACATCCCTATTGTGAAAATTATGGGGAGATAAGGGCGAGTGATTGACGCTTGGCCCTTCACTAGGTAAAATGACGTTAGCTCTCATATTTAGTGTATTCGCATGGCAAGACCGTGATACGGGATGGAGGGCGATGCTTCCCTGTCGTTTGTTTTTTATTGAAAGCCCGACTTCAGTTGTGCTATAATTTCTGTTAGCTAGGTATGAAGTGGTGCAAACACGAGTGCTTACATACTTCATAAGCTACAACAATATAAAGTGCACTGAAAATACGTGTTACTGATTCGATCAGGCATAAGTAGGGAAGTGTATATGAAAAAGGTGTAGGGAATGCTAAAGGTTGTCCCTTCATTCATCATGTGCGATTCTTTACTGTGTCTTTTTTTATTGTTTCCTTGTTTGTCCTTACAGCAAAGAGAAAACGGGTACATAAACAAGGAAGGGATGAAGTGAAACTGGAATAGTTTCCATTTATCATAAAAATATTCAAGGAAAGAGGTTGTTTTCTATGGCAGAAAAAACGTTTACCATTACAGCGGAAACTGGGATTCACGCACGTCCTGCAACACAGCTTGTGAACAAAGCGGGGCAGTATTCTTCAGAGATCACTCTTGAATACAAAGGGAAAGCTGTTAACTTGAAATCCATCATGGGCGTTATGTCACTTGGCGTTGGCAAAGGTGCACAAGTGACGATCAAAGCAGAAGGTTCTGATGAAGCTGAAGCGCTTAAAGGTATTGAAGAAGTGATTAAGGAAGGATTAGGAGAATAAGCATGCATCACAAAATTACTGGCATCGCTGCGTCATCTGGCGTAGCGATCGCCAAAGCATTCATTCACCTAGAACCAAACGTTGACATAAAAAAAACGTCCATCACAGATGTTTCAACAGAGATCGAAAAATTAACAGCCGCTCTCGAAAAATCAAAAGAAGAGCTAAGAGCGATCAAAGATCAAACAGAAGCTAGTATGGGAGCCGACAAGGCTGAGATTTTTGCGGCGCATTTGCTAGTACTTGACGACCCTGAACTCGTGGATGGGATCAAAGGGAAAATCGAGAATGAGCAAATGAACGCAGAATATGCATTAAAAGAAGTATCCGACATGTTTGTCTCCATGTTTGAAAGCATGGACAATGAATATATGAAAGAACGAGCGGCCGACATTCGTGACGTTTCGAAGCGGGTGTTAGGGCATCTTATTGGCGTGGAAACTGGTTCTCTGGCAACAATTGCTGAAGAAACGGTTATTATCGCAGAGGATTTAACGCCTTCAGATACAGCTCAATTGAACAAACAATTCGTTAAAGGATTTGCGACCGATATTGGAGGACGTACGTCCCATTCGGCGATTATGTCCCGATCACTTGAAATTCCAGCGGTTGTTGGAACGAAGGAAGTAACAGAGAAAATTCAACATGGCGATATGGTGATCGTTGACGGCATCGAGGGAATTGTGATCGTCAATCCTACTGAAGAAGAAGTGAAAGCCTATGAAGAAAAACGCGCGGCCTTTGAAAAGCAGAAGCAAGAATGGGCCAAGCTCGTAGGGGAGCCTTCCACAACGAAGGATGGCGCTCATGTTGAATTAGCTGCAAACATTGGGACTCCAAAAGATGTTGATGGTGTTCTAGCCAATGGCGGCGAAGGCATCGGCCTTTACCGAACAGAGTTTTTATATATGGATCGCGATCAGCTTCCGACGGAAGAGGAGCAATTTGAAGCATACAAGGAAGTTGTACAGCGAATGGACGGAAAGCCTGTTGTCATTCGCACCCTAGATATTGGGGGAGATAAGGAACTTTCCTACCTACAGCTACCGAAAGAGCTTAATCCGTTCCTTGGTTTCCGGGCGATTCGTCTGTGCCTTGAAAAACAAGATATTTTCCGGACCCAACTCCGTGCCTTGCTTCGCGCAAGCACATACGGTAACTTAAAGGTGATGTTTCCAATGATCGCCACCCTTGAAGAGCTTCGCCAAGCAAAAGCGATCATGCAAGAGGAAAAAGACAAGCTTCTTAGTGAAGGAGTGGACGTATCCGATTCAATTGAAGTGGGAATCATGGTAGAAATCCCATCGACGGCGGTAGCGGCTAATCTTTTTGCAAAAGAAGTAGACTTTTTCAGTATCGGAACGAACGACTTAATTCAATATACGATGGCTGCTGACCGCATGAATGAGCGAGTCTCCTACCTGTATCAGCCATACCACCCTGCGATTTTACGCCTCGTCGATATGGTTATTAAAGCAGCTCATAGCGAAGGCAAGTGGGTCGGGATGTGCGGTGAAATGGCTGGAGATGAAGTGGCGATTCCACTCTTGCTTGGTCTTGGATTGGACGAGTTCAGCATGAGTGCAACATCGATTTTACCAGCTCGCAGCCAACTTTTGAAGCTATCGAAAGAAGAGCTTAAACCGTTTGCACAAAAAGCGTTAATGCATGATACAGCAGAGGAAGTTGAGCAACTTGTAAAGAAAACGTACTTGAAATAATGGAAAGGGCTGCCCGTTAGGTCGGCTCTTTTCCATGTGAAAAAACTGTGTCGAACCTTGCAATTCCTATAAAAAACAGCGAAAATATAGGATAAGAGTACTTTAATCAGGAGGTTCCACAGTGGAGCGACGCCAAGTAGAGCAAATTGAAAAATCATTACGAATGGTGGCAGAAATCGTAAAACAGAAGGGGCGGGAAATATTAACCCACTTCCCGATTACGCCCCCCCAGTTTGTTGCGCTGCAATGGTTAAATGAACATGGGGATATGACGATAGGTGAATTGTCACAAAAAATGTATTTAGCTTGCAGTACAACAACCGATTTGATCGATCGGATGGAGAAAAACCATTTAGTGGAGCGAGTCAAAGATCAAAATGATCGGCGCGTCATTCGTATTCATTTATTAGAACGTGGAAAAACAATCATTGAAGAAGTGATCCGTAAACGTCAAGAATATTTAACGGATATCTTAGAAAAGTTTTCAGACGAAGAAGTGAGCATGTTTGAAAACTATTTAAATGTCTTGTATGACGAGATGCAGGCCAAAAAAGAGGAAGAGAAAAAAAGAAATTGAGGGAAATCGAATGGATAGACCAATAGGGGTTATAGATTCAGGCCTTGGCGGGCTAACGGTCGCTAAGGAACTGATAAGACAGTTACCGAAAGAAGAGCTAATTTACATCGGGGATTCAAAGCGCTGTCCGTATGGTCCTCGTCCACCGCATGAAGTGAGGACTTACACATGGCAAATGATCGAGTATTTAACGAAGCAGGAGATTAAAATGCTCGTCATTGCCTGTAATACTGCTGCAGCAGTCGTCTTGGATGAGGTGAAGGAGAAGCTCTCTATTCCTGTCGTCGGAGTTGTCCAACCGGGAGCGATTAGCGCACTAAAAGTGACGAAGAATGAACATGTGGCCGTCATTGGGACAACAGGCACGATTCAAAGCGGGGCCTATGAGCACACGTTGAAAAAGATCAACAATCGGGTACAGGTTGAAAGTTTGGCATGCCCCCCATTTGTCCCTCTAGTGGAACGAGGGATTTTTTCAGGTCCTGAGGCATTAGAGACCTGTTCAGAAACCCTTAAGCCTTTACAAGGGAAAGGGTTCGACACGCTCATTTTAGGCTGCACCCACTACCCGTTATTAAAGCCTGTGATCCAAGAGGTGATGGGATCAGACATTCAGATCATTTCCTCGGGGGACGAAACGGCGCGAGAAGTAAGTGGATTACTTTATCATAAGCAGAGGTTGCGTACTTGTAATGAAGCACCAGAACATCATTTTTACACAACGGGTGATGCGAAAAGCTTCAAGCGATTAGCAGATGTCTGGTTAGAAATGAATGTTCCAGGGGTAGAAACGATTACCCTTGAGTCATAGAAAGAAAACGAAAATCACACTACTCCATGGTGTGATTTTTTCTTTTGTGTGAACGCTCATTCCTTTATTAGCTTACCGATATAATTCTTTTTTACGGCTTTTCCAAGATAGATGGTCTAATTTGTGGGCAGGCTCGTATACATTTAGTACAAACATGCTGAGGAGGGAATAGGGAAATGCGCAAAATCCTAAGAAAAGGGGCGCCGTTTGTCATCATTGCGGCATCGCTTGCTGTATTTGCGGCGTGCTCTTCTGGAGCCAACGAAGCCTTAAATGAAATGGATACACCGCCTGTCAATTATGTAGAAGAAGGCGAATCATTAGAGTTAGAGGAAGAAGGGGTTCCAGAGGACGAAGGCGAGCGTGAGGAGAAAGGAGAAGAAGGGGATGAAGAATCAGCCGTAGAAGAAACAGTCAATCGTGAGCTGTATTTGCTAGATGAAAACGGCATGGTCGTCCCGCAAACGTTACCGCTGCCAAAATCCGACGGTGTGTTGAAACAATCCCTTGAATATTTAGTTGAGGGTGGCCCTGTCACGAATTTATTACCGAATGGGTTCCAAGCGGTGCTTCCTCCAGATACGGAGATGTCTGTCAATTTAGAGGACGGTGTAGCCGTTGTTGACTTCTCGAAAGAGTTTACCGAATACGATGGGGAGAAGGAACAACAAATTCTTCAATCGATTACATGGACGCTTACCCAATTTGAAAACGTAGAAAAAGTAAAACTTCAAGTGAACGGTCATGAGCTCGAGAAAATGCCGGTTAATGGAACACCGATTGGTGATGGTTATAGCCGTGCCAATGGAATTAACTTAGAATCGGGCGATGTGGTTGATGTCGTCAACAGCGAGGCGGTCACCCTTTACTTTCTTGCCCAGTCTGGAGATCAGACGTACTATGTCCCGGTTACTCGCCGGGTCAATGTGAAAGACAATTCGTTTGCGACGGCGGTGGAGGAGCTTTTAAATGGGCCGATGGTGACGTCTCCTTTAGTCACCGATTTCCGCAATGGGGTTGAGCTATTGGACGAACCGAAATACGAAAATGGCGTCGTCACCCTGAACTTCAACGAAGCGCTTTTAAGTCAAATGCAAGCAACTGCCGTTTCGGATGAAATCATTAACATGTTAGCCTTAACGCTTACAGAGCAAGACGGTGTGGAAAAAGTAGCGATTCAAGTCAACGGAGAGACTAACATTTTAAATGAGCAAGGTGAATTTGTGGCAGAGCCTGTTTCTAGGCCAAGTCAAGTGAACACTGGGAAGTTTTAAGGCGTTTCATGAATTGGACAAATGGAGTTTTGGTTATTATAATCATAAGGACGGAGGTAGCATGAAGCGCTACCTTTTCTTTTTGCACGATTGGAAAGGATATCGTTTTTCGGAAGTCAGAAAAACGATAACTTTTGCGAGTAAAGGCTCAATGAATGAGCTAAGTTTTTCTTTTATACGAATACATAAACTAGAATGGACACGCGGATAAGGAGGAATAAGAACATGAGAATGGATGAACGAAAGGCCGATGAATTGCGGCCCATTTCAATCGAAATCAACTACTTACACCATCCTGAAGGCTCCGTATTAATTTCAATAGGGAACACGAAGGTTATTTGTACGGCGAGCTTAGAGGATCGGGTTCCTCCTTTTTTACGAGGGCAAGGCAAAGGTTGGATTACCGCCGAATATTCCATGCTTCCACGTGCGACTGAGCAACGGAACATGCGTGAGTCGACAAGAGGAAAAGTAAGCGGACGGACAATGGAAATTCAACGTTTAATTGGACGAGCGCTGAGATCCATTATTGATTTAGATAAAATCGGTGAACGGACCGTGTGGATTGACTGTGATGTGATCCAGGCAGATGGGGGGACGCGGACGACGTCGATTACAGGCGCCTTTGTCGCGCTTTCGCTTGCGATGGAAAAAGCATTGGCGAATGGAGCGATCCAAGAATGGCCAATTGATGACTTTCTAGCAGCAGTTTCTGTTGGGATTGATCCGAAGCTTGGAGCGATCCTTGATTTATGCTACGCTGAAGATGCACAGGCAGAAGTGGATATGAACGTTGTCATGACAGGGAAAGGTGAGTATGTAGAACTTCAAGGAACGGGGGAAGAGGCGACCTTCTCTCACAATCAGTTGCTTACGATTTTAGCCTTGGCCGATAAAGGGATTAAGCAATTAATCGAGGCACAACGGAATGCATTAGGAGCGATTGCCAATCGTGTGGATGAAGCGAAGCAAAAAAAGAAGGAACAATCGGAAGCATGAAAGAATGGATCGTTGCAACAAAAAATAAGGGCAAGGTAGCAGAGTTCGAAGCCATTTTAGGTAAGAGAGGGTTTTCGGTCAAATCACTTCTCGATTACCCAGCAATTGAAGACATCGAAGAAACGGGAAGTACATTTAATGAAAATGCGACAATCAAGGCAGAGGCGATTGCCGAGCGTTTTCAACGGCCTGTACTTGCTGACGATTCAGGATTAATCATCGACGCCTTGGACGGACGTCCGGGCATTTTCTCTGCTCGGTATGCAGGGGAAGAAAAGGATGATCAAAAAAACATCGAAAAAGTCCTTCGCGAATTACAAGACATCCCGTGGAAAGCGCGAACTGCACGCTTCCATTGCTCCATCGCGCTCGCCCGCCCGCAGGCAGAGACAATCGTGTTTGAAGGAACGTGTGAAGGGTATATCACAACAGAGCCAAAAGGAACGGGTGGCTTTGGGTACGATCCAATTTTTTATGTACCGTCCCATGACAAAACGATGGCAGAATTGACGCAGGAAGAGAAAAACAAGCTAAGTCACCGATACCACGCGTTAAAGCAGTTGGATAAGTGGCTTGATTAATTGGGGAACAAAAAGGGTGTGATCCAGATGAAACTGTTAATTCTTAGCGATAGTCATGGCTGGAGCGATGAACTAAAGGCGGTTGCGGACAAGCATCGCCAGGAAGTGGATGCCATCATCCATTGTGGCGATTCTGAACTACCCCGAGACGATCGCGCCCTTGAAGGCATGAATATCGTTCGAGGGAATTGCGATTTTGGCGTTGATTTTCCTGAGGACTTTATAAAAACAGTAGGTGATTTTAACGTTTATGTGACACATGGCCATTTATACAACGTAAAAATGAATTACGTCTCCCTTACGTATCGTGCAGAAGAGGTAGGGGCACAACTTGTTTGCTTCGGTCATTCCCATGTGGCCACAAGCTTCCAAGAAAACGGTATTGTTTTTGTGAATCCGGGAAGCCTTCGATTGCCGAGAAACAGGAAAGAACAAACGTATTGTCTTGCATATGTGAGAGACGATCAGATCGAACTCACATTTTTGGATCGCGACGGCCATGAAGTAACTGACCTTCAACGGACGTACCTACGTTAACCGGAATGGGAAGTTTTTTCTCCCCATTCCGGAATAAACTAGTTGACATTCATTTTATTTTTCGCTATTATAATAGAGGTCGCTGTATTATCAGAAGCCACTTTGCCTCGACGCATCAGGCTGCAAAGCATAGCTAGAAGAGGAAGAGGCATGAAAAAGTAATTTCAGAAAGCCAACTTTAATGCGGGTGTAGTTTAGTGGTAAAACCTCAGCCACGAGCGACACATCTGCCGAAAAAGCTCCGAGTTGCCTCGACGCATCAGGCTGCAAAGCATAGCTAGAAGAGGAAGAGGCATGAAAAAGTAATGTTCAGAAAGCCAACTTTAATGCGGGTGTAGTTTAGTGGTAAAACCTCAGCCTTCCAAGCTGATGTCGTGAGTTCGATTCTCATCACCCGCTCCATCGAGTCCCAGTAGCTCAGCTGGATAGAGCAACGGCCTTCTAAGCCGTCGGTCGGGAGTTCGAATCTCTCCTGGGACGCCATTTAGCTACATAAAGTAACCTTTGGTAACAACAAGGGATGGAACAGATAAAGGATGCTATCACAGACTGTGAAAGCATCCTTTTTTTGATGGATAATAACGGAGGATTGAAGAATATACTGCTTTTGAAACATACGGCTCTACAATAAATGTTGGGGTTTTTGCACAAAAGAGGGCAAAAAAAATGCACGCAGGCTCCTTTATCCATTATCCTTGAATTGTCGAGAAACAAAGAAAGGATAGGAGCTGCGTGTACGATGAATTTTACCATGGATTTGCCCGGATTAAAAGGTGTGAAGGTCACAAAGATGGAGGAACGAGAGGGCTTTATCGCGCTCCATGTAGAAATGCCGCGAACGCCTCATCGTTGCCCATCCTGCGGGGAGAGAACCGAGAGAATCCATGATTACCGCATCCAAAAAGTTCAACATCTCAAGCTCTTTGAACGGTGGGTGTATCGATTCTATCGAAAGCGCCGGTACGCGTGCAGATGCGGGAAGCGGTTTGCGGAGAAAGCCTGTTTTGTAGAGCGATATCAGCGTCAGACAGTAGAATGGAATCAAGCGTTTCGCTTACGGCTCATTCAAGGGAAGAACTTTACGGACACAGCGAATCAATTCCAAACGTCCGTGACAACTGCCATGCGCCGGTTTGATCAATTGGCGGCCCCCCTCGTGAAGAAGGTGGATCACCTTCCTCCTCGGATTGCGATTGATGATTACAAAGGGGATACGAATGCGGGGAAATATCAAGTGATCATTGCGGATGCAGATACACGGAAGCCACTGGATATCTTACCGGATCGTAAAGCCGATACGCTTAAACGATATCTTCAAGAGAAGGGTCATCATGTGAAAACAGTCGTGATGGATCTTAGTTATACCTTCAAGTCGGCTGTTCAAAAGGCCTTAGGCCACCCGCTCATCATTGGGGATCCGTTCCATTTCTGTCGTTACATCTACTGGGCTCTGGAAGGGGTTCGCCGCCGAGTGCAAAAAGCGTTCCATCCGTATCATCGAAAACGATGTAAACGGATCAAACATCTGTTTCAGAAAGAGAGAGAAGGACTGGATGATAAGCAAAAGAAGAAGGTGGAGCGGTACTTAGAGCTATCCCCTGATTTAAGGGAAGCGTATGAGCTAAAAGAACATTTTCGTCAGTGGTATCAAGAAGCGAAGATGCAAGGAAGGGAAGGACGAATGAGCGAGGTGAAACAAGGGCTCTACGCCTTTTACCGAAGAGTGGAGGCGAGCCCGTTAAAGGAGTTCCACCGAGCCATTCAGACGCTGAAGAACTGGCAGACCGAGATCTTGAATAGCTTCGCGTTTGGCTTAAACAATGGTTTTATTGAAGGACTGAATAATCAAACGAAGGTGATTAAGAGAAATGCCTTTGGTTTTCGGCGTTATGATCGCTTGCGAAACCGTATTCTCTTGCATCATCCATTCAAACATCAGACATTCGGGGTAGGATAAGAGGGGCTCGCCCTCCTATGCCACCCCAACATTTGACTAAGAACCCCGAAAAAGCCATTTTATAAAAAATGGTGGGTCTGGTTAATCGCAGTTATTGTTATTTTTGCGGCTGTTTCAGGAGGAGATGATGACTCCTCAGAGACTGCACAAGAACCTGAACCAGAGGCGGAAGAAGTGTCTGCAGATCAATCAGAAAATGAATCTGAGGAGCCAGAAGAGGCTGAAGGCACAGAAGAAGATACAGAGGAAGAATCAGCAGAGGAAGAAGACCCAATTGCTGGTCTCGGTGAAGCTTTAAAAGTCGGTGATGTAGTCTTCACGGCTAATGGTACTAGCACAGCTGGTAGTGTTGGAGATGTTCTTACTGCAGAGGCGAAAGGAACTTTCCTTATTGTAGATGTAACAATCAAAAATGAAGGAAGCGACTCTATTACGGTTGATTCGTCTTTCTTTAAATTAAAAGTCGGAGATGTAGAATATGATTCTGATTCCTCTGCTGGACTTTACGCGAATGAAGGTGCTGACTTTTTCCTTACTAAGCTAAATCCTGGTTTGGAACTACCAGGTAAAGTGGTATTTGATGTTCCGCAAGACGTGCTTGATAGCGATGATATTTTGTTGAACGTACAAACCGGGTTTTTTGGAACACAGCAAGGGGAAATTAAAATTCAATAGTAAAGCTAACCGGTTCTCATTATTGGAGAACTGGTTTGTTTTTAATATAGATCTAAAACGACGTACTCTGCACTTGTGAAAATAAAACGTCTAGAAGAGTGGTCTCATGATAAAAAAACTCCTATCGTTAGAAAAGAACTTGGTGGCCAGACCAATTTCGGTAACGAAAGGAGAACTTACTTATAAGTGACAAAATTTATTACATACAAGATGGAATTTAAAAGTACCACATCGTGATCATCCCAAGTATAGATGGAAGAGTATTTTATGTTAGTAAAAGAATTCTCAGACACTTTCACATTAAAAAATGAGAATATTAGTTTAGCTACATATGCCCAGTATCTTAAACATAGCAAATCGTAGCAGTTGGGCGCCAATTGTACCTTTGCAACAGTCGCTTTAGAAGCAGTACATACATTAAAACAGTCGTTAGTGAAAAACGATCGTCATTTACCAAAGTTCAGATGAAACGTAGAATCCCAACTCCAATACGTGGCATGGCACAGAGTATGTGCTTCCTCTGTTCGTCTAGTAAAATCGTGGTACGATGCGGCGGTATGACAAGTGAAACGAAAATAGGCCTGTCCATTAATGGGAGAGACCTTTTTTCGTTTCAAACAGTGAGAAAGAAGGTTTTTGGGAAAGGAGATGATAAATGTCGTTTACTAATAGGCGCCGCCCATGCTCTGTGGCGAGGCGCTCTCGACTAAAAAATAACACATCCCACTTTCTCTTTTTTAACCGTTTCATTAATCGCTTTTCGTTCATATGGGAATGACGTTCAATGAGCGCAAGCTTAAAAGGAACGAGGGCGAAGTGAACGGGAATGCTTCCGACATGATAATTCAAGGTAGGGTACAAGTTTTCTTGAATAAGAAGCTCATAAAAGTCTGATTCTTCCTCAGTTTTACACTTCATCCGTCCATTTTCGACCAGCACTAAAGAGCCAACCTTTGTTTGCCTTAGCCGGACGATAGGGAGAGGGAATGGAAAATTTTTTGAGCGATAAGTTGTCCAAGTGAGTTTCCACATTTTACATCACCACGACTAGTTTGCCCAGTTTTTTTTATTTTATGTTTTGAAAAAATAGCAAAAAAGAGTTGTTCCATTGATGCTTGAATCCATGCGCATGTAAGCGTTATCAAGGGGGCTGACTAATCGAAATAGTCAAATTATTTTTGTAAAAGTGGTTGACCGAAGCGGCAGATAGGCGTATTATATTCAGCAAAAGACAGAAACGAGATAAACAAATGTCCGTATATAGAGGATATTTTTTGACTATTTCGTTTTCACAAAACATAGAATAAAGCGTAACGCTTTAAAGTGGAGAGAGAGCAGAGCTTAGAGAAGATAACGAAGCAACAGTGGGAGCGATTAGAATGAGAAGTGACATGATAAAAAAAGGCATAGACCGAGCCCCCCATCGAAGTCTGCTTCGTGCCGCAGGGGTCAAAGAAGCGGAGATGGATAAACCGTTTATCGGGGTCTGTAACTCTTACATTGATATTATTCCAGGTCATATGCACTTAAACAAGTTTGCTGAGGTCGCGAAGGAAGCGATCCGAGAAGCCGGAGGAATTCCTTTTGAGTTCAACACGATTGGCGTTGATGATGGAATTGCCATGGGTCATATCGGAATGCGGTACTCCCTTCCAAGCCGTGAAATCATCTGTGATGCAGCAGAAACCGTTATTAATGCACACTGGTTTGATGGAGTCTTCTTCATTCCAAACTGTGATAAAATTACGCCAGGTATGCTGATGGCATCGGTTCGAACCAATGTCCCATCTGTCTTCGTATCAGGTGGACCAATGGAAGCAGGGCGTACAAAAGACGGAAAGAACCTATCGTTAGCCTCCGTTTTTGAAGGAGTAGGCGCATTTTCGTCAGGAAAAATGACAAGGGAAGAGTTGCTCGAAATTGAGCAAACAGCCTGTCCAACCTGTGGTTCCTGTTCCGGGATGTTCACGGCAAACTCCATGAATTCGCTTATGGAAATGCTAGGGATGGCATTGCCGGGGAACGGAACGATCGTTGCAACTTCTGAGGCACGGCACCAGCTAATAAAAGACGCAGCGAAACATTTAATGAACTTAATTGAAAAAGATATCCGTCCTCGCGACATTATTACGAAAGAAACGATCGATGACGCATTCGCTCTTGATATGGCGATGGGAGGATCAACAAATACGGTTCTCCACACGCTTGCGATTGCAAATGAAGCCGAGATTGAATACGACTTAAATCGTATCAATGAAGTGGCAGAGCGAGTTCCATATTTGTGTAAGATCAGCCCAGCGTCCGATTATTCGATGGACGATGTCCACCATGCAGGCGGAGTAGCAGCGATCATTAAAGAACTTTGCGAGATCGATGGTGCGATACACCCAGATCGAATCACGATTACAGGCAAAAGCATCTATGAAAATGTAAAAGACGCTGAAATCACCGATGATGTAGTCATCAGGCGAAAAGATAATCCTTACTCCCCAGTGGGAGGTTTGTCTATCTTGTTTGGTAACCTAGCACCGAATGGAGCGGTCATTAAAGTTGGGGCCGTTGATCCTTCGATTCAAGTTTTTGAAGGTGAAGCGATCGTCTACAATTCCCAAGAAGAAGCGCAGCAAGGAATTAACAACGGGGATGTCCGTGAAGGGCATGTGGTCGTCATTCGCTACGAAGGGCCTAAAGGCGGTCCAGGAATGCCAGAAATGTTGGCGCCAACCTCAGCCATTATCGGAAGAGGTTTAGGAACCAAGGTAGCCCTCATCACGGATGGACGCTTTTCCGGAGCTTCAAGAGGAATCTCCATTGGGCATATTTCACCGGAAGCGGCAGAAGGCGGACCGATCGCGTTCATCGAAAATGGTGATAAGATTCGAATCGATTTACCGAATCGGACGATTGAGTGGCTCGTATCTGACGAAGAAATTGCTAAGCGCCAAGAGGGATGGACCGAGCCAGAGCCGAAGGTGAAAAAAGGTTATCTAGCTCGTTATTCTAAACTTGTGACGTCCGCCAACACAGGTGGCGTTATGAAGATCTAAATAGTTTTAACACGTTGAAGAGGATCAGTAATTAAAGACGATCATCTACAGAGAGCTGCTAGGAGCTGAGAGGCAGCGATGATCCTTTAATGAAGCTCACCTCGGAGTGCGACTTCGAACAATCGGGCACAGCCTGCTTTAGTAGATGTTGCCGGGTGGTTTTTCACTACACCCGTTATCAAAATGAGACGATTTGATCGTCCATGAGGTAGCATTTGTAAAAATGCTACGAATGAGGGTGGTACCGTGAAAAGAGAAATCTTTTTGCCCCTTTGCTAGAAATTCTGGCAGCGTGGGTAAAAAGATTTTTTTATTATTCCATTGTTGTTGGAGAGAGACAATCAAAGAATTAAAGGAGGAGCAATGATGAGTACCAACTTTAAGTTGAAAAAGCGAGAGCAACCAAAGCCTGAACCACCTCAGGAAATGTCAGGGTCAAGCATGTTGATTCAAGCCTTGGCGAGGGAAGGGGTGGATGTCATCTTCGGATATCCAGGTGGGGCGATCTTGCCAACGTATGATGAGATTTATAAGACAGGGATCCATCATATTTTAGCAAGACATGAACAAGGAGCGATCCATGCAGCAGAGGGATATGCTCGTGTATCAGGAAAGCCCGGTGTGTGTGTCGTCACATCAGGACCTGGAGCCACCAATGTTGTTACGGGAATTGCTGATGCGATGATCGACTCGTTACCACTTGTCGTCATTACGGGACAGGTAGCCACAACACTGATCGGAACGGATGCTTTCCAAGAGGCGGACATGATCGGAATTACGATGCCTATCACGAAGCATAGCTACCAAGTCCGCACAATCGAAGATTTACCGAGGATCATCAAAGAAGCGTTCCATATCGCGACGACTGGAAGGCCTGGGCCTGTACTCATCGATCTTCCAAAAGATATCTCTCTTACAACAGGCCTATTCGACTACGATAAAGAAGTGCACCTTCCAGGGTACCAACCGACAGTGATGCCAAATCGCCTGCAAATTCGGAAGCTTGTCGAAGCTGTATCACAGGCGAAAAAGCCCGTTATTCTCGCTGGTGCAGGTGTGCTTCATGCTCATGCTGCACAGGAGCTGTTTGAATATGTTGAGCAACAACAAATTCCAGTCGTCAATACACTGCTTGGACTCGGAAGCTTTCCGGCGGATCATGAACTACATTTAGGGATGGGCGGCATGCATGGAACGTACACGGCCAACATGGCGATTCATGAATCGGACTTGTTAATCAGTATCGGAGCCAGATTTGATGATCGTTTGACAGGTAACCTTGCTTTCTTCGCACCAAATGCACGCGTGGCCCACATTGACATCGATCCAGCAGAGATCGGTAAAAACATTGAAACGGAAATTCCTGTGGTCGGCTGTGCGAAGGAAGCGTTGAAAATGCTCATTGGGGAAAATGGCAAACGCGGTGATAACAGTGTGTGGCGTGCAGATTTGCAGCGAATGAAGCAAGAATATCCACTCTGGTACAAGGAAGATGGGGAGACGATCAAGCCGCAGCAGTTGATCGAAAAATTGTGTGAAGCTACAAATGGTGAGGCGATTATCACGACCGATGTCGGCCAGCACCAAATGTGGGCAGCCCAATATTATGCGTTCAATAAGCCGAATCGTTGGGTAACATCAGGCGGACTTGGCACGATGGGCTTCGGTTTCCCTGCCGCGATCGGAGCGCAAATCGCAGAGCCATCGTCAACGGTTGTAGCGGTTCTCGGCGACGCAGGATTCCAAATGACGTTGCAGGAGCTGTCCATTTTACAAGAATTAGGGCTGAAGGTAAAAGTAATTTTAGTGAACAACGCCTCGCTTGGAATGGTGCGACAATGGCAGCAACTTTTCCACGGGGAGCGCTACTCCAACTCCCTATTCCCGATTCAGCCTGACTTTGTAAAAATGGCAGAAGCCTATGACATTAAAGGGATGAAGGTGGAGAAGCTTTCCGAGGTGGATCAAGCATTAAAAGAAATGCTTGATCATGATGGTCCGGTTTTAATGGATTTCCGTGTAGCGAAAGAGGAGAATGTGTATCCGATGATTTCACCAGGGAAAGGCCAGCATGAAATGGAGGGAGTGAAGCCATGAAACGAACGATCACAGCTCTTGTGAACAACACATCAGGGGTTTTAAACCGGATCACAGGCTTATTCGCAAGACGTCATTTCAACATTGAGAGTATTACGGTCGGGGTGACAGAAAATCCGACAGTGTCACGAATGACGTTCGTCGTCATCGTTGATAACCAAAAAAACATTGAGCAAGTCATCAAGCAGCTTCACAAGCAAGTTGATGTCTTGAAAGTAAAAGACATTACCGATGAGGCGATTGTGGCGAGGGAGCTAGCTTTAATCAAGGTCGTTGCCTCACCCCAACAGCGGGGAGAAATCGCAGCAGTCGTCAATCCGTTCCGCGCCTCCATTATCGACATTGGTAGGGAGAGCATGACCGTCCAAATTACAGGCGATCATCAAAAGGTCGAAACATTTATTGACTTACTTAGACCGTATGGAATTAAGGAACTTGCTAGAACAGGGATAACGGCCTTCAAACGAGGGTCGAAAAAATACGATGTGGAAGGTAACCACATCACTCTCATTAATTAAACCCAAAAAAATAAAAAGGAAAAGGGAGAGATACGAAATGGCAAAAGTATTTTATAACGGAGATATTAACGAAGGTGTATTACAAGGAAAAACAGTAGCAATTATCGGTTATGGTTCACAAGGTCATGCCCATGCGCAAAATTTACGTGACAGCGGACAGGAAGTGATCGTTGGTCTTCGTCCAGGGAAATCTTGGGATAAAGCGGCAGAGGACGGTTTTCAAGTATATTCTGTTCGCGAAGCAGCATCACGCGCCGATGTAATCATGATTCTATTGCCTGATGAGCATCAACCTACCGTCTACAAAAATGAAATCGAGCCAGAATTATCAGAAGGAAAAACACTTGCTTTTGCTCACGGATTTAACGTTCACTTTAACCAAATCGTTCCTCCAGCAACAGTGGATGTATTCCTTGCAGCTCCGAAGGGTCCAGGACACCTCGTACGCCGCACTTATGTTGACGGTGCTGGCGTTCCAGGTCTTGTAGCCGTATACCAAGATGCGACAGGTCAAGCGAAAGACATCGCCCTTGCATACTCAAAAATGAACGGTTCTGCTCGTGCAGGTGTCATTGAGACGACATTCCAAGAAGAAACAGAAACAGATCTTTTCGGTGAGCAAGCCGTCCTTTGCGGTGGAACATCAGCACTTGTAAAAGCTGGGTTCGAAACATTAGTAGAAGCTGGCTACCAGCCAGAAGTTGCTTACTTTGAATGCTTGCACGAATTAAAATTAATCGTTGACCTTATGTACGAGGGTGGACTTGAATATATGCGTTATTCCATTTCTGATACGGCTCAATGGGGAGACTTCCAAGCAGGACCACGTGTCGTAACAGCAGAGACGAAGCAAGCGATGAAGGACATTTTATCTGATATTCAAACAGGAAAATTTGCAAAAGGTTGGATTTTAGAAAACCAAGCGAATCGCCCAGAATTTACAGCCATCAACGAACGTGAGAAAAATCATCCACTTGAAGTCGTTGGTCGTGAGCTAAGAGAAATGATGCCATTCGTAAAAGCTAAATCCAAAGGAGTGGTCGGCAGTGCGAAAAATTAGCGTCTTCGATACGACGTTGCGTGACGGTGAGCAGTCAGCCGGAGTGAACCTCAACTTTGAGGAAAAGATGGAAATCGCAAAACAGTTAGAGCGTCTCGGTGTGGATATTATTGAGGCTGGTTTTCCAGCCTCTTCCCAAGGGGATTTTCAATCGGTTAAAGCGATTGCGGAGACCGTAAAAGGAAGCTCCGTTACTGGGCTGGCCCGCTCTGTGCAAAAAGATATCGACGCAGCGTGGGAGGCGTTAAAATCGGCTGAGGAGCCACGGATTCATCTCTTTATTGCTACTTCTCCCATTCATATGGAACATAAATTACGAATGACTCCAGAACAAGTGATTGAAAAGGCTGTTGAGTCTGTGAAGTATGCAGCCAGTCGTTTCAAGCATGTTCAATGGTCAGCTGAGGATGCGAGCCGCTCGGACTTTCCGTTTTTAGCGCAAATCATTGAAGCGGTGATCCAAGCGGGAGCAACCGTTATTAATTTACCTGACACCGTTGGATATACGACGCCGCAAGAGATTAAGCGAATGTTTCAATATATGAAGCAAAACGTTCCAAGCATCGACAAAGTCAGCTTGTCTACTCATAACCATGACGACCTTGGAATGGCAGTTGCTAACTCATTAGCAGCGATTCAGGGCGGGGCCGATCAAGTGGAATGCACGATTAATGGCATTGGGGAAAGAGCCGGTAATGCCTCTCTTGAAGAGATTGCCGTCGCCCTTAATATTCGTAAAGATCATTATGAAACAGAAACTGGACTTATTTTAAAAGAAATTAAACGTACGAGTAGCCTTGTAAGCAAATTAACGGGCATGGTTGTACCGAACAATAAAGCGGTCGTAGGAGCGAATGCATTTGCTCATGAATCGGGCATCCACCAAGATGGCGTTCTAAAAAATAAACAAACATATGAAATTATTACACCTGAGATGGTCGGTGTGTCATCCAATTCGATGGTGCTTGGAAAACATTCAGGGCGCCATGCGTTCAAAACGAAAGTTCAGGAACTTGGATTTACAGGAACAGATGAGCAGCTAAACAACATTTTTAAAGCATTTAAAGACCTAGCAGATAAAAAGAAAGAAATTACCGAAGACGATCTATTTGCTTTAATGACCGAACAGACCGTTGGAGGAGAAACGAACCATTACGAATTGCAAGCTCTTCAAGTGAATTACGGGTCCAACCTGACGAATACGGCAACGATCACGATGAAGTTACCATCAGGGGAAGTGGCGGAAGAGGCGGCCACTGGGTCTGGAAGTGTTGAGGCGATTTACAATACACTTGAGCGCCTGCTCGATGCCCCGGTGAAATTGTTAGATTATCGAATTCAGTCCATTACTGGCGGTAGGGATGCTCTGGCAGATGTCTATGTTCAAATGGATTATCAAGGAGTCGTCTCAAGTGGACGCGGCACGGCCCATGATGTGTTAGAAGCGTCAGCAAAAGCCTATTTAAACGCAGTTAATCGAACGATTAATCGAAAGAAATATGCAGAAGTTTATGGATCGAAGGTGGAGGTGTAGGGCAATGGAGAAACAAATAGCGGTTTTGCCTGGGGACGGTATTGGTCCTGAGGTGACGGACGCAGCCATAGAAGTGCTGCAGGCAGTGGCCGATCGTTTTGGGCATACGTTCTCCTATAAAAAAGCCCTATTAGGCGGATGTGCGATTGACGAGGTAGGAACGCCGCTCCCAGAAGAAACGCTAGACGTATGCCGTCATGCGGACGGAATTTTACTTGGTGCTGTCGGAGGTCCGAAGTGGGATACACTGCCCGGTCATCTTCGTCCAGAAAAAGGACTGCTCGGCTTACGGAAGGGATTAAACCTCTTTGCTAATTTACGCCCAGTCACTGTGTATGACAGTCTAGCAGATGCCTCCACTTTAAAAAACGATGTGATCGATGGGGTAGATTTATTAATTGTCCGAGAGCTGACTGGGGGGCTTTATTTCGGGGAACCGCGTGAACGACGGGGTGAAGGCGAAACAGAGGAAGTCGTAGACACCCTTCTCTACACGAGAGGGGAAATGCGACGAATTATTCGTAAAGCCTTTGAGCTAGCTATGGTTCGAAATAAACATGTCACATCGGTTGACAAGGCGAACGTTCTTGAATCGAGTCGGATGTGGCGCGAAGTGGCAAACGAAGTGGCACAAGAATTTCCTGAAGTTACGCTTGAACATATGCTCGTAGATAATGCGGCAATGCAGCTCATTCGTAGACCGAAACAATTTGATGTGCTCGTGACGGAAAACCTTTTTGGTGACATTTTAAGCGACGAGGCTTCGATGGTGACAGGCTCCCTCGGAATGCTTCCGTCTGCTAGTTTAACGAGTGATGGACCGGGACTTTATGAGCCTATCCATGGATCAGCTCCTGATATTGCAGGGAAAGGGGTAGCAAACCCACTTGCGACGATTGCATCATGTGCCATGATGTTAAAATATTCCTTTGGCTTGCATGAAGAAGCGAAAACAATTGAAGATGCGATTGAAGCAGTATTAAAACAAGGGTATCGTACAGCAGATATTGCTAAGCCAGGTGAAGAATCAAGTTCAACCAAAGCGATTACGGATGCTGTAGTTGAAGCGATTCAAGCCTCTGTTGATATTTCATAAATGATGCTTTAGAAAGGAAGAAAAGCGATGGCTCCAAAAACAATTATTGAAAAAATTTGGGACGCTCATACGGTCATCGGTGAGGAAGGCAAGCCGAGCCTTCTTTATATCGACTTGCATATGGTCCATGAAGTCACCTCACCGCAAGCATTTGAGGGCTTACGCTTAGCAGGCCGCCCTGTGCGCCGGCCAGATTTGACATTTGCTACGATGGATCACAATGTTCCGACGGTTGATCGCTTTAACATTCAAGATCAAATTGCTCGGAAGCAAATTGAGACGTTAGAGGCGAACTGCAAAGAATTCGGAATTGAGATCGCTGGTTTAGATAGCCCGAATAACGGAATAGTCCACGTTATCGGACCAGAGCTCGGCTTAACGCAACCAGGAAAAACGATCGTTTGTGGTGACAGTCATACGTCCACTCATGGCGCATTTGGTGCGCTGGCTTTTGGGATCGGTACAAGTGAAGTAGAACATGTACTAGCAACGCAAACGTTGTGGCAATCGAAGCCGAAAACGATGGAAGTTCGTGTTACAGGGGAATTAGCACCATCTGTGTCAGCAAAAGACATTATTCTTGCCGTCATTGCGAAATATGGTGTTGATTTTGGAACCGGACATGTCATCGAGTTTACGGGAGAAGCGATTCGCTCCCTATCAATGGAAGAGCGGATGACGATCTGTAATATGTCGATTGAGGCAGGAGCAAAAGCTGGTTTAATTAGTCCAGACTCTGTAACGTTTGAATACCTTCGAGGCCGACCGAATTCTCCTAAAGGTGAGGCGTTTGACGTGGCTATCCAGCAATGGGAAGCGTTAGCGACTGATGCTGGAGCTGTGTATGATCGTGTGCTCACAATGAATACGTCTGAAATTGAACCGATGGTCACGTGGGGAACAAATCCAGCCCAAGGGACAGGGGTTAGTCAGGTTGTCCCTTCACCAGACGATGCAAAAGATGAGAATGAGCGTCGGGCGATCAAACAATCGCTAGCTTACATGGGCCTTGAACCAGGAACACCGATTACTGAGATTGCGATTCAGCACGTGTTTATCGGTTCATGTACAAACTCACGTCTTAGTGACTTACGTACAGCAGCAGAATTAATAAAAGGAAGAAAAGTGGCGGATGGCGTGCGAGCACTTGTCGTACCAGGTTCTCAGCAAGTAAAGCGGGCAGCAGAGAAAGAAGGATTGGATGAAATCTTTAAGGAAGCTGGGTTTGAGTGGCGTGATTCGGGCTGTAGTATGTGCTTAGGGATGAACCCTGATACCGTTCCTGAAGGTGAGCGCTGTGCGTCTACGTCGAATCGTAACTTTGAAGGAAGACAAGGAAAAGGAGCGCGGACACACCTTGTGAGCCCACAGATGGCAGCAGCTGCTGCGATTGCAGGTCACTTTGTGGACGTTCGCACATTCCAATCCGAACCGCAGACCGTTTAATCGCGTAAAAGGAGGGGAAGACCGATGGAACCACTAAAGACACACACAGGTACGATTGCCGTCTTGGATCGGGTCAATGTAGATACAGATCAAATTATTCCGAAGCAGTTTTTAAAGCGTGTAGAGCGGACGGGATTTGGCCAATTTTTATTCTTTGACTGGCGCTTCTTGCCGAATGGAGAAGACAATCCAGATTTTGAGCTAAATCAACCTCATGCAAAACAAGGGACGATCCTTGTCGCAGGGCATAACTTCGGGTGTGGTTCTTCGCGTGAACACGCACCTTGGGCCATTAAAGATTACGGCTTCAGAGTAGTCATTGCACCAAGCTTTGCCGACATCTTCTATAATAACTGTTTCAAAAATGGTATCTTGCCTGTGAAATTAAAGCAAGAGGAAGTAACAGCTTTGATGGAGAAGGGCAAAGATACAGCTTATAGCCTAACTGTAAATCTGGAAGCCCAAACCGTGACAAGTGAGGATGGATTCGAAGCAACGTTTGAAATTGATGGGTATTGGAAAGAAATGCTCATTAATGGATGGGATGAGATCGGACTTACCTTGCGTTACGAGGAACAAATTAAACAATTTGAGGCAAGCCGGGTTTAATGATCAAAAGAGTAGGGAATATGAATGGAAGAAACGGAAAGTAGCTGCCTGAATACTAGGCAGCTACTTTCTCTCCTCGATTTGTGTTTTCATGTGCGTCTTGGTACACTTAGGCAAAGAATCGTTCTCTCCCATTGGAGAGAAGAGTGGAGCGATACAATACCATGAGCGGGAAAAAAACGGAATCAAGCGATAACATCGTGTTATACCCAGGACTTGTCAAGCGATTGATTGAAAAGGGGATGGAGGCGCTAAAAGAAAAAGATGCGAAAAAAGCGTTAACCATGTTTGAACAAGCAGAACAATACGATGCTGAACCTTCGCAAATTCTTTTCGGTAAAGCTCTTTGTTACGTGGAATTAGGCAAGTTAGATGATGCTGTGCTATTAACCGATCAAATGTTGCGAAATGATATTGGAAACTACTATGATATCTTGCAAATTCATCTTTCGTTACTCGTCCAGTTGGGAAGATATGATGAAGTGGTCGAAATGTTAGACGTCGTTCTTGCTGAAGATAGACTCCCGGCTAAACACGCCGAATCCTTTTATCAGCTACTCCACTTTAGTCGCCAGATGGTCGAGGATTCTCCTACATACATAAAAGAGCCGCTTTCTGAAGAGCTCGATTTAAAAGAAACATATGATGATATAAATGAGCGAGATTCATTAGAACAATGGCATTTTCTACAACAGATGCGCAAGCATAACGATCCGGCCGATATTCGCACTCTGCTTTCATTCGTCGAATCTGAAAGCAATGATCCTGCTTTGAGAAGTTATGCCTTACATATGTTAACGATGCATAAAGTAGAAAAGCGTGTGAGAATTCGAAAATTTGATCAGGAAGCGGAGGTCATCCCAGCAGAGCTTAATGCGGATGAGCAACAGCGGTTTGGAAATGCGGTGGTAGAGCAGCTAGAAGCCAGATTGGCAGTCGAGAACCCGTCCCTGTTTAAAATGGCAGAGCAGCTTTGGTGGCAGTTTTTGTACGCGTTATATCCTTTTACACCGAAGCCTGAGCAGAAAGATCTATGGGCAGGAGCCGTTCATGTAGCCGTTCATGAATCAAATGGGTTACCTTTCGATGAAGAAGAAATTGCCGGGATGTACAATTGTCGGGTGCAGCAAATGCTAGAAAAAGGAGAAGAAATTCATTTTGTTGAAACCGAGACGTTTCAAGGGATTAGTGGTCATTCCTTCCGCTAACCTATCCCTTGAAATCAATCAATACTATGTTATAATAGAGTGGTTGTAAAGCAGAAGGTTCGTTTGAAAAATGTAAGTGTGAAGTTGGAGGGACTAATAAACAATGACTGCAAAATGGGAAAAGTTAGAAGGTAACGAAGGTGTCTTAACAGTTGATGTTGAATCAGCGAAAGTGGACGAAGCTTTAGACAAAGCATTTAAAAAAGTTGTAAAAAAGGTCAATGTACCTGGATTCCGTAAAGGAAAAGTACCTCGCAAAATCTTTGAACGCCAATTTGGGGTAGAAGCTCTTTATCAAGATGCACTCGATATTCTTTTACCAGAAGCGTATGCTGCGGCAATTGATGAAACAGGGATCGAGCCTGTCGACCGCCCAGAGATTGATATCGAACAAATGGAGCAAGGGAATAACTTGATTTTTAAGGCAACTGTAACAGTCAAACCAGAAGTTCAGCTTGGTGACTATAAAGGATTAGAATTTGAGGAAAAAGATACGACTGTTTCTGATGAGGATGTAGAACAAGAATTAAAGAGCTTGCAAGAGCGTCAGGCAGAGCTTGTCGTTGTTGAAGAAGAAGCTATCCAAGAAGGTGATACAGCTGTTCTTGATTTCGAAGGCTTCGTTGATGGTGAAGCTTTTGAAGGCGGAAAAGCGGAAAATTACTCTCTTGAAATTGGCTCAGGTCAATTTATCCCAGGATTTGAAGACCAACTTGTTGGCCTAAAAGCTGGGGAAGAAAAAGATGTGGAAGTCACATTCCCAGAAGAATACCATGCGGAAGAACTTGCAGGAAAGCCAGCCACTTTTAAAGTGAAAATTCATGATGTAAAACGCAAAGAGCTTCCTGAGCTTGATGATGAGTTTGCAAAAGACGTGGATGAAGAAGTAGAAAGCTTAGATGAGCTGAAAAAGAAGCTCCGTGAAAAGCTTGAAAAAGATCGCGCTCACGAAGCGGATCATGAGAAGCGGGATACGCTTATTCAAAAAGCGTCTGAAAATGCAACGATTGATATTCCTGAAGCTATGATTAATACAGAGCTTGACCGCATGACACAAGAGTTCGAGCAACGTTTGCAAATGCTAGGAATGAACCTTGAAATGTACTTCCAATTCTCAGGCCAGACACAAGAGCAACTTCGTGAACAAATGAAAGAAGATGCAGAAAAGCGTGTTCGCGTGAACTTGACACTCGAAGCGATCGCAAATCAAGAAAACTTAGAAGCATCTGATGAAGATGTTGAAAAGGAACTTGAAAAAATGGCTGAGATGTACCAACGTTCTGTGGATGAAATTAAATCCATTTTTGCAACGCAAGGTGGAACGGACGGTATTAAAGCTGACCTTAAGATTCAAAAAGCGGTTGATTTCCTAGTCGAGCACAGTAAAGCTGTCTCATAACAAAATAGTCGGTAACACCATGACATGTAAAACCAAAACAAGGCACGTGCTTCGTGCCTTGTTTTACACTATTTTTGATCCAATTAGCTTGTATGACAAAGCGTGGATTCGAGTATCCTAATGAGAAGGCGAAACATTACCACGAAAAGAAGGAATTTCTCCTTCAATTATTGAATGTATAAAAAATGCGGTCATAAATATAAAAGATAGAAGCTATCTTATGCTCGCGTGCATCCAAATGTTTCGCGCTTTTTGACTCACCTCATGTTCACGATTCGCTATTTGACAGTACATATGACTTACATACCTATTTCGTTCGTCTACATGTCACAACCGTATCACATTACACTAACAGTACATAAGTTTTTTTGTATGGCTTCAAAAGCGCTTTTACTCACATAAATGGTCGTTCTATGTTACAATGTCAAAATAGCGAGGAAAGATTGAGCGGGTCAAATCCATGAGAGCTTTTCGACTACGAGAAGCTTTAACAACGTGGTACAATACTAGTTAAGGGGTGATCCGGATGTTTAAGTTTAATGATGAAAAAGGGCAATTGAAATGTTCTTTTTGTGGAAAAACACAAGATCAAGTGAGAAAATTAGTCGCTGGTCCGGGCGTTTATATATGTGATGAGTGTATCGAATTGTGCACGGAGATTGTAGAAGAGGAATTAGGCACTGAAGAAGAAGTGGAGTTCCAAGAGGTGCCGAAGCCTCATGAAATTCGCGAAATTCTCGATGACTATGTGATTGGTCAAGACTTAGCAAAGAAATCGTTATCCGTTGCTGTGTACAATCACTATAAACGCATCAATTCCATGAGCAAATCGGAAGAGGTCGAGCTTTCGAAAAGTAATATCTGTATGATTGGACCTACGGGTAGTGGTAAAACGCTATTAGCTCAAACGCTCGCTCGCATTTTAAATGTACCTTTTGCGATTGCTGATGCCACTTCTTTAACGGAAGCTGGTTATGTTGGTGAAGACGTGGAAAACATCTTGCTTAAATTGATTCAAGCTGCTGACTATGATGTAGAAAAAGCGGAAAAAGGGATCATTTATATTGATGAAATTGACAAGGTTGCACGTAAATCTGAGAACCCATCGATTACGCGTGATGTTTCTGGAGAAGGGGTCCAACAAGCCTTACTAAAGATTTTAGAGGGGACAACAGCTTCCGTTCCTCCTCAAGGAGGGAGAAAGCATCCCCATCAAGAGTTCATTCAGATCGATACGACGAATATTCTCTTTATTTGTGGAGGAGCGTTTGATGGCATTGAACAAATCATTAAGCGCCGTCTCGGGAAAAAAGTCATTGGGTTTGGCTCCGAAGTTAAGCAAGACGAGTTAAAACCAGGTGAATATTTAAGCAAAGTATTGCCTGAAGACTTGCTTCGTTTCGGTCTTATCCCAGAATTCATCGGACGACTGCCTGTCATTTCGAGCTTGCAGCCTTTAGATGAAGAAGCGCTTATCGAGATTTTGACAAAGCCAAAAAACGCGCTCGTTAAACAATATAAGAAGTTGCTTGAGCTAGATGATGTGAATTTAGAATTTACTGATGAAGCGTTGCGTGAAATTGCAAGAAAAGCGATTGAGCGTAAAACAGGCGCACGTGGTTTGCGCTCAATCATTGAAGGACTAACGCTCGACGTCATGTTTGACCTACCTGCCCGCGACGACGTAGAAACGTGTATCATTCACGATAAATGCGTCACCGAGGGAGAGCTCCCGATTTTAAAAATGAAAGATGGCTCGGAAGTAGCGATGACTAAACCGGAACCAAAGGAAAGTGCCTAATGGATACTAGCTGCCCTTGCGTAAAAGCAAGGGTGGTTTTTTTCGTGAAGAAGGGTAAAAATCGGCTATACAATAAATGTTGGGGTTTTTGCACAAAAGAGGGCAAAAAAATGCACGCAGGCTCCTTTATCCATTATCCTTGAATTGCCTAGAAACAAAGAAAGGATAGGAGCTGCGTGTACGATGAATTTTACCATGGATTTGCCCGGATTAAAAGGTGTGAAGGTCACAAAGATGGAGGAACGAGAGGACTTTATCGCGCTCCATGTAGAAATGCCGCGAACGCCTCATCGTTGCCCATCCTGCGGGGAGAGAACCGAGAGAATCCATGATTACCGCATCCAAAAAGTTCAACATCTCAAGCTCTTTGAACGGTGGGTGTATC